>CAWVBA010000006.1:0-232050 GCA_963927425.1 uncultured Atopobiaceae bacterium | reverse complement strand
ACACTAGATCGCGTGTTGAAAGGTCCCTCGGCATAAAAGATGCTGCCCATAAGCTGCGGTTGGCTGGAACAAGGGGCCAATGTGGCGAGAAGAACCTCCTGTCGCTCTTTCTCACATAAAATGTCCGACCCAAAACCATTGGATTCGGTTCAGAATCGGCACCTTGGCATGCGCGGGGACGGCGATGACCCAAAACCTCGTGTTTCTCGGCAAGCCGGGAGGCTGGGTTCTGGAGAGTTGGTGAAGAGGGGCTGCCGCCTGGCAAAAGCAGGCCTTCATGACATGTATGTTGCAATCGAAAGGGCTATTTACCAGCAAAAACGCAACATTACACTAGGCTGACAGCTGGCTTTTTGCTGGCCCCCTCCGCCTCGCGCGCGCCCAACGCGTATGCTGCGCGCACGTCGAGGGAGGCTTGCGATGGGCGAGAGGCTATTGCTTGGGTTTGAGACGGCGCAGCGGGCGTGGCGGCTCGCGGGCCTGCGCGTGGCGATGGACAACCCGCCCACGGAGGCGCGACCGCCCCCTGCTCGTGCGGCTGCTCTTTGAACGAGGCGAGGGGGTTGACCTGGCCGGGATGCCCCGGCGAACGCGCGTGACCAAGGTGCCCGCATCCGTTGAGATGAGTCGCGCGAGACGGCTGCCTCCCGAGCTTTCCGAGCGCCCGGCGCGGCTCGACCTCTGCGTCTCCCGCCAGAGTGCCCGTCACTTCATTGATGGCGCCCACATGCCATCTCATGACGGGCCACTATCCCGTCGGCTCGTTCTTCGAGCTCGGCGAGGGCGTGCTGCTGCCCTGTCCCGAGCTCACCTTCCTCCAGATGGCACGCGTGCTCGACGATGACCTTCTCGTGCTCTATGGCTATGAGCTCTGCGGCTACTTTGCCCACGACGTGGGGGAGCACGGCTTCTGCAACCGTCCCGCGCTCACCTCCGTGGCGCGGATCGAGGGGTATCTCGACCGGCTCGAGCGCGGGCGGGCCGAGCGTGGCGAGGGCGTGCCGTGGGGGCTCCGCAGGGCCCGCGCGGCGCTTGCGCGGGTGTGCGACGGCGCCGCCTCGCCCGAGGAGGCGGTGACGTCGATGGTCCTCACGATGCCGCGACGCCGTGGCGGCTACGGGCTGCCCTGCGCGCGGCTCAACGCGTGCGTGCCCCTGCGCCCGCGGACCGCCTGGCTCTTTGGCATCGATGAGTTTGTCTGCGACCTGAGCTGGGATGGGCGCGGGGCTTGTGGCGGAGTTTCAGGGGTCGCAGCACAAGCCTCGGAGCAGGAGCTCGTATGACCGGCGCAAGGGAAACGTCCTCGGGGCGGATGGCTGGACGGTCGTCGAGGTGGACCGGTCGATGCTCGGGCGGGCCGCGCTCATGGACGAGGTCGCCAAGTCGATCGCCGTTGGGCTGGGTCTGCGCTGGAGACGGCCGGACGCCAAGACGGCCACGCGCCAGGCACGACTGAGAAACAGGCTGCTGCGTCATCTTGACGAGGTTCGCGGGCGAGCGGCCTGCGGTGCGCCAGAGTAGGAAAGGTTTTGTGGTTCGGGGGTCCGGCGCGCGTGCTGAGGGGTCTCCACCGGGGCAAACCACTCGATTTTGGGTCAAAGAATTGATGCCATGCGCTTGTGGCAGGACGTTCTTCTCGCCCGATCGGCCTTGTCGCCACGTTTGACTAGAAAGTGGGCAACACCTTTTATGCCACAGGGGCACGCGCATCAAAGATGTTGCCCAAAACAGGGCAAGACGTGTCAGGGCGAGCGCGGCGGCAGGCGAGAAGAACGTCCAGCAGGCGAGAAGGACGCGGGCCTAGTGGACCTCGACGGTGGTGCCGAGGGTGTTGGCGGGAAGCGTCCGCAGCCAATAGCCCGGGCACGTCTCGGCCAGCGCCGCCGCGGTCCGCGCGGCGGCCCTCGTCGCCGTCGGCACGGCGAGCATCGTGGAGCCCGAGCCCGAGATCATGAACGCGCACGCGCCCGTGCCCAGCGCCGCCACCCGGAGCGCCTCGTAGTCGGGGATGAGCCGCGCGCCGGTACGGCTCGTGAAGGCGGTCGTGGCAGGACGCCGCGAGCAGCGCGGCGTCACCGGTCTCGAGCGCGCGTTACGGTGGCCACGAGCCGGCCCATCTGCCAGACGGCCGTCTCGCGCGAGACCTCGGTCGGCAGCACGCGCCGCGCGTCGGCCGTGCGGACCTCATAGGGGGGCGCTATCGCAACAAAGCGCAGGTTGTCTGCCAACGTCCATTGCGCGTTGAGGTGGTCTGCCCGTCGTCCACGAACGAGCTCACGAGGCCGCCGAGCAGCGCCGGCGCCACGTTGTCGGGGGTGGCCCTCCAGGGCGCAGGCCAGCTCGAGCGCCGCCCGGCCGCGCTCAAAGCCGCCGCCGACGAGCGCCATCGCGCCCGCGACGCCCGCGATCACGCATGCCGAGCTCGACCCCAGGCCGCCCGAGAGCGGGATGGGGGAGAGGATCGTGATGTGGAGCGGCACGGGAGACGCGCCGAGGCGCTCGCAGGCGTCCCGGTAGCTTCGCCAGACGAGGTTGTCCTCCCCCGCGGAAGCGCTCCTCGCAGCCCACGATCTCCAGACGCTCGGCGGGCGCCATCAGAAACGTGGCCGTGAGGTCGAGCGCCAGCCCCAGGCAGTCAAAGCCCACGCCGACGTTGGCGCTCGTCGCGGGCACGCGCACAATCGCGACCGGGCGCTCCCGTCCGTCGGCGCCGATCACAGGAACACCGGGCGCAGGCCGACTCGACGAAGGCGCCCACGCGCTCGGGGTCGCAGACGTCATCGTGCAGGACCCTCGCCGGCGCGCAGGCCCGAGAGCTGCGGCGGCGCCACGGTCCCGGTGAGCCCGCTCCAGCGCGTCCATGCAGGCAAAGCCGTTCATGCCGTCGATGACCTCGCCGAGGGCGGCCAGCACGTCGGCGCTGAACTTGTAGGGACTCGCCCGTGGAGAGGCAGACGCGCTCGGTGCCGTCGTTCGGCATCGCGTCCAGCACGTGCTTGGCGACGGCCGTGTGCGGGTCGATGAGGACGTCGAGCTCGCGCCAGGCGTCGCGGATGGTCGCGCGCGTGGCCTCGTCGTCGGCGCGCCCGCACGAGAAGACCGAGCGGATCTCTTCCATGACGCGCTCGGGCACGGTGTAGACGCCCTTCTCGGCAAGGTCGGCCATGAGGGAGGCCACGAGCTCGCAGTCGCCGTCGGAGGCAAAGTAGAGCAGGGCGCTCCAGGTTGGGACGAGACGAGGATGTCCATCGAGGGCGAGATGGTCTTGTGGAAGGCGCGCCGGCGGTCGTAGGTGCCGGTCGTGAGGAAGTCCGTGAGGACGTCGTTTGGCGTTGGAGGCCACGACGAGGCGGCGCACCGGCAGGCCCAGGCGCTTGGCGTAGTAGCCGGCGAGCACGTCGCCGAAGTTGCCGGTGGGCACGCAGAAGGTGACCTCGTCGCCCGGGCGGATGGCCTCGCGGCGCACGAGCTGGGCGTAGGCGTCAAAGTAGTAGGTCACCTGCGGCGCGAGACGGCCGACGTTGATGGGAGTTGCGGCGCTCGAGAGCGCCACGCCCGCGACCGGCGAGGCGCGCGGCGAGCTCGCGGTCGGCAAAGACGCGCTTGACCTGGCCCTGGCAGTCGTCGAAGGTGCCGTTCACGGCGCAGACGGCCACGTTGGAGCCAAGCTGCGTGACCATCTGGAGGCGCTGGATGTCGGAGACCTTGCCGGCGGGATAGAACACGGTGACGCCCATGCCCTCGACATCCGCGAAGCCGTCGAGCGCGGCCTTGCCGGTGTCCCCGGAGGTCGCGGTCACGATCATGATCTTCTCGCCGTCCGTGCCGCGCGCCACGCCCATGAGCTGGGGCAGCATCTGCAGCGCCACGATCCTTGAAGGCGCAGGTGGGGCCATGGTAGAGCTCGAGCAGCCAGTCGGTGCCGAGCGGGGTCACCGGGCAGACGTCCGTCGTGTCCCACTGCGCGCCGTAGGCGGCGCCCACGCAGCGCGCCAGCTCGTCGTCAGCGTAGTCGTCAAGCAGCGTCCCCAGCACGAGGCGCGCGGTCTCGTGATAGGTCTGGCCCGCACACCGTCTCGAGCGAAACGCGCTTCTCGCCCAGCTCGTCGGAGACGTAGAGGCCGCCGTCGGGCGCGATGCCGGTGAGAATAGCTTGCTTGCTTGTTACGGAACTCGCGCCCGAGCGCGTGCTGTGATAGAACGACATGGTGCTCCTTGCGTCGAGGCGGTGTTGACCTGTTGCCAGTATCATAGCCGCAGCGCAGGGGCCGAGGCCCGAAGGACACACACTCGAAAGATTGGACGCCCATGAAGATTGCCATCCTCGGCTACGGGACGGTCGGCCGTGGCGTTGACCAGATCATCGCCGAACGCGTGGACGGCGTCAGCGTGACGCGCATCCTTGAGCTTCCGGACCGCCTGAGCGACCCCCGCATGACCTCGAGCTTTGACGACATCCTCGCGGACGAGACAATCGAGCTCGTGGTGGAGTGCATGGGCGGCGTCGAGCCGGCGCACACCTACCTCATGGCGGCGCTCGAGTCCGGCCGGCACGTGGTCACGTCCAACAAGGCCGTGGTCGCGGCGCACTTCGCCGAGTTCGCCGCGGCGTCGGTGGCGTCGGGCGCGGGCCTGTTCGTCGAGGCCGCCGTGGGCGGCGGCGTGCCGTGGATTGCGAGCATCGAGAAGGTCCGGCGCATCGACGAGGGTCACGTCCTTCTCGGGCATCATGAACGGCACGACCAACTACATCGTTGACGCCATGCGCCGCGCGCACGCCGAGTTTGACGAGGTGCTCGCCGAGGCCCAGCGCCTGGGCTACGCCGAGCGCGACCCCCTCCGCCGACATCGACGGCATCGACGTCCTCAACAAGACGATCATCTCGGCCTCCGTGGCCTTTGACGTGGCGTGCGAGAGGAGCCTTCCCGCCTCGGGCATCCGCACCCTCACCAAGGCCGACCTCGAGCTCTTTGCCGCGCGCGGCCGCACGGTCAAGCTGCTCGGCCACGGCGTTGCCGCGGACGGGCGCTACGCCGCCGCGGTGGAGCGGTCGCCGTTCCCGCCGACTCGCTCGAGGCCAACGTGCCCGGCAACTTCAACCTGCTCACGCTCGACGCCACGACGGTCGGCGAGCTCAAGTTCTACGGCCAGGGGGCCGGCAGCCTCCCCACCGGCAACGCGATCGTCCAGGACGTGCTCGACTGCGCGAGCGGCGCACGGCGGCCGGTCTACGACTTCACGCGCCCGCTCGTCTACGACCCCGCGCTGCTTCGGGCCGACTACGTGCTGCGCACGACGGCCGCCCTCGGCGACGCCGAGACCCTACGGCCCGGGCGCGCTGCTCGTGCGCGACCTCACCGCCGAGGGCGCCCGCGCCCTGCTCGACGAGGCGCTCGCCGCCGACCCCACCACGTTCATGGCCGCGCTGCCCGCGGCCGAGGAAGGGCTTCTCGCATGATCAAGATCGCCAAGTTCGGCGGCTCCTCCGTCGCCTCCGCCGAGCAGTTCCGCAAGGTCAAGTCCATCGTCGAGGCCGACCCCGACCGCCGCTTCGTGGTGGTGTCGGCCGTGGGCAAGCGCGACTCCGCCGACAACAAGATCACCGACCTGCTGCTTCTGGTGAACGCGCACATCCAGTACCACGTGGACTGCACCGCCCTTCTCGCCGACATCGAGCAGCGCTTCCTCGACATCGCCGCCGAGCTGGGACTCAAGTGGCCGGTGCACGAGAAGTTCGAGCTCTTTGCCAAGAACATCAAGAAGCACTCCCCGGAGTACGTGGTCAGCCGCGGTGAGTGGTTCACCGCGCACCTCATGGCGGAGTACCTGCAGATGCCGTTTGTCGACGCCGCCGACGTGGTGGTCTTCCATCACAACGGCGAGGTGGACATGGAGCGCACGGCCGTGCGCCTGAAGGACGTCATGGCCCGTCAGGGATCCTTCGTGCTGCCGGGATTCTACGGCGCCACGGTCGACGGGCAGATCAAGCTCTTCCAGCGCGGCGGCGGCGACATCACGGGCGCCATCCTCGCGCGCTGCATCGACGCCGGCCTCTACGAGAACTGGACCGACGTCTCCGGCTTCCTCTCCGCCGACCCGCGCATCGTGGAGAACCCGCGCTCCATCCGCCGCATCACCTTCGACGAGATGCGCGAGCTCTCCTACATGGGCGCCTCCGTCCTCCAAGAGGAGGCCATCTTCCCGGTGCGCGAGGTCAACATCCCCATCCAGATCAAGAACACCAACCGGCCCGAGGACGAGGGCACGATCATCCGCGAGCGCGCCCGCGCGGGCGAGGACGAGCACCTGATCACCGGCATCGCCGGCAAGAAGGACTTCATCTCGGTGCACGTCAAGAAGGCGCACATGTCCGGCGAGGTCGGCTTTGTGCGGCGCGCGCTCTCCATCTTTGAGCGCTATCACGTCTCGGTGGAGCACATCCCCACGGGCGTGGACTCGTTCTCCGTGGTGGTCAACGGCGCCGACGTTCGCGACTCCATCTACTCGATCGTCTCCGACATTCGCCGCGACCTCGAGCCCGACGACATCACGATGGTGGACAAGCTCGCGCTGATCTCGGTGGTGGGCCGCAACATGTCCAAGCGCAGCGGCACCTCCGGCAAGATCTTTGGCGCGCTCGGCGAGGCGGGCGTGAACATCCGCATGATCACGCAGAGCTCGCAGGAGATCTCGATCATCCTCGGCGTCAATAACGAGGACTTCGACCGCGCCATCCAGGTCATCTACGACCGCTTTGTCCGCGACGAGATGGTCACCGCCAGCTAAAACGGGACGTGTTTGTTTGAGCGGCTCAAATGGGACAGGTCTCGCACGATCCCGCGTGCCGCGGAAAGGAAGCACCATGAGCGAGAAGACCGTTGCCATCCTCGGCGCCACCGGCGTGGTGGGCCAGCAGATGCTTCAGTGCCTGGAGGAACGCGACTTTCCGGTGGGCCGGCTCGTGCCGCTCGCGAGCCAGCGCTCCGTGGACGCTGGTCGCACCGTGCGCTTTGCCGGCGAGGACGTGCCCGTGGCGCTCGCCGAGCCGGACGCCTTCGAGGGCGTGGACATCGTGCTCGGCGCCGCCGACGACGCGACGGCCCGGGCGCTCCTGCCGGAGGCCGTGCGCCGCGGCGCCGTCTGCGTGGACAACTCCCACGCCTTCCGCATGGAAGCCGACGTGCCGCTCGTGGTGCCGGAGATCAACGCCGCGGACATCGCCTCCCACCACGGCATCATCGCCAACCCCAACTGCGCCACGATCATCGGTCTCGTGCCGGTGTGGCCGCTCCACCAGCTCGCGGGCGTGACGCGCCTTGTCGTCTCCACCTACCAGGCGGCCTCGGGCGCCGGCAAGCCGGGCCTCGACGAGCTCGTGCGCGAGATTCGCTGCGTGGCCGCGGGCGAGCCAGTGGGGGAGACGGCGCCCTTCCAGTACCAGCTCGCCGAGAACCTCATCCCGCAGATCGGCGGCTTCAAGGACGAGGGCTACACCTCCGAGGAGCTCAAGATGCTCAACGAGGGCCGCAAGATCATGCACCTGCCCGAGCTGCGCGTGAGCTGCACCTGCGTGCGCGTGCCGGTGGTGCGCTCGCACTCCGAGTCCATCACGGCTGAGTTCGAGCGGCCCCTCTCGGTGGAGGAGGCGCGCGCGGCGCTCGAGGCCGCCCCGGGCGTGCGCGTGGTGGACGAGCCGGAGGCGCTGCGCTACCCGATGCCGCTCGAGACCTCCGACCAGGACCTCATCTGGGTCGGCCGCATCCGGCGCGACCTCTCCGCGCCCGAGGGCGTGAGCTCGCTCACGTTCTGGTGCTGCGGCGACCAGATTCGCAAGGGCGCCGCCACCAACGCCGTGCAGATCGCGGAGTACCTGGTCTAGGGGCGGAGGCGAGAAGGACGGCCGGTGCGTCGCCCTTCTCGCCTGCGTTGTTGCCGCGCATGCTGCGCCGGCGCCGCCAAGACGCAAAACCAGCCGATTCTTGGCATCAGGATTTGCATCACCACGTACAAGGGGGCCATCATGTCGCTGCTTGCGAGCTACCACCTGCCCGGACTCCACGTCGAGGATCGCTCGATCGAGGTCCCGCTCGACTGGCGCGGCACCACGCCCGCACGGCTCGCGGGATGCGAGAAGGACGCGCCCGCCTCTGCGCTCTCCGCCGCCTCTGCCGCCGAGCAGCCCGACCCCGCGCTGGCCGGTCGCTCGCTCAGCCTCTTCTACCGCGTGGTCTGCGCGCCCGAGAATGTGGGCCACGACCTGCCGTACCTGGTCTTTCTTCAGGGCGGACCGGGCGGGGCGGGGCCGCGCCTCACCTCGCCCACGAGCGACGGCTGGGTCGCGGAGGCTGTGCGTCACTTTCGGGTCATCCTGCCCGACCAGCGCGGCACCGGCCGCTCGGGCCGCGTGGACGGCGCCACGATGGCGCGCGAGGGCGACGCCGCGGCGCAGGCCCGCTTCCTCAAGCGGTTCCTCGCCGACTCGATCGTGCGCGACTTTGAGTACCTGCGCCTGGCCGAGCTCGGCGGCGCCCGCTGGGTCACGCTCGGCCAGAGCTACGGCGGCTTCCTCACGCTCACCTACCTCTCCACGTTCCCAGGGGCCGCTGCGGCGAGCTTCACCTGTGGCGGCATCCCGCACGTTCCGGCGAGCGCCGATGACGTCTATGCCCACACCTTCCCGCGCATGGTTGCCAAGACAAGCCTCCTGTACGAGCGCTATCCCGAGGACGTGGACCGTCTCGCCCTGCTCGCTGACCGTCTCTCTGCGAGCGACGTGCGGCTGCCGGACGGCTCCCCGTTCTCGCCACGCCGACTGCAGACGCTCGGCCAGGGCCTGGGCATGAAGCCGGGGCATGAGCGACTGCACAACCTGCTCGACCTGGCCTTTACTGCCGGTGACGGCTCCACGGGAGCAGCGCTCGGCGCTGCTGGCGGGGACGCCGGGAAGGTGGAGGTCTCTCCCGCGTTTCTCGCCGGGGCTTGGTCTGCCACCAACGTGGTCGAGAACCCCCTCTACTGGGTTCTTCAGGAGCTCATCTACGCCGACGGCGAGCTCGAGCGCCCGATCGCGTGGGCAGCCGAGCGAGCGTGGCAGGCCCACCCCGAGTTCTCGACGGACGCTCGCCCGCTCATGCTCACGGGCGAGGCATGCTTCCCGTGGATGTTCGAGGAGATGCCGGAGCTGACACCGTTTGCGGGTGCGATGGGGGAGCTCATGCGCGACACGAGCTTCGGGCGGCTCTACGACCCTGCGGTCCTTCTCGCCAACGAGACCCCGCTCCAGGCGGCCGTCTACTTCGACGATCTCTACGTTGACTCGGGCCTGCAGCTGGACACGCTCTCCCGCGTGGGCGCGAGCCATGCCTGGGTGACCAACGAGTTCGAGCACGACGGCCTGCACGGCGACCGCGTGTTTCGCCACCTGTTTGAGCTGGCCCGCGACCGCCGCGACCTGGCGAGCGTGCTGTAGGGGGCGCAGGGGGTATACTTTTCAAAAGCGGCGGATGTCGGGGAGGTGGCCATCATGATGTACCCGTTCATGACCTTGAACGACGGGACGGAAATCGTGCACTCGGAAACCCTTCCCGACGGTCGTGTGAAGGTCTATGTCGAGAAGCCTGATGCCAAAGACTGCTTCCATCACGTCACCTGCTATCTTCCCGACTATGCGTGGGAAGATTCCTACGGCTTCTCCGCTGAGGAGCTTGCCCATATCAAGGACGTCATCTCTTCGACCGCAAGATTCGATAATCCCTCCCAAGACCCTGCGGAACATCATGCGCGTCATTGAGGCGCGCAGCTCGGAGATCATTGAGCTCTGGCAATCGTACTTCGGCTCTGCCCGCTTCTTTTGCTAGGCGAGAAGAACGGAGGATTCGCATGGGTGACGGCATGCCCGGCTGGGCCGCGTGGGGAAGCCTTGCCGAGGAGCAGCTTGCAAGCGAGGCTCGCGCCCTGCGCGACGAGAGCCTTCGCGTGCCCGTTGACCGTCGCCGTGTGGAGGAGCTTCTCGACCTCTACGGACAGAGCTACGACAGCCTGCCTCCCTATCTGCGTCGGATTGTCGGCGACATCGAGGTTGAGGACTGACCGCTTACAAAGTTGCGACAACATTTTTCGGCCAATTGCCGTTACGTTCGGTTTGACTGCTGTGCGCCGCTAAGGGGTTTCGAGCCTCTCGGTGGCGTCAACCTATACTATGTAGGGAGGTCAAACCAGTGCCCGGTGTTTCAACCTTGCTCAGCACGACACCGGTTAAGCGACAGGGGCTTCTTGATGAGTTTGCTGCAGGCCGAGATTATGTGTCGGGGGGGGGGTCATCTCAATAGAGAGGGCCTTCTAGCAACGCCCGGGCCGGCGCGCCGTCCAGCAGGGGCGGTGTAGCCGATGCGCCAGAACGTTCCCTACAAGGGTGCAATCACCCGCGAGCAGTGGCTCTTCAGGGAGATTCGCCTCGTCGCGCAGCTCCGCCTCGACGAGGGCCTCTCCGACAAGGAGCTCGTTTCCCGCGTTGTCGAGCAGAACCTCTTCCAATATCCTACCGAGCGCGAGCTCAAGTCTATCTCGCGCGCGCTCTGTCGCAGGCTTACGGCTCTCTCGGACGACCCGGAGCGCCGCGTCCAGCTCACACGCCTCATTGCGCACGGCACCTCTGATCAGGCGCGACAGACCAACCTCTATGCCATCGCTCGTGACTACCGTGTCATGTGGGAGTTTCTCACCGTTGTCGTCGCCGACAAGAGGAGAAGCCTCGACACGTCGCTGCCCAATCGCGAGATTACGGCCTTCCTCGAGGGCCTGCGCGCGCAGGACGAGACGGTAGCCGGCTGGAGCGACGCCACGCTCAACAAGATCCGGCAGGTCTACGTCAAGTGCCTCGAGGAGTGCGGCATGTACGACCGGGCCGCAGAGCAGCTGACGCCCGTCCTCCTGGACTTTGAGCTCGAGCAGGCCATCCGCGCAAACGACGACGCGGCCATCCTTCCTGCCTTCGGTGTCATGGACTAAGGGGTGAGAGGGAATGGTCACCCAGCACGCCCAGAACCTCGAGGAGGACTTCGCCCGCCTGCGGGCCAAGCTCTCGGACCCGATGTTCCTTGCCAACAAGGGCATCGGCAACGAGGTTGGCTTCTTCGTCTTCCCGTACGACGCCGCGCGCGAGGACGAGGTCCGCGCTCGCACTGCGGAGCTCGTGAGCCTTTCAAACGAGGGCAGGCTCCCGTGCCGCATCGTGCATCGCGACCTCTGGGACGTCTTTCTTCCAGATCTGCGAGCAGCGCCGCATCCTGGACAAGATCGCCGACCTCGAGCGCCGGCGCGGCTCCCGTGTCCTGCTGGAGCGTCTTCAGAAGATCGCCACACCGGAGGCCTTCGTGCAGGCCATGGACTACGAGTCCCACGAGCCCGGCCGCGACGTCCTTCTCGTCACCGGCGTGGGCAGGGTCTATCCCATCGTGCGCGCCCACAGCATCCTCGAGAACGCCCAGCACGTCTTTGCGGACGTGCCCGTGGTGCTGCTGTACCCCGGCAAGTACGACGGCGCCCAGCTCCACCTCTTCAACAGCATCAGCGACGGCAACTACTACCGGGCCTTCAACCTGCTCTAACCCTCCGAGACCACGCCCGGTCTCGGGCGGGAAAGGCACACCATGCGCATCCAGGACATGTTCGAGCGCGACATCAACCGAGACATCAACGGCGTGGTCAAGGTCGCGCAGGAGGACGACGCCAGCCTCGAGCAGGAGCTCTCCGAGTACGTGATCACCCGCGAGCTCGCTGGCCACTTCGCCACCTTCTTCGACGCCTACGAGCGCGCGCTCGACGTCCCCACGGACAAGATCGGCGTCTGGATCAGTGGCTTCTTTGGCTCCGGTAAGTCCCACTTCCTCAAGATGCTCTCCTACCTCCTCACCAACCGCGAGGTGGCGGGCAATACCGCGCTCGACTACTTCCGCGGCAAGTTCGAGGACGGTATGGTCGCCGCAAAAGTGGACCGCTGCGCGCACGTCCCTACGGAGTCCATCCTCTTCAACGTGGACAACAAGGCGGTGGGCGAGAAGGACGCGGACGTCCTCAAGCGCACCTTCGCACGTGTCTTCTACGACCACCTCGGCTTCTACGGCGAGGACCTCAAGCTCGCGCGCCTGGAGCAGTTCGTGGACTCCCGGGGCAAGACGGACGCCTTCCGCGCCGCCTTTGCGCGCCTGAACGGTGAGGGCTGGCTCGACGCCCGCGCCGAGTACGACTTCTTCAGCGACGACGTCATCGCCGCGCTCGTGGAGGCGGACGTCATGAGCGGGGAGGAGGCCCAGAGGTGGTTTGACGGCTCCGACCGTGCCGACTTCTCCATCGAGCGCCTCACGGACGAGATCCGCGGCTACGCGGAGGCGCGCGCCGCCCAGAGCGGAGGCCAGTTCCGCCTGCTCTTCATGGTGGACGAGATCGGTCAGTTCATCGGTGGAGACACCAACCTCATGCTCAACCTCCAGACCATCGTGGAGGAGCTCGGCTCCAAGTGCTCCGGCCGCGTCTGGGTGATGGTCACGAGCCAGGAGGCCATCGACGAGGTCACGACCGTCGCCGGCAACGACTTTTCCAAGATCCAGGGTCGCTTTAACACGCGCCTCTCGCTCTCCAGCTCGAGCGCCGACGAGGTCATCAAGCGCCGCGTGCTCGCCAAGACGCCGGACGCCACGAGCCTGCTCGCCATGCAGTACGGCCAGAGCTCGGCGGTCCTGCGCAACCTCTTCACCTTCGAGGGCGCCGTCTCGGACCTCCACGGCTACGACGGCGCGGAGGACTTCGCCGAGACCTTCCCCTTCGCGGACTACCAGTTTACGCTCATGCAGAAGGTCATGACGGAGCTCCGCAAGCACGGCAGCTCCGGCAAGCACCTCTCCAGCGGTGAGCGCTCCATGCTCTCCGGCTTTCAGGAGGCGGCGCAGCGCGTGGAGGAGCGTGACGAGAACGCCCTCGTGCCGTTCTGGATGTTCTACGACACGGTCCAGACCTTCCTCGAGGGCCACATCCGCCGTGTCATCAACCGCGCTGAGGAGGCCGCTTCCGCCCATGAGGGCCTGGAGTCGGAGGACGTGCCCGTGCTCAAGCTCCTCTTCCTGCTGCGTTGGGTCGACGACGTCAAGCTCAACGTGGGCAACATCGTGACCCTCATGACCGATGACGTGCGCGCCGACCGCATGGCGCTGCGCGAGCGCACCCAGGCCTCGCTCGAGCGCCTCGTGCGCGAGAACTACGTGAGCCGCAACGGCGAGACCTACCAGTTCCTCACGGACGACGAGCAGGAAATCGCCCGTCAGATCGCGCGCACCGAGGTGGACTCCGCGCGCATCGTGAAGAAGATCGCGGACGTCTTCTACGACAACGTCTTCCCTGCGCCCAAGCTCGCGGTGGGGGAGAACAACTTCCCCGTCGAGGAGTGGGTGGACGATGACCCGCATCAACCAGGCGGACGGCCTCACGCTGCGCGTTATGACGGCGCTCGCCGAGCGCGGTGCACCGATCGCGCCGGCCTCATCCTGCGCTCCTCGGGCGGCGAGGCGATCGTCGTGCTCTCCGACGAGATTGGCTACTACGACTGCCTGCTCGAGGCGGCAAAGATCGACCGCTTCGTCTCCACCCAGAACATCGCCAACCTGCCCGAGAACCAGCAGCGCATCATTCGCGAGAAGAACCAGGAGCGCACCGCGCTCGAGCGTCGCGCCAAGGAGCTCATCGAGGAGGCCGTCCGCAGGGGCGCCTTCTACGCGGCGGGCGAGGAGGTCCGTCCCGCAGGTACCACGTCCGCCCGCAAGATGGTGGAGGAGTGCGTCGGGCGCCTCGTGGACGGCACCTATCCCAAGCTCTCCTACATAGACACCTTCTACCACTCGGACGCAGAGATTCGCGCGATCCTCAACGGGCAGGCGCAAGCTCTCGGAGGGCCAGCAGCCCAACGCGCGCGCTATCGACGAGGTTGACGCCTACCTCGGCCTCCAGTCCGGTCGCCAGCTCACCACCACCATGGAGGACGTCCAGAAGCGCTTTGGCGAGAAGCCCTATGGCTGGCGCGAGCCGGACATCGCTGCCGTGGTGGCGGAGCTTCTCGTCCAGGGAAGGGCCAAGCTCCGCTACGCGGGCGCCGCGCTCGACCTGGGGCTCCCCAAGGCCATCGGAACTGCCTGCGCAAGAAGAGCGAGGTGAGAAAGGCCACGATCGAGCGACGCGTCTTCGTTTCCGAGGCAACGCGGCTCACCGCACGCGAGGCGGTGATGGACTTCATGCCACGCGAGCGACGTCCCCACGGGCGAGGACGAGCTGACCAAGCGCGCCCCACGAGCTGCTCGTTGCCAGAAGGGACGAGCTCAACCGCCTGCTCGACGTCGAGTACCGCGGCCACGAGTACCCTGGCAGGTCCGAGGTGGCAAACGCCACCGAGCTGCTCTCGACGAGGTCCTCTCCGCCGGCCCCGACCCCACGGACCTGCTCCCGGTCATCGCTCGCAAGGACGATGACCTGGCGGACACCGCTGAGGGCCTTGAGGACGTGGAGAGCTTCTTCAGCAACCCAGCGCGAGCTCTTTGACCGTGCGCTCAGGCTCGTCAAAGCGCATGGCCCCCGAGCACGAGTACCTCGACAGCAACGGGGAGGCCACGCAGGCCCTCGCCACGATCAAGGACGTGCTCTCCCAGCAGCGCCCTTACAAGCGCATCCGCGAGCTCGCCCCGGCATGCCAGGCCGTCGAGGACGCCTACAACGGGCTGCTCTCCGCCAAGATGACCGACATGCTCGACCAGGTCAAGGACATGTACGAGGACATCAAGGCCTATGCCGAGTCCAAGGACGTCCAGCTCTCCGCAATCGCGCAGACCGAGCTCGAGCGGAGAAACTCCGTCAATACCTCGATATCGCTTACCGAGCTTGACGCCCTCAAGACCAAGCTTTCTAACGACCAGAGAACCTTCTACGCGGATGTTGATCGCGAGGTGGAGCGGAAGGAACAGGCCCAAGACAACCCGTCTCAACGACGACGTCCGCACCCGAGCCGCCCAAGGTCCGCGTGCGTGGCGCCTCGGCAGGGAGCGCGTCTGCCCTCCCAAGCGTCCTCACCAACGAGGCCGAGGTCAACGCCTACGTCGAGGAGATTCGCAGCCGCCTGCTCGAGGCGCTCGACGGCAACGACGCTATCCAGCTGAGCTAGGGAAGGGGAGATGGACCGTGGACACCAAGACGCTCGAGAAGTTCTGTCCCTGGGCTCGCAATCGCCTCATGGAGGCCGTGGACCTACGCTGCCGAAGGTACGGTCTCAACCGGACGATGCCCCGCGCCGCAAATCCCGCCGACTCCGATGTGGTGAACGGCACCGTTCTCACCTCTGCCGAGAAGAGCCGGCGTGCGGCGCTCTATGCCCGCATCGAGGAGCACGGCTACGCCCACTTCCTCGAGGAGATGGCCTACACCTGGTTCAAACCGCTTCATGGCCATTCGCTACATGGAACTTCATGACTACCTGCCCAACCGCGTCCGCATGCTCTCCCTGCGCGGCGGACGGCAGCTTCCGCCCGGACTGTCTTCTCGTAGCCTCCGTGCTGGAACTCCCCGGCCTCGACAAGGCTCGCGTCTTCGACCTCATGGATGCCGCGGACGACGAGGGCCTCTTCCGCCTCATTCTTCTCGCCCAGTGCAACGAGCTCGCCGACGCCCTCCCCCGAGGTCTTTGCCCACCTCGGCGCCGCCGACGAGCTCATGCTCCCGGACGGTCTCCTTCGCACGGGCGAGAATGATGTGCTCTATCACCTCGTGACGGACATCCCCGAGGAGACCTGGCAGGACGTCGAGGTCCTTGGCTGGATGTACCAGTTCTACAACGCCGAGCGCAAGGACGACTTCTTCAAGTCCAAGCGCAAAGCCTCGGCCGACGACCTCGCGCCTGCGACGCAACTCTTCACGCCCAAGTGGATCGTCCAGTATCTCGTGGAGAACTCCCTCGGCTGTCTCTGGATGCTCAACAACCCGGACTCGCACCTCAAGGACCAGATGAAGTACTTCATCGCTCCGGATGACGAGCACGAGGACTTCATTCGTATCAGCAGCCCCGAAGACATTACCTTCTGCGATCCTGCCTGCGGCTCGGGCCACATCCTCTCGTACGCCTTCGAGCTGCTCCATGCGATGTACGAGGAGCGTGGTTACCGTCCCTCCGAGATTCCCGAGCTCATTCTCAAGAAGATACCTCACGGGCTTCGAAATCGACGAACGTGCGGCGCAGATCGCCTCCCTTGTGCTCGCCATGCGCGCGCCGAGAGCACGACCGCCGCTTCCTCAAGCGCGACGTGACGGCAAGAATCCACGTCTTCCAGTCCATCGACTGCGAAAGGAGCGAATCTTCCCAAGTCCGTTTCCCGAGCAGCTCGAGCATCTCGGAGAGATTGGTCAGTCTCGTTAAACTTACCGAGAAGGACCTCGATTCGATTCACGCCTTTGCTCAGGAGGCCGGCGCAAGCCTCCTGAGCAGCAAGCTCGCCGAATCCCTCAGGGCTATCGAGCCCACTCTCAATGCGATCTCGAATCACTACGACGTCGTAGTTGCCAATCCGCCCTACATGGGCTCCAGCTCCTTCAACCCCTTCATGTCCAGCTGGATCAAGAAGAACTACCCCGACGTCAAGAGCGACCTCTTCTCGTGTTTCATTCTGCGCATCATGGATCTTGCGCAAGATCATGCCGAAGCAGGCATCATGTGCCCCTTCGTATGGATGTTCATCGGGAGCTATGAGAAGCTCCGCAGCAAGATGATTGACGAGAAGACCATTACCTCGCTCATCCAGCTTGAGTACTCGGGCTTTGCGGGGGCTACGGTTCCTATCTGTACCTTCACATTCCACAACGAGCATATCCCGGGTTATAGGGGCGGGTATGTTCGCCTGTCTGACTTTGTTGGTCCAGACAACCAAGCCCCCAAGGCGCTCGAAGCCATCTCCAACCCCACCTGCGGCTGGTTCTACCGCGCCGACGCCTCCACCTTCCACGACATCCCCGGCACCCCCATCGCCTATTGGGCTGGAAAAGGAATAACTGATGCATTTTCAAGAGGGCGTCCACTTGGGGATATAACCGATACACATCTGGGTATGGCAACGTGCGACAACAACCGATTCCTCCGTTTGTGGTGGGAGCCTTCAGGTGCTAATCGAGTGCATCCTAATCAGTACCCCTACAGATGGGATCAGACTAGATGGGTTCCTTATAACAAGGGGGGCATCTTTAGACGATGGGCTGGGAATGATGAATATGTTGTCGATTGGATGGATTCAGGAGATTATATAGCCGAATCCGGAGCCGTAATGATTAAAGAGGAACTTCGATTCAAGCAAATGACAACCTGGACCCGGGTTTCTAGTGGCTTGCTGGCATCAAGATATAAGGCACCTGGATATATGTTCGACATGACAGGCCCGGCAGCGTTTGGCTCGTGGAATGACCTGATTCATGACTTGGCATTTTTGAATAGTAGTGTGGCCAGACTCATTGCTTCATTTATGTCCGCAAGCTTGGATTTTCAACCAGGACAGATTGGCCAGTATCCGATTCTCCCCCTGTCATCTAGAGAGGGGCAAGTTCTTAAATTGGCGGAGTTCTGCGTTTCAATATCACAAGCCGATTGGGATTCTCGAGAGACCTCTTGGGACTTTAGGCGCAATCCATTGTTGTAGGAGGCAAGCATGAATGCAGACAGGAGCGTTCTGGCCAAAAGATTTATTGATGAGTATTGGTCATACTATCTTCAGATTGAGAATGACGTTATCGATACGTTCAACTATGTCGAACCAGACAGCAGGAACTTCGGATCGTTCTCACGAAAATATAAAGATTTGCTTTCCGCAATTGGCAGCGAGGTTGATGTGGTAGGAAAGAGCATTGCCGAGTTCATAGACACTAATGATAAAAAACTGTCTGATGCTTATATTGCTCACTGGGGATTCGTTGTTGAACAGCGTTTTCCACACATTTCTTCTGTAACGATAGACGTGAGGGGCATCTTTCAACTGACACCATGGAATAACTGGGCCAATGAGAAATCAAAAGATAAAAATGAACGTGTGATCTATAGATTAAAAAATGGCTCAAGTAATCCCGAATGGTGGAGAGCATATAACAAGACGAAGCACCGTAGGAGAAGTCTAGCGAACCCAAAGGACTCGAATTACGAGAGAGCCAATCTAAAGAATGTTCTCAATGGTCTCGCGGGTCTGTTTGCGCTGGAGGTGACCTTCGCAGAGGTAATAGGACATGTCCCTTTACCCGAAGAGCCGCAAAGCAAGCTATTTAAGCTAATCGACACGAAGTAGTCAGAATGGCTTCTGAGCTGGATACATTTGATTGCACCGCCGAAGGTGTCGTAGGACACAGGGTAAAGCTTGCATGTCATGATGCAGCATGTGCAGGCAGCGTATACTATTTCGCTGTATATGAGAAATGCATTCATATAAAACTGTTTGGATTCACGGGCAAAGTCAAAAAACAAGAACGCTGGGGGTATCCTCCGGCCCCTGGCGAATCTCCTTGTGTGGAAACCAATGATGTCGGAGGGAACCCCCCGACCCTTGATAGCCCCCTCTTTCGAGGCGACCGATTCTCTTATACCACAGATGAAGACTTGGTAGGAGGCCCCCGTCGCTCACAGGAGCTTCTTGCGAACTTTTCTCAGGTAGTTTCTCGAGAAGCTCCTCTTGTCCCCAAAGAATCGACGATCAGTCGGATTGTCGGCATGCCTTTCATAGCGAAGGGCTGCGAGTTCGATTCCGCACACGTAATCTGCGACTTGGGAAAGGTAGTAGTTGCGCGGCAGGGCCTCTCGATAGACGGCGGCGCTTTGGGCCAGACATGCGCGTACCGCTCGATGTACCGCGTGGGTAACTACCTGCTGCCCGTTGTCGTAGTACACCTTCACCCTGTCAAACTGCTGAAAGAAGGCAAGATGCTCTTGAAGGAATCTGATGAGATCCTTTTCGATCGACTCAGCAAGAGCATATACGCTTACACATTCGCTCTTCCTATAGCTCAGCGTGAAGTAGTGAAAGGGCATCTTCTCAACCAAGATGTGGAATCTAATCAGATAGCCTTTACGCGTTTCAATGTCGAGGTTTTCGTACTGCTCGTGTCCACGAAGGACGGGGGCGAAATGGAAAGTCTTTTCTGGAATGCTGGCGTTGTCCAGCGCCTTCCGGTATTTGAGGATTCCTTCGGAGATGTCCGTAGATTGGTCGTGGAGTATGAAGGTGACCAGATAGTACTCGGAGCAGTCGCCGATGTCTCCAGATTCATCAATGAAGATGGAAAGCTCACGCATCAGGCTGCCCCTTCCGTAATAAAAATGCCGAGGGACACCCCCCGGCTAAGAGACAGCCCTCCTTGCGTGGAAAGCTGTTTCTCTTATACCACAAGCCGAATCGCTGAATCAATTGTATGCGAACCAGAACACAAGTTCGTCACAATAGAGGCAAACACATGTTCTACATATGGGAGGGCTGCATAGATGGCAACGCTCATACGTGACAAGTACGAAGCTGAGAAGGCCGAGGTCAACGCCCGCTTCGACCAGCTCAAGGCCAACGAGGAAGAGCTCAACCGCATCTTCGCGGAAATCTACAACATGGTGGGCGAGGTACCCATCGAGGTCGAGGACAAGTACGTCTCGGTGGCGCGCATTTTTGATACTGCTGAGGAGATTCCGGAGTCCTTCAAGGGCAACAAGTACGTCCGCACCAAGCGCGACGAGATCGTCTCGCTCATAAGCTACGCCGTGGGCTGCATGCTTGGGCGCTACTCGCTCGACGCGGACGGTCTCGTGCTTGCCAACCAAGGTGACACCGTGGAGGACTACCTCGCCAAGATGCCCGATCCCGAGCGCGTGACCTTCATGCCGGACGCCGACAACGTCATCCCCATCACAGACGACGAGTACTTCGAGGACGATGCGGTGGGGCGCTTCGTCGAGTTCGTGCGCGTGGCCTACGGTGACGAGACGCTCGAGGAGAACCTGCAGTTCGTGGCTGACGCGCTCGACCCTACGGCTAAGGGCACCGCCCGCGACGTCATCCGCAGCTACTTCCTCAAGGAGTTCTTCGCGGACCACTGCAAGACGTACAAGAAGCGTCCCATCTACTGGCTCTTTGACTCAGGCAAGAAGAACGGCTTCAAGGCGCTTGTCTACATGCATCGCTACCAGCCGGATCTTCTCGCTCGCATCCGCACGGACTACGTGCATCCGCAGCAGGACCGCTATCGCACGAGGCTCGCGCACCTTGACGACTCGATAGCGGCCTCAAAGGGGCGTCAGCAGGCTGCCTTCACCAAGGAGCGCAAGAAGGTCGCCGGCCAGGCGGCCGAGCTTGCAGCCTACGAGGAGAAAGTCCACCACCTTGCCGACCAGATGATCGCCATCGACCTCGATGACGGCGTGAAGGTCAACTACGCGAAGTTCCAGGACGTGCTGGCGAAGATCAAGTAGGACTAGCGAACGATGAAGCAGACAGACATCCAGACCGAGCTCATGCGGCTCTTCGACGAGGCAGGCGACGCCGGGCGCGTGGTCGTGTGGCACGACCCTGACGGCGAGTTCGCCGAGAGCGTCGAGGGGCTCGACCTGCCCGGAGTTGAGCTGATGGTGGAGCGCGAGAACGAGCTCTTCTCGCTCAAACGTGCGCTGAACGAGGACCTTGCGGGCCGCCGCGTTCTGCTCTACCGGCCGCGCGAGCGTCGCCTGGAGGGGGACTGGCTCGCGGACGTTGAGGTACGCTCCACGCCCTTCTCGGCTGACTATGCCTCTATCCAGCTGCGCGAGCTTGGGGCTGCGGACACCCCCGAGATGCGTTCCGAGCTCAAGGCGCGCAAGCGGTGGCTCTCCAAGAAGACCAACGTGCGCAAGCTTATGGCGCTGCGCGACTCCTTTGCGGTGCCGCAGGAGCTCGAGCTGGCGATCATGGCCGTCGAGCTGGGGGCGGATGCCGCGGAGCCCGTGCCGGTGCTTGTTCGCTACCTCGTTCACGCCTGCGAGCGGGGAGGGGTCGAGGCACTCGCCCCGCTCGAGACGGTGGGCGTCGCGGGCTCCTTCCGTGCGGCCGTGCGCGCGTGGACGGGATTCTCCGCTGAGGTGACCGATGCCACGGCGCTCACGCAGCATGTGTTGCTCTCTGCGTTTTCTCACACGGCGCCCGTGGGTGTGCTTGCCGGGCTTGAGCACTGCTACTCGCTCAACCACGCTGACCTCTGCCACGAGGCGTTCCGGACGTGGCTCGCCTCTGACGACCGCGCTTTGCTGCTCGACGTCTGCGTGGAGGTCGAGGGCGCGTGCAAGCTTGAGGACCGCCTTGCGGACGCAACACTTCCCGAGCTCCTCGCTATGGGCGTCTTCCCGTGCGTGGACGCCGTCATTCTCCGCAGGCTCTTCTCGGCCGTGTGCGACCCCTCCTCGAGCGAGGATGTGCTCGCTGCGGCTGGCGTGCGTCGCGGGCTTGCCTGGTACGAGGAGCTCTCCTGCTACTACGGGGGCGTGACGCAGGCGGCTCGCATGCGCCGCTTCTGGCGCGAGCGCCCCGAGGGCCTTTCCGCCATGCCCGCCGAGCGCGTCTGGGAGGCCTACGAGCAGGAGTGGTACCAGATGGACACCTGGTACCGGGCATTCCACCAGGCCTTTGCCGGTGCCATCAGGTCCGGCGAGTACGAGCTGGACGAGGACTTCCGCGCCGCGCGGGCGGCGATGGAGAACCTCTACAAGGGATGGTTTCTGCGCATGCTCTCCGAACGCTGGACGAAGGCGGCCGAGGCGGAGCTCGCGAGCCAGGGCTACGTTTCCGGCGTGCCGCGCCAGCAGGACTTCTTCATGTCCGAGGTGGAGGGTCTCGCGCAGGGCAAGCGCCGCGCGTGGGTGGTCGTCTCTGACGCGCTGCGCTACGAGGTGGCAGCAGAGCTCGCGGACGTGCTCGAGCGCGAGACCAAGGGTTCGGCCGAGCTGGCCTCCGTGCAGGCGACGCTGCCCTCGATCACCAAGTGCGGCATGCCGGCGCTGCTGCCGCATGGGTACTTCTCGCTCGAGCGGGGACAGGTGGGCGGCAAGACCGCGCTCTCCGTGCTCGTGGACGGCGTGGAGGCCACGACCTGCGCCAAGCGTCAGGAGGTCATCCGCCGCACGCACCCCTCGGGCGTCGCCGTGACGTACGACGACTTTGTGAACGGCATGGGGCGCGCGGAGCGCAAGGAGCTGGTGGGGGAGGCGGACGTGGTCTACGTCTACCACAACGCCATCGACGCCACCGGCGACAAGGCGGCCACCGAGCGCAAGGTCTTTGACGCCTGCGTGGACGCCGTCGAGGAGATCTCCGGCCTCGTGAAGCTCGTCGTCCGCGAGTTCCGCGCCACGGACGTGCTCGTGACGGCCGACCACGGCTTCCTCTACACCGACGAGCCGCTCTCCGCCTCCGACCACGTCTCGCTCAAGGACGTGTCCGGCGAGGTCGTGGAGGCGGGTCGGCGCTACGTGGTGGCCGAGAAGAGCGCGAGCTCCGAGGTCCTTCTCCCGGTGGCGCTGCCCGGCGGCCACCTCAGGGCCCTCATGCCACGCGAGTGTGTGCGTATAGCCATGGCGGGCGGCGGCGAGAACTACGTGCACGGAGGCGTCTCCCTGCAGGAGATGTGCGTGCCGGTCCTGCGCTTCCGCAACCGTCGCGCGGGGAGCAAGGGCTACGTGGAGTCCGCGCCCGTCACGCTCTCGCTCGTCTCCACGCTGGACACGATCACCAATTCGCTCTTCTCGCTGGAGCTTCTGCAGGACGAGCCGGCGGGCGGCAAGGCACTGCCGGCCGAGTACGAGGTCTTCGTGGGCAACGCCGCGCACGAGCCGGTGACGGACGTGGCGCGCGTGGTGGCCGACCGCGCCTCGGCGGACGCCTCGGAGCGCACCTTTGCCGTGCGGCTCTCGCTGCGCCCGGGCTTCTCGCCAGGCGAGGGCGAGCGGTACCCGCTTCTGGCACGCAACGTGGGAACGGGGGAGGTCAGCGTGCTGCGCGAACTTCGCATGCAGGTGGCCTTTGTCCCCTCGATCGACTTTGGATGGTAGCCATGGAAGAGACAAGCGGCATGACGGCGGTCCCCGCCTATCAGAAGGACGCGCTGGACGAGAAGGTCGTGGCGGCATTTCCGGGCAAGATCGTGCGCAAGGACCTCACCGCGCAGATGAAGCAGGGCTTTGGCGTGCCCACCTTTGTGCTGGAGTACCTTCTCGGCATGTACTGCGCCACGGACGATGAGGGTGCCGTGGCGGAGGGCCTGGAGCGGATTCGCAAGATCCTGACCGAGAACTTTGTTCGACCGGACGAGTCCGAGGCAGTGAAGTCGCGCATCCGCGAGCGCGGGCGCCACACGGTGATCGACAGGCTCTCCGCCGTGCTGGATGAGCGCGAGGACATATACGTGGGCACGCTCGCGAGCCTCAAGATCGACCCCTTTGTGGTGCCGGACAGGTACGTGCGCGAGTACACCAAGGTGCTCACGGGCGGCATCTGGTGCATTCTCGGTATTGAGTACGTGCACGGGCTCTCGGACGGCTCCCCGCGCAAGGGCGGCAAGCGCAGCCCGCAGGACTCGCCCTTCCAGATCGTGAGCGTCACGCCCATCCAGATGCCCAACCTTGACCTCGACGAGCTCATCTCGCACCGCGACGCGTTCACGGACGAGGAGTGGGAGGCGCTCGTCCTGCGCTCGGCAGGCTATGAGCCCTCTGAGCTCACGCCGCGCGAGCGGATGCACTTCCTCGAGCGCATGGTGCCGCTCGTGGAGCGCAACTACAACCTCTGCGAGCTGGGCCCGCGCGGCACGGGCAAGTCCCACCTCTACACGGAGGTCTCGCCGCACGCCTACCTGCTCTCCGGTGGTCAGACCACCACGGCCAAGCTCTTCGCGGACCTGCGCGGGGTTGGCGGCGCCGCCCTGGGGCTGGTGGGCTACTGGGACTGCATCGCCTTTGACGAGGTGGCGGGTATGCGCTTCAAGGCCACGGATGCGATCAACATCATGAAGGGCTACATGGCAAACGGCAGCTTTGGCCGCGGCACCAGCTCCTACACGGCCGAGGCGTCGATGGTCTTTGAGGGCAACATCAACGAGTCGCCGGCAGCCGTGCTCAAGACCACGCACCTCTTTGACCCGTTCCCGCCGGAGTTCAACAACGACAGCGCCTTCTTCGACCGCATCCACTGCTACCTGCCTGGCTGGGAGGTCCCCAAGATGCGCAGCGACCTTCTCACCGGCCGCTACGCGCTCATCACGGACTGCCTCTCCGAGTTCTGCCACGCCATGCGCCGGCGTGACTACACGCACCTCTTTGACGAGTGGTTCCGTCTCAACGGCGACTTCAACGTGCGAGACGAGATCGGCGTGCGCAAGACCTTCTCGGGCCTGGCCAAGCTCATGTACCCCACGGGGCAGCTGGGCAAGGAGCAGGCTCGCGCGCTGCTCGAGTACGCGATCGAGGGGCGTCGTCGCGTCAAGGAGCAGCTCAAGATCATGGCCGGCGTGGAGTTCAACGACGTTGACCTTGGCTACTTTGACGTGGACGAGCCTCAGGTCCCGCACATCATGACGGTGCCCGAGCAGTCGAGCAGCCGCCTCGTGGGGGATGTTGCCATGCCCGCGGGGTTTGTGTACGGCATCGGCCGCGCGCTGGGCGGGGAGTGGTCGGTCTACCGCCTGGAGAACAAGGCTGTGGCGGGGTCCATGGCCTTCCAGATGGAGGGCGTGCCGCGCGGCGTGAGGGAGAGCTATCTCGCAGCGTTCTCCCAGTTCCAGGACAACGTGTCCTCCGTGGCGCCCGGCATGCGCGCCGGCGAGAAGGACTACCTGCTGTTCCTGAACGACCTCCAGGGGCACGGCCCCTCTGACGAGGTCTCGCTCGCGGAGTTTGTGGGCCTGTGCTCGGCGGCGTGCGGACGCCCGGTTGCGGCGGGGCTCGCCATTCCCGGCGTGTTGCGCCTCTCCGGCACGATGGACGAGCTCACGGGGCTCACGGATCTCTTCCGCGTGGCCAAGAACGCTGGTGCGCGCCGGATCCTGCTGCCCATGGGCGCCATCCAGGACCTCATGTCCGTGCCCGGCGAGCTGGCGGAGGCCGTGAACCCGGAGTTCTACCCCAACGGGGACTTCGTTGCGGCAGCGAGAAAGGCGCTCGATTTGTAGAAAGCCGAAGAGAGGGTTTCTGTCCGGTGCCTTCCGTATGCTTGGTGCGGGAATCAACAAAGGAGGCACTCCATGCCGCGTGCGCTGCCGGACATAGCAGACCTTGCGCCGCTTGACGGCGTGCCACTGCGCTTTGCGTGGGAGGCCTCCGTCGTGGGGGCGTGCTACCACGAGGCGGAGGGGGCGTGCCTGCGGCTGCGACCGGGCGACGAGGTCGATTTGGTGCGCGAGCCCGAGAACGCCCACGACGCCAACGCCATTCGCGTGGAGCATGGCGGTGAGCTGCTTGGATATCTGCCGGCGGAGTTCGCTCGCGCCTGGGCCGGCGCGCTCGACGCGGGCGTGCGCACGCGTTGCGAGGTGCTCCGGTCCACGCAGAAGAACACCGTGCGCGAGGACGTGGCCGTGCCGCTCGTTTGGGTGCGCTTCTACGCCCGGGAGCAGCGCTACGAGCTCTGTGACATGGGTTACCGTCCGCCCTCGAGGAATCCCTTTGACGGCGGGTGGTCCGATCCTCCGGAACATTGCTTCTATCTCGCGGACGACGACCCGGCGGGTCGCCACCGCCTGGGAGACGTGATCGTCTCGGCGGACGAGAAGACCGTGGTGGGGCTGCCGGGAGCCGCCGAGCCGCCGGCGGTTCTCGCCATACCCGAGGGCGTGCGCGAGATCGTGCCGTGGGCCTGCGCGCAGTCCGGCGCCGGGGGCGTGATCCTGCCGGACACGCTCGAGCAGATCCACCAGTTCGCCTTCGCTGAGGCGTCGGGCTGGCTCGTTCGCGTCCCCGCGGGCGTCCGTCACGTTGCGTCGGGTGCCTTTGCCGCGCGCGCCACCTATGGTGAGGGGTGGCGCCCCTGCTACTTTGAGGTCGACGGCGCGAACGAGTTCCTCTGCGCGCGCGAGGGCTCGCTGCTCGGGCGCACGACCGACGGGCTCGAGCTGCTATCGCTCTACGCTGACCTGCCGAGCCACGAGCACGACGACCCGGAGCTTCCGTCTGCGGGCGTTGACTACCGCGTGCCGGAGGGCACGACGCGTGTCGGCGCCGCCGCGATCTCCGTGAGCCCCATGACCTTCTCGCCCACGCGCCTTCTGGCGCCCGAGCCCCTGGGCGCGCTCGACGCAGGCTCGCTCTCGTGGGGCACGCCGGACGAGGGCGTGGTCGTGAACTGGGGAGGTCGGTCATGAGGCCCGAAGACGTCATGACCCGCCTTGTGCTCGCCGCGCTCGCGGATGACGCGGAGACGTGCGCCGAGCTGCTCTCTTCCGGCGAGCCGGCGGAGATGCCCGCCGTCGCGCTCTCGCGCGCCATTGCGGCCGGCAGCTCGCGCGCGGCGCTTGCGCTCGCCGGGTGGGACGTCACGCTTGCTCCGTACCCGGAGGCAATCGTCGTGCCCGGGGACACGCTCGCGCGACGAGAGGGGAGAGTGAGGGGCTACCTTCGCGACCTTCTGGCCATGGGAGAAGGACGACTCGAGTTCTCCGGTCGCCATCGTCCGCGGCGCCCCGCCGCAGGCCACGAGTTCTCGGGCTGTCTCTACCTGCATGCGATCTCTCGCGCGAGCGGCCCGGCGCTGGCGGCCCTTCTCGACGCGAACCTGCTCTCCTCGCGCGACCGCGCCGGCCTCATGCTGGTTGCGGCCAACTACTGGGTGAGCTGGCGGGACGAGGGCTTCTTCGAGACGGCCGTGCTTCTCGCCCGCTCGCTTGGGGAGCGCCCCCCGTACCCGACGATTGACTTCAAGAGCTGTGGGCTGGGGAGCTATATTGTCTCCGACCTCTTTGACCTGGCGGCCTGTCGCCCGGCCACGTGGCTGGGGAGCTATCTGCCCCGTGCGGCGCGCGTGGCACGGGAGGGTGGCGTGCTGCTCTCGTATGCGCACCTGGCCTCGCGCCTGACCGGAAGCGAACGGCACCCACGCTATGAGGCAGAACTGCGTCGAGCGGCGGGCGAGGTCGGCCTTGACCTCTTTGGCGGCGGCCCCTTGCCGAGGCGAGCGCGCCTCTGACGGAGTGGTCGCGCCGCGCCCTTCTCGGTCGGCCCTAGAATGGCTACAGGACATCCCGGACGGGAGGTGCACCATGGCCAATGTGCTGAAGGAGCGCTACGACGCGCTCGTCGAGAAGTGGGTCGCGCTGCCGGAAGAGCGCCGTGAGGAGCTGCTCCGCGACTTCGTGCCCGACTACGTCTACAACTCCGAGAAGATCGAGAACGCCGAGCTCTCGTTTGCCACGGTGAAGCAGATCGTGGAGACGGGTGCGGTCTCGGGCTACACCGGTGACGTGCAGATGCTCCTGGAGACCTACAACCTCAAGGTCTCCTGGGAGCTGGCGCGCCTCAAGCTGGCCGAGAACCCCTGTCTCTCGGAGGAGCTCATCTGCGAGGCACAGGGCCTCGTGACCATGGGCACCTACGACGAGAAGCGCCTGCTCGCCGGCGAGCGGCCGGGAACGTTCAAGCTGGAGAACTACGTGGGCGGCCCGGCGAGCGTGGGCGTCCCCGCCGCCGAGGTCCCGCACGCGGTGGGCGTCCTGGCGGACGACGTGAACTCCTATCTCGAGGAAGGCACGCGCCACCTCACGATCGCCGCCTACGTCCATGCGCGGCTCTTCGAGATCCACCCCTTCGCGGACGGCAACGGTCGCACGGCGCGCCTGCTCATGAACGGCGTCCTGCTCGCCATGGGCATGCCGCCCATCGTGATTCGCGCGCAGGACCACGGCGCCTACCACGCCGCGCTGGACCTCTTCCACCTGGAGGGGGACCTCAGCCCGTTCCGCCGATTCCTGCGCAACGAGACCTTGCTCACCTGGGAGGGCCTGCTCGACGACTAGGGTTCGCCACGCCGCGCACACGTTTTTCTCGCCGGGCAAAAAAGTCCTTGCATCGCGTCGCGCGGTCTTGCATAATAGTCGAGCTGCCTGAAGAGGTTCGCAAAAATGGTGGGTGTAGCTCAGTTGGTAGAGCGACGGACTGTGGCTCCGTAGGTCGAGGGTTCGAGACCCTTCGCCCACCCCATTTAATCGAATACGGATCGTTAGCTCAGCTGGTAGAGCAGGGGACTCTTAATCCCAAGGTCCAGGGTTCGAACCCCTGACGATCCACCATATTTGGATCGTTAGCTCAGCTGGTAGAGCAGGGGACTCTTAATCCCAAGGTCCAGGGTTCGAACCCCTGACGATCCACCACGATAGCTTCGACCGGGCTCCCTGCGGGCCCGGTCGTTTTTGTGTCCGGGCACCGTGGTATGCTGCCAGCATTGAGGACGGGGATGCGAGGGGGAGGTCACATGGCACGTCGCAGGTCTCGTCGCAGGTCGAGAAGAACCCGCGTCCGCGGCCCGCTCTCGCTCATCGCCGCGCTGCTCGTGGCCCTGGCGGCGGTCGTCGGCTCGGGTGCGCTCTCGCTGCCCGCCCTTCCCGGCGCCCCGGTCGAGCGCCTCTCCGAGCGACAGGCCGGCTGGACGGCCTGGGACCCTGCCGCCGACCCGGACTACTATCGCGTGGTCGGCACGGCGGTCGTGGATGTTGAGCTCGCGTCCGGCGAGGTTCGCTACGAGGGGCTCGACGAGCTGGGGCGGACGGGCCGCGTCGCGGCGATGGTGACCCCGGAGATGGCCCGCGCGGGCAGCGAGCGCGAGCGGGAGGACATCTCTGACATCCGCCCCTCCGGCTGGGGGCACAACGCGGAGGTGGAGATCGCCATGCCGGACGGCAGCCTCTATCACGGCTACCTCTTCAATCGCAGCCACCTGCTCGCCAAGTCGCTCGGCGGGGACGACGCCGCCTACAACCTGGTGACCGGCACGCGCACGCAGAACGTGGGCGACAACCACGGGCAGGACGGCGGGATGGCCTACGCCGAGGGCATCGCGCGCGCCTGGCTCCAGCAGAACCCGGACGGCACGCTCTACTACTCGGCTACGCCCGTCTATGAGGGAGACGAGCTCGTCCCGCGGAGCGTCATCGTGGACGTGCGCAGCTCGGACGGCTCCATCGACCAGGAGATTGAGGTCTTCAATGCCGCGCTCGGCTTTGAGATCGACTACGCGGCCGGCGAGTTTTGGGAGGTCTGACATGTCACAGGGGCTTGAGGAGATTCGCGGCGCGCTGGCGGACGACCCGGCGCTCCATGAGGAGGTCCTCAGGACGGAGCGGGAGTGGGAGGGGAGGATCTTCTCGGTCGAGCGCCTGGAGGTCCAGCTCTCCGACGGCTCCCGCGGCTGGCGCGAGCTCGTGCGGCACCACGGCGGCGCGGGCGTGGTCGCCGTGCGCGACGGGCGCGTCTGCCTGGTGCGGCAGTACCGCGTGGCCCTCGGGCGCACGACGCTCGAGATACCGGCGGGCAAGGTGGACCCGGGTGAGCCGCGCGAGGTCTGCGCCGCACGCGAGCTCACCGAGGAGACGGGCCTTGTCGCCGAGCGCCTCGAGCTGCTTATGGAGTCCTACGGCGCCCCGGGCTTCACCAACGAGCACACCTCGGTCTACTTCGCGCATGGGCTCACCCAGGGAGAGGCGTCCCTGGACGAGGGGGAGTTCCTGAACGTCATCTGGGTCCCGGTGGACGACGCGCTCTGCGCGATACGCTCCGGGCTTCTCGACGACGCCAAGACCGTCTCGGGCATTCTCGCGGCCAGGGCCTACGGGATGCTCTAGAATGGGGTCCGCGCCGGCTACGAGCCGGCGAAGGCGCCCTTAGCTCAGCTGGATAGAGCAGGGGACTTCTAATCCCAAGGTCGGGGGTTCGAATCCCTCAGGGCGCGCCATCGCAGCAGCGGGCCGGGCGTCAGCGTTTTTGTGGCGTCCGGCCTTTTGCCGCCTCCCGCCGCGGCGAGCGGTTCGCTCGCAAAATTCCGGCTCGACTCGTGACGGGATACGGCATACTTAGCACGTGCGAGTTGCCCGACGGAAGGAGCACGCGTTGATATACACGATGACGTTGAACCCCGCCCTCGACTACGTCATGCATCCCCTGACCCTTGACATGGGATTCACTAACCGCTCCTCCTCGGAAGAGCTGCACTGCGGCGGCAACGGAATCAACATCTCCACGCTCTTGAACGAGCTGGACGTCCCGAGCATCGCCATGGGCATCGCCGCGGGCTTCACCGGCGACTACCTGCTCCGCCGTCTGCAGGAGAAGGGCGTGGCGAGCAACTTCGTCCTGCTCGACCGCGGCTACACCCGCATCAACATCAAGCTCAACGGCATCGTCATGACGATGGTCAACGGCATGGGCCCCAAGATTCCCGAGAAGAAGGTCGACGAGCTGCTCGCGCGCATGGACATCGTTGGCGCGGGGGACACGCTCGTCCTCACGGGGTCCATTCCCAACAGCCTTCCCGAGGACATGTACATGCAGATCATGCGCCGGCTCGGCGGACGCGGCATCCAGTTCGTGGTGGATGCGCCGGGCCAGCTCCTCATGGAGTCGCTCGAGATGCACCCCTTCCTGATCAAGCCCAACAACCACGAGGTCGGACGCATCTACGGCGTGGAGATCGAGGAGCCCGAGGCGTGCATGCCCTATGCGCACAAGCTCCAGGAGGCGGGCGCGCGCAACGTCATCATCTCCTGCGGCGGCCATGGCTCGCTCCTGCTGGACGAGAACGGCGCCGAGCACGTCGTCCCCACGGCCAAGATCAGGCTCGTCAACGCCACGGGTGCCGGCGACTCCATGGTCGGCGGCTTCCTGGCTCAGGTCACGCGCGGCGTTGACTACGAGACGGCGCTCATCTTTGCCTCCGCGTGCGGCACGGCCACGGCGGCGAGCAAGGGCATCGCCCGTCGCTCGACGATCGACCGCGTGGTGGCAGCGCTCTACAAGAAGATGGGCCGTGCCATTCCCGGGATGATCGCCCAGGACATGGAGGACAATCGCGCGCGCGAGGCGGCCGAGGAGGCCGGCTCCGAGAAGCAGTAGGTAGCGCCGGGGGTCGTTTTCGCCCGCAGGGGCGTAGGCGTCACAGGGTATGGCCGCCGTCGCGGCCAGGATTTGGCATAGGGGGAGTCAAACATGTACGAGGGAGTCAACGCATCTGACGGCATCGGCATCGGCGTGGCGCGCGTCGCCGTCGAGCCCGACCTGAGCTTCACGCCGCACGCGCCGGAGGACTCCGGTGACGAGAAGCAGCGCTATGCCGCGGCCGTGGCCAAGTTCATCGAGCAGACCAACGCCCAGATCGAGCGCATGAAGGTCACGGTGGGCGAGGAGGCCGCCGCCATCATGGGTGCCCACATCGAGTTTGCCGAGGACGAGGGCATCCAGGAGATGGTCAACGGCTCCATCGAGGCGGGCATGTGCGCCGAGCAGGCCGTCTCCGAGGCCTATGACATGTACTACAACATGTTCTCCAGCATGGAGGACGAGCTCTTCCGCGAGCGCGCCGCCGACGTCGCCGACGTCAAGACCGGGCTTCTCGCCGACCTGCTGGGGCAGGAGCTCGTGGACCTCTCCACGCTGCCTGAGAACTCGGTCGTGGTGGTGCACGAGCTCACCCCGTCTATGACCGCCGACATCGACAAGGACAACGTCGCCGCCATCGTCACCGAGACCGGCGGGCGCACCTCCCACTCCGCCATCATCGCTCGCGCTCTGGAGATCCCGGCGGTGCTCTCCGTGGCCGACATCACCAAGACCATCAAGAGCGGCGACATGGTCATCGTGGACGGCTCGCGCGGCCGCGTGCTCGTGAACCCCGACGACAACGATCTCGCCCACTACCGTGCCAAGGCCAAGCAGTACGCCGAGGAGAAGCTCGCGCTCGAGGCCTACCGTGGCAAGGAGACCGTGACCGGCGACGGCGACAAGGTCCTGCTTGTTGCCAACATCGGCAACCCGGACGACGCCAACGTGGCGGCCGAGCACGACTGCGAGGGCGTCGGCCTGTTCCGCTCCGAGTTCCTGTTCATGGACGCCAAGGAGCTGCCGAGCGAGGATGAGCAGTTCACGGCCTACCAGAAGGTCGCGCTGCGCATGAAGGGCCAGCCGGTGATCATCCGCACGCTCGACGTGGGCGGCGACAAGGAGATTCCGTACCTGCACCTCCAGAAGGAGGAGAACCCCTTCATGGGCTATCGCGCGGTGCGCTACTGCCTCGCCAACCCCGACCAGTACAAGGTCCAGCTCACGGCTCTGCTGCGCGCCTCCGCCTTTGGCGACATCAAGATCATGGTGCCGCTCGTCACCAACATCGACGAGATTCGCCAGGTCAAGGCGCTCGTTGAGGAGTGCAAGGCGGATCTTGACGCCCGCGGCGTCTCCTATAACAAGGACATCGAGGTCGGGACCATGATCGAGACGCCTGCCGCGTCGCTGGTCGCCGACGACCTGGCCGCCGAGTGCGACTTCTTCTCCATCGGTACCAACGACCTCATTGGCTACACGATGTGCGCCGACCGCGGCAACGACAAGGTGGGCTATCTCTACGACGTGTACCAGCCCGCCGTCCTGCGCTCGCTCAAGCGGATCATCGAGGAGGGCAACAAGGCCGGCATCATGGTCGGCATGTGCGGCGAGGCCGCGGCCGACCCGCTGCTGATCCCGGTGCTCATCTCCTTTGGCCTGAACGAGTTCTCCGTGAGCGCGCCGTCCATCCTGCGCACCCGTCGCATCATCTCCGAGTGGACCAAGGCCGACGCCGACGCCCTCACCGAGAAGGTCATGAAGCTCAAGACCGCCACCGAGGTCAAGGCCATGCTCCAGGCCGCCGCCCGCTAAAACGCGCTAAAACGGGACGGGTTCAAACGAGCTGCTCGTTTGGGACGGGTTCCTCCGGGGACCCGTCCCTGCGTTTTTGGGACGGGTTCAAACGAGCTGCTTGTTTGGGACAGGCCTTCCACCTGAGTGACTATCGATAATTCATGTGAAAAACTTAATGCAATATTGCAAATCCTCTTGCGAGAGCGTTAACTAACATTTTAAAGCGCTCTACGAGAGGGGAGGGCCCATGCCGCGCACAGCCCGCCAGAAATCCGCCCTTGGCTATTATCACGTGATGCTGCGCGGCAACGGTCGAATGCTCCTCTTTGAGTCCGACGCTGACAGGGAGCGATTCCTTGCCCTGCTCACGCGCATGACCGAGACCTGGCCGATCGCCGTCATCGCGTGGTGCCTCATGTCCAACCACGTTCACCTCATCTTGAGCGATGACGCGGGCAACCTGAGCGAGGCCATGCACTCGCTCGCAACCAGCTACGCGACGGGCTTCAACGGCAGGACCGGTCATGTGGGCTCGGTCTTTGACGGCCGCTTCAAGAGCGTGCCCATCGAGTCGGAGCGCCAGCTGCTGGCCGCGGTCCGCTACGTCCACGACAATCCCGTCAGGGCGGGCATCGGCTCGCGCGAGGACTACCCGTGGAGCAGCTACCGCGAATACGTGGATGCCCCGCGTCTCGCGAGCGTGGGCGTCGTGCTCGGAATCGTTGGGGGAGCGCCCGGGTTTCTCGCGCTCAGCGAGAGCGCCGTGCCGTCCGGCTACTATTTCAGGAGCGGCGCGCGCATTCCGGAGGAGGACGCGCTCGAGGTCGCGCGTTCGGTCGCGGCGCCGGCTGAGGTCGGGGAGATCAGGCAGATGGGGCCCGCCGCGCGCGACGAGTGCCTCAGGCGCCTGCGACGGGCGGGGCTGTCGATCAAGCAGATCGAGCGCCTCACGGGAATCGGCCGATACTCCATCGACCGCGCACTGCTCGCGGGCGCGAAGGCCCCGAACAGGCCTGTCCCAAACGAGCAGCTCGTTTGAACCCGTCCCGTTTTAGCAGATGACGTGGAGGGCGGAGGGGATGACGTCAATCGAGAAGGACGTGCCCTCGAGGGGCTCGCCGTCTGTTTGGCAGGGCGGGGCGGCGACAAAATCCAGCTCGGCGTGGTGGATGCGGCGCAGACGGACCACGCTCGATCCCGCGTGACGCCCGACCCGCGCGAGGCCAAAGAGCGCGAGCAGCCGCGGCAGCGCGGGCCTGCGCACGTTGTAGCAGACGTCGAGAAGCCCGTCGGAGGGGTCGGCGTCCGGGCAGATGCGGAAGCCGCCGCCATAGCTCGGCCCCACCTGGACGGCAAAGACGAGCGCGTTCAGCTCGACAGGGTCCTCGTCGTCAAAGCGCGCCGAGCAGGGGAAGCCGTCTTTCGCACGGGAGAGGATCTTGAGGCCGGAGGTCACGAAGAGCGCCTCGCCCTCCTGGGAGGTGTCCGCGGCCCGCCGCGCCGTGGTGTCGAGCGCGATGGCCGCGTCCAGGCCGAAGGAGAGGGTCTGCATGAAGTGGGTGCCGTTCACGCGCCCCACGTCAACGGGTCGTGCGGTGCCGCGCACGATCTGGGCGAGCGCCGCCCCCACGTCGTTTCTCGCCATGCCGAGGGTGCGGGCGTAGTCGTTGCCGGAGCCGAGCGGAATCACCCCGAGCTGGGGGCGCGCGGCCGCATCGCGCGCCATGAGGCCGTTCACGACCTCATGGATGACGCCGTCGCCGCCGAGCACGAGCACGCTGTCAAAGCCCTCGGCGGCGGCTGCGATGCCGGTCGCCTCCCCGGGGCCGCTCGTGAGGCGCACCTCGTAGCCGCTCGTCGCCGCCGCGTAGCTCGAGAGGAAGTGGCGCGCGAACTCCGCGCCGACCGCCCCCTTGCCGCTGTGCGCGGCGGGGTTGGCGATGAGGAGCGTGCGCCCGAGCGGGGAGTCTGCCATGCGATGCCAATCTACGCGGTTCTTCTCGCTCCACCCATTCTACGCTTGCCCGTGACGGGGCGCTCGCCTATACTTTGTCCCTGCGACCGGGGCGTGGCGCAGCTTGGTAGCGCACCTGCTTTGGGAGCAGGGGGTCGCGGGTTCGAATCTCGCCGCCCCGACCACGCACGCGGGTGTGGTTCAATGGTAGAACCTCAGCCTTCCAAGCTGATGACGCGGGTTCGATTCCCGTCACCCGCTCCAGACCAAATGAGAGCCCGGGCCGCGCGCCCGGGCCTTTTTCGTTCGCGCCCGTCACGCGCCGTCCCGGTTAACGGACGGGAGCATGTGGATTGCGCCTGTGTTTCGTGTGTACGGAAGATTACGCGCGAGGTTCGGCGGCGTTACGCTTCGTGCTCGGATTTGTGCCGCCAGGTTTCGAAAACGTATCCTCTCTTGCGGAACTTTTGGCGCGGCCCAGCCGCCCGTGAAGGGAGAAGAACATGACGTATTCCGAGCGCATCATCGCCGACCTCGAGGCTCGCTATCCCGAGCAGACCGAGTTCATCCAGGCGGCCAAGGAGGTCCTCGAGACCCTGCAGCCCGCCTTGGACGCCCACCCCGAGTACGAGGAGGCGGCGCTGCTCGAGCGCCTCGTGGAGCCCGAGCGCGTGGTCATGTTCCGCGTGCCGTGGGTGGACGACGAGGGCAAGGTCCAGGTCAACCGCGGCTACCGCGTTGAGTTCAACTCCGCGATCGGCCCCTACAAGGGCGGCCTGCGCTTCAACCCCACGGTCACCGTGGGCATGCTCAAGTTCCTGGGCTTTGAGCAGATCTTCAAGAACGCCCTCACCACGCTGCCCATGGGCGGCGGCAAGGGCGGCTCGGACTTTGACCCCAAGGGCAAGTCCAACCGCGAGGTCATGGCCTTCTGCCAGTCCTTCATGACTGAGCTCTGCCGCCACATCGGCCCCAACACCGACGTCCCCGCCGGCGACCTGGGCGTGGGCGGTCGCGAGGTGGCCTACATGTTCGGCCAGTACAAGCGCATCAAGAACGAGTGGACGGGCGTCCTCACGGGCAAGGGCCTCACCTTTGGCGGCTCGCTCGCCCGCACCGAGGCCACCGGCTACGGCCTGGTCTACTTTGTTGACGAGTACCTCAAGAGCTGCGGCGACTCCTTCGAGGGCAAGAAGGTCGTCGTGCACGGCTCCGGCAACGTGGCCATCTATGCCATCCAGAAGGTCGCCCAGCTCGGTGGCACGGTCCTTGCCTGCTCTGACACCAAGGGCTGGGTCGAGGACCCCGAGGGCATCGACTACCAGGTCCTGGAGCACATCTACAACAAGAAGCGCTCCGGCCACGACGCTGGCGTGAGCCTCGCGATGTACGTGGACGAGCGCCCCGGCGCCACCTGGCACGAGGGCGACGGCAAGGGCGTCTGGCAGCTCCCCTGCGACATCGCGCTGCCCTGCGCTCGCGAGAACACCCTCGATCTCGACGACGCCAAGGCGCTCGTGGCGAACGGCTGCAAGGTCGTGGGCGAGGGCGCGAACATGCCCACCACGCCCGACGCCACCGCTTACCTCATGGAGCACGGCGTGGCCTTCATGCCCGGCAAGGCGGCCAACGCCGGCGGCGTGCTCGTCTCGGGCCTGGAGATGAGCCAGAACGCCGAGCACCTCTCCTGGACCTTCGAGGAGGTCGACGGCAAGCTCGAGAGCCTCATGCGCGGCATGTTCCACAACGTGGACGACACCGCCCGCGCCTACGGCCACGAGGGCAACTTCGTGATGGGCGCCAACATCGCCGGCTTCGCCAAGGTGGCCGAGGCCATGATGGCCCAGGGCGTGTGCTAGTCGCCTGACCCGATGCGCGCTGGGGAGGCCCCGGCTTCCACGCAGGACTTCACTTCGCGGAAGATCCTGCGTAGGAAGCCGGGGCCTCTCGCGTGTTGGGCCGTTCCCGCCGAGGCGGGCCCGGTGGCGGGGCCGCTTGTCATGTGCGCATGGTCCCGCGCCGTCGATGCGGGCAAGGCCCCGATTTGGCATACAGGTCGCTCGAAACGACGAGACGAGTGCGACCCACGGAAGGCGCGTCAGGTCCGAACGTGCGGTTCTAGAAAACATCGTCCTTGTCCGCACGCCTGTCTAGAAAACGCCGCTCTTGTCGCAGACCCGTCTAGGAAACGCGGTCCTTGCGCCGCCCTTCGCGGGAGAACCACTCCACAGATGCATCCTTCGACCCGGTGGGCGCACACGGCCCTGGATTCCTAGACCAGGGCGCGACAGGGGCGGCGATTCCTAGAGGGCGCGTAGCACGGTCGGGGATTCCTAGATGCGCCCACGACAAGGCCGGCAAATCCTAGATGGCCTGCGGCAGGGCTGCCCCTTCCTGGATTGCGTCCCGCCCCGTCACGGCGGCGCGCAGCATCATCACGCGCACCTCGGTGTTCTCCACGCGCAGCCGGAAGGCGAGGCGAGAAGGGCCCGCGCTCGCGACTTTTCTGCGGAGGCGTTATGTCGCCCCACGGATAACGCCCAACCTGCTATGCTAGACACCGACCTTTAAGACGGTACGAGAGACCGAAAAGGCGTCCACAACCTAAACCGCAGCTGCCTTCTTCGGAGTCTCCGCCACGCGGCGGTCGCTCCGTTTTTTGTAACTGCGGGTTTGCCCCTGGGCGCGCGACGAAAGGGCGGTGTTGCTGTGAACCTACTGGTGGATGGCGGCAGGCATCCGAGGGCGCTTCTCGCGCTCGAGAACGGGATGCACTTCTTCGGGCGTTCTGCCGGCGCCGAGGGGGAGACCTTCGGCGAGATCGTGTTCAACACCTCGATGGTCGGCTATCAGGAGATCGTCTCCGACCCGTCCTACGCGGGTCAGATCGTCACGCTGACCTACCCGCAGATCGGCAACTACGGCATCAACGAGAAGGACATGCAGGGCGACCCGCTCCACCTGGCCGGCCTCGTGGTCCACGACATGTGCTACACCCCGAGCAACTGGCAGAGCGTGGAGACCTTCCCGAACTTCCTTGCGCAGAACGGCGTCGTGGCCATCGAGGACGTGGACACCCGCGCCCTCACCATCGCCATCCGCGAGGGCGGCGCCATGCGCGCGGCCATCTCGACCGTTGACCTTGACCCCGAGAGCCTCGTCGCGCGCGTCAAGGCGGCCCCTGCCATCGCCGATCACAACTACGTCGCCGACGTCTCCACCAAGGAGCCCTACGTCGTGCCCGGCCAGGACGCCGACGGCCAGCCGCGCCTGCACGTGGTGGCCTACGACTGCGGCGAGAAGAAGGGCATCGCCAAGCGGCTCTCCGCCGCCGGCTGCGAGGTCACGGTCGTGCCCTGGGACACGCCGGCCGAGAAGGTCCTCGAGATGAACCCCGACGGCGTGTTCTTCTCCAACGGCCCCGGCGACCCGGTCAGCGTGCCGCCCGTGGTCGAGGCGGTCCGCGCGTGTCTCGGCAAGCTCCCGGTCTTTGGCATCTGCCTCGGAAACCAGGTCATCTCCATGGCGGCAGGCGGCCAGATCGAGAAGCTCCCGTACGGCCACCACGGCGGCAACGAGCCCGTGATGAACCTGCTCACCGGCAAGGTGGAGATCACCGCGCAGAACCACAACTACGGCCCGGTCTTCTCGTCCTTTGGCCCGCTCGTGCCGGAGCTCTCCGGCGGCGTCTCCGAGCACCCGGCCGACGGGGACCTGCGCTTCTGGTCGCGCGCGCACATCGCGCCCGTCGTCCAGACCAAGGAGTACGGCCGCGTGCGCCTCACGCACGTCAACCTCAACGACGGCACGCCCGAGGGCATCCAGTTCCTGGACATCCCGGCCTTCTCCATGCAGTACCACCCCGAGGCCAAGCCCGGCCCCAACGACTCCACGTACGCCTTTGCGGCGTTTGCCAAGCTCATGCGCGGCGAGGACGACTACCTCGCCATCGACGTCCGCGAGGGGAGGCGCTTCTAGATGCCCAAGCGCACCGACATCAAGAAGATCCTGATCATCGGCTCCGGCCCCATCGTCATCGGCCAGGCCTGCGAGTTCGACTACTCTGGCACCCAGGCCTGCAAGGCCCTGCGCTCGGAGGGCTACGAGGTCGTGCTCGTGAACTCCAACCCGGCCACCATCATGACCGACCCGGAGACCGCCGACCGCACCTACATCGAGCCCATCACCGTGGAGTCCGTGACCAAGGTGATCGAGAAGGAGCGCCCGGACGCGCTGCTCCCCAACATGGGCGGCCAGACGGGCCTCAACTGCGCCGTGGCCCTCGGCAAGGCGGGCATCCTGGAGAAGTACGGCGTCGAGGTCATCGGCTGCGACGTGGACTCCATCGAGACCGGCGAGGACCGCGAGCTCTTTGCCAACGCCATGCGCGACATCGGCCTCGAGGTCGCCAAGTCCGGCATCGCCCACACGATCGAGGAGTGCGAGAAGATTGCCGAGGAGCTCGGCTACCCGGTGGTCATCCGCCCCGCCTTCACGCTCGGCGGCGCCGGCGGCGGCATGGCCTATAACCACGACGACCTGCTGCGCATTGCCGAGCAGGGCCTCGCGCTCTCGCCCGAGAGCGAGGTGCTCGTCGAGCAGTCCGTGGAGGGCTGGAAGGAGATCGAGATGGAGGTGATGCGCGACTCCGCGGGCAACGGCGTCGTCATCTGCTCCATCGAGAACCTCGACCCCATGGGCGTCCACACCGGCGACTCCATCACCGTGGCGCCCTGCCAGACCCTGAACGACTTTGAGCTCCAGCGCCTGCGCGACTACTCCATCGCCATCCTCGAGCGCGTGGGCGTCGCCTGCGGCGGCTCCAACGTGCAGTTTGCCGTGAACCCCGACGACGGCCGCGTCATCGTCATCGAGATGAACCCGCGCGTCAGCCGCTCCTCGGCGCTCGCCTCCAAGGCCACCGGCTTTCCCATCGCCAAGATGGCGGCGCTGCTCTCGGTGGGCTACACCCTCGACGAGATCGAGAACGACATCACGCGCGAGACGCCCGCCTGCTTTGAGCCCTCGATCGACTACTGCGTGGTCAAGGTCCCGCGCTTTGCGTTCGAGAAGTTCAAGGGCACCGACGACACCCTCACCACGCGCATGAAGGCCGTGGGCGAGGTCATGTCCATCGGCGCCACCTTCGAGGAGGCCATGCAGAAGGCCATGCGCTCGCTGGAGCAGGGCCACGCCGGCCTGGGCGCGGACGGCGCGGACGACTTCGACGAGGAGCGCTTCGAGGAGCGCGTGGCCAAGCCCACGCCCGAGCGCATCCTCTACGTGGCCGAGGCGCTGCGGCGCGGCTACGGCGTCGAGCGCGTCTTCGAGCTCACCAAGATCGACCGCTGGTTCCTCTCCCGCATCGCGGACATCGTCACGGCCGAGGGCGTCATTCGCGAGCGCGGCCTGGCCGGCCTCGACGCCGATACGATGATGGCCGCCAAGCAGCTGGGCTTCTCGGACGCGCAGCTCGCCCACCTCACGGGCCAGCGCGAGGACACGGTGCGCGCGGTGCGCGAGGTCCTCGGCGTGCGCCCGTGCGTCAAGACCGTCGACACCTGCGCCGGCGAGTTCGCCGCGCGCACGAGCTACCACTACTTCACGTACGAGAGCGGCGGCACGAGCGAGTTCCATGAGGCGGAGAAGCCGCGCGTGGTGATCCTCTCGGCCGGCCCCAACCGCATCGGCCAGGGCATCGAGTTCGACTATTGCTGCGTCCACGCGGCCTACGCGCTGGAGGCCAAGGGCTACGAGACCGTCATGGTCAACTGCAACCCCGAGACCGTCTCCACCGACTACGACACCTCCGACCGCCTCTACTTCGAGCCGCTGACCTTCGAGGACGTCATGAACGTCATCGAGGTCGAGAAGCCCGTGGGCGTGATCGTCACGCTCGGCGGCCAGACCCCGATCAACCTCGCCAAGCGCCTCAAGGCGGCCGGCGTGCCCATCATGGGCACCCAGCCCGAGGCCATCGACCTCGCCGAGGACCGCGACCGCTTTGCGAGCCTGCTCGACCGCCTCGAGATCGCCTATCCGCCCTCGAGCACGGCCGAGACCGTGGACGAGGCCAAGGCCGTGGCGCGCCGCGTGGGCTACCCGCTGCTCGTCCGCCCGAGCTACGTGCTCGGCGGCCGCGGCATGGGCATCGTCTACGATGACGACGACCTCGTGAGCTACATGGAGGAGGCCACCAAGGTCTCCCCGGACCACCCCGTCTACCTCGACGCGTTCCTCGAGGACGCCATCGAGCTCGACGTGGACGCCCTCTGCGACACCGAGGAGTGCTACGTGGGCGCCGTGCTCGAGCACATCGAGGAGTGCGGCATCCACTCCGGCGACTCCGCCTGCTGCTTCCCGCCCTTCTCGCTCTCCGACCGGCTCGTGGAGAAGATTCGCGAGACCACGCGGCGCCTCGCGCTCTCCTGCCACATCCAGGGACTTCTCAACGTGCAGTACGCGGTGCGCGACGAGCAGGTCTTCGTGATCGAGCTCAACCCGCGCGCGAGCCGCACCGTGCCCTTCTCGTCCAAGGCCACGGGGGTGCCGCTGGCCAAGTGCGCCGCGCGCATCATGAGCGGCGAGAAGATCTCCGACCTGGGCCTGCCGCCCGAGGGCCGCGAGACCGGCTACTACGCGGTCAAGGAGGCCGTCATGCCGTGGAGCCGCTTCCCGGGCGCCGACGTCACGCTCGGCCCCGAGATGAAGTCCACGGGCGAGGTCATGGGGCTCGACGTCACGTTCCCCAAGGCCTACGCCAAGACGCGCGAGGCCATCGAGTACGACGTGCCGCAGTCCGGCAGCGTCTTCATCTCGGTGTGCGACCGCGACAAGCGCTCGGTGGCGCCGGTTGCGCTGTCGCTGCGCAACCTCGGCTACGACCTTCTGGCCACGCGCGGCACGGCCAAGACCCTGCGCGCCGCGGGCATCCCGTGCGAGGTCGTCAAGCCCATCTCCGAGGGCAGCCCCAACATCCTCGACCTCATGGCGGAGGGCAGGATCTCCTTCCTGATCAACACGCCCAAGGGCCACAGCTCGCGCGGAGACGGCACCAAGATGCGCGGCGAGGCCGTGAGCCGCGGCATCGACATGGCCACGACCATGTCCGGCGCGGTGGCGCTCGTCCAGGCCATCGCCGCCCTGCGCCAGGGCCCGCTCGACGTCTACGCCCTCCAGGACCTGTAAAAACGGGACGGGTTCGTTTTTGCACAAATTGTTGAACTGACGGGTCGTCGGCCTCGTGTCGGCGGCCCGTTTTGCGTGCTCGCCGCGCCGCCCGCTTGCGCCGAGACGGAGGAATAACGGAGAATGACCCTCAAAACAGGGCCATTTTCCGTAGATGCTCCGTCTCGGCGCACGGCGTTGGGGCGGGCGAGGGAGGTCACATGACACGTCGGCTCGCGCCGGGCACGATCGCGGACTGCCACACGCACACGCGCTTCTCGGACGGCGCGGGCACGTTCGAGGAGAACGCGCGTGCCGCCGCGGCCGCCGGCTGCGCGGTGCTCGTGTGCACGGACCACCTCACGCTGCCCGCGTCGATGGACCCCACGGGCGAGGTCCAGGTGGTCGAGGGGGAGCTGCCGGCGCACCGGGCGGCCTTCGAGGCGGCGCGCGCCGCCCACCCCGAGCTGGAGATGGTCTACGGCTTTGAGGCGGACTGGTACCCCGGCTGCGAGGACGCCGTGCGCCGGTGGTCCTTTGGGGCGCAGGTCCTTCTCGGCAGCGTGCACTGGCTGGGCGAGAAGGACGACGGCGCGTGGATAGACGACGTCTCCGACCTTGCGCTCTGGCGCGAGCTGGGCCCCGACGAGCTGTGGCGGCGCTACGTGCGCGCGTGGTGCGCGGCCTGCGAGAGCCCGCTCGCCTTTGACGTGATGGCCCACCCCGACCTGCCCGAGCGCATGCGCCCGCTCGGGCTTGAGGCCTCGATCGACCTCGCGCCGCTCTGGGACGAGATGGCGGCGTGCGCACACGATACGGGCCGCCGCGTGGAGCTCTCCACCGCCGCCCTGCGCAAGGGGGTGGGGGACTACTATCCCGCGCGAGGCCTGCTGGAGCGCTTCCGGCGCGCGGGGGTGCCCGTCGCCGTGGGCTCCGACGCCCACCGCCCCGAGGACGTGGCGGACGGCATCGCGGCGGCGTACGCGCGCGCCTGGGAGGTCGGCTACCGCAGCGTGGAGGTCCCGCGCGCGGGCGGCGGCTGGGAGCCGCTGCCGCTCCGGTGACGCGGTCCTTCTCGCCTGCGTGAATTATCTGCCGAGTCGTGGGTATCCTGTAGAAGTTTGCTACACTCATAAGGCTGTGCTAACTGCGGGCGTGGTGGAACTGGTAGACACGCTGGATTTAGGTTCCAGTGGGGGAGACCCCGTGAAGGTTCGAGTCCTTTCGCCCGCACCAGCGAGAAGGAAGTGGCGGCAGGCCCGCCATCAGAGACACTGGAGGAACGTTGAAGATCACCGTCACCGCTGCCGAGAAGCCGATCGACGACAAGCTGACCGCCGAGGTCACCGTCGCGGCTGCCGATGTCGACGCCGCCATCGCGCGCACCTACAAGGACATCGCCAAGAAGTACAACTTCCAGGGCTTCCGTCGCGGCCACGCGCCGCGCCCGGTGATCGACGGCATCATCGGCCGCGAGGCCGTGCTCGCCCAGGCCACCAACGACCTCCTGAACGCCGCCGAGCCGCTCATGCTCGAGGAGCTTGACGTCACGCCCGTGGGCCGCGTGAGCTTTGGCCCCGAGGGCGCCGACCCCGAGCTCGCCGCCCAGGGCGCCGACTACGTGGTCACCGCCACCATTGGCGTGCGCCCGGCCTGCGAGCTGGAGAGCTATGACGCCCCGACGATCAACATGCCGCCCGAGGAGGCCACCGAGGCCGAGATCGACTGGCAGATCAACCAGCTCCTCAGCTATCAGGTCACCTACGAGGACGTCGAGGAGGACCGCGCGGTCGAGCCCGGCGACGTCGTGTCCGTTGACGTGGAGAACGTCGAGGGCGCGGGACACCTCGCCGGCACCAACCGCATGCTCGCGCTCGACGGCCAGCAGGTGCCCGAGCAGCTCGAGGAGGGCATCGTCGGCATGACCAAGGGCGAGGAGAAGACCATCTCCTGGACCCGCACCCACGAGCACGAGGGCGAGGAGCACTCCCACACCTTCACCGTCAAGGTCAAGCTCAACGCCATCAAGAAGGCCGTCACCCCCGAGCTCGACGACGAGGTCGCCAAGAAGTACGGCTATGACGACGTGGCCTCCTTCCGCGACGCCGTCAAGGAGGAGATCGAGGGCGACAAGAAGACGAGCCTGCCCAACCTCAAGGAGGATCGCCTCGTCGAGGCCATGGGCAAGCTTCTCAAGCTCGACGAGGTCCCCGAGGCCTACCAGAACGAGATCTTCAACGAGCTGGCCTCCGAGTTCCTCGGTCGCCTGCAGAACCAGGGCGTCTCGCTCGACATGTACCTGCGCGCCCGCGGCGTGAAGTCCGAGGACTTCATCGCCGACCTGCGCGTCCAGGCCGAGGAGCGCGCGCGTCAGTCCCTCGCGCTCGACGCCCTCGCCGCCAAGCTCGGCGTCGAGGTCAGCGAGGACGAGGTCCGCGAGGAGTTCGAGAAGGCCGGCGTCGAGGACGTGGACGCCTCCCTCGAGCAGTGGCGCTCCGAGGGCCGTCTCCCGGCCATCCGCGACTCCATCCGCCGCACGAAGGCCCTCAACTGGCTCGTCGAGAACGCTCAGGTCAACATCGTTGACGAGGTTGCCGAGCGCGCCGCCGCGGACGAGAAGGCCGAGGACGCCGAGTAGCCCCGTCTCACGTCTTGGAACCGCCCCGGGCGCCGCTCACCCGTGCCCGGGGCGTTCATCTACGAAACGGAGATCGCATGCACCAGCCCACCAACATTCCGCTCATCCCCTACGTCGTGGAGCAGACCCCGCGCGGGGAGCGCAGCTACGACATCTACTCCCGCCTGCTCAACGACCGCATCGTGTTTCTCGGCGAGGAGGTCACGCGCGACTCCGCCAACCTCGTGATCGCACAGCTCCTGCACCTCGAGAGCCAGGACCCCGACAAGGACATCGCGCTCTACATCGATTCCCCGGGCGGCGACGTCTACGCGGGTCTGGGCATCATCGACACGATGAACTTCATCAAGCCCGACGTCTCCACCATCTGCGTGGGCATGGCGGCCTCCATGGGCGCGGCCATTCTCGCCTGCGGCGCCAAGGGCAAGCGCCTGGCGCTGCCCAACTCGATGGTCCTCATCCACCAGCCGAGCTCGGGCGTCCAGGGCCAGCAGACCGACATCCAGATCGTGGCCGACGAGACCCGCTGGATCCGCCAGCGCCTGAACGAGATCCTCTCCGAGGCCACCGGGCAGCCCATCGAGAAGATCAACGCCGACACCGAGCGTGACAACTACATGCGCGCCTCCGAGGCCTGCGCCTACGGCCTCGTGGACAGGGTCATCACCTCGCGCGTCGAGCAGAGCCAGGAGTAGCCCATGCCCACCAACGACACAGACTCGTTCGGCAACGAGATGCGCTGCTCCTTCTGCGGCAAGACCCGCAGCCAGGTGAGCAAGCTCATCGCGGGCCCGGGGGGAGTCTTCATCTGCGACGAGTGCGTGCACGCCTGCACCGACATGATCGACGGCGCCGATCTCGCCGAGGCGGGGGACGAGCAGGACGGGGAGGCCGAGGACGCCCTGCCGATCAAGAACCTCCCCACCCCGCATGAGATCTATGACGAGCTCTCCCAGTACGTCATGGGCCAGGAGAGCGCCAAGCGCGCGATGAGCGTTGCCGTCTACAACCACTACCGCCGCATCCTCTCCGGCAACGACGAGGTGGAGGAGGGTGCCGAGGAGGTCGAGATCGCCAAGAGCAACATCTTGCTGCTGGGCCCCACGGGCACGGGCAAGACGCTGCTCGCGCAGACGCTCGCGCGCTTCCTGGAGGTGCCGTTCGCCATCGCGGACGCCACCACCCTCACCGAGGCGGGCTACGTGGGCGAGGACGTGGAGAACATCCTGCTCAAGCTCATCACGGCGGCCGACGGCGACGTTGAGCGCGCGCAGGTGGGCATCGTCTACGTGGACGAGATCGACAAGATCGCCCGAAAGGCCGAGAACCTCTCCATCACGCGCGACGTCTCCGGCGAGGGCGTGCAGCAGGCGCTGCTCAAGATTCTGGAGGGCACCGAGGCGAGCGTACCGCCGCAGGGCGGGCGCAAGCACCCCCAGCAGGAGCTCATCCGCATCGACACGACGAACATCCTGTTCATCTGCGGCGGCGCCTTCGTGGGGCTCGACAAGATCGTGGCCGACCGCATCGGCAAGAAGGGGATCGGCTTTGCCGCGGAGGTCGGCCGCAACGCCGAGCAGGACGAGGACTACCTGATGGAGCAGGTCATGCCTCAGGACCTGCACAAGTTTGGCATGATCCCCGAGTTCCTGGGCCGCATCCCCGTGATCACCGCCACGCGCGAGCTCACCGAGGAGGACCTCGTGTCCATCCTCACGCAGCCGAGAAACGCGCTCGTGAAGCAGTACCGTCGCATGTTCGAGCTCGAGGGCGTGGAGCTGGTCTTTGAGGACGACGCGCTCACCGAGATCGCGCACCAGGCGATCGCCCGCGGCACGGGCGCGCGCGGCCTGCGCGCCATCTGCGAGGCAACGCTGCAGGACACGATGTTCGACCTTCCGAGCGACCTCGACATCACCAAGGTCGTGGTCACCAAGGAGAGCGTCGGCGGCGGCACCTCCCCGCGCATCATCTCCAAGGCCCACGCCAAGCATCCCTAACGGCTAAAACGGGACGGGTTCAAACGAGCCGCTCTTTTGGGACAGGTCTCGCCGCGCGGCGGCGGAACCTGTCCCTTTTTAGCAGCGCGTTTGAACCCGTCCCGTTTTTACAGTCCCGTTTTTACAGGTTGGAGCCGCCGAGGGTCATGTAGGTGCGGATGACGGCGTCGCGGCGGCGCGAGCCGGCGGGGCAGAGGCGGTCGAACGCCGGCATGACGCCCTTGTAGAGGGCAATGACCTGCAGTCGCTTGGCGAGGCCGGCCGCTGTGGCGCGCGACTCCTCGAGCTGGCCGCGAATCTCGTCCAGGTAGGGCGAGCGCATGGCGTAGTGCCAGAAGAGCTCGGCGCGATCGGCGTCGGGGTAGAGCCAGGGGCGGTTGTCCGGCCCGGCAAAGTGGATGATCGCGGGGTCGGCGGCGGCCTCCTCGTACTCGGCGCGCACGTCGGCGGGCGCGTTGGCGATGATGTGCGTGCGACGAAGGTGCTGCCAGTCCATGAGGTAGTTCCAGCGCATGTGCACCCGCACGTAGTTGCCGTCCACGACCTTGTTGAGCACATCCTGGTCGAGCCAGCGCCACATGCGCTGCGTCGAGAGGGCGAGAAACTCCTCCGGCGTGACGGTCGCGCGCAGCTCGGCGAGGTTCATCAGGAGCACGCCCGCCTGGAAGTAGTCGTGCGGGTCGCTCATGCCGAGCTCGTTCTTGAGGTAGGGGCCCACGGTGGTGTCGTAGCCGTCCATCTGGCCGATCGTGTCGGCGTCGCGCGTGGCGGCGAGCGGGCGGCCCGTCACGTCCACGTCAAAGAGCTTCGCCACGTCGTCGTCCACGATGAGGTCGGAGTCAAGGTAGATGGCCTTGTCCACGTTGGGCAGCAGCTGCGGCGCCAGCAGGCGGTAGTACGTCTCGGGCCGGAAGTGGCCATGGTGGGGGAGCTCGATGTCGCCGAGCGCGGCGTCCACGTCCAGAAAGCCGATGCCCGCGTTGTCGGACTTGGTCTGGCGCGTGAGCGTGATCATGTTCGTCGGAGAGATGTTGCGCGTGAGCACCACGATGTCGTAGTGGCGCTCGGGGCTCGCGTTGTCCACGATCGACTGGATGGCCACGGAGAGGTACGGGACAAAGTTCTCGCTGCAGGCAAAGACGATGACGACGTCGTCGAGCGGCAAGTCGAGGTCGCCCGACGTGCTGGCGAGCATCGTCGAGGAGAGCGGGTTTCGCACGTGGGTGGTCTTGCGCAGCGGCTTCATGGGACCTCGGTTCGGGTGCCGACGGGACGCCCACAACTCTACCATGCGCCGCGTCGGCCCTCAAATGCCGAGAAGGGCGGCGGCGTTGTCGGCGAGCCGGCGGCGCAGCTCGTCTGCGTCCTCGCCGCGCGCCCGCGCGATGCCGCGGACGGCGCGCCCGAGGGAGGCGACGAGGTCGGCGGCGGCGCGCGGGGAGCCCGGGGCCTCGGGGAGGTCGGTCTCGGTGAGCAGGAGGTCGGCGGGCAGGACGCGCGCGTACTCCCGGCCGCGTCCCGTGGCGAGCGCGCGCTCGCCAAACGAGAAGCGGCAGCCCAGCCGCGCCGCGCGCCAGAGCTCCTCCGAGCTGCCGGAGAACCAGTGCAGCACGCACCGGCAGCGCGCGGCCGCCCCCGTGCGCTCGAGGACGTCGAGCGCGGGCGTCGCCGCGCGGACCGCATGGATGGAGAGGACCGCGGGCGCGCGCTCGTCGCTCGTCTCGGCGCACGTCGCGCAGACGCGCTCAAAGACGGCGAGCTGCGCGTCCCAGCTGTCCGCGTGCCGGGGCGAGGCGTCGAGTCCGACCTCCCCGACGAGCCCGGCGCCCGGCAGCAGCTCGACCAGGGCTTCCGCGTCAGCCGGCTCCCGAACCCACCAGGGGTGCAGGCCGAGCCCGAGGCGCACGTTTCTCTCGCCCAGAAGCGTCGGTCCGAGGGCCCGGTATTCCGCGGGCGTCACGGTGACGGCGATCAGCCCCAGCCCGCGTGCCTCCGCCTCGCGCGCCGTTCGCGCCGGGTCGGAGAACCATCCAAGGTGGCAATGCGTGTCCCAGAGAGAATAGTCCAAGGCCCCTCCGACTCGGTGTGGTATGGTCGCCGAGACGAGTATAGGAGAGGAGCGGCGATGTTCTGTCCCAAGTGCGGCTCTCAGATTCCGGACGGCGCGAAGTTCTGCGCCGCGTGCGGCGCCCAGCTCGCCCCGTCACCTGCCGCGCCGTCCGCGCCGAGCGAGCCCGGGTCGCACCGCCGCCGGCCGGTCCTCATCGCCGCCGGCGCGGGCGCCCTCGTCATCCTGGCGGCCGTGGGCGTCCTCGTCTGGCTCGCCTTCTTCGCGCCGTACGACATCGACGAGAAGAACTTCCCCGACGCTGCCCTGCGCGCCGCGGTCGCGGCCACCTATGACGCCGACCACGACGGCAAGCTCTCGCGCGACGAGGGGCGCGCGGTCACGAGCATGAGCCTCTCGGGCTGCGCGCAGCTCTCGGGGCTCGGGCGCGTCTTCCCCAACGTGGCGTCGCTCACGGTCACGGGCGGCGCGCTCACGCAGCTGGACACGAGCGACCTTCCCGCGCTCGCCTCGCTCGACGTGCGCACCGAGCCGCTCGCCTCGCTCGACGTCAGTCACAACGGCGCGCTCGCGAGCCTCTCGGTTTCGGACGCGACGCAGGTGAGCGGCCTCGACGCGACGGGGCTGCGCGAGGTCTGGCTCACCTCCGACATCGTGGAGACGAACCAGGGCGACACGGTCACCTACCACAGCGAGCGCGACGCCGCCGGCCACGTCGCCTCCTGGAGCTACCAGTGGGAGTCGGGTCCCGTCGTCTCGGGCAGCTACACCTACGACGACCAGGGGCGTCCCGCGTCCCTGGCGCTCAACAACTCGCAGTCGGGCGTCACTGAGGAGACCTACGCCTACGACGAGTCGGGCCGCCTGTCCACGGTCGTCGCGACGAGCGACTACACGACGCAGACGAGCACCTACACCTACGACGACGCGGGCCGCCTGTCCCAGGTCGCCTCGGAGAACGCGTCCCGCACGGCCTCGACCTCGACGACGGCCACCACGGACTACGCCTACGACGACGCCGGGCGCCTCACGCAGTCAAAGACGACGAACGTCTTCCAGGGGTCGACCACGGCCTACTGGACGAACTACATCTACGACGAGCAGGGCCGGCTCGTCCGCGAGGAGTCCTGGTCCGGCGGAGACCGTCACGGAGACCAGCTCTCCTATGCGACGATCTTCTCCTACGACGACGCCGGCAACATGGTGGGGACGTCCTATGAGGGCGACTACATCGACTTCCTGATCCCCCAGAGCTTCGTCTACGACGACCAGGGACGCGTCGTGTCTGCCACGACCAGCGACCCCGTCGGCTCGGTGACGTCGGCCACCTACGCGGCCACCTTCACCTACGACGACGCGGGCCGCATGGTCGGCGCCGAGTCCGTCTCGACCTACGACGGGCGGGAGTACGTGGACTCCTACCAGGCAACGTACACGCGTCGCTTCGTCGGCAAGGACGCCCCGGACCCGGCGACCGGGTTCAGCCTCATCGCCTACAGGGGAGTTGCCGGTGCCGACACGATCCCGCTCGTGGGCATCACGCACCCGGCGACCGGGGTGCTCCCCGACGACGTGGAGGTGCCGCCCTACAACGAGAGCGTCTATCGCGGCTACTAGCGGGGGAGCGCGGGCCCGCGCTGCGGCCGCGTCGTCCTTCTCGCCGCCCGTTCCCCGGCATCGCTCGCGTGCTATCCTGTAAGGCTGATATGCACGCGACCGGGAGAGGAACGCCCCGTGGAAGAGATGCCCAAGAACTACGATCCCCAGACCGCCGAGCCCGAGCTCATCGAGCGCTGGATGAGCGCCGGCTGCTACCAGCGCTCCAAGGGAGTGGGGGACTGCACCGTCGTCATCCCGCCGCCCAACGTGACGGGCATCCTGCACATGGGCCACGCGATGGACGACTCCATCCAGGACACCTACGTGCGCTACAGCCGCATGCGCGGGCGATCCACGCGCTGGATCCTGGGCACCGACCACGCGGGCATTGCCACGCAGACCAAGGTTGACAAGAAGCTCAAGAGCGAGGGCGTGAGCCGCCTGGAGATCGGGCGCGAGAAGTTCCTCGATGCCTGCTGGGACTGGACGCGCGAGTACGGCGGCACGATCGTCTCCCAGATCAAGCGCATGGGCTGCTCGATCGACTTCTCGACGAGAAGTTCACCATGAGCCCCGAGTTCTCCCGCGCCGTCCGCAAGGTCTTCTGCGACTGGTACCACGACGGGCTCATCTACCGTGGCAAGCGCATCGTCAACTGGTGCCCGGAGTGCTGCACCGCCATCTCCGACGACGAGGCCGAGTACCAGGACGAGAAGGGCCACCTGTGGTACCTCCGCTACCCGCTCGTGGAGCCCGTCGACGGCATCGACCACATCACCGTTGCCACCACGCGCCCCGAGACCATGCTCGGCGACACGGGCGTGGCCGTCTCCCCGCAGGACCCCGAGAAGGCCAAGCTCGTGGGCAAGATGGTGCGCCTGCCCATCGTGGACCGCGAGATCCCGATTTTCTCCGACTGGCACGTCGATGCCGGCTTTGGCACGGGCTTCGTCAAGGTCACGCCCGCGCATGACCCCAACGACTACGCGATGGGCCAGGCCCACGACCTCGAGCAGATCAACATCTTCGACGAGCACGCGGTCGTGGTGGACGGCTACGGCGAGTTCTCCGGCATGAACCGCGACCAGTGCCGCGAGGCCGTGGTCGCGTGGTTCGAGGAGCACGGCCTGCTCGAGAAGGTCGAGGAGCTCGACCACTCCGTCATGCACTGCTACCGCTGCAACACCGCGCTCGAGCCCTGGCTCTCCGAGCAGTGGTTCGTTGCCGTGGACAAGCTCAAGGAGCGCGCGACCGAGGTCGTGAAGACGGGTGAGGTCACGTTCCACCCCGAGCGCTGGACCCAAACCTACCTCACCTGGATGGACAACCTCAAGGACTGGTGCATCTCTCGCCAGCTCTGGTGGGGCCACCGCATCCCCGTGTTCTACTGCGAGGACTGCGGCTGGGAGGACGCGCTCATGGAGGACACGGACACGTGCCCCCACTGCGGCGGGCATCACGTGCGCCAGGACGAGGACGTGCTCGACACCTGGTTCAGCTCCCAGCTGTGGACCTTCGCCACGCAGGGCTGGCCGGACCACCCGGAAGAGATGCAGGGCCACCACCCCACCAAGGTTCTCGTGACCGCGCGCGACATCATTGCCCTCTGGGTGGCGCGCATGATCATGAGCTCGCTCTACTTCACCGACGAGGTGCCCTTCCACGACGTCTACATCTACGCCACGATCCTCGCCAAGGACGGCAGTCGCATGTCCAAGTCCAAGGGCAACGGCGTGGACCCGATGGAGCTCATGGAGAAGTACGGCGCTGACGCCATGCGCTACAACCTCCTCACGCTCATCACCAACAACCAGGACGTCAAGTTCGACGCCAACATCGACAAGAAGACCCACAAGCTGGTCGACAGCCCGCGCACCGAGCAGGCGCGCGGCTTTGTGACCAAGATCTGGAACGCGAGCCGCTTCGTCCAGATGAACCTCGAGGGCTACGAGCCGGGCGCCCCGGCCGCCGTGACGCCCGAGGACGCGTGGATGCTCAGTCGCCTGGCGCGCGCCGTCGCGCACGCCACCGACCAGCTCGAGGCCTACGCCTTTGGCGACTACGCTCGCGAGATCCAGAGCTTCTTCTGGGGAGACGTCTGCGACTGGTACATCGAGCTCTGCAAGGGCCGCCTCCTTGACGGCTCGCCCGCCGAGCGCCTTCAGGTCCAGCGCAACCTCGTCTTCGTGCTTGACACGTGCATGAGGCTGCTCCACCCGGTCATGCCGTTCGTGACCGAGAGCGTCTGGGACGCCCTGCCCGCGTCCGGTCTTGATGACCATTCCGCCGAGTTCCTCATGGTGGCCGCCTGGCCTGAGCCCGAGCGCTTCGCTGAGTTCGTGAACGAGCGCGCCGAGAAGGACTTCGAGCTCGCCAAGCGCGTCATCTCCTGCGTGCGCTCCACGCGCGCCCGCTACCGCCTCTCGCCGCGCGCTGAGCTCGACGTCTGCGTGCGCTGCGGCGCCGAGGACGCGGCGGTTCTCGCTGGCCAGGAGGGCTTCGTGCGTTCCGTGGGCCACGTGGGCGCGTTTGTTGCTGCCGCTGACGCCCAGAAGCCCGAGGGCTGCGTCTCTGTGGCCGACGGCGGGCTGGAGATCTTCGTCCACGTGGGCGACCTCGTGGACCTTGCCGCCGAGTCCGCGCGCCTCAAGAAGGAGCTCGCCAAGGCCGAGAAGGACCTCGCGGGCGTGGAGCGCACCCTCGCCAACGAGGGCTTCGTCGCCAAGGCGGCGCCCGCGGTCATCGAGAAGAAGCGCGCCCAGGCCGCCGAGCTTACGGCTACGATCGAGCAGCTGAAGGCGCAAATCGCAGACTTCGCGTAGGTCCTCGCGCACCTGAGGGCCCCGCCGCCCTCTCGCCGTGCTCAGACAGCTTCGCCGCGCAAAGGGCGCGCGGCTGCAGAACTGCGCGCGGCAAGAGGGCGGCGGGGCCTTTCCGCCTTGGCCCTGGTGATGGGGGAATACATGAGCTCACGGGGATACCGGACTGAGTCGTATACGGACGTGAACGCGCGCGTCGTGGACGCGTGGGTGGCCGATGGCTGGGAGTGGGGAAAGCCCGTCAGCCACGAGCGCTACGAGGCGGCGCTGGGCGGTGACTGGTCGATGGTACTCACGCCCACGCGCGAGGTCCCGCGCGACTGGTTCTTCGACGACATGCGCGGCAAGCGCGTGCTCGGGCTGGCTTCCGGTGGCGGCCAGCAGATGCCGATCTTCGCGGCGATGGGCTGCGCGTGCACCGTGCTCGACTACTCCGAGGCGCAGATCGCGTCCGAGGTCATGGTCGCCGAGCGCGAGGGCTACGAGATCCGTGCCGTGCGCGCGGACATGACGCGCCCGCTGCCCTTCGAGGACGGCGCGTTCGACCTCATCTTTCACCCGGTCTCCAACTGCTACGTGGAGGAGGTGCTCCCCATCTGGCGCGAGTGCTTCCGCGTGCTGGCGCCGGGAGGGCGCCTGCTCGCCGGGCTGGACAACGGCTTCAACTACGTCATGGACGACGGGGAGGAGCGCGTCGTGCGCGGCCTGCCGTTCAACCCGCTCCGCGATCCCTCGCTCATTCCCGAGAAGGATCTCCCGGAGTGGGGCATGCAGTTCTCGCATACTTTGGACGAGCAGATTCGCGGACAGATTCTGGCAGGTCTGCGGATTCTGGACCTCTACGAGGACACCAACGGCGAGGGACGCCTCCACGAGCTGGGCATCCCCACGTTCTGGGCCACCTGCGCTGAGAAGCTCACGGCCTGATGTGCAACAACTCGACTTTCTTAAGCGGCACTCTACCTGCAGAAACTTAAGAAATGGCAGGTAGATGACCTGTTTCTGGCGCTTAGAAATTCGCGGTCGTTCATCGCCTGCCACGCGTGCGAGGGCCGCTGTCCCTTTGGCGTGAAGGTTGCCGACAAGATGGCCGCGGCGGCGGGGCTCTTCGGGCTCTAGCGAGAGGCGCAACGAGTGCGCGCGGGGAGGGGCTCAGCGAGAGAGCCGTGGTAGCACGCGCTCGATGAGCTCAGAGCCCTTGCCCTGTCCGTCCGTGCGATACACAAGATAGAACGTCGCGCGGGCGCTGGTGTCGCTGAGCGGGACCGCGACGCGGGCAACGTTTTCGGTCTGATGCGATGTATACGGCGTTGCCGCCTCGGTGCTAAACGCGAGAGCATCGCTCGTGGAGAGCAGAATCTCAAACATCGAGCGATCCTCCTGCCAGAGGAATGTCGCATGCGGCAGCTCGCGCTCGACGATGCTGCGCCAGAAGCCGATGTTGGTGTATATGAGGAAGGTCTCGCCGTCGATGTCGCAAAAGCGCAGCGTCTGTTTGCTCGCGAGCGGGTGCGTGCGCGGCAGGAGCGCCGAGAGGCTCTCGGTCATGATGGGCTGCGAGATAAAGCCGGGGAGCACGAGCGGTCGCAGCATGATGGCGGCGTCGAGCGTGCCCTCCATGAGGGCGCGTTCCAAATGCTGCGCGTCGAGCGACTCCGAGGCGACGATGGTGCCGGGCAAGGTCTCCACCACGAGCTGCGTGACGCGCCAGAGCGGCGCGGGCGCGCAGGTGCCAACGCGCAGCGTGCGGCGGCGCTTCTCGAGCGAGGACAGCTCGTCGCGCATGCGGCGATAGGTGCGGAGCAGGTCGTCGGCGTAGTCCGCCGCGATGCGGCCTGCCTCGGTGAGTGCCGAGCTGTTCGCGGTGCGGCGCAACAGGTCGCAACCGAGCTCCTCCTCGAGCCGTCGTACGGAGCGGCTGAGCGCCGGCTGGGACATATGGAGCTCGGCGGCGGCGCGGGATATGGATCCCGTTCGTGCGACGCAGGCTATGTGCTCGAGCTGCTCAATGGTCATGGGTGTCTCCCGTGTTCTGGTGTGTCCTTCTCAGTATGCACGTTATGCATGCTAACTGCTCGAATGCGTAGGGCGCGGCATTCGCTTTTCGCAGCATGATGGTGGGGTCAAAGGACGGTGCGATTAGGCGAGAAGGGAATCTACCATGGTAAACGTTCAGACCGTGACGCTCAACAACGGTATCGAGATGCCGTGCGAGGGCTTTGGGGTGTTCCAGGTACCCAACCCTGCGGTATGCAAGCAGGCGGTGCTCGACGCCATCGACTGCGGCTATCGCCTCATCGACACGGCGGCGGCCTACATGAACGAGGAGGCGGTGGGCGCCGCCATTCGCGAGAGCGGCGTGCCTCGCGAGGAGCTCTTTGTCACCACCAAGCTCTGGGTGCGGGACGCGAGCTACGAGGGTGCCAAGGCGGCGCTCCAGACCTCGCTTGACAAGCTCGGTCTTGACTACCTGGACCTCTATCTCATCCACCAGCCGTTCGGTGACTACGTGGGGGCCTGGCGCGCCATGGAGGAGGCGTACCGCGCTGGCACCATCCGCGCCATAGGCGTGTGCAACTTCTATCCGGCGCGCTTGGCGGACTTCTGCGAGACCGTCGAGGTGACGCCTGCCGTGAACCAGGTGGAGCTGCACCCGTTCTTCTCACAGGAGGCGGCGCTTGCCACGATGCGCGAGTACGACGTGGTGCCCGAGGCGTGGGGTCCCTTCGCAGAGGGCAACCACGGCATCTTCACGCACCCCGTCCTCATCGCGATCGGCGAGAAGTACGGCAAGACTGCAGCTCAGGTGGCTCTGCGGTGGAACATCCAGCGCGGTGTGGTGGTTATCCCCAAGTCCGTGCACCGCGACCGCATGGAGCAGAACATCGACGTGTGGGACTTCGAGCTTACCGCAGATGACATGGCGCAGATCGCCGGGCTCACCCTCGACCACAGCGAGATCGTGAACCACGACGATCCGGCGTTTGTGAAGATGCTCCACGGCGTGAGCAGCGTGAGGACTCGTCTTTAGCGACGCAGGCGGACAGGGGACGCTTTGCTGGGAGCATAGATGCTGCCGGCAGAGCGCCCCTTTCCGGAACGTGTGAATCGTATGAGCTACACGCGCACCACGTAGCCTTCCTTGCGCGGGGTGGCAGTGGGCTCGGGGCCGTCGGCGTAGCCGAGCGCGATGGCTCCCACGCCGCGCAGCGTCTCGGGAAGGCCCCACTCCTTGAGGAGCGCCTTGCCCTCCTCGCTGTCGAAGATCTCGCGCTCGCGATGGATCCAGCAGCTGGAGAGGCCCACGGCGTGCGCCGCGAGCATGAGGTTCTCGAGCACGCAGGAGCCGTCCTCCACGAAGGTGCCGCGTCCGCCGTCGGCGAGCACCACCACGATGGCCGGCGCGCCGTAGTACGGGTCGGTTTCCTTGCCCATGACGGCGGCGTTGAGCGCGCGTAGGCGCTCGCGGGTCTCGGGGCTCGTCACGGCCACGATCACCGGCGACTGGTGCCCGCCGCCCGTGGGCGCGTAGGTGCCCGCCTCAAGCACGGTGTCGAGTGGCTCGGCGTGGCGGTGATCCTCGCGGGCGTGTGCCTTGCTCAAGTGCCGTCGCTTTTTGCGCGACATGCCCACAGCGATTAAACTAGTGCGCGGGTACGCTGCATGAAAGGGAGGGCAATGGGTGCCGAAACAACGAAACCCTTCGCGAATTGCGAGGATGTCCTAGCGTGTCCTGTCTGCGGGGAGCCGCTGAGCTTGTCCGGGACATCCTTGCGTTGCGTACGCAACCATTGCTTCGATTTGGGTCGCCAGGGGTACGTTAACCTGCTTGCGCATCACAAGGCGGCGGGACCGTATGATCGGGACTCGTTTCTCAGCCGACGCGCGGTCTTTTCAAGCGGGCTGTACGATGCGCTCGCTGCCGAGCTGTGCGACATCATGGTTTCACTCGACATCGAGGGCGTCGTTGTCGATGCGGGCTGCGGCGAGGGTTTCTTCTCGAGCCGTTTGGCGGAGCGTTTCGTGCCGCCGATTCGGCTCTTCTCGTGTGATATCTCCAAAGATGCCGTTCGCCTCGCCGCAGGTGCGGACCGCGAGGGCTCCGTTGCATGGCTCGTGGCAGACTTAACCGCGATTCCCCTGCGCGACCACTGTGCGAGCTGCGTCCTCAACATCTTCTCGCCGGCAAACTATGGGGAATTCCAGCGTGCGCTCAAGCCCGGCGGCTTTCTCATCAAGGTGGTGCCGACCCCAAACCACTTTCGTGAGATTCGTGAGCGGGTCAGTGACAAGGCGCCTGAGCGAGGAGATTACTCAAACGAGCGGGTGATCCGGCACCTCTCCGATATTTGCGGGATACGGGAGAGGCGCGTGGTAACCTCCACGATCCGCATGACGCAAGAGCAGCTCGTCGCAGCGGTTGAGATGTCACCGATCATGTTTGGGATCGACGGCTCGACTCTCGACTGGACGTCAGTCGATACGCTCACCATGGAGGCGGAGATCCTGGTGGGGACGTTTGATCAAGCCGCCCGCCTCTAGGCGGATGCAGGCTCCGCGAGCACCGTCCCCTCAGGGAACGCGCGGCGGAAGACCCAGCGCGAGAGCGGGCCCGCCACCAGCAGGTTCCACGGCAGCGCGGCGACGAAGTTCCACGGGATGTTCGCGATCCACGTGGGCAGGATCATGGCCGGGTCGCCCACGTGCGTGAACGCCTCGAGCGCGCCGTAGAGCGACATGAAGAGCACCATCGGGAAGACCATCATCGTACTGATGGCCAGCGTGATCGCAAGGCGGCCGCTCTTGCCGGGCGTCACCAGGAAGCGGAACGCAAACCACTTGGCAAACCGGCTGGCGATAAGAACGTCCAGCAGCATCGCCACCACGTAGGCCGGCGGGAAGCCGAGCCATGCGTCGGCCAGCGTTCCGGAGCCGAAGCTCCAGCCATGCACGCGAGCGACGTTGTAGACGGACATCCAGAGCACCATGCAGAAGCACATGATGATCGTAAAGATGAGGCTCTCTCGCTTGTTGGTGGGCATGGGGGCAGACCTTTCTCGACGGGACCCGCGGGGCGGGCGAATGCGAGGAGCTACCCTACCAACTTTTCACGTCGCGCGTAAGCGGTGATTTTGTGGCGGACGCCCCTGCGCGACGGATGTTCCGGAGGGTTCTGTCGCACGCGGCTTGCGTCACGCCCACCCCAGGAGGTCGCGAATCACGCGGCTGGCGAGCATCTGGCCCATGATGGGGGGCAGGTAGCTCATCGTGCCCAGGAGCGACCCCTCGCTCATCCACTGCTCGTCTGAGATGCGCTCCATGCGGACCGGCTTCTCGTCAGAGAAGAGCACGCGCAGGCCCCGGATGCCCCGGCGGCGGCATTCTTTCCGCATGACGCGCGCGAGTGGGCAGTTGACGGTGTCCTCGATGCGCGCGAAGCGCAGCCGGCATGGGTCGAGCTTGTTGGCGCCGCCCATCGCGGAGAGCTCGGGCACGCCGCGCTCTTGGCACCACTGCGCGAGGCGCAGCTTCTGCGCCACGGTGTCGATGGCGTCGACCACGTAGTCGAGCGGACCCAGCCCGTCCATCTGGTCGGGCAGCTCGTCCTTGTCGAGAAACGCGGTGACGGCCGTGACGTCCGCCTCGGGATTGATGTCGAGCGCCATCGCGCGCATGACCTCGGCCTTGGGCCGGCCGATGGTGCTCTGGAACGCGAGCGCCTGGCGGTTGATGTTGCTCGGCGCCACCACGTCGCGGTCCAGGAGTACGAGGTGTCCCACGCCGCCTCGGACCAGCGCCTCCGCGCAGGAGGATCCCACGCCGCCGAGGCCGATCACGACCACGCGGGCCTCGCCCAGCCGCGCCAGCCCCTCGTCGCCGATGACGAGCCGCAGCCTGTCCGTTGCCGTCTCTGCCACGCCACCCTCCTCTGCAATTTGGGGACGGGTTTATTCTTGCAGCTTTTCTGGGACGGGTCCAACCAGCGGGGCGTCGCGCCGGCTTCAGGCCCGTCCCAAACGAGCAGCGCGTTTGAACCCGTCCCAAAATTGCGTTACCGGTTTGCGACGGGTCGGCCAGAGGCTGCTTTGCTCTGCTAAAGTGCGGCGCAACGAGGGAGGTCAGTATGCACAGAGAGTTTCTGATGGGCAACGAGGCCATGGCCGCCGGCGCGCTCGCCGCGGGCGTGAACGTGGTGGCCGGCTACCCGGGCACGCCGTCGACCGAGGTCCTTGAGGCCGTGGCAGGGCGTCGCGGCGAGGGCGTCTACGTGGAGTGGTCCGTCAACGAGAAGGCCGCGCTCGAGGTTGCCGCCGGTGCCGCCTATGCCGGCGCCCGCGCGCTCGTCACGATGAAGCAGGTGGGGCTCAACGTGGCCTCCGACCCGCTCATGAGCCTCTCCTACATCGGCGTCAAGGGTGGCATGGTGGTCCTGGTGGCCGATGACCCCGGCCCCATCTCCTCCCAGACCGAGCAGGACACGCGCACCTTTGCCGCCTACGCCAAGCTTCCGATTCTCGACCCGTCCAGCCCGAGCGAGGCCTACGCCATGATGGGGGAGGCCTTCGCGCTCTCCGAGGAGCTGGGCTGCCCCGTGATCGTCCGTCCGACCACGCGCGTGGACCACGGCTACGAGGACGTGGAGGTGGCCGACCCGGGGGAGTGGCTGGTCAACGAGCCGGACGGCTTCGTGCGCGACCCGGGTCGCTGGGTCATCTTCCCGGCGCTCTCGGTGCGCGCCCACGCCGCCATCGAGGCCCGCGACGCCGCCCTCGCCGAGCGCCTCTCCGGCTACGAAAGAAACATCGTGCGCCAGACGGCGGGGCCCGACGCCCGCCCGCGTCTCGGCGTCGCCACCCACGGCATCAGCGCCACCTACGTCGCGGAGAACCTGGGCGAGAAGGACGACGTGCGCGTCCTGCGCGTGGCGACCCCGTATCCCTTCCCGGAGGACCTGGCCGCGCGCTTCCTTGACGGCCTCGACGAGGTCCTCTGCGTGGAGGAGCTCGACCCGGTGATCGAGCGCGCCCTCGTGGCCACGTGCGGCCGGCGCGGCCTCTCCGTGCGCATCCGCGGCAAGCTCACCGGCGACGTCCAGCCCTCCGGCGAGAACACCGTCGAGAGCGTGGGCCGCGCGCTGGATAGCTTCCTTGGCAGGGGAGAGGCCAACGAGAACGAGCGGCAGGGTGATTTCCCGCGCGCAGTTTCGCAGGCCGAAGGCCGAGAATGTTTGAGCACGGGGAATCACCCTGCCGCCCCTACGCTCCCCGTTCGCCCGCCCGTCCTGTGCGCCGGCTGCCCGCACCGGGCGAGCTTCTACGCCGTCAAGCGTGCCATGCGCGGCCGCAAGACGCTCTTCTGCGGCGACATCGGCTGCTACACGCTCGGCAACGCTGCGCCGCTCGACATGGTGGACACGTGCCTGTGCATGGGCGCGGGCATCAACATCGCGCAGGGCGTGACGCACGTGGAGCCGGATACCGCGGCCTTCGCGTTCGTGGGTGACTCCACCTTCTTCGCCTCGGGCATCACCGGCGTGGTGAACGCCTTCTACAACCAGGCCAACATGACGCTCGTCGTGCTCGACAACTCCACCACCGCCATGACTGGCCATCAGCCGCACCCCGGCACGGGCCGCACGATGATGGGACAGGTTGTGGAGAAGGTGAGCATCGAGCGCGTCCTTCTCGCCATCGGACTCACCACCGTGGAGACCGTGGACCCGCTCGACCTGGAGGCCGCCGTCGCCACCGTGCGCCGCGTCGCGGACGAGCCGGGCGTCAAGGCGATCATCTTCCGGAGCCCGTGCGTGGTGCTCGCCAAGCCGCAGGCGAGAAGCACGGTGGATGCCGAGAGGTGCGTCGGCTGCCAGCGCTGCGTGCGCGAGCTGGGATGTCCCGCCCTCGTGCCCGACGCCGCGACCGGCAAGGTGGCGATCGACGCCGCGCAGTGCACGGGCTGTACCCTCTGCGAGCAGATCTGTCCCACGCACGCCATCTCGGGAGGTGAGCGCCTGTGAGCACCAACGTCATCCTCGCCGGCGTGGGCGGCCAGGGCGCCGTCCTCGCCTCCAAGCTCCTCGCACGCGCTGCGATGGGGCGCGGCCTTCCCGTCAAGACCGCCGAGACGATCGGCATGGCGCAGCGGGGCGGCTCCGTCTTCAGCCACGTGCGCATCGGCGCCGGCGCGCACTCGCCCCTCATCGGACGCGGCCGTGCCGATGCGATCGTGGCCTTCGAGCCCGCCGAGGCCGCGCGCCAGCTTCCGTTTCTGCGCGCGCACGGCATGGTCGTCACGAGCGACGCCCCCGTCGTGCCCGTCTCCGCGGCCACGGGCGGCCCGGCCTACGACCTGCCCGCCATCATGTCCTACCTGCGCTCCGCGGTGGGCGAGAAGAACCTCGTGGTCGTGGACGCCGCCGCGGCGGCAGGGGAGCTCGGCACCGCCAAGGCGCTGAACGTCGTCCTGCTCGGCGCCGCGGCCCGCGCCGGCGCGCTCGGCCCCGTCACCGTGGACGACCTCGCCGCCGCCGTCCGCGCCCTCGTCAGGCCCGAGTTCGCCGAGCTCGACCTTGCCGCCCTCGACCTCTAGGAGACGTGCCATGCACATCAGCGAGTCCCAGCTCAAGCTCGTGAACGAGCAGGTCCGGCGCCTCGTGGCGTCGGGCAACTACTTCGGGCGACGTCTCCGGGAGGCCGGCGTCACCGAGGTCCTCACCGAGGAGGACTTCTACGCGCTGCCCTTCTCCGAGAAGGAGGACCTGCGCAACTGTTACCCGCTCGGCGTCAGCGCCGTCGACGAGCGCCAGATCGTGCGCATCCACTCGAGCTCGGGCACCACGGGGACGCCGGTCATCATCCCCTACACCGCGCGCGACCTCGACGACTGGGCCGAGCAGTTCCGCCGCTGCTACGAGCTCGCCGGCATCACCGCCGACGACCGCATCCAGATCACGCCGGGCTATGGCCTGTGGACCGCGGGCATCGGCTTCCAGGCGGGGGCCGAGAAGCTCGGCGCCATGGTCATTCCCATGGGCCCGGGCAACACCGAGAAGCAGCTGCAGTTCATGGTGGACCTCCAGACCACGGTGATTGGCGCCACGTCGAGCTATGCGCTGCTGCTCGCCGAGGAGGTGGAGCGGCGCGGCATGGCCGACCGGATCGCGCTCAGGAAGGGCGTCATCGGCTCCGAGCGCTGGGGCAAGAGGATGCGCGACCGTGTGAAGGCGGGCCTCGGCATCCAGATCTACGACATCTACGGCCTCACCGAGGTCTATGGCCCCGGCATCGGCATCTCCTGCGACGCCGAGGACGGCATGCACTACTGGGACGACTACCTCTACCTGGAGGTCGTCGACCCCGCCACGGGCGAGCCCGTCCCGGACGGCGAGTGGGGCGAGATCGTCATCACCACCCTCGTCAAGGAGGGCGCGCCGCTCGTGCGCTTTCGCACGCACGACCTCTCCCGCATCATCCCCGGCGCCTGCCCCTGCGGCAGCCCCTATCCCCGCATCGACGCGCTCCAGGGCCGCTCCGACGACATGGTCAAGATCCACGGCGTCAACGTCTTCCCGCGCCAGATCGAGGAGGTCCTCCAGACGTTCCCGGCGCTCTCGAGCGAGTACCAGATCCGCCTCTCCCACCTCGAGGGCCGAGACACCATGCGCATCTACGTGGAGACCGACGGCACGCAGGACTTCCTGGAGACCGCTGACGCCGTGGCGCACGAGGTCAAGCGGCGCATCGGCTTCACGCCGCTCGTCAAGGTCGTGGAGCTCGGCGTGCTGCCCAGAAGCGAGAAGAAGACCAGGCGCGTCTTCGACGAGCGCTACGAGTAAGGGAGCCCCCGCATTCCCCTCGGGTGCCCGGGACCGTTCACGTGGCCCATCCGACCGTCGGTCGATGAAACGTCCTCCCGTTCGCGGACGCTCAGCGAGGCGGTGTTAACGTACTCACAGTACAAGGGCGCGGGAGCGCGCCCGGGGAAACAGGGAAAGGAAACCATGATGGATCTGACTCGTCGCAACTTCGTGAAGGTCTGCGGCCTCGGCCTCGCGGGCGCGGGCACCGTCGCGCTCGTCGGCTGCGGTGGCGAAGGCGACCAGGCCGCCGAGGGTGACGCCTCCGGCGAGACCGTCGCCAACAACCAGAAGCCGGTCATCTTCTTCAACCGCCAGCCGTCCAACTCCACGACCGGCGAGCTCGACATGGCCACGCTCACCTTCAACGACAACACCTACTACGTCGGCTTTGACGCCACGCAGGCGGCGACCTCCAGGGCGAGATGGTCCTCAACTACATCAAGGCCCACGCCGCCGAGCTCGACCGCAACGGCGACGGCATCATCGGCTACGTCCTCGCCGTCGGCGACATCGGGCACAACGACTCCATCGCCCGCACCCGCGGCACCCGCAAGGCGCTCGGCACCGGCAAGGAGGTCGACGGCAACATCGACCCGCAGCCCATCGGCACCAACACCGACGGCTCCTCCGACATCGTCCAGGACGGCAAGGTCACCGCTGACGACGGCAAGGAGTACATCATCCGCGAGCTCGCCTCGCAGGAGATGAAGAACCAGTCCGGCGCCACCTGGGACGCCGCCACCGCGGGCAACGCCCTGCAGTCCTGGTCCTCCTCCTTCGGCGACCAGATCGACGTCGTCGTCTCCAACAACGACGGCATGGGCATGTCCATGTTCAACGCCTGGTCCAAGGACAACAACGTCCCGACGTTCGGCTACGACGCCAACTCCGACGCCGTCGCGGCCATCGCCGAGGGCTACGCGGGCACCATCTCCCAGAACCCGGCCGTCCAGGCCTACCTCACCCTGCGCCTGCTCCGCAACGTCTTTGACGGCGTGGACATCAACACGGGCATCGCCACCGAGGACGAGGCCGGCAACGTCATCTCCGAGGACGATTACGTCTACAACGAGGATCAGCGCTCCTACTACGCGATGAACCTCGCCGTCACCGCTGACAACTACCAGGACTTCACCGACGCCACCACGCTCTACGCCACCGCGCAGAGCCAGCTCGACGAGTCCTCGAGCCCCAACAAGAAGGTCTGGCTCGACATCTACAACGCGGCTGACAACTTCCTGTCCTCCACCTACCAGCCGCTGCTCGAGAAGTACGACGACCTGCTCAACCTCACGGTCGAGTACATCGGCGGCGACGGCCAGACCGAGGCCAACATCACCAACCGCCTCGGCAACCCGAGCGAGTACGACGGCTTCGCGATCAACATGGTGAAGACGGACAACGGCGCCTCCTACACCTCGCTGCTGGCCTAGTCGATCCCATGCCTCAGTTGTCTCACTGACTCGGAACCTTTGGAGGGAGGAGGTAAGTCTCCTCCCTCCTTGTGCGTTTCTGGGCTTTGGGTTTGCGTATTTCTGGAGGCGCCAGCCGGCGCCACGAATGATGTAAGGGGTGAAAACATTGGCTGACAAGCAAGACGACATCATCCTGTCGATCCAGGGCATGAGCAAGTCGTTCGGGCGCAACCGGGTGCTGAACCACATCAACCTCAACGTCCGTCGCGGCACCGTCATGGGTCTCATGGGTGAGAACGGCGCCGGCAAGTCCACGATGATGAACTGCCTGTTCGGCACCTATCAGAAGGATGAGGGCACCATCCTGCTCAACGGCAAGGAGGTTGCCTTCTCCGGCCCCAAGGACGCGCTCGAGAACGGCATCGCGATGGTGCACCAGGAGCTCAACCAGTGCCTTGACCGCAACGTCAAGGACAACCTGTTCCTGGGCCGCTATCCCACCAACGCCCTCGGCATGATCGACGAGGGCCGCATGCGCAAGGAGGCCGCCGACCTCTTCCGCAGGCTCGGCCTCACGGTCAACCTCAACATGCCGATGCGCAACATGAGCGTCTCCCAGCGCCAGATGTGCGAGATCGCAAAGGCCATCTCCTACAACGCTCAGGTCATCGTCCTGGACGAGCCCACCTCCTCGCTCATGACCCAGGAGGTCGAGAAGCTCTTCGCGATGATGCGCATGCTCAAGGAGCAGGGAATCTCGCTGATCTACATTTCCCACAAGATGGACGAGATCTTCGAGATTTGCGACGACGTTTCCGTCCTGCGCGACGGCGAGCTCGTCATGACCAAGCGCATCGAGGACACCAACATGAACGAGCTCATCGCCGCCATGGTTGGCCGCTCCCTCGACAACCGCTTCCCGCCCGTCGACAACACGCCCGGCGAGCCGATCCTCTCGATCCAGCACCTCTCCACCAAGTATGCCCCCAACCTCTCCGACATCACCTTTGACGTGCGCAAGGGCGAGATCTTTGGCCTCTATGGGCTTGTCGGCGCGGGCCGCACCGAGCTTCTGGAGACGATTTTCGGCATCCGCACGCGCGCCTCGGGTCGCGTCTACTTCCGCGACCATCTGATGAACTTCAACAACGCCCAGGAGGCCATGGACTACGGCTTTGCCCTCATCACCGAGGAGCGCAAGGCGAACGGCCTCTTCCTCAAGGGAGACCTGACGTTCAACACCACGATCGCCAACCTGAGCCACTACAAGATGGGCCTGGCCCTCTCCAAGCCCAAGATGGTCAACGCCACCAACGACGAGATCAAGACCATGCACACCAAGTGCATGGGCCCCGACGACCTGATCTCGTCGCTGTCGGGCGGCAACCAGCAGAAGGTCATCTTTGGCAAGTGGCTCGAGCGCACCCCGCAGGTCTTCCTGATGGACGAGCCCACCCGTGGCATCGACGTCGGAGCCAAGTACGAGATCTACGAGCTGATTATCAAGATGGCCAAGGAGGGCAAGACCATCATCGTGGTCTCCTCCGAGATGCCCGAGATTCTGGGCATCACCAACCGCATCGGCGTCATGTCCAACGGCAGGCTCTCCGGCATCGTCAACACCAAGGAGACCAACCAGGAAGAGCTCCTGCGCCTCAGCGCCAAGTATCTGTAAGGGGGACAACCTATGGCAAACGGAATTCTCACGGTCGAGGAGGAGCTTGCCCTGCGCAAGCCGATCGACGACCACGTCGGAGCCATCCAGGCCAAGATCGACGCGCTGCGCGTTGACGGCACCGACAAGGTGGTGGCGCTCACGGGCTCCATCGACGACGCCAAGCGCGACAAGATCCTGACCAAGGACGAGCGCGACCGCGCCATCGCCGCCTACCAGCGTGACCTCGAGAAGGCAAAGTCCGTCGAGGGCAAGAACAAGGCGCAGGTCGACAAGCTCGTCAAGGAGGCCGAGAGCTATCTCTCCGCCCACTACGAGAAGGACTACCTCGCCGCGGTCAAGCAGAGCTGCGCGGCCGAGCGCGTCGTGGCCAAACAGAACTACGACAAGCGTCTGGCGCAGCTCGAGAAGGAGCACCAGGCCAATCTTGCCAAGCTCTCCGACAGCGCCGAGGTCAAGGACGAGAACTACGTCTACAAGAACCGTCGCTTTGACGCCAAGCTCGAGTACGAGAAGGCCCTCCAGGCCATCAAGGACCGCGAGCACGAGGCGTTCACCCACCGCTACCACCTGATCGACATGCTCCGCATGTCCAAGTTCACCTTCGTCGAGAACCAGGCCCAGCGCTGGGAGAACTACAAGTACACGTTCGACCGTCGCCAGTTCCTGCTGCGCAACGGCCTCTACATCGCGATTCTCGCCGTGTTCATCGCCCTGTGCGTCGCGGCGCCCATCGTCAAGGGCACCCAGCTGCTCACGCCCAACAACATCCTCAACATCCTGCAGCAGGCCTCACCGCGCATGTTCCTCGCGCTCGGCGTCGCCGGCCTGATCCTCCAGACGGGCACCGACCTGTCGATCGGGCGCATGGTGGGCATGGGCATGACCGCCTCCACGATCATCATGCACCAGGGCATCAACACCGGCACCGTGTTCGGCGTCGCGTTCGACTTCACGAGCCTCCCCGTGGTCGGTCGCATCATCCTGGCCCTTGTCGTCTGCATCGTGCTCTGCACGTTCTTTGCCACGATCGCCGGCTTCTTTACGGCCAAGTTCAAGATGCACTGGTTCATCTCCACGATGGCCAACATGCTGATCATCTTTGGCCTGCTCACCTATGCCACCAAGGGCGTCTCGTTCGGCTCCATCGAGCCCACGATCCCCAACATGATCATCCCCAAGGTCAACGGCTTCCCGACGATCATCCTGTGGGCCGTGGCGGCCATCGCCATCGTGTGGTTCATCTGGAACAAGACCACGTTCGGCAAGAACATGTACGCCGTCGGCGGCAACCAGGAGGCCGCGGCCGTCTCCGGCATCAACGTCTTCTGGGTCATGCTCGGCACCTTCATGCTCGCCGGCGTGCTCTACGGCTTTGGCTCCTGGCTCGAGTGCATGCGCATGACCGGCTCCGGCTCCGCGGCCTACGGCCAGGGCTGGGAGACCGACGCCATCGCGGCCTGCGTCGTGGGCGGCGTCTCGTTCACCGGCGGCATCGGCAAGATCTCGGGCGTGACGATCGGCGTGCTGATCTTCACCGCGCTGACCTACTCGCTCACGATCCTCGGCGTTGACACGAACCTCCAGTTTGTCTTCTCCGGCATCATCATCCTGCTCGCCGTCACCCTCGACTGCCTGAAGTACATCCAGAAGAAGTGACGCTCGGCGCTGATGCGCGGGCGGACGGGCCGAACGGTCCGCCCCGCGTCCCGGCTTGCCCCAACGGACGCGGATAGCCCGACGGATTGTGTACCCCCCCGCGGCCGCCCGCACGAGGAGCTCCTCATGCGGGCGGCCGTGCGCCGTCTCGCCCAATTCGCGATTTGGGCGGGCGGGCCGGGGCCGGGAGGGGCGCGGCATGGCGAGCGGCTCCCTGACCGGCGGCCCTTCTCGCCGCCAGGCGTGGCCTTCGTTCTTGCCTTGCCCAAATCGCGATTTGGGCGACGGCCGACTCAACGGGGGGGTGGGGCGCGAAACGCCGGCGCCTATCGCGGCGCGCACTCTCCCACAAAATCTGCCGCTCCGGCCATGACCAGCGGGTTCGAGCGATTGGTCCAGTGGAGCCCATCGGCCGCGAGCAGGGACCTTCCCAGTCTCTCGCGTCGAAGCCGCATCTCCGAGGCTGTTCGCTTGGAATATGACGGCTCCGGAATGCCAAGGTCGCAGCGAATCCGCGTCACGAGCCAATCGAGGTAGCCCGTGTCGTCGTAGTGGTCCTTGTCAACCTCGTAGACCTTGACGTCGCACGCAAGCAGCTCGTTGCGGCGCTCGATGTCTCGCCCCACCTGGTCCGGCTCGCGGTGGTAGCCTCCCTGATAGTCAACGCCCACGCCGCGAAACGGCGTCGGGGCGCCCATCTCGGAGTCCGGTGCAAGCAGCATGATGTCCGGCTTTCTGATCCTTTCGCTGGCCTCGCCGAGCAGCGTGCCAATGCGCTCCACGCTCACCGGGTCGTTGAGACCGACCACGCAAAGGCCGTACCCGCCCTGACGTGGGGCGAGCTCGAGACGGTGGCAGGCCCTGCTCTCCATGGGGGAGCCTGAGCGGTCGCGCGCGAGGTCAAGGGCTCGACGCAGCTTCCGGGAGCCGCGCACCGGGCTGATTTTGGCGAGATACCCCTCGATCCTCTCGACGCTGGTGAGCGGCTCCCGGCGCCTGACCAGGCCGCTTCGCGCCCCGGGCTGAATCGCGTAATAGCCGCAGAGCTCGTCCACCAAAAGCAGCAGCTCCAGCTCGGTCGCGTACTCGCACATCTGCACGGCCACGAGCTCGGGCGAGGAGCAGAGCACGCCGGGGGCGGGCGAGAAGAACGAGCCGCTGGGGTACGAAGCGCGGGCGAGGTGCGCCGTGACGAGGGGCCCGTGTGTCCGCTCGTGATCAGAGCGGGCCAGCAGGTGGCACGGCAGCGTTGTCCCTGCGAGCAGACCCCCTGGCTCGAGAAGGTCGCGCAACGCCGAGGCGCCCGTGGCGAGCGGCTGCGAGAGATCCGGCTCGACGAGGCGCGTTACCAGTCGAAACGAGTCCCAGCGCCGGATGATCTCGAGCGCGGTGGTGTGCGAGAAGACAGCGTCCATGGAATCATGCTATTTCGTTTGATCTGCCTGCGCGCGAGACGGGGAGATTCTTGCCCCTCTGACGTACACATAGGTTGCACGAATCTGCATATGCGAACAAACCGCTGGTCATTGGGATGGCAAATTATCAAACTAGATATCATAGACCAGCCGCTTACGGCGCAGGATGCGCCGCTGGGTGTATGCGGGACAATCAATGTGGTTCCGACTGGCGCGACGCGGCGTCAGTTGAACGGTGCGCCCCCGTCGCGCTCAATGAGCCCGTCGCCCAAATCGCGAATTGGGCGATGGGGGAGTCAAGGTCACGTGCGACGTCGAGATGATTCGCTGGTCGGGGGCCCGCTTGCGTCACCACGTCCTTCTCGGCCCTGGCGAACTCGCCCAAATCGCGATTTGGGCGACGGGCCTACTGGAACTCGCCCAAATCGCGAATTGGGCGACAAGGGGGTGAGAGTCGCGCATCATGGCGAGAAGAACCGCTGGTCAGAAAGTCGCCAGCGATGACATGTCCTGTTCGACCCCCCGATGTCCCCGCCCAAATCGCGATTTGGGCGGGGAGGGGAGGCGGAGGGGCGGCCGTGGCGGCGCCAGCGCGTCGGCGTTGTCGCGGTTAGAGCGTCGAGAAGCGATAGACGATCGTCTGTGCGTAGGGTCGGCCGGGCTCGCAGACGGGCTGCGGCCAGTTGGCGTGGTGCGGCGCGTCAGGATAGAACTCGGGCTCAAAGGCCAGGCCGGCGCGCGGGCGGTAGGTCGCGCCGCCCTTGGTGAGGGGGGCCGCGTCGTCGAGCCAGTTGCCGGTGTAGAGGTGGGCCCCCGGCATGGTGATCAGGACGTCGAGCGCCCGTCCGCTCGCAGCCTCCTCGGCGCGCATGGCGTGGCGTGCCGGCGCCCCCGGCTTCCAGCCGCGCACGCACAGGCAGTGGTCGTAGCCGCGAGCCCGCTCGAGCTGATCGTCATCGGCGTCGATGTCGGCGCCGAGCGCCTTGGGGCTGCGAAAGTCGAACGGCGTGCCCGTCACGTCGCGAATCGTGCCCTCTGAGACCGAGTCCGCGCGCAGGGGCAAGAACTCGTCGGCGTCCACCGAGACGACCTCGCCGAGCACGTCACCCGCGTCGTGCCCCGCGAGGTTCACGTAGGCGTGGCTCGTCATGTTCACGTAGGTCGCGGCGTCGGTCGTGCAGCCAAAGTCGATCCTGAGCTCGACGACGCCCTCCTCGGGCTCTGTGAGCGCGTAGCGCGCGGTGAAGGCGCGGTTGCCGGGCAGCCCCAGCTCCCCGTCGGCGAGCTCGCAGCCCAGGGTCAGCGCGTCCGGACCCTCGTCTACGACGGCCCACAGACGCTTGTGAAGTCCGCGCACAAGGTCGGAGTGGAGGTTGTTGCGCCCATCGGGACCGTCGTTTCCGGGCAGATGGTAGGTCACGCCGCCCACGGGGACCTCCGCGCGGTCGGTGCGGTTGGCTATCGGGCCGATGACGCCGCCGTAGCAGGCGCCGTTCTCCCCGGCGTAGCCCTCGACCGAGGCAAAGCCCAGAAGGACGTCGGCGAGGCGGCCGTCGCGGTCGGGCACGTCTACGCCGACGAGCGTGGCCCCAAAGTCGGAGACGCGCACGCGCGCGTTGGCGCTCCTCAGCTCGAAGACGTGCGTCTCAGTCCCGTCGGGGGTGCGGCCGAACGACGTTGCCTCCATGATCGCGAGCTCCCTTCTGTCGCAGACGGGGCGGAAGCATGCCGCTTGCCGTCTGCCCACGAACTGGTCATGTGTAAATGTTAACGTACACATAGCGCCGGTCATCCAGAGGTGCGGCTTTTTCGCCGTGGCGGCGCAATTGGGTCGCGAACGGCAGGGGGTGGACGCATGGGTAGGAGAGACCGCGGAACGGGCGCCCGCCCGGTCTCCATGGCGGAGGTCGCCCAGGCGGCGGGGGTCTCCCAGCAGACCGTCTCGCGCGTGGTCAACGGCCACTCCAACGTCAGCGAGGCGACGCGCCAGCGCGTGCTCGCCGCCATCAACGAGCTTGGCTTCAGGCCCAACTTCGCGGGGAAGTCCCTGCGCAGCGGTCGCTACAACTCGCTCGGACTGTGCCTCTACAACGTGGACCAGTTCGGGAACCTTGCCACGATCAAGGGGATTCTCTCGGCTGCCGGCGAGATGGGCTATGCGGTCACCACGCTCGAGATGGACGACCGCGTGCCGCTCTCGCTCGCCGAGGCCACGCGCCGCATGATGGCGCTGCCCATCGACGCCCTGGTCATCAGCATGAGCATCAAGGCGAGCGACTTCGAGGCGTTTCGTCCCCAGCCGGGCCTCTCGACCGTGCTGCTCTCCATGTACGAGCACCCGCTCTGCACGACGGTCGACTCTGACCAGTACGCGTGCTCGCGGCTCGTGATCGAGCACCTCGTTGCGCGCGGCCATCGCGAGATTCGCTTTGTGAGCGGCCCCGTCTACTCGGTGGACTCGGTGTTTCGCGAGAAGGGCTGGCGAGACGAGCTTCTCGCCCGAGGCCTGCACCTGAGCGAGCCCCTTCGCGGCGACTGGACCGCCAACAGCGGCTACGAGGCCGGAGCCCGGCTCGCCCGCGACCCGAGCGTTACGGCCGTCTACGTGGCGAACGACCAGATGGCGGTCGGCGTGTGGTCGGCGCTCGCCGATGCGGGCCGCCGCGTTCCCGAGGACGTGAGCATCGTCGGCGTGGATGACTCGCTGGCCAGGATGATGCCCCGCGTCCAGCTCACCACCGTGCGCTTTGACCTCTTTGCCCGCGGGCGCACGGCGGTGGAGCACGCCCTGCTCGGCTCCGCCCCGGGCTATCGGCCTGCGACCATCCGCATCGCCCCCACCCTCGTGGAGCGTCAGAGCGTGGCCGACCTGCGCTGAGCCTCGGCGCCCGCTCCCGCGGGCGCGCGGTATAGTAGTGGTTCCTACTGCCGTTTGAGGGGACGCGAATATGGCCGAGCTCAAGTCTGACATCCAAATCGCCCAGGAGGCGCAGATGCTGCCGATCGCCGAGGTGGCGCGGCGGGCCGGCCTCACGGAGGACATGATCGAGCCGTACGGCCGCACCAAGGCCAAGGTGGACATCCACTCGCTCGCGGACACCCCGCGCAAGGGCAGGCTCGTGCTCGTCACCGCCATCAACCCCACGCCCGCCGGCGAGGGGAAGACCACCACCTCGATCGGTCTCGCCGACGCGATGAACCTCGCCGGGCACCAGACCATGCTCGCCCTGCGCGAGCCCTCGCTCGGCCCGGTCTTTGGCATCAAGGGCGGCGCGGCCGGCGGCGGCTACGCCCAGGTCGTCCCGATGGAGGACATCAACCTCCACTTCACCGGCGACTTCCACGCCATCGGCGCGGCCAACAACCTCTGCGCCGCCATGCTGGACAACCACATCAAGCAGGGTAACGCCCTCGGCGTCGACCCGCGCCGCATCACGTGGCGCCGCTGCGTGGACATGAACGACCGGCAGCTGCGCAACGTGGTGGACGGCCTCGGCGGCGTGGCCGACGGGTGCCCTCGCCAGGACGGCTTTGACATCACGGTGGCCTCCGAGGTCATGGCGGCCTTCTGCCTGGCCACCGACCTCATGGACCTCAAGGCCCGCCTCGCCCGCATGGTGATCGCCTACACCTACGACCGCAAGCCTGTGACCGTGGCCGACATCCACGCCGAGGGTGCCATGACGGCGCTGCTCAAGGACGCGATCAAGCCCAACCTCGTGCAGACGCTCGAGGGCAACCCGGCCTTCGTCCACGGTGGGCCCTTCGCCAACATCGCGCACGGCTGCAACTCCGTGGAGGCCACGCTGACGGCCCTCAAGCTCGCCGACTACGTGGTCACCGAGGCCGGCTTTGGCGCGGACCTGGGCGCCGAGAAGTTCCTGGACATCAAGTGTCGCTACGCCGGCATCGCCCCCGACGCCGTGGTGCTCGTGGCCACCGTGCGCGCCCTCAAGTACAACGGCGGCGTCGCCAAGGCCGACCTGGGCGCCGAGAACCTCGAGGCGCTCGAGGCCGGCCTGCCCAACCTGCTCCAGCACGTCTCGAACATCCGCGAGGTCTGGGGCCTGCCTGTCGTGGTGGCCATCAACGCCTTCCCCACGGATACCCCCGCCGAGCTCGCGCTCGTCGAGCGTCGCTGCAACGAGCTGGGCGTGAGCGTCGCGCTCTCGGAGGTCTGGGCCAAGGGCGGCGAGGGCGGCCGCGCGCTCGCCGACGAGGTCGTGCGCCTGTGCGAGCAGCCGAGCGACTTCCGCTTTGCCTACGACGTGAACGACACGATCGAGAACAAGCTCGCCGCCATCGCGACCAAGGTCTACCACGCCGACGGCGTGGACCTCACCCCCGCGGCGGCGCGGCAGCTGCGCCAGCTCGAGGAGCAGGGCTTTGGCAACCTGCCGATCTGCGTGGCCAAGACGCAGTACTCCTTCTCCGACGATCCGACCAAGCTCGGCGCGCCGCGGGGCTTCCGCATCACGGTGCGCAACCTCAAGGTCAGCGCCGGCGCCGGCTTCATCGTGGCGCTCACGGGCGACATCATGACGATGCCGGGCCTTCCCAAGGTTCCCGCGGCCGAGAAGATTGACGTCACGCCGGACGGCCGCATCGTCGGCCTCTTCTAGCCGGGGGGGGGTTGTCGTGGACGAGAGGCTCACGGAGCTGAGCTGCGAGGAGTTCGTCGAGCGCCTCGCGTCGAGCGACGGCGTGCCGGGCGGTGGCGGCGCCGCGGCGCTCGTGGGGTCGCTCGCCGCCGCGCTCTGCTCGATGGCCGGGGCGCTGACGGTGGGAAAGTCCCGCTTCGCCGACGTGGGGGCCGAGGTCGCGGCGATCATGGAGGACGCCGAGGACGTCCGCTACCGGCTGCTCGAGCTCGTCGCAGACGATGCCGCGGGCTTCTCGCCGCTGCTCGAGGCCTATGCGCTCCCGCGCGACGACGCACGCCGCGCCGCCGTGATCGAGGACGCCACACGGGGCGCGTGCATGGCGCCGCTCGCGATGATGGGGGAGTGCTGTCGCGCGATCGTGCTGCTGGAGGAGATGGCGGGGCGCTGCTCGCGCCTGCTCGCCTCGGACGTCGCCTGCGGGGCCCTGCTGGCCGCCGCCGCGTTGCAGGCGGCGAGCGTCAACGTCTACGTGAACACCGCCGCGCTGCCCGACGACGGCGCCACCACGAGCATCGAGTCCGCCTGCGCCGAGATGCTCGACGAGTTCGTGCCGCGCGCCCGCGCCCTCGTGGAGCGCCTCGCGGCGAGGTCGGTCCGCTGATGGCGGTCGAGCTGCGCGGCGCGCCCGTCGCCGCCGCCCTGACCGAGCGCCTGGCTCGTCACGCCTCCGCCCTCGCCGCCCGGGGCGTGGCGCCCACGCTCGCCATCGTGCGCGTGGGCGAGCGCGAGGACGACCTCTCCTACGAGCGCGGCGCCCTCAAGCGCTGCGAGAGGGTCGGCATCGCCGTGCGCCGCGTCGTCCTGCCCGGGGACTGCCCGCAGGGCGAGCTGCTCACCCGCATGCGCGCCGTCAGCGAGGACCCCTCCGTTCACGGCTGCCTGCTCTTTCGCCCGCTGCCCGCGCATCTTGACGAGGAGGCCGCCTGCGCCGCGCTCGCGCCCCGGAAGGACGTGGACTGCGCGACGCCCGGCTCGCTCTACGGCGTCCTCTCCGGCCGGCCGTGCGGCTTCCCCCCGTGCACCGCGGCGGCCGTGCTTGAGGTGCTCGATCACTACGACGTCGGGCTCGCCGGCGCGAACGTCGTCGTGGTCGGCCGGTCGCTCGTGGTCGGCCGGCCCGTCTCGCTCATGCTGCAGCGACGTGACGCCACCGTGACGATGTGCCACACCCGGACGCGCGACCTTGACGCCATCTGTCGCTCGGCGGACGTGCTCGTCGTTGCCGCGGGGCGGCCCCGCCTGATCGGCGCGGATGCCGTGCGTCCCGGACAGACCGTCATCGACGTGGGGATCAACTGGGACGAGGAGAGCGGGCGGCTCGTCGGTGACGTAGACTATGACGCCGTGAGCGACGTCGTCGGCGCGATCACCCCCGTTCCCGGCGGGGTGGGCGCCGTGACCACCGCGGTTCTCGCCAAGCACGTGATCGAGGCCGCCGAGAGGATGGATTGGTAGATGTCTGGTGAGATGCGCTACGGGAGCCTTGATCGGTCGCGTGTGGAGGCCGCGGTGCGCGAGCTGCTGCTCGCGATAGGGGAGGACCCCGACCGCGAGGGGCTTCTGGGCACGCCCGACCGCGTGGCGCGGGCCTGCGAGGAGATCCTGGGCGGGATGCAGGAGGACCCGGGTGTCTACCTGCGCAAGCAGTTCCATGAGCCGGGCAACCAGGAGATGGTGATCGTCAAGGACATCCCGTTCTCGTCGCTCTGCGAGCATCACATCCTGCCCTTCACCGGGCGCGCGCACGTCTGCTACATCCCGCGTGACGGTCGCATCACCGGGCTCTCAAAGATCGCGCGCTGCGTGAGCGGCTATGCGCGGCGCCTGCAGGTGCAGGAGCGGCTCACCGGTCAGATCGCCGACGCGATGGTGCGCGAGCTCGACCCGCTCGGGGTGCTCGTGGTGCTGGAGGCCGAGCACACGTGCATGACCATGCGCGGCATCCGTGCCGCCGGCGCCCTCACCACGACCTCGGCCGTCCGCGGCTGCCTGCGCGACCTCAAGACGCGCGAGGAAGCCCTGCGTCTGCTGGGGCTGTAGCCGTGTTCCCGCGGAGACGGAGGCCCGACGCGCCTTCCCCGCGGAATCCTGCTGGTTTTGGGCAACATGTTTTATGTGATGGGGGCAGAGGGGGCCACGCGACGGCCATTGCGCCACGCCTTTGCGGGTTTTGGGCAACATCTTTGATGCAAAACGCCGTCCTTCTCGGCACCACATAAAACTTGTTGCCCAAAACCGGCCGGGTCGTTACAAAACACGCCTGCCGAGAAGCGCGGTGGGGCGAGAAACCCAGAACCTCGTGAATCACGGCCGTCGCGCCTCGCCGCCCGGACGGGGCCGGAGGGCCGGGAGCTGCTATCCTGTGTGACGCTGCGCGCCGCGCCCGGCCGCAGGACCGGCCATGACCAGAGAAACGGAGCCGCCATGTATCAGCTGCCCTTTGATGTGCCCGAGCTGAGCTACGAGGAGGCGCTCGGGGTCGTTACGGGCGCGCTGCGCTTTGGCATCGAGCCGCTGCTCGAGACCGTGGAGGACATGCTCGCCGAGCTTGCCGACCCGGACCTCGCGTTCGAATGCGTGCAGATCGCCGGAACCACGGCAAGACCTCCACCGCGCGCTACACCGCGGCGATCCTGGCGGGCGAGGGTCTGCGCGTCGCCCTCTACACCTCGCCCGAGCTCGTGAGCTACACCGAGCGCATGGAGATCGGCGGCGTGCCGGTCTCCGAGGAGGCCTTTGCCCATGGCGTGGCCGCGGCGCGTGTCGCGGGCGAGCGCGTGAACGCCCGGCGGGCGGCCGCGGGGGAGCGCCCCTACGACGTCACGGAGTTCGACCTGCTCACGGTTGCCGCGATGGTCGTCTTTGCCGAGGCGGGCGTTGACGTGGTCGTGCTGGAGTGCGGCCTGGGCGGTCGCTGGGACGCCACCTCGGCGGCCAAGTCCATTCGCGCCGTCGCCGTGACGGGCATCGGGCTCGACCACATGAGGGTCCTCGGCGACACGCTCGAGGAGATCGCGGGCGAGAAGGCCGCCATCATCAAGCCCGGCCGCACCTGCGTGCTTGGCGCCGGCACTGCCGAGCCGGAGAGCGTGAGCGACGTGTTTCTCGCTCGTGCGCGCGAGGCCGGTGTCACGCCCGTCCGTCCCCGGCTTCCAGATCACCAAGCGGCCGCATCGCATCGGCGCGCCGCTCGAGCTCGCCGTCACCACCCCGCGCGCGACCTACGCCGAGCTCGCTGCGCTCAAGCCCGCCTATCAGGCGGCCAACATCGCGTGCGCGGTCGCGCTTGCGGAGTCCTACCTCGGTCGCGCGCTCGACGCCGACGCGCTCTTCACCTCGGTCGTCCGGTGTCCCACGCCAGGTCGCTTCCAGCTGCTGCGCCCGGAGCCGCCGGTGCTGATCGACGCCTGCCACAACCCGCAGTCGGTCGAGGCGTTCCTCTCCGCGGTGGACGACGTCGCGCCCAATCGCGAAGAGCGTCCCGTCCTGCTCGCCGCGGTGCTTGCCGACAAGGACGTGGCGGGCATCGTCGCGCGCCTGGCCGCGGCCTTCCCGCGCGTTGCCGTCACGCAGACCTCGAGCCCGCGGGCGTGCCCGGCTCCCGAGCTCGCCGCTGCCTTCGCCGCGGCCGGCGCCGAGGTCGTGGGGACGTATCCCACGGTTGAGGCCGCGGCGTCGGCATTGTGTGGAGAATCCTACGTGGCGTGCGGCTCCATCACGCTCGCGGGGGAGCTGGCCGGCCTCTTCCGGTAGCTTTTGCTACAATCCCGTTTGAATGTGGCGGCGCGACCTGCGCCAAAGTCCGAAGGAGTCCCCGACATGCAAGAACTTCTCGACCAGCTCATCACCCCTGAGGTCCGCATGGTCCTCTACCTGATGGTCGTGTGCGTCGTCATGCTCTACATCCTCTCCATCGTCTACGTCATCCGCGACGCCCAGCGCCGCGGCGCCGAGCCGTGGTGGATGTGGGCCATCATCTCCGTGATCCCCATCGTGGGCCTGCTCGCCTACGTCATCCTGCGCCCCAGCTCCTACCTCATTGACCGCGAGGAGCAGGATCTGGACATCGCCCTGCGCGAGCACCAGCTCTCCCACTACGGCATCTGCCCCAAGTGCGGCGCGCCGATCGACCGCGACTTTGTGGTCTGCCCGATCTGCAACACGCAGGTCCGCAACGTCTGCCCCACCTGCCACCGCCCGCTCAACGCGGACTGGAAGGTGTGCCCGTACTGCCGGACCAGGATTCAGCAGTAGCTCGGCAATCATGCGTGCATCTGAGGCCCCGCTTCGTGCGGGGCTTTTTGTGCGCGCCTCGAGCATATTGTGCCTCCACTTGTGGTAAACCTAGGGTGTGCAACCAACACGAAGGGCCCAGATGCAGCGCATCGTCGCACATATCGCTCGAACGCAGACTATCTAGGCGTCTGTCCATCCCGGCCGGCAGGCCCCGGGCAGGCGCCGCATATCGCTCGACACCGCATCACGCGGTGTGCGGGCGTTTTTCATGTTCGCAGACCATCCAGAGAGAGGTTTTCCCATGAAGGTCCTGTACAACGACGGTCACATCGACGAGTGCCCGGCGGACGAGGTCACCCACGTCGTCCGTCACAGCGCCGCCCACATCATGGCCCAGGCCGTGAAGCGCCTGTACCCGGAGGCCGACTTTGCCTACGGCCCCGCCACGGAGAACGGCTTCTACTATGACATCGACCTCCCCGAGGGCCAGAAGATCTCCGAGGAGGACTTCCCCGCGATCGAGGCCGAGATGAAGAAGATCGTGAAGGAGAACCTCAAGTTCACCGTCTTCGAGCTCCCGCGCGCCGAGGCCGTGGCCCTCATGGAGGAGCGCGGCGAGAAGTACAAGGTCGAGCACATCGGTGACCTGCCGGAGGACGCGCGCATCACGTTCTACCAGCAGGGCGAGTACATCGACATGTGCGTGGGCCCGCACCTCACCTACACCAAGGCGCTCAAGGCCTTCAAGCTCACGGGCGTCTCGGGCGCCTACTGGAAGGGCGACAAGGCCAACAAGATGCTCACGCGCGTGAACGGCACCGCCTTTGCCACCAAGGAGGAGCTCGACGAGCACCTGCGCCTGCTCGAGGAGGCCAAGAAGCGCGACCACCGCAGGATCGGCCGCGAGATGGACATCTTCATGATGCGCGACGAGGCCCCCGGCTTCCCGTTCTTCCTGCCCAACGGCATGACGCTCAAAAACGAGCTGCTCAGCTACTGGCGCGAGATCCACCGCGCCGCCGGCTACGTTGAGATCTCCACGCCGATGATCATGAGCAAGGAGCTCTGGAAGACCTCCGGCCACTGGGACCACTACAAGGACAACATGTACTCCACGATCATCGACGACGAGGAGTACTGCGTGAAGCCCATGAACTGCCCGGGCGGCGTGCTCGTCTACAAGAGCCACCCGCACAGCTACCGCGAGCTGCCCATCCGCGCGGGCGAGATCGGCCTGGTGCACCGCCACGAGATGCGCGGCGCCCTGCACGGCCTGTTCCGCGTGCGCTGCTTCAACCAGGACGACGCCCACCTCTTTGTGCGCCCGGACCAGCTCACCGACGAGATCGTGGGCGTGGTGAACCTCATCGACTCGGTGTACGAGAAGTTCGGCTTCACCTACCACCTCGAGCTCTCCACGCGCCCCGAGGACTCCATGGGCTCCGACGAGGACTGGGAGCGCGCCGAGGAGGCCCTGCGCGTGGCGCTCGAGAAGCTCGGCAAGGACTATGTGGTCAACGAGGGTGACGGCGCCTTCTACGGCCCCAAGATCGACTTCCACCTGGAGGACTCGCTCGGTCGCACCTGGCAGTGCGGCACGGTGCAGCTGGACTTCCAGATGCCGCTCAACTTTGACCTGGAGTACACCGACGCCGACGGCTCCAAGCAGCGCCCGATCATGCTGCACCGCGTGTGCTTTGGCTCCATCGAGCGCTTCATCGGCATCCTGATCGAGCACTTCGCCGGCAAGTTCCCCACGTGGCTCGCGCCCTGCCAGGTGAAGGTCCTGCCCGTCTCCGAGAAGAGCCGCGACTACGCGCGCGCCGTGACCGAGCGCCTGGAGGCCGCCGGCATCCGCGCGGTGCTCGACGAGCGTGACGAGAAGATCGGCTACAAGATCCGCGAGGCGCGTTCCGTGGACCGCCCGCCCTACATGCTCATCCTCGGCGAGAAGGAGGTCGAGGCTGGCACCATCTCCGTGCGCGACCGCTCCAACGAGACCGTCTCGCGCGAGCTCGACGACTTCATCGCCGACGTCTGCGCCGAGATCGCCGAGCGCCGCTAGCCGTGGCCCCGACGCCTGAGACCTACCTCGACCTTGCGACCCTCCAGGAGCTCGCGTCCCAGATGGGGCGCGAGCGCTGGAGGGTCGTCTCTGACGCGGCGCAGGTGGTGGCCAACTACCTCGCGTGCCACCCGCGCGTGGAGGCCGTGCGCTACCCGGGCCTCAGGCAGGACCTTGACTTCCCGCGCGCCGCGAACACCCTCGTGGGCGGCTTCGGCCCGCGCGTGGCCTATCGGGCGGCGGGGGAGTGGCGCCTCTGGGAGGCCGACGGGCGCGACGCCCGCGACCAGGTCATGGAGCTGGAGGCCGCGCTCGGGCGGAGGTGAGCCCGTTCCCCGCCGGGCGGTGGCGCTCGCTTGGCAAAAACGCCGCGCTCGCCGTCGGTGGGCGAGCGGCCGCGGGGTCATGCTATACTCAACCATGTATGCGCCCCGCGCGCATGCAGGTCCGCACCACCACGCTTTACCTTGTCCTTTGTACGACCGCGCTGCGATGCGTCGCCGCCCGGTCCGAGAAATAGGAGGAACGCATGGCAGAGATCGTCAGGACCCCGATTGACAGCGTCGAGGCGCTGCAGGAGCGCATCAAGGAGATGCGCGCCGCACAGGCCGAGTTCGCGAAGTTCACCCAGGAGCAGGTGGACAAGATCTTCTATGAGGCCGCCATGGCCGCCAACAAGGCCCGCATCCCGCTGGCCAAGATGGCCGTCGAGGAGACTGGCTACGGTGTCATGGAGGACAAGGTCATCAAGAACCACTACGCCTCCGAGTACATCTACAACAAGTACAAGGACATGAAGACCTGCGACGTCATCTCCGACGACGCCGCCTTCGGCTACAAGCAGATCGCCGAGCCGCTCGGCCTCGTGGCCGCCGTCATCCCGACGACCAACCCCACCTCCACGGCCATCTTCAAGACGCTCATCTGCCTGAAGACCCGCAACGCCATCCTCATCTCGCCGCACCCGCGCGCCGGCAAGTGCACCGCCGAGGCCGCCCGCATCGTGCGCGAGGCCGCCGAGGCCGCCGGCGCCCCCAAGGGCATCATCGACTGGGTCGACGTGCCGTCGCTCGACATGACCTCCGAGCTCATGCGCTCGGCCGACATCATCCTGGCCACCGGTGGCCCGGGCATGGTCAACGCCGCCTACTCCTCCGGCAAGCCGGCCCTGGGCGTCGGCCCGGGCAACAACCCCGCCATCATCGACGAGACGGCCGACATCGAGCTCTCCGTCAACTCGATCATCCACTCCAAGACCTTCGACTACGGCATGATCTGCGCCACCGAGCAGAACGTCATCGTGCTCGACAAGGTCTACAACAAGGTCAAGGCCGAGTTCCAGAAGCGCGGCTGCTACTTCCTCCAGGGCGACGAGATCGCCAAGGTCGGCAACACCGTCATCGTCAACGGCGGCGTCAACGCCAAGATGGTCGGCCAGCCCGCCCCCAAGATCGCCGAGGCCGCCGGCGTCTCCGTCCCCGCCAGCACCAAGGTGCTCATCGGCGAGGTCGAGTCCGTCGAGCCCTCCGAGCCGTGGGCGCACGAGAAGCTGACCACCATCCTCGGCATGTACCGCGCCAAGAACTGGGAGGACGCCCTCTCCAAGGCCGAGCGCCTCATCGCCGACGGCGGCTACGGCCACACGAGCTCGCTCTTTATCGACACGCGCGAGACCGAGAAGATGGCCGAGCACGCCAAGCGCATGAAGACCTGCCGCATTCCTCATCAACACCCCGGCTGCCCAGGGCGGCATCGGCGACATCTACAACTTCAAGATGCCGCCGTCGCTGACCCTCGGCTGCGGCTCCTGGGGCGGCAACTCCGTCTCGGGCAACGTCGGCCCGCAGCACCTGCTCAACATCAAGTCCGTCGCAGAGAGGCGTGAGAACATGCTGTGGTTCCGTGTGCCCGATAAGGTCTTCTTCAAGAAGGGCTGCATGCCCGTGGCCCTGCGCGAGCTCTCCGAGGTCTACGGCAAGAAGCGCGCCTTCATCGTCACCGACTCCTTCCTCTACAAGAGCGGCTTCACCAAGAAGATCGAGGCCTCCCTTGACGAGCAGGGCATCGTCTACTCCAGCTTCTGGTCCATCTCGCCCGACCCCAAGCTCCAGGACTGCCTGCGCGGCCTCGAGCAGGTCAAGGCGTTCGAGCCCGACTGCATCATCGCCATCGGCGGCGGCTCCGCGATGGACGCCGGCAAGATCATGTGGATGATGTACGAGCACCCCGAGGCCAAGTTCGAGGACATGGCCATGGACTTCATGGACATCCGCAAGCGCGTCTACACCTTCCCCAAGATGGGCGAGAAGGCCTTCTTCGTGGCCATCCCCACCTCCTCCGGCACCGGCTCCGAGGTCACGCCCTTCTCGATCATCACCGACGCCGAGACCGGCACCAAGTGGCCGATCGCCGACTACCAGCTCCTGCCCAACATGGCCATCGTCGACACCGACAACATGATGACCCAGCCCAAGGGCCTGACCGCCGCCTCCGGCGTCGACGTCCTCACCCACGCCCTCGAGGCCTACGTCTCCGTCATGGCGTCCGACTACACCGACGGCCTCGCCCTGCGCGCGATGAAGCTCGTCCTCACCTACCTCGAGCGCGCCTATGACGACGGCACCGACGTCGAGGCCCGCGACCACATGGCCAACGCGTCCTGCCTCGCCGGCATGGCCTTCGCCAACGCCTTCCTGGGCGTCAACCACTCGATGGCCCACAAGCTCGGCGCCTACCACCACATCGCCCACGGCATGGCCAACGCCGTCATCCTGACGCGCGTCATGCGCTACAACGCCGCCGAGCGCCCGGTGAAGATGGGCACCTTCCCGCAGTACGACCACCCCAAGACCCTCGCGCGCTACGCCGAGGCCGGTCGCTTCTGCGGCATCAAGGGCCGCACCGACCAGGAGGTCTTCGAGAACTTCATCGCCCGCATCGAGGAGCTCAAGGCTCACGTGGGCGTGCCCGAGACGATCGCCGGCTTCGGCGTCACCGAGGAGGACTTCCTCGCCACGATCGACGAGATGTCCGAGAACGCGTTCAACGACCAGTGCACCGGCGCCAACCCGCGCTACCCGCTGATCTCCGAGATCAAGGAGCTCTACCTCGACGCCTTCTACGGCCGCGAGCCCAGCTCCTACGAGGACTAGTCCGCACACGTTCTTCTCGTTGCCCAGAAGGAGGCAGCAATGGAACTTTCCGAGAACAAGCAGGTCATCGTCGAGCGTCACAACAAGGTCGTCTACGTTGACGGCGAGCGCATCGTCAAGGTCTTTAAGGCCACCAAGCCCGCTTCCGACGTCTTCAACGAGGCGCTGAACGTCGCCCGCGTCGCCGAGGCCGGCGTCCGCGTGCCCAAGGTCCTCGAGGTCTCCCAGGTCGCCGACGGCTCCTGGGCCCTTTCCACGGAGTGCGTCAAGGGCGTCACCATGCGCTCGCTCATGGACGCCGCCGAGGGCACGCCCGAGTACGACAAGCTGCTCGAGCAGTTCGTGGACTTCCAGATCGAGATTCAGGGCACCCACGCCTCCGATCTCATGAAGGACCAGAAGACCAAGATCGCCGGCATGGTCGGCAAGACGCCGGGCCTCGACCCCTCCGTGCGCTACGACCTCCAGATGAGGACCGACCGCATGGCGCCGGGCCACAGCATCTGCCATTGCGACTTCAACCCGTCCAACGTGATCGTGGCCGAGGACGGCACGCTCTACGCCTGCGACTGGACCCACGTCACCCGCGGCCTGCCCGAGGCCGACGCCGCGATGACCTACATCCTCTTCAAGATGTATCACCCCGGCCACGCCGAGAACTACCTCGACCTCTTCTCCAAGAAGGCCGACGTCGCCAAGCAGAAGGTGCACTACTGGGTGCCCGTCATGGCCGCCGCCGAGCTCTCTCGCGGCCGCAAGGACGCCGAGGAGTTCCTCCGCAGCCAGGTTGATGCCGCGGTCGACACCGACTAGCTGTTCAGTGCCAAGACGTTGTTTACGCCCCGAGGGTGACAAATAGGGATGGCTCCCGCATGCTGTGAGTTGTTCAGGCTTGCAGCGAAGGGGGGCCATCCCATGTCCCAACATCCTAACGCAAGGCTCACGCCGCGCGGCCGAGAGCTGCTGTGCAGCCGGGTCGCCGCCGGCGCGCGCGTCTCCGAGGCGGCGCGCCAGGCGGGCGTGAGCAGGCAGACCGCCTCGAAGTGGCTCGCCAGGGCCCGGCGGGGCGAGCCGATGTCCGACCGGCCGAGCAGGCCGCGCAGGCTCGCGAGGTCCACGCCGCCCGAGACCGAGGCGCGCGTCCTCGAGGCGCGCTCCTCGATGCTCCTGGCCCCGCTCGCGCTCGCCGCCGCGACGGGCGTGCCCGCCCGGACCTGCGCGAGGATCGTGGCGCGCTCCGGCCTGCCGCGCCTCGCCGACGTCGACCGCGTGACCGGCGAGGTCCGCCGCCGCGGGCCCGTCACGCCCGTGCGCTACGAGCGCGAGCGCCCCGGCGAGCTCGTCCACGTCGACGTCAAGAAGGTCGCCCGCATACCCGAGGGCGGCGGCTGGAGGGCGCGCGGGCGCGGCTGCGGGTCCGCCCCGGGCGCGGGGCGGTCGTGCCTGCACGTCGCGGTCGACGACTTCTCACGCGTCGCCTACGCCGAGCTGCTCCCCGACGAGCGCAAGGGGACGTGCGCCGCCTTCATGGGGCGCTGCCTGGCGTTCTTCGCGGGCCTGGGCGTCGCCGTCGAGCGCGTGATGACCGACAACGGCCCGGGCTACCGCAGCGGCGACTTCAACGCCCTTCTCTCCGGGAGGGGCGTCCGCCACATCTACACCAGGCCCTTCAGCCCCTGGCAGAACGGCAAGGCGGAGCGGATGAACAGGACGCTCGCGCAGGAGTGGCAGTACGGCAGGGCGTGGGAGAGCGAGGCGGGCAGGGCCGAGGCCCTGCCCGCCTACATCGAGCACTATAATTGGTCCCGTCCGCACAGCGCCTGCGGGGGCCTGCCGCCCATGTCCCGCATTGCCGGCGTAAACAACCTATTGGCACACAACAACTAGCGCTCGTCGCACAGCACGACTTCGGGCCCGTCAGCTTCTCGGCTGGCGGGCCCCTTTCGTTTGCCGGGCATGGACGCGGCCGGGCGCGCGTTGCGCTCTCCCGCCGGTTTGTCTTGGTTTTGGGCAACAAGCTTGATGTGATGACGCTGGGCGAGCCGTCCATGACGTCGTCTAGCCGCATTTCACACGGTTGTGGGCAACAAGCTTGATACCCCTCCCGACGTTTTCCGGACGTCGCATCAAAGATCTTGCCCACAACCTTGAGGTTCATGTCAAAACCGGCACACGAGCGGACGCGGGACGTCGATTCCCACAAAACCGTGAAGTTGCTGGCGAGAAAAGCGCCGAGACGGAGCATCTGCGAAAAACGGGCCGATTTCAGGCCGTTATTTCCGTAGACGCTCCGCCTCGGCGACTCAGTCGCGCTCGTAGGTAGCGAAGTCGAAGGAAACGCCCTCGGGGGTGACGCCGCCCTCGCGCACCTCGGCGAGGCGCCAGGCGGGGTCGGCGTCCAGGTTGGGGAAGAAGGCGTCGCTCGGGCGCACGCAGTGGTTGCGCGTCACGATGGCACGCTCGCAGCGGGGGAGGAGCAGCTCGTAGACCTGCCCGCCACCGATGACCCACGCCTCGTCTTGGTCCGCCACGGCTGCGAGCGCGCCGTCGACGGAGTGGGCCACGCAGACGCCCTCGGCCGAGAAGGACGCGTCGCGCGTGAGGACCACGTTGCGGCGGTTCTTGAGCGGGCGGCCGCCCGGAAGGCTCTCGAGCGTACGGCGGCCCATGATGACCGCGTGCCCCGTCGTGCAGGCCACGAAGTGTCGCATGTCCTCGCGGTTCTCGACGATCATCCCCCCGTCGAGCCCGATCCCCCAGTCGTCGCACACCGCCACGATCGCACTCAGCTTGCAAGTCATCTCCATACCTTTCTGTGCCGCGGCCATCAGCTCGAGAAACGCAGGCGGGCGGGCGAGAAGGGCTTTGTTCCGCCGCGAGTTCTGCAGGCGCGTCCTTTGCGCCGAAGCTGTCCGAGCGCCGGGGCAAAGCCCTTCTCGCCCGCCCGCCGGGCAGTGCCTAGACCGCGATCGGGATGTTCCTCACCTGCGGGCCGTGCTCGTAGCCCTCGACGATCAGGTCGTCGGTCGTGAAGTCGTAGAAGTTCGTGACCTCGGGGTTCAGGCGGACGGTGGGGGCGGGGAACGTCGGGCGCGAGATGAGCTCGCGGACGACGTCGACGTGACGGTCGTAGATGTGGGCGTCGGCGATCATGTGGACGAGCTCGCCGGCGTTCATGTTCGAGACCTGCGCCACCATCATGAGCAGGATCGCGTACTGGCAGACGTTCCAGTTGTTGGCCGCGAGCACGTCCTGGCTGCGCTGGACGAGGACCATGTTGAGCGTGGGGCGCTCATCGCCCGGCTCCTGCGTCACGTTGTAGATGGCGTTGTAGGCACAGGGGTAGAGGTTCATCTCGGAGAGGTCGGCAAAGGTGTAGAGGTTGGTCATGATGCGGCGGGAGTAGGGGTTCTCGCGCAGGTCCTTGAGGACGCGGTCCATCTGGTCGAAGTCGCCGTCAGGGTAGTGCGAGACCTGGCCCACCTGGTAGCCGTACGCCTTGCCGATCGAGCCCGTCTCGTCCGCCCACTCGTCCCAGATGTGGGGCTTCAGGTCGTGCACGTTGTTGGACTTGCGCTGGTAGATCCAGAGCACCTCGTCCATGCAGGACTTGAGCGCCGTGCGGCGCAGCGTCAGCGCCGGAAACTCCTCGCGCAGGTCGTAGCGGTTGCACACGCCAAAGCGCTTGATCGTGTAGGCGGGCGTGCCGTCCTCCCAGTGCGGGCGGACCCTCTGGCCCTCGGTGGTGGTCCCGTGCTCGATGATGTCCGAGCACATGGAGATGAAGAGGTCGTCGGCCTTGCTCATGGCGTTTCCTCCCTACGTCCGGGAGAGCGGCTCGAGGGAGCCGTCAAGGCCCTCGGGGAGCTCGTCAACATCGGGCAGGAGCGTGTCGGACTGCGCGCTGGGGAAGTCCTCGTCGATCGTGGAGGACACGACCGCGCCCAGTGCGCCCACGCAGCTCGTGAGACCCACGAACAGCAGGACGACCAGCGCGACGTAGATCGCAAAGAGGACGTAGGCACCCGGGCCGGAGTTGGCGTTGTCGGGGTCGGTGGTGCCGCCCGCGCTCTCGATGATCGGCGGCTGCGGCGCGCGCTCGGGCAGGTTGTCCAGGGGCATGGGGTCTCCTCTCGTCCGCCCCATCATAGCAAGACGCTAGAGGAGCTGGTCCGCAAACGCCTCGTCCCAGTAGAACGAGAGCGAGCGCATGAGCGCGACGTCAGCGGGCAGCCACGCCACGTCGAGAAGCTCGTCGCGTGCGAGCCAGCGGAGCTCGTCGTGGACGCCCTCGTGCGCCGTGGGCTCGGCGCCGTCGGCAAGGCGGCAGACGAAGCAGTCCATCGTGAGATGGAAGTCGGGGTAGTCGTGCTCGACCGTGTCATAGGGCCAAAGCGACGTCACCTCGCAGCCCAGCTCCTCGCGAATCTCGCGGCGCAGCGCCTCGGCGGGCGTCTCCCCGGCCTCGACCTTACCGCCAGGTAGCTCCCAGCCGCCGCCCTGCGCGCCGTCGGCCCTTCTCGCCGCGAGGAGCCGGTTGTCCCGGCAGATGAGCGCCGCGGAGACGTGCATGTTCATGAGGGGGTCCCTTCCTTCATCTCAAAGCGGACAAGCGCGTAGGAGGCGCCCTCCGCGTCAACGAGGTCCACGTCAAAGCCGTTGTCGCGGGAATAGACGAGCGGGGTGACGGTGTCGCCGAGCAGCGCCATCTTGCGGTAGAGCACCGAGACGGAGGCGACGGGCCCCATGCGAGCGAGCTCCTCGAGGGCGTCCGCGGCGAGAAGGACGTACTGCGCGTTGTTCATGTGACGGTTGGTGTCGAGGTGGTGGGCGCGCACGAGTGTGGCCGCGGCCCGCCGTGGCTCACCCGCCACGTGAAGGTGGCGCTCGAGCGGCGCCATGGCGGCACGGGGCTCCGGGGACACGTAGACGCGCTGGTCGTCCGGGACGCGGCTGACGCGGCCCGCGGCGATGTCGTACACCAGCCACTGGGAGTCGGCGCGCACGACGTCGCGGCCGTCGGCGCCGGCGAGGGCGAAGCATCGGCGCGCGTGGGAGCGCGTCATCTCGTAGCACCAGGTGGAGACGCGCACGGGCTCCCCGAGGCACGGGAGCTCCCCGAGCTCGATCCGCCAGCCCGCGAGGATCCAGGCGATGCCGCGCTCCCTGAGGCTCGCAAAGCCCCGGTCGAGCTCCTCCGACTGAAACGTCGAGCAGTCCTGCAGGTAGTTTATCGCCGAGACAAGCGAGAGCCTCCCGGTCTCGTCGCATTCGCTGTAGCGCACGCGTCCCTCAAAGGCGTACATGTCCACCGTCCTTCTCGTTCGTCGAGAGCAACCTTAGCAGTCCACGCGCGGATTCGCGAGCGGGCGCGGTGCTAGAATCGACTTCCACCGACGAAAGGGGAGGACGATGGGCACGGTCAGGTTTGCGACCATCGGGACGAGCGGCATCTGCGAGCGCTTCCTCGAGGCGCTCGCAGAGGCGACGGGCGTCGAGTGCGTGGGCGTGTACTCGCGCGACCTGGGGCGTGCGCGGGAGTTTGGCGCGCGCTTTGGGGCGCGGCTCGCCTTTGACAGCCTCGAGGAGCTGGCGGCATCGCCCGAGGTGGACGCCGTCTACATCGCGAGCCCTAACGGCGCCCACGCCTCCCAGGCCCTCGCGATGATCGGCGGCGGCAAGCACGTGCTCGTGGAGAAGGCGCTGGCTGCCAACGAGGCGCAGGCGCGCGCGGTCTTTGACGCGGCCCGCGAGCGGGGCGTGGTCGCCCTGGAGGCGATGCGCAACCTGCACGTGCCCACCTTCGCCGCGATCGAGCGCATCGTGGCCTCGGAGCTGGGGGCGGTGCGCCTGGCCACCCTGCGCTTCTCCAAGGTCACCTCGCGCATGGCCCGGCTGCGCGCGGGCGAGCGCCTCAACATCTTTGACCCCGCGCTGGCCGGCGGCTCGCTCATGGACATCGGCGTCTACTGCGTGGAGCCCGCGGTGGCCCTCTTTGGTCGCCCCCAGACCATCCGTGCGCTCGCCGTGACGACGGACGTCCCGGGATGCGCGGAGGGCGACCCCTACGGCACGATCGACCTCGCAGGCGAGGCGCTGCTCGGCTACGGCGACAAGGTCGTGAGCCTGTCCTTTGGCAAGATGACCGACGACCTGCTGCCCTCCCAGGTCGAGGGGGAGCGGGCCACGCTGCTGTGGGACCAGACGTCGTGCCCGGTGAACCCGCGCATCCACGACCACGAGGACAAGGGGCTCATCTTCCGCATGGAGGGCATGACCACGCGTCCCGTTGACGTCGAGGTCCCCGACAACGACATGGTCTGCGAGATCGACGACTTTGTCGCCGCGATTGCGGGCGACCCCGAGGCGCTGCGGGCCCGCGAGCGCCTGGAGCGCGTGACCGTTGACTCCCTCGCCGTCATGGACGAGATCCGCCGCCAGATGGGCGTGCGCTTCCCGGCGGACGACGTCGCGCTGGCGTGACCTCCGTGCCCTCGCGTCCTGACGTTCGCGCCGCCCTCTCAGCGGCGCTGCCCGTCATGCTCGGCTACGTCACGATCGGCGTTCCCTGCGGCGTCATGGCGGCCGAGGTGGGGCTCGGCCCGGCGGCGGCGTTTCTGCTCTCGGCGACCTTCTACTCGGGCGCCGGGCAGTTCATGATGGCCTCGCTCGCGCTCACGGGCACGCCGCTCGTCTCGATCATCGCGAGCGTGGCGCTCGTGAGCACCCGCCAGCTGCTCTACTCCGCCGCCCTCTCGCCCTACCTGGCCCATGCGCCCCGCGCGCTCTCCACGGTCTTTGCCGCGACGGTCACCGACGAGAGCTTTGGGGTGAACCTCGAGCGCTTTGCCGCGCCGGACGGGGGCTGGACGCCCGCCCGCGCCACGATGGTGAACCTCGCGAGCATGCTCTCGTGGGCGCTCGCGAACGCGCTCGGCGCGGCGGTGGGTCCGGCGCTCGCCATCCCGACCGCGATCATGTCGTTCGCGATGACCTCGATCTTCGTGTGCCTGCTCGTCACGCAGCGCTGGTCTGTGGTCACCGCGGTCGTGGCGGTCGTCTCGGTCGCGACGGTCGTCGCCCTCAAGGCGCTCGGCCTAGGCTCGCTCTCCGTCCTTCTCGGCGCCCTCGCGGGCGTGGGGTCGGGCCTGCTGGCGGGGGCGCGCGAGCGGGGGAGGCGGCCGTGAGCGCCACCGAGTTCCTGATCTTCTACGTCTGCGTGCTCGCCGTCATCCTGGCGTGCCGCTGCGTCCCGCTGCTCACCCTCAAGGGGCGCGAGCTCTCTCCCCGCGTGAGCGAGGCGCTCGGCCTCATCCCGCCGGCCGCCTTTGCCGCCCTCGTCGCGAACGACCTCTTCGACCCGTCCACTGGCCCGTCGTGGACGGCGCTTGTCGCCGCGGCCGCAGTGGTCGTGGTGGCGAGAAGGACCGGGTCGCTCATCTGGTGCGCGCTCGTCGGGATGGCCTCCTTCGCCCTGCTCTCGCTCGTGGCGTGACGGCGCGCTCGGCCCGTTACTTTGGGTAGGCGATGACGTCGGAGCCGCCGAAGCGCGACGAGCCGTCGTCGGCGGAGCCGTAGGGGCTCATCGGGTCCACGATGAGGCGCGCCGCCCGGGGCAGGACGCGCACGGCGTAGGAGGTGACGAGGCCGGGCGCGACGTCGCCGTCAACCTCGAGCGGCACGGGCACGGAGGACTCTATGCGGATCTCACGGCCCTTGAACGACTCGATGTGGGGCCTGCCCACGGCGTGGCCGCTGTGGTCGAGCAGGCCAAAGGCGAGCGGCTTGAGCAGCTGCGCGGCGTCGGAGGTCTCCACCACGATGACGTCGAGCAGGCCGTCGTCCATCCTGCAGTCGGGGACGATCTGGATGTCGCCCTGGATCATCGCGGTGTTGGCCACGAGGCAGGTGATGCCGTCGCGCTCGTGGGTGGTCCCGTCCACGGTGATCGAGAAGTGCGAGACGGTGGGCCGGGGGTTGGAGAGCGCCGCCGCGAAATAGGCGGCCTGGCCCATGATCGCCTTGTTGGGGAGGGCCGCCTGCATGAGCTGCGCGTCGAAGCCGGTGCCGGACATGAGGGCAAAGCCGCGCGTCCTGGCCGCGCCCGCGTCGCTCGTCCAGGAGATCTCCCCGAGGTCGAGCCGCGCCGTCTTGCCGATCCGGCAGGCCCGGGCGAGCGCGGCGGGCTCGGGCGCGTTGCCAAGGTTGGCGCAGAGCAAGTTGGCGGTTCCCGAGGGGAAGGCACAGACGGGGACGTCGAGTTCTCGCAGCTCGTAGAGGAGCGACGAGATGGTCCCGTCTCCGCCGGACAGGACGACCGTGTCAAAGTCGCCCGCGCCGGCGCAGGCCTGGCGGGCGTCAAAGTCGTCGTCGAGCTGACGCATCACGCACTCGTCGCCGGGGCGCAGCAGCGCGCGCTCGAACTGGAAGACGGCGTCCGAGCCAAAGCCGGAGCGGGGGTTGTGGATGACGAGCGTGCGCACGAATCTCCTCCTGGGGGAATGCCGTTGATTGGCTATCATATGATGGGCCCCTTGGGGGTGCCCGTCCATAGTGTAGCCAAACCCCGCCCGGGGAGAATCGAGCGACTTGTACCTCTCCACAAAGACCGAGCTAGAACGCTTCTGCGAGCTTGCCTCCGCGGCGAAGGTAATCGCCGTTGACACCGAGTTCCTCCGCGAGAGGACCTACTTCCCCAAGCTCTGCCTCGTGCAGGTGGCCGCCGGCGACCACATCGCGGCGATCGACCCCATCCTCATCGACGACCTCGCCCCGCTCGCGCGCCTCCTCGCCGACCCCACGGTGACCAAGGTCTTCCACGCCTGCGGGCAGGACCTCGAGGTCCTGCTCGAGGGAATGGGCGTCGCCTGCGCGCCGGTGTTCGACACGCAGCTCGCGGCCGCCTTTCTGGGGCTGCGCCAGCAGATCAGCTACGCGTCGCTCGTCGAGTCGTACTGCGGGGTGCGCCTGCCCAAGGCGGAGTCGCTCACCGACTGGTCGCGCCGCCCGCTCGACCCCGAGCAGCTCACCTACGCCGAGGACGACGTGCGCTACCTGCCCGGCATCTACGAGCGGATGATGGCCGAGCTGGTCGAGAAGGACCGCCTCTCGTGGGTCGTGCCCGAGATGGAGGCCCTCAGCGACCCGGCCCGCGTCCGCCGCGACCCCCGAGAGGCCTACCTGCGCCTGCGGCGCGCCGGCTCGCTCACGCGCCGCCAGCTCGCGATCGCGCGCGAGGTCTGCGCGTGGCGCGAGGAGACGGCCGCCCGCCGCAACCTGCCGCGCAAGTGGGTCGCCTCCGACGAGGTCCTCGTCGAGGTGTGCAAGCGCACGCCCGGCTCGCTCGAGCGCCTGAGGCGCATCCGCGGCACCGACCAGATCTCCGAGCGCGACGCCCGCTCCCTGCTCGACGCGGTGGCCCGCGGGACGGCGTGCCCCGCAGACGCGTGCCCCAAGGTCGCCCGTCACGCGCGGCCCTCGGCCGACACCGAGAGCGTGATCGACCTCATGTATGCGGTCCTGCGCCTCGTGTCCGAGCGCAGCGGCGTGGCCACGCAGCTCATCGCCACCCGTGACGACCTGCTCGAGTTTGTGCAGGACCGCGACGGGTCGCCCCTGTCCTCGGGCTGGCGCCACGAGCTGGCCGGCGCGACGCTCGAGCGCCTGCTCGCCGGCGAGGTGGGCCTCACGGTGCGCGACGGCAGGATCGAGCTGCTGTGAGGCGGCAGCGCCCGTGATGTGTGTCCGGTCGGGTGGGTAGAATGAACCTCGACGGACGATTGGAGACAAGATGCCCATCTACTTCGGCTACGGGATCGACCCCGCCTACCTACTCGTGGCGCTCGTCGCGCTCGTCCTGGGGATGGCCGCCCAGGGCTACATCAAGAGCACCTATCGCAAGTGGTCCCAGGTTGACGCCGGCATCCCCGGCACCGGGGCGGACGTGGCCCGGCTCATGCTCGCGGAGGGGGGCGCCGCGGGCGTGGGCATCACGCGCGTGGCGGGCTCGCTCACCGACCACTACGACCCGCGCGACAACAAGCTTCACCTCTCCGACGACAACTACCGCGGGGCCTCGGTGGCCTCGCTCGCCGTGGCGTGCCACGAGGCCGGGCACGCGATCCAGGCGGCGCGCGGCTTTGGCTTCTATCGCCTCCGCGCCGCGCTCGTTCCGGCGGTCAACATCGCGCAGCAGTCCTGGGTCCTCGTGCTGCTCGCCGGCGTCCTGCTCAGCATCAGCGGGCTGGTGCAGCTCGCGATCGTCCTCTTTGCCGTCGCCGTGGTGTTCCAGCTCGTGACGCTGCCCGTCGAGATCGACGCCTCGCGCCGCGCCGTGGCCTTTCTCTCCGCGCACGGCACGGGCGTGGACGAGCAGGGCGCCCGAGCGGTGCTCACCGCCGCGGCGCTCACCTACGTCGCCGCGGCCCTGACCTCGATCATGCAGCTCGTCTACCTGATGGGTCGCTACGGCGATCGGGGCAACGACTGATGGGGGTCGAGCGGCCCCAGCCCGTCTCCGTGAGCGACGCGGTCGCGCTCGCCAAGGGCGCGGTCTCCGCATGGCCCACGCTCGTGGTGAACGGCGAGGTCTCGGGCTTTCGCGGCCCCAACGCCCGCTCGGGCCACTGCTACTTCGAGGTCAAGGACGACGGCGCCTCGATGAGCGTCATCGTGTGGCGGGGCACGGCGGCCAAGATGGGCTTTCAGCTGCGCGACGGCCTCGCCGTGCAGCTCACCGGGAAGTTTGACGTCTACAAGGCCTCCGGCAAGCTCTCCTTCGTGGCGAGCAGGGTCGAGGCCGCGGGGGAGGGACTGCTGCGCCAGCAGGTGGCCGAGCTCGCGCGCGCCCTCGAGCGCGAGGGCCTCATGGACCCCGCGCGCAAGCGCCACGTCCCCGCGTTCTGCTCGCGCGTCTGCGTGGTGACGTCGCTCTCCGGCAGTGTCATCGAGGATGTCAAGCGCACGCTCGCCCGGCGCAACCCGCTCGTGGAGATAGACGTCGTGGGCTGCTCGGTGCAGGGGGCGGACGCCCCGGCGACGATCGTGCGGGCGCTCGGGACCGCCGCCCAGGCGCGGCCGGACGCCATCCTGCTCGTGCGCGGCGGCGGGTCCTTCGAGGATCTCATGTGCTTCAACGACGAGGGGCTCGCGCGCGCCATCGCGGCGTGCCCCGTGCCCGTGGTGACCGGGATCGGCCACGAGCCCGACACCACGATCGCTGACATGGTGGCGGACAGGCGTGCGTCCACCCCCACGGCGGCCGCCGAGTCCGTGGCACCGGCGATCGACGAGGTGGAGCGCCAGATGCTGCAGCGCCAGGTGCGCCTGGGCCGGGCGATGTCTACGCTCGTGGCCGCGCGCCGCCAGCGCGTGGACGCCGCCGCGCGCCTCATGGCGGGCGGCATGGACGCGCAGCTCTCCCGTCGCCGCGTGGCGCTCGACGCCCTCGGCGCCCGTCGCTGCCTGACCGACCCGCTCGCCCCGGTGCTCGACCGGCTCGCCGACCTCATGCAGACCGAGCAGCGCCTGCACGACGCGATCCCGCGCGCGCTGGCCCGTGACGCCGAGCGCTGCGGGCAGTCCGCGCGGCGCCTTCGGGCCGCGGGCGAGCGCCTGCTTCGCCCGGCCGAGGCGACGCTCGGGCGTCTCGCGGCCTCGCTCGACGCGCTCTCGCCGCTCTCGGTGCTCGCGCGCGGCTACGCGATCACGCGGGATGCCGACGGGCGCGTGGTGAAGGACGCGAGCGAGCTCGCGCCCGGCGACGAGGTCCGAGTCCTTCTCGGCCGCGGGTCGATAGACGCGACGGTCAGCAACGTCAACGACCATCGGGCCGAGCGCCCGGAAAGGGGAGAGACATGGTAGAGGAGCCCAAGAAGATCGAGGACATGACGTTCAAGGAGGCCTCCATCGAGCTGGAGCAGATCGTGCGCTCGCTCGAGTCGGGCGAGCTCGAGCTGGAGGAGTCGCTCGATCGCTACGCCCGCGGCGTCGATCTGCTCAAGAGCCTGCGCGCGCGTCTGGCGAGCGCCGAGCAGAAGGTCCGCGTGCTTCTTGACGCCACTGACGAGAACGCCGCCACCACCGACACCTCCTCGGCGCCGAGCACCGCCTACCTGAACGACTAGCCACGAGAAAGGGGCCTGTCATGTCCGACTGCATCTTCTGCAAGATCGCCAACGGCGAGATCCCGAGCGAGTTTGTCTACGAGGACGACAACGTCGTCGCCTTCAACGACCTCAACCCGCAGGCGCCCGTCCACGTGCTCGTGGTGCCCAAGGCGCATCACGAGAACTTCATCGACGACGTGCCCGCCGAGACGCTCGCCTCGATGGAGCGCGCCGTCAAGGCGGTTGCCGAGAAGTGCGGGGTCGCCGAGTCGGGCTTCCGCTGCATCATGAACACGGGCGCGGCGGCCGGCCAGACCGTCATGCATCTGCACATGCACGTCCTCGGCGGCAAGCCCCTCGGCGAGGGCCTCATCCCCGCCTAGACGCAGCTGTCGGCGCAGGGCTTCTCTCCGGGAAGTTCCGCGCGGCGCGCTTCCCGGAGAGAAGCCCGGCCGGCCCGCTCGGCGACGCGAGGCCAACAACGTCGCTTGTCGGGCGTATGATAGGGACGTTGTGTTTCGCCCGAGAGCGGGGTCCCCCGCGAGAGGAGAGTCATGAACGTCCTTGTCATCAACGCCGGCAGCTCGTCGCTCAAGTACCAGCTTCTGGACGTGGACACGCGCGAGGTCTACGCCAAGGGCAACTGCGAGCGCATCGGCATCGACGGCTCGTTCGTCGGTCACGAGGAGATGGGCGGGGAGAAGCAGAAGCTCGAGGTCGCGCTTCCCGACCACAAGACTGCCATCAAGTACGTCTTCGACATCCTCAAGACCGTGGACAAGCCCATCGGTGGCATCGGCCACCGCGTGGTCCAGGGCGGCTGGTACTTCCCCGAGTCCGCCGTCGTGACCGACGAGACGCTCGCCCAGGTCCGTGAGGTCGCCCCGCTCGCGCCGCTGCACAACTACGCCGAGGCCGACGTCATCGAGATCTGCCGCGACATGTTCCCCGAGCTCGGCAACGTGATCGTGCCGGACACCGCGTTCCACTACCACATGCCCGAGATGGCCTGGCGCTACGCCCTCCCGCGCGACGTCGTCGATGCGTACCACGTGCGCAAGTACGGCGCCCATGGCACGAGCCACCGCTTCATCTGGCGCACCGTGCACGAGATGATGGGTGACAAGACCCACAAGCTCGTGAGCTGCCACCTCGGCTCCGGCGCCTCCCTCTGCGCCATCGAGGACGGTCGCTGCATGGACACGACGATGGGCCTCACCCCGCTCGACGGCCTCATCATGGGCACGCGTTGCGGCACCCTCGACCCCGCCACGGTCTTCTACCTGAGCCGCGAGGCGCACATGAGCGTCGATGAGATCGACACGATGATGAACAAGAAGTCCGGTCTTCTCGCCGTCTCCGAGGTCTCCTCGGACTCCCGCGACATCGAGGCCGGCGCCGCCAACGGCGACGAGAAGTGCCAGATGGCGCTCGACATGTTCAACTACCGCGTCTCCCAGCTCTTCGCCGAGATGGCGGCCTCCATGCAGGGCGTGGACACGATGGCCTTCACCGCGGGCATCGGCGAGAACGCCCCCGAGATCCGCGCCGCCATCTGCGAGCGTCTCGCCTGGATGGGCGTCAAGATCGACGCCGAGAAGAACGCCCCGCGCTCCGACGAGCCGCGCGTGATCTCCACCCCCGACTCGACGATCACCGTCATGGTGGTTCCCACCAACGAGGAGTACATGATCGCTCTCGACGTGGAGGAGCTGCTAGGGTAGCGCCAGGTCCAGCCCCCCTTCTCAGGCGTGTTCGAGAGGCCCGACTCCCTCTGGAGCCGGGCCTCTCTCTGTCGCATCTGGACCAATACGCGACTTCCAACGTTTTTGGGCCTTGGAACGTTGGAAATCACGTACTGGCGGAGTTCGATACGCGATTACAACGTTTCGGGGGGCCAATTTCGTTGGAAGTCGCGTATTGGTGGCCAGCCGAGGTTACGGAGAAGTGACGGCCGCGCGGCCGACGGTGCTTAATTCCTAGTGCTTTGGGTACAATTTAAGCTCGTGAACGGGAACCCTAAGGAAAGGATGTCCCCATGTCGCTTAACGACCTCATGCTCAGCCGTCGCTCCGCCCTCGGCCTCGGTGCCGCCGCCCTCGCCAGCCTCGGTCTCGTCGCCTGCGGCGACGCGGAGGCCCCCGCCCCCGCGGCCGAGGAGGAGGCCTCCGAGGAGACCAAGCTCGACGCCGCCGCCTACGACGAGCTCGTCGCCTCCGGCGCCGTCGCCCCCGACGACGTCGTCGCCGCGAGCGCGTGGGCCACGGCGGTCAAGGAGGCAGGCACCCTGCGCGTCGGCGGTGTGCAGACCTCGCTGCTCTTCTCGTCCCTGAACGAGCAGGACGGCGTGACCCGCGGCTTTGACGCCGGCCTCTCCCAGCTGCTCACGCGCTACATCCTGGGCGACGAGACCAAGCAGGAGATCACCCAGGTCACCTCCGACACGCGCGAGTCGGTCCTTCAGAACGACCAGGTGGACGTCGTCTTTGCCACCTACTCGATCAACGACGACCGCAAGAAGGTCATCTCCTTTGCGGGCCCGTACTACACCACCCAGCAGTCCATCCTCGTGATGGCCGACAACACCGACATCAACTCCGTCGAGGACCTCGCCGGCAGGAACGTGGCCGCCCAGTCCGGCTCCACCGGCCCCTCTATCCTGGAGGAGTATGCGCCCGAGGCCATCGTCCAGGAGTTCAAGACCGACGAGGAGGCCCGCACGGCGCTCTCGCAGGGTCGCGTGGACGCCTACGTCATCGACACCGCCATGCAGATGGGCTCCATGACGCGCAACCCCGGGCGCTATCGCCTCGCGGGGGAGGAGTTTGGCCCGGTTGACGCCTACGGCATCGGCCTGCCGCTCGATTCCGACGGCGTGGAGTTCGTGAACGCCTGGCTCCAGCAGATCGAGGACGAGGGCGTCTGGGAGCAGCTCTGGCAGCTCTGCATCGGCGACCGCGCCGGCATCGACACGGTGCCCGAGCCCCCCGCCATCGGCGCGTAGGATCGGGGCGAGAAGAGCATGGGCCTCGCCGAGCTTCTTGGGACCTATGGACAGAACTATCTGGACGGCCTCGTGGCCACATGGTCGATGACGGCGCTCTCGTTCGTCTTCGTCATGGTGCTCGCCGTCCTCGTGACCGTGGCGCGCGTCTGCCCGATCGCGCCGCTGCGCGGCCTCGGGGAGCTCTACGTCCAGGTGTTTCGCAACATCCCGGGCGTGGCACTGCTGATCCTGGTGGCCTACGCCCTGCCGCAGCTGCGCGTGGTCCTCGACTGGCGCACCTGCGTCATCGTGACCGTGGTCCTGCTCGGCTCCGCCTTCGGGTCGGAGAACTTCATGAGCGGCATCAACACGATCGGCGTGGGCCAGGTCGAGGCGGCACGCTCGATCGGGCTCACGTTCTCTCAGGTGCTCCGCCACATCGTGATTCCCCAGGCGCTGCGCACGACGGTCCTGCCGATGACCAACCTGCTCATCGCCGTCATGCTCACGACGGCGCTCGGCTCCCAGGTGCCGCTCTCCCCGCAGGAGCTCACGGGCGTGGTGTCCTACGTCAACACGCGCGCCACCGGAGGCGTCCTCGCCTTCCTGGTCTCGGCGCTCGGCTACGTGCTCACGGCGTTTGCGATCTCCTTTGTGGGCAACCGTCTCGACAAGAGGGTGAGGATCCAGCGATGAGCGCGAGAACCACCACGGCGCCGAGCGTGCGCGACGCCCTCTACGAGGCGCCCGGCCCACGGGCGCGTCGTCGCATCGCCATCGTGACGGCGGTCTGCGCGGTCCTTCTCGCCCTGCTCGTCGCCCTTGTGGTCCGGCAGTTCTACGTGACGGGGCAGCTCGCGCCGCGCTACTGGTCGTTTCTGCTCGAGTGGCCCACATGGCGCTTCCTGCTGCAGGGATTCGTCGGGACCGTCGAGGTGGCGCTCACGGCGGGCGCCATCGCGCTCGTGCTGGGCCTTGCGCTCATGCTTGGCCGCACGAGCGGCGTCCGTCCGCTCGCGGTGCTCTGCCGCGTGGTGACGGACTTCTTCCGCGGGGTTCCGAGCCTGCTTCTGATCTACTTCTTCTTCCTCGTGGTCCCGCAGTACGGCATTCAGATGCCCGCCTTCTGGATGCTCACGCTGCCGGTGGCGCTCGCCGCCTCGGGCGTGCTCGCGGAGGTCTTTCGCGCGGGCGTGAACGCCGTGCCCAGGGGGCAGGTGGAGGCCGCGCTCTCGATCGGGCTCAGCCCCGCCAAGACCATGCGCAAGATCGTGCTGCCCCAGGCAATCCGCTACGTCATCCCCTCGCTCATCGCCCAGCTCGTCGTCGTGGTCAAGGACACGACGGTCGCCTACGTGGTGAGCTATCCCGACCTCATGCAGAACGCGCGCGTGCTCATCACCAACTACGACGCGCTGCTCTCCATGTACCTGGTCGTGGCCGTCATCTACGTCCTGATCAACTTTGCGATCAACAAGGCGTCGGTCTACGTCGCGCGCCGCACGGGCGTCAAGATCATTCGCTAGAACGGGAGCATCATGAGCCAAGAGCGCACAGACGAGAAGAGCGTGCCGGTGATCGAGCTGCGCCACGTGGACAAGCACTTCGGGGACCTCCACGTCCTGCGCGACGTGAGCCTCTCCGTGAACAAGGGCGAGGTGCTCGTCGTGATCGGCCCGTCGGGCTCGGGCAAGTCCACGATGTGCCGCACGATCAACCGGCTCGAGACGATCGACTCCGGCGAGATCCTCATCGAGGGCGAGCCGCTCCCGCAGGAGGGGCGCGAGCTCGCCCGCATGCGCGCGGAACTCGGAATGGTCTTCCAGCAGTTCAACCTCTTCGCGCACATGACGGTCCTCGACAACGTGACGCTCGGGCCGCGCGAGGTCCTCGGGCAGGGCAAGGAGGAGGCCGAGGCGCGCGCGATGGAGCTCCTTGAGCGCGTCGGCGTGGCCTCGCAGGCGCACAAGGTTCCCGCCCAGCTCTCCGGCGGCCAGCAGCAGCGCGCCGCGATCGCGCGCTCGCTCGCCATGCGGCCCAAGGCGATGATGTTCGACGAGCCCACGAGCGCGCTCGACCCCGAGATGATCAACGAGGTCCTCGACGTCATGGTGGAGCTTGCGCGCGGCGGCATGACGATGGTCGTGGTGACGCACGAGATGGGCTTCGCCCGACGCGTGGCCGACCGCGTGGTCTTCATGGCTGACGGCCAGATCGTGGAGGAGGGGGCGCCGGACGAGTTCTTTGACCGCCCGCGGACACAGCGCGCCCGCGACTTCCTGGACTCGATCAAGGGGCACTAGGCATGACCAGAAGACCGCTCATCCTCATCGCGCCCCGCTGGGAGGCGTCCGTCGTGGAGGGTTCGGAGACGATCGCCCCGCAGGAGGCGATTGCCGACTGCTTTGTTGACGCCGTCCTCGCCGCGGGCGGCCTGCCGCTCATGATGGCGCTCACCGACGACGAGGACGTCATCGCCGACTACGTGGACCGCGCCGACGGCGTGGCCGTCCCGGGCGGCCCTGACGTGAGCCCCGCGCTCTGGGGCGACGAGCGACCCTACGACCCGGCGCTGCTCTGTCCGCAGCGCGACGCCTTCGAGCTGCCCCTGCTGCGTGCGGCGGTGGCCGCTGACGTGCCGCTGCTCACGACCTGCCGCGGCACGCAGCTCCTGAACGTCGCCCTCGGCGGCACCCTCTGCATGGACGTGCCGAGCCTCGGCGCCCGCGCGGGCATGGTGCAGTGGCGCCACACGGGGATTCTGAACGACGTCTGCCACCCCGTGGAGGTCGAGGAGGGGTCGCTGCTGTCCCGCGCGCTCGGCGGCATGACGCTCGTGCAGGCGAACTCCGCGCATCATTGCTGTGTGGACCGCTTGGGCGAGGGCGTGCGGCTCGTGGCTCGCGCGACCGACGGCGTGCCCGAGGGCATCGAGGTGCCCGGGCGCCGGTTCTGCGTGGGGGTGCAGTGGCATCCCGAGTACACCTGGCGCACGGTGGGGACGGACCGGGCGCTCTGGAGCGCGTTCGTGGACGCCTGCCGCTGAGGTGCCTCCGAGGGGCGCGTCCCAAGGGGGCGCCCCGCCCGCGAAAACCCCGTGGTTTTGGGCAACATCCTTGATGTGCCGGCGGGCACAGCATCAAGGATGTTGCCCAAAATCGCTCCGTCTGTGGAAAACCGCCGTTACAGGGGTTCTTCTCGCCCCCTGACGCGGTCAGCGCATAAAACCTGTTGCCCAAAACCCGCCAGAATGTGTCAGATTCGGCCTCGCGCGATGCGCGTGGGCGAGCTGGGACACAAAACCTCGCTTTTCCTGACAAGAAGGAACCGACTGCGAGAAGCCCCGCGCGTGAGGGAAGGCAGGGCTAGCGCACGTAGTGGTACGCCACGCGCGGCGATCCGTCCTCGACCCAGATGGTGCCGCGACGGACGAAGCCGCACCGCTCGAGCGTGCGCTGCATGGGGACGTTGTCGGCATGGGTGTCGGCGCGGACGTTGTCGTGGCGCGCGCAGAGCCAGGTGAGCAACTCGGTGCCCGTCCCGTGGCCCGAGTCCGCCACGGCCATGCGGTGCATGACCCAGTAAGGCCCGTCGTTTAGCCAGGGCTTCCCCTCGATGCGCGCGTAGGTGGGGTCGGGCCCGGGCAGCACGCTCATCGCGCCCAACGGCCCCGCGCCCGCGTCGAGCACCCAGAGGGCGCCCGCCGCAAGGTCCCGCTCGGCGTCGGGCAGGCCGGGATAGTCGCCGGACCACTGCGTTGGGTTGCCGTGGGCGCGCATGAAGGCGCGCGCGGCATCGTAGATGGCGCAGACGGCCGCGAGGTCGTCCACGGTGGCGAGTCGGATGCGCCCCACGGCTAGAACGGCCTGATCGAGAAGGCGCGCTCGGTGGACGCTCCCGGCGCGAGCGTCAGCATGCCGCGCTTCTCCTCAAAGACGTCGGACTCGTCGTAGGCCGTGGCGCAGCCCACCCACGGCTCGATCGCCACGAACGGCGCGTCCGCGCTGGCCGACCACACGCCGAGGTAGCCAAAGCCCTCGAAGTCAAGCTCGACGCCGTGGCCGCTCTTGGCGCCCACGAGCCGCACGCTGCGGCCGGGGACGTCGACAAACACCAGCGTGAGCAGCTGCTCAATGAGCTCGTGGGAGAGCGGCAGACGGTCGGCATCACGGAAGAGCTCGCGCATCCGGGAGAAGTCGTGCAGGCCCGCCTCGTCGATCGCGGGCACGCGCGCGGTCCAGCGCTCGGGGAAGACGAGCTCGTAGTCCGAGAAGGACTCGCCTTCGCCGCCGGGCACGGGGACGTTGAAGGCGGGGTGGCCGCCCAGCGTGAAGGGCAGCTCCACCGTCCCGGTGTTGGTCACGGCAAAGGTCTGGGTGAGCCGGCCGTCCTCGACGGAGTAGGTCATGTTGAGCCGGAAGTCGTAGGGGTAGGCCGCGCGCGTCTCGTCCGTGGAGACGAGCTCGTAGGTCACGCTCTGAGGCGTGCGGTCAACGACAGTGTGCTCGTAGAGACGGGCGATGCCGTGGCGCTTGAGCGAGACCTCGCCCTGGGCCGAGACGGCGCGGTCGTTCCGCAGGCAGCCGACGATGGGGAAGAGCACCGGCGCGCGGCGCGGCCACCAGCGCTCGTCGCCCTGCCAGAGGTACTCGCCGTCGCCCGTTGCCAGGCTCATGAGCTGCGCGCCCTGCGCGTCGATCGTGGCGGAAAGGCTGCCGTCGGTGATGGTCGTGAGCGTTGCCAATGCGTCCTCCTTTGTCGCAGTCCTCAAAACCTTATCGTTTTGCTGGAAATTGTGGCACCCACGTTAGCCGAATGGGGCGTATGCGGCCGCGAGCGGGGGAGATGTGTCATACTGTCCAACTGGTGCCCTCGGGATACCGGGGACTTCGATGCGTCTATAGTCGGCGGCACGCCCGCCTGCCATAAGGAGGCACGCATGATCATCGAGGAACTTCAGCGCTATGGCATCGCCCACACGGAGGAGAAGACCGTCATCGACGCGTCCCCGGCCGTGCTCATCGAGACCGCCGTCGAGCGCGGCGAGGGCGAGCTCACGAGCACCGGCTCGCTTTCCGTCATCACCGGCCAGTACACCGGCCGCTCGCCCAAGGACCGCTTCATCGTGGACACCCCCGACGTCCACGACAAGATCGCCTGGGGCAACGTCAACGTGCCGTTCTCCGAGGAGAACTACCAGAAGATCAAGAGCGAGGTCATCGGCCACCTCTCCGAGCGTCGCCTCTTCGTCGTGCACGGCCTCGCGGGCGCCGAGCGCCGCTACTCCCGCAAGATCTGCGCCATCTGCGAGCTCGCGAGCCAGGCGCTCTTCGTGCACCAGATGCTCGTGCGCCCGACCGACGCCGAGCTGCGCGACTTTGGCGAGGCGGACTTCGTCGTCATGGCCGCCCCCACGCTCAAGCTCGACCCTGAGGTCTACGGCACCCACTCCGAGGCCGCGGTCCTGATCAACTTCCAGGAGCGCATGATCCTCGTGGTGGGCACGCAGTATTCCGGCGAGATCAAGAAGTCGATCTTCTCGGTCATGAACTACCTGCTGCCGGTTGAGGACAACGTGCTCACCATGCACTGCTCCTGCAACATGAACCCGCGCTCCCACGGCACCACGGTCTTCTTTGGCCTCTCCGGCACCGGCAAGACCACCCTCTCCGCCGCCGAGGATCGCCTCCTCATCGGCGACGACGAGCACGGCTGGGCCGAGGACCGCGTCTTCAACATCGAGGGCGGCTGCTACGCCAAGACCATCGACATCACGCCCGAGACCGAGCCGCAGATCTGGAACGCCATCCGCTTTGGCTCCATGTGCGAGAACGTCGTGATCGACGAGGACACGCGTGTCGCGGACTACTTTGACACCTCGCTCACCGAGAACGGCCGCGTGGCCTACCCGGTGGAGTTTGTGCCCGGCGCCGTGGCCAAGGGCCGCGCCAAGCGCACCCCCGACGTCGTGATCTTCCTCACGGCCGACGCCTTCGGCGTGCTGCCGCCGGTCGCCAAGCTCGACCGCAACGCCGCCATGTACCACTTCATGACCGGCTTCACCTCCAAGGTCGCCGGCACCGAGCGCGGCATCAAGGAGCCCCAGCCCACGTTCTCCTCGCTCTTTGGCGAGCCGTTCATGCCGCTCGACCCCAACGTCTATGCGCAGATGCTGGGCGAGAAGATCGACAAGGGCGGCGTGCGCGTCTACCTGATCAACACCGGCTGGACCGGCGGCCCCTATGGCGTGGGCAAGCGCATGAAGCTCGCCTACACCCGCAAGATGGTCGAGGCCGCGCAGTCCGGCATCATCGACGACTCCGAGTACGTCCACGACGAGCGCTTCAACCTCGACGTGCCCACGTCGTGCCCCGGCGTGCCGAGCGAGCTGCTCAACGCCCGCAACACCTGGGAGGACCGTGCGGCCTACGACGAGATGGCCGAGAAGCTCGCCCAGATGTTCGTCGACAACGCCGACAAGCGCCTCACCACGATGTCGCCCGAGGTCCGCGCTGCCGGCCCCAAGCCCATCGGCCGCTAGGAGCCGCTCCCTCTCTGAGGTTTGGGTTCACGCTCCGGGCACGTCGTCTTTCTCGCTTTACAAAGCCCCAGGTCACAGGCCTGGGGCTTTTCTTGTGCCGAGCGAATGCCAACAATGTGAACCCAAACCCGGATCCAGCGCGGCCGCCAGCATGCAGAACGCACGAAGATGTATACTGCATGCATAACGCATCAGGCGAGAGGAGAGAACATGCCGGCACTGCAGATTCGGGACCTGCCGCAGGGAATCTACGACGCGCTCAAGCTGCGTGCCGAGCGCGAGCACCGCAGCCTCGCCCAGCAGGCGACCGTTGCCATCGAGGAGCACCTGCGCCTGATTCCCGGCGGTACGGTCCGCGAGCGCGCGCTCACGGAAGAGGAGGAGCGTCAGGCCCGCATTGCCAAGCGTAAGGCCCTCTTTGCGGAGATCGATGCCGCACCCAAGATCGACATTCCGGACGATTTTCCAACGCCGGCCGAGATCGTGCGAGAGCTGCGTGATTCCCGATGATCGTCCTGGACACGAGCGCCGCAATAGAGATTGCGCGCGGCACCGAGATGGGCCACAAGTTCGAGAGGCTTACGCTCAAGGGAGAGCAGATCATCAGCGTCGACCTGTTTTACGGTGAGGTTTGCAGCTCGTTCACAAAGTACGTCAAAGCGGAGGTGATGACCCGGGACGAGGCCGCCCGAATGGTCGAGCGAGCGGTCGGCCTTGTTGACAAGTTTGTCCCAATGAGGGACTTGTACCCTGAGGCCTTCAACGAGTCTCTGCGGCTCGCGCATTCTCCCTACGACATGTTCTACTTCGTGCTGGCGAGAAGGACGGTGGGGACGCTGTTCACCATGGACCAGCGGCTCATCAAGCTCGCGCTGCATAACGGCCTCAACTGCGTCTGCGGGGACACGTCCGTGCAGGACGATCCCTGGACCATCCGTCTTGAGACCGTGGAGGGTCCCGGACGCGTCTACACGCGCGAGGAGCTGCTAGGACGCGGCTGACTCCGCACAGGAAGACGGCCCGGCAACCATATGGCTGTCGGGCCGTCGAAAACTTGCCTAAAAGGGGTCTGACCCCTTTTAGGCAACTAGTTCATCTCGGCCATCTGGGCCTGGACGGCGGTGATGGCGACGACGCCCACGATGTCGTCGGCCACGCAGCCGCGCGAGAGGTCGTTCACCGGCTTGGCGATGCCCTGCAGGATGGGGCCGTAGGCCTCGGCGTTGCCAAAGCGCTGGACGAGCTTGTAGCCGATGTTGCCGGTCTCGAGGTTGGGGAAGACGAGCACGTTGGCGTGGCCCGCGACCGCGCTCTCGGGCGCCTTGAGGGCGGCCACCTCGGGCACGATGGCGGCGTCGAGCTGCAGGTCGCCGTCGATGGCGAGCTCGGGCGCCTTCTCCTTGGCAAACTTGGTGGCCTCCTGGACCTTCTTGGCGGTGTCGCCGCCGGCCGAGCCCATCGTGGAGTAGGAGAGCATGGCCACCTTGGGCTCCACGTCGTCCATGAAGGTGGCGAAGGAGTTGGCCGAGGCGATGGCGATCTCGGAGAGCTCGTCGGAGGTCGGGTCGATGTTGAGGCCGCAGTCGGCAAAGACCAGCGTGCCGTCGGCGCCGAACTCCGGCGTCTTGGTGCACATCACCATGAAGGCCGAGACGAGCTTGGTGCCCGGGGCGGTCTTCAGGATCTGCAGCGCCGGGCGCAGGGTGTTGGCGGTGGAGTGGCAGGCGCCGGAGACCAGGCCGTCGGCGTCGCCCATCTTGACCATCATGGTGCCGTAGTAGGTGGCGTCCATCATCTGGGCGCGCGCCTGCTCGATGGTCACGCCCTTCTTGGCGCGGAGCTCGGCGAACTTCTGCGCGTAGGCCTCGTGCTTGGGGGCGGTCGGCGAGGTCGGGTCGATCACCGTGACGCCCTCGACGTCAATCTTGGCCGGGTCGCCCAGGATGACGAGGTTGGCCAGGTCCTCGGCCACGATCGTGCGTGCCGCCTCGAGCGTGCGCGGGTCCTCGCCCTCGGGCAGGACGATCGTCTTCTTGTAGGCCTTGGCCGCGGCCTTCATGCGGGCGAGAAAATCGCTCATCGATGCTCCTTCTCAGACGCCTGTTGTCCCTTGCGCAGCTCCGGATTGTGTGCATGTGCGCCCGGTGGCCGCGCGTCCTGCTCCATTATAGGGTCGAGGTGATAGAATCAGGCGGACGAATGGGCGAGCGCGCTGAGCGCGCCTTCTCGCGCGTGCGCAGAGAGAGGATTTTCATGAGCATCCAGAAGGGCCTTCCCGCCGGATTCAACCCCGACGCCTTTGACGCGATCATCGTGGGGGCGGGCTATGCCGGGGCGACCTGCGCCCGTCGGCTCGCCGAGTCCTGCGGCTTCAAGGTCTGTGTCCTGGAGCGTCGCGACCATATCGCCGGCAACGCCTACGACTACGTGGACGATGCCGGGGTGCTCGTCCACAAGTACGGCCCGCACATCTACCACACCGTGAACGACCGCGTGAACGAGTTCCTCTCTCGCTTCACGGAGTGGACCGACTACCAGCACAAGGTGCTCGCCAACATCCATGGCACGCTCATGCCCGTGCCCTTCAACCACCGCTCCCTCAAGCTGGCCTTTGGCGAGGAGCGGGGAGAGCGGCTCTACCAGAAGCTCGTGGAGACCTTCGGCGAGAACAAGAAGGTCCCGATCATGGAGCTGCGCGAGAAGAACGACCCGGACCTGGTGGAGGTTGCCGACTACGTCTACGAGAACGTCTTTCTCCACTACACCATGAAGCAGTGGGGCCAGACGCCCGACCAGATCGACCCCTCGGTCACCGGGCGCGTGCCCGTCTTTGTGGGCGACGACGAGCGCTACTTCCCGCAGGCCCCCTACCAGGGCATGCCCGCCGAGGGCTACACGGCGCTCTTTGAGCACATGCTGGAGCATGACCTCATCTCCGTCTACCTTGACGTGGACGCGCGCGACCTGCTGGCGGTCTCCAAGACGAGCCTCACCGTGTGCGGGCGCCCCTACGGCGGCGAGGTCATCTACACCGGCCCGCTCGACGAGCTCTTTGGGCTCGACCTGGGGGCGCTGCCGTACCGCACGCTCGACATGGTCTTTGAGACCCTGCCGATTGACCAGTTCCAGCCCGTGGGCACCGTCAACTACACCACGAGCGAGGACTTCACGCGCATCACCGAGTTCAAGAACATGACCGGCCAGGAGGTCCCCGGCAGGACCACCATCCTGAAGGAGTACTCCAAGGCCTACGAGCCCGGCAGCGGCCAGGACCCCTACTATGCGATCATCGAGGATGACAACCTCGAGCTCTATCGTCGCTATCGCGCACGCGTGGAGGACCTCGTGAACTTCCACTGCGTGGGCCGGCTCGCGGAGTACCGCTACTACGACATGGACGGCGTCGTGGCCTCCGCGCTCGACCTCTCCGACGAGATCATCGCCCAGCACAGCTAGCGGGGCCAGGCCCTTCTCGTCCGACCCGACCAAGAAGGAACGCATGAAGAAGACCATCACCTTTGGCATCCCGTGCTACAACTCGGCTGCCTACATGGACCACTGCATCGAGTCCATCCTCGAGGGCACGGGATACGCCGAGGACGTCGAGATCATCATCGTGGACGACGGCTCCGCCAAGGACGAGACGCCGGCCAAGGCCGACGAGTGGGCCGCGCGCCACCCCTCGATCGTCAAGGCGGTCCATCAGGAGAACGGCGGGCACGGCGCCGCGGTCATGCAGGCCGTGAGGCACGCGAGCGGCACCTACTTCAAGAACGTGGACTCCGACGACTGGGTGGACGGCGCGGCCGTGAGCGCGCTTCTCGCGCAGCTGCGGCGCTTTGAGGAGCTGGGCGAGCACGTGGACCTGGTTATCACCAACTACGTCTACGAGCACGTGGAGGACGACACGCAAAACGTCGTTGACTATCGCCGCGTGCTGCCGGCGGGGCGCATCTTCACCTGGAACGACATGGGCCACTTCATGATGTGGCAGTACCTGCTCATGCACGCGCTCACCTACCGCGTGGACGTGCTGCGCGAGGTGGGGCTCGAGATGCCGCCGCACACGTTCTACGTGGACAACATCTACGCCTATGTCCCGTTCCCGGCGTGCCGCAGCATCTACTACCTCGACGAGGACGTCTACCGCTACTTCATCGGGCGCGAGGACCAGTCGGTGAACGACAAGGTCCTCACGAGCCGCGTGGACCACTACTGGCGCGTGGCGCGCGTCATGATGCGCGCCTATCACGTCTACGACGATATCTCCTCGGCGAAGCTCCGCAGCTACATGATGAACTACTTCACGATCATCATGGCCATCTGCTCGGTCTTCTCCAAGAAGAGCGACCGTGCGGACGCGATGGACGAGCTGCAGAAGCTCTGGGACGAGCTCAAGGCCTATGACCGGCGGATGTACCGTCGCGCGCGCCACGGCATCGTGGGCATGGCGACCAACCTCCCCGGCACCGTGGGCCGCGCGCTCACGCTGGCGGGCTACCGCGCGGCGCAGAAGCTGGTGAAGTTCAACTAGGATCTCGTGCGTCAGGAGGGCCCCGCCGCCCTTCTCGCAGGAGGTGCGCCTTGCGGAACCTCCTGCGAGAAGGGGGGCGGGGCCTCGCTCTCGACCCCGTCTCACGGCGTGGCCGTGCTGGTGCCCGGGGCTCGCTATAGATCGCGGGCGGCGGGGTAGCCGTAGGCGCCGGACGCGCTGCGGGCGCCGTCGGCGATGGCGCGGTCGAGGGCGCGCACGGCCAGGGCGCCCACCACGTCGACCGGCGCCTCGACCGCTCCCGTGGCCATGACAAAGACGGTGTCGCCGTCGTTGGTGGTGTGGGTCGGCGTGATGGCGTGCGCGTAGGCATCGGCGGCCATCTGGGCGACCTTGGTGGCCTGGGCCTTGGTGAGCCGGGCGTTGGTCACCACGCACGAGATCGTGGTGTTGGCGCGCGCGAGCGGCATCTGCGCATAGCCGCCGAGAAGGGCCGCGACGCTGCTGTCGAGGGAGCCGTCCGGGGCGCGTACGCCCGCAATCGGCGCGCCTGTGTCGGGGTCGCGCACGTCGCCGCAGGCGTTCACGGCCGCGATGGCGCCGCAGACGAGCTCTCCCGCGCGCTCGACGTCCTCGCCGAGGCCGGACTTCATCGCGCGCTCGGGGCCGGCGAGCTTGCCCACGGTGCAGCCGGTGCCCGCGCCCACGTTGCCGCGAGGGAGGGGAGCTCCGTCTCGCTCGAGGGCCGCGGCGCAGGCGGCGCGGCCGTCCTCGGCCGTCGGGCGCGCGTGGGCGTCGCCGCAGGCCAGGTCAAAGAGGCAGGCGCCCGACACGATCGGCACGCGGGCGACGCCCACGTCGAGGCCGTACCCGCGCCGTTCGAGCTCCTCGGCCACGCCGCAGGCCGCCGCCAGCCCAAAGGCGCTGCCGCCCGAGAGCACGACCGCGTGGAGCGCCTCAACGGTCTCCTCGGGGCGCAGGAGGTCGGTCTCGCGCGTCGCCGGCGCGCCGCCGCGCACGTCCACCCCGCCCGTCGCCCCGGCGGGGCAGACGATGACGGTGCAGCCGGTGCCGCCCTGCGCGTTGGTGGCATGGGCGGCAAAGACGCCCGGGATCTGCGCGACGCTCTCGATGGTGCTCTCGCTAGGCATGGGGCCCTCCCGTTCTGATCGCATCGGCCACGAGGTCCTTCTCGCCCGGGACGAGCCGCCCCAGCTCTCGGACGAGGCGCGCCACGGGCAGCCCGACGACGTTGGCGTAGTCGCCGGCGACGCTTCGCACGAGCAGGCGCCCGGCGCCCTGGATGCCGTAGGCGCCCGCCTTGTCGAGCGGCTCGCCCGTCGCGACGTAGGCCTCGATCTGGGCGTCCGTGAGTTCCCAGAACGTGACCTCGGTGGTCTCGACGAAGCTCGTGCCCGCGGCGCGGGAGCCGTCCGGAGCGAGACGCAGGGCACAGACGCCGGTCGACACGTGATGCGCGCGGCCCGAGAGCTCGCGCAGCATCCGGGCCGCGTCAGCCGCGTCGGCGGGCTTTCCGAGCGCCTCGTCGTCCAGCCACACGATGGTGTCGGCCGCCACGAGCAGGCCGTCGGTGGGCGCGCATGTCAGCGCGGCGCAAACCGCCTCGGCCTTCTCGGCGGCGAGGCGCGCCACGAGCTCGGCGGGCCGCTCGCCCGCACGGCGCGTCTCGTCGATGTCCGCCGGGACGATCGTGAGGTCAAAGCCGGCGTCGGAGAGCAGCTCGCGACGACGGGGTGACTGTGAGGCCAGGATCACGCTCCACCTCCAAACAAAAGCGGGAGCCGCAAGCGACCCCCGCGAGACGTCGGATTGACGCGCCGAGCTACTCGACCGTGATGGCGGAGACGGGGCAGCTGTCCGCGGCCTCCTGGGCGCTGTCCTCGGCGTCCTCGGGGACGTCCTCCTCGATGGCGACGGCGACGCCGTCGTCGGAGATGGAGAAGACGTCAGGGCAGGTGCTCTCGCAGAGCCCGCAGCCGATGCAATCCTCGTTGACCGTAGCCTTCATGTTGGATCCTCTCTCTTGCCTGGGCCCCCTGCCCAGGTTCCCTCTTTTTGTACACGTTTCCGTCCGGGCGCGCAACCGTCTCCCGCATATGGCCCAAAATGACAGCCAGCGGTCGTGAGCTGCGATTCTATTCCTAGCGCGGCGATGGGGTTTACGCGGGGGGCCGCCCGCGGCGCCCTCTTGACATCAAAGATGTTGCCCAAAACCGTAGGGAATGCGTTGGCGGCGGCAAGCGTCGGAGCGCACCGGGACTCACGCGCGCTCGAGCAGCGTGACCGTCTCCACATGGTAGGTCTCGGGGAAGAGGTCAACGGGCGTCACGCGCACCGGCGAGAAGGTCCCCGCCTCCGCAAAGCGCACGAGGTCGCGCGCGAGCGTGGCCGGGTCGCAGCTCACGTAGGCGATCGCGCGGGCTGGCTGCGCGGAGAGGCGCTCGACCACGTCCGCCGCGAGCCCCGCGCGCGGGGGGTCCACCACGATCACGTCGGCCTCGGTGTCAGGGAACTCGCGCCCGGCGTCGCCGCCGATGGGGTCCACGTTGTCGAGGCCCGCCGCCTCCAGGTTGCGGCGCAGGTCGCGCACGGCCGGCCCGTATGACTCAACGGCCGAGACAAAGCCCGCGCGGCGGGCGAGCGGCAGCGTGAAGGTGCCGGCTCCGCAGTAGAGGTCCATGGCCTCCTCGTCGGGCCCCGGCCGCAGCGCCTCGAGCACGAGCTCCACGAGCTTCTCGGCGCCCCTGGTGTTCACCTGGAAGAAGGACGGCGCCGAGACGCGCATGCGCTCCTCGCCCACGATCTCGCCCCACGAGCCCGCACCGGAGAGAGCCTCCACGCCCGCGATGCGCCGCGCCTTGGCGGGGCCCTTCTGCATGACGCGCACGACCGAGGTGGGCCTGAGGGCGTCCGCGAGCACCTTGGCCGCCTGCGCGCGGGGGAAGGCGCCGGGACGGGTCCAGAGCGCCACCTCGACGTCGCGCGTGCGGCGGGAGACGCGAATTCCCACGCGCTCGATCTCGACCTGGTGACGGCCGGCAAGGAAGGAGAGGGCGCCCGCCACGGACCGGACCGCGCCCTCGTGGGCGCGGTCGAGCAGCTTGCAGCCCCTGACGCGCACGACGCCCTCGCCGCGGGCGGCGTGCATGCCGAGCGCGGGCCTGCCGCCCGCGTCCGCGACGGCGAGCTCGACCTTGTTGCGATAGCCCCAGGGCTCGCCAGGGGAGACGAGCGGGGCGACGAGTCCCTCCGCGCGCTCCTCGCCCAGGCGGGCGATGCGCGCGAGCGCGTCCACGACCCCGGCGCGCTTGGCGCGAGCCTGGGCCTCGTAGGAAAGGCCGGCCCAGGGGCAGCCGCCGCAGGCCCCCGCGTAGGGGCAGGCGGGCGTCACGCGGTCGGCAGAGGGCTCGAGAAGCTCCGTCGCGCGCGCGTGTGCCCAGCGGCCCTCGTCGCGGTCGATGACGGCGCGCACGCGATCCCCGGCGACGGCGCCTGAGACAAAGACGGCCCGCCCGTCGGCGTCGTGGGCGACGGCGTCCGGCCCGTAGGACATGCGCTCGCAGGTCAGTTCCAGCTCAAGACCCCCGCTCACGCGTCACCCCCGCCGAAGAGCGTGCCGAACGCCTGGCCAAAGAGCGACATCGCGCGCGAGAGGCGACCGCGCCTCGGGGCCGGGGCGGACGATGCCGCCGGCGTCGGGGCGGCGGCCAGCGCGGGCTCGGGCGACGACGCGGGACCGCTCGTCGGCGCTGCGGCCTCGACCTCGATGTAGCCCTCTTGGCTCGGCCGCTCGCTCTCCACGACCGAGGCGAGCGCGGGCGCCGCCTCGGCCTCGGGCTGGATGCGCTCGGCGCGCTGGGCGGCCGCGCGCTCGCTCACGGCCGCCTTGGCGCGGTCGTAGGCCTCGCGCAGCAGGACCTCCTGGCAGACGACGTGCGGCGCGTCCGGCTCGGACTCGATGCGCGCCCAGGTGCCCTCGGCGGTGAGCTGGCGGGCCTTGACGTTGTCGGCGAGCTGGAGCTCGATGAAGTGACGCACGATCGCCGAGCACGCGGGGTCGCGCACGGGGTAGGCGATCTCCACGCGCCGCTCCGTGTTTCTCGTCATCATGTCCGCGCTCGAGAGGTAGATCGTGTCCATGTCCTCGCCAAAGGCGTAGATGCGCGCGTGCTCCAGGAAGCGGCCCGCGATCTGGCGGACCACGAGCCCGTCGGTCTTGCCGGGGACGCCCGCCTTGATGCAGCAGATGCCGCGCACGATCATGACCACGCGGACGCCCGCCTCGCAGGCCTCGGAGATCTTGTCGATGACGTCGCGGTCGGTGAGCGAGTTCATCTTGAGGAAGACCTTGGCGGGCTCGCCGGCGCGGGCGCGGGAGATCTCGCGGTCGAGCCCGCGCATGACGAGGGGCTTGAGGCCGACCGGCGCGACGCCGAGGTGCTTGTAGGAGCCGCGGAGGTTGCCGAGGGAGAGGTTGCGGAAGAAGGTGTTGCCGTCCGCGCCGATGCCCTCGTCGGCGGTGAGGTACATGAAGTCGGAGTAGAGCGTGGCGGTCTTCTCGTTGAAGTTGCCGGTGCCGAGGCAGGTGATGCGGCTGATGCCGTCGCGGTCGTGGTAGGTGATCTGGCAGATCTTGGAGTGGCACTTGAAGCCCTCCGAGCCGTAGATGACCGTGCACCCGGCGTCCTCGAGGCGCTCCGCCCACGCGATGTTGTTGGCCTCGTCAAAGCGGGCGCGGAGCTCCATCAGCACGGTCACGTCCTTGCCGGCCTCGGCGGCGCTGATCAGGCTCTCGCACAGGTGCGAGCTCTTGGCCACGCGGTAGAGCGTGATCTTGATGGAGATGCAGGCGTCGTCGGAGGACGCCTCGCGCACGAGGCGCAGAAGCGGCGTCATGGACTCGTAGGGGTAGGTGAGCAGGACGTCGTGGTCCTCCACCTGGCCGCGCATGGGCAGGGAAAGGTCCACCATCGGCGAGATCTGCGGCTCAAAGGGGCGATAGACGCAGGCCGTGTGCTCGTGGTCGGGGATGTGCGACTCCAGGCCGTAGACGTAGCCCAGGTCGATCGGGCGGCCCAGGTGGAAGACGCGGCGCGGCTCCAGCGAGAGCTCCCCCTCGATGAGGTCCTCGAGCTTCTTGCCGAGCTTGCCGCGGATCTCCAGGCGCACCGGCTGGAGGCGCTGGCGGAGCTTGAGGACCTTCTTCATGTGCTGGCGGTAGTCCTCCTCCTCCTCGACGCCCTCGCCGTCCGGGTCGATGTCGGCGTTGCGCGTGACGCGCAGCACGGCCGAGCGCTTGGGGACGTAGTCGCCGAAGCACTGGTCGAGACAGGTCTCCAGCACGTCCTCGAGCAGGGTGTAGCGCCAGGACTTTGCCGTGGAGGGCAGCGCCACCACGCGCTGCTCGGTGGCCGGGACCTCGATGATGCCGAGAAGCCCCGTCTCATCGACGCCGTCGAGCGAGCAGGCCACGAAGAGGCGGCCGTTGCGCAGGTTGGGGAAGGGGTGGCGCGGGTCCACGATGAGCGGGGAGATGATGGGGGCGAGGCGCCGGTCAAAGTGGCGCTGGACGGCGGCGTGGTCGGCCTCGGTGTAGTCGGCGGGGGAGACGCGCACGAGCCCCTTGCCCGCGAGCGCCGCCTCGACCTCGGCGAGCGCGCGCTCGTGGCGCGCCACGAGCGGCGGCAGCGCCTCGAAGATGGCGTCGAGCTGCTCGCCGGGGGTCATGTTGGACTTGTTGTCCTTGGGCTGGTTCTTGAGGGAGGCCAGGTCGGAGAGGCCGCCCACGCGAATCATGAACCACTCGTCGAGGTTGGACTCCACGATCTCGCAGAACTTCAGGCGCTCGAAGACGGGGACCGTCTCGTCGTAGGCCTCGTCCAGGATGCGGTCGTCAAAGCGCAGCCAGCTGAGCTCGCGGTTCTGGGTGTAGGAGAAGTCGCGCCCGGCCTTCTTTGCGCCCTTGTCGGTCTTCTCGGCCTTCTCTGGCTTGGGGGCCTTCTCCGCCTTGTCGGTCTTCTCGCCGGCAGCCTTTGCCATTGCAGTTCCCTTCCTCAAAGCCCCGGTGCGGGGCCGTTCCTGACCGTGTACCATGATAGCTCAGAGGGCGGGCGCCAACGGCGCGTCGGCCCTGTTAGCGTTGTGCAAAGAATCGCGGCCCGCCCGCGGGCCCGCCCAGAAGGGAGAACCCATGACGCCAAGCCTCTCGGGCCGCAGCTTCCTCAAGCTCCTCGACTTCACGACCGAGGAGATCCGCTACCTGCTGGACCTCTCGGCCGACCTCAAGGCCAAGAAGCGCGCCGGTGAGCCCCACCGCTACCTGGAGGGCAAGAACGTCGCCCTCATCTTTGAGAAGACCTCCACGCGCACGCGCTGCGCCTTTGAGGTGGGCGCGGCCGACCTCGGCATGCACGCCGTCTACCTCGACCCCAGCGCCAGCCAGATCGGCAAGAAGGAGTCAATCGCGGACACCGCCCGCGTGCTGGGGCGCATGTTCGACGGCATCGAGTACCGCGGCTTCGGGCAGGAGCGCGTGGAGGAGCTCGCGGCGTACGCGGGCGTGCCGGTGTGGAACGGGCTCACCACGGAGTTTCACCCCACGCAGATGCTCGCCGACGTGCTCACGATGGAGGAGGAGTTCGGCCGGGGCAACATGGCCGGGCGCAAGGTGACCTTCATGGGCGACGCGGGCAACAACGTGGGCAACTCGCTGATGGTGGTCTGCGCCAAGCTGGGGATCGACTTCACCGCCTGCGGGCCGGCCGAGCAGATGCCGGACGCGGCGCTCGTGGAGACCTGTCGCGCGATCGCGGCCGAGACCGGCGCCACGATCGCGCTCACGCCCGACGTGGCCGAGGGCGCGCGCGGCGCGAGCGTGATCTACACCGACATCTGGGTCTCGATGGGCGAGCCGGCCGAGCTCTGGGGCGAGCGCATCCGGCTGCTCTCGCCCTACCAGGTGAACGCCGAGCTCATGGCGCAGGCGGCGCCCGACGCGATCTTCATGCACTGCCTGCCGAGCTTCCACGACCGCAAGACCACGATCGGCGAGGAGGTCTACCAGCAGTTTGGCCTGGCCGAGCTCGAGGTTACCGACGAGATCTTCGAGGGGCCGCGCAGCCGCGTCTTTGACGAGGCCGAGAACCGCCTGCACTCCATCAAGGCCGTGATGCTCGCGACGCTGCGCTAGCCGATCCGACCCCCGGAGGTTTGGGTTCATTTTTCCGGCGCATGCGGTGAGACAAACTTCGCCCCACGTCTCTGAGCTGGCAGTTTCCGAGACGTGGGGCGCTTTGTGCGAAGAGGGTGAACCCAAACCTACGAGAGGGGGCGGCCGCCTAGTACACCATCCCCATGGCCTCGCGGACCTCGTCGAGGGTCGCCGCGGCAATCTTGCGGGCGCGGCGGTTGCCCTCGTGGAGGACGTCGGCCACGTAGCCCATGTCGCGCTCGATCTCGGCGCGGCGCTCGCGGATGGGCGCGAAGTAGCCGTTCACGGCCTCGGTGACGTAGCGCTTGAGCGCGCCCGCGCCGCCCATGCCGATCTCCTCGGCGATCTCCCTCGGGTCGCGCCCGGTGCAGATGCCGGCCGTGGTGAGCAGGCCGGAGATCTCGGGACGAGTCTCCGGGTCGTAGGTGATCATGCGCTCCGAGTCGCTCTTGGACTTCTTGATGAGGCGCGCGGTCTCCTCCGCGGTCATGGAGATGGAGATGGCGTTGCCGTAGGACTTGCTCATCTTGCGGCCGTCCAGGCCCGGGAGCAGCGGCGTCGAGGTGAGAAGGCCCGTCGGCTCGGGGAAGACGCGACCGTAGCGCTCGTTGAAGCGCCGGGCGATCTTGGCCGTGATCTCGATGTGGGGCAGCTGGTCGCGGCCCACGGGCACGATGTCGCCCTTGCAGAAGAGGATGTCGCAGGCCTGGTGGACGGGGTAGGTGAGGAGCAGCCCCGTGAGCGCGTGGCCGGAGGCCTCCTGCTCGGCCTTGACGGTGGGGTTGCGCTCCATCTCCGCCTCGGTCACGAGCGAGAGGAACGGCAGCATGAGCTGGTTGAGCTCCGGCACCGCCGAGTGCGTGAAGATCATCGTCTTGGCGGGATCGATGCCGCAGGCCAGGTAGTCGATCACCATGTTGTAGACGTTGTCCTTGATGTGCTCGGTGGTGTCGCGGTCGGTGATGACCTGGTAGTCGGCGATGATGATGTTGGTGCGCACGCCCAGCTCCTGCAGGCGCACGCGGTCCACGAGCGTGCCAAAGTAGTGCCCCAGGTGAAGCCGCCCGGTCGGCCGGTCGCCCGTGAGCATGGTGTGGCTCCCGGGGTGGACGAGAAGGTCGGCGTGGACCTCGTCGCTCTTTCGCTTGGCCGCCTCGTAGCTGCCCTCGTTCGGCATGGTGCCTCCATTCCTCGCGCGTTCGCGCGGACGTATCGACGGCCTCCCATGGTACGGCAAAGCCGCGCGATGTGCGACCGTCCGACCAAGAAACACTGCTAGAATGGGAGCTTACGGACGCGCGAGAGGAGGGGAGCCTTGGCAAGCTCATACGGGACCGACGCCGACAAGGGCTCACTCAGGAGCAACTACCTCGCCGCGCGCCGCGCAATCCCCGTCCGAACGCGCCTCGAGAGCGACTCCTCGATCGAGGCCGCGCTCGCCGCCTTCCCCCTCTTCGCCGAGGCCCCGCTCGTGCTCGCCTACGTCTCGCGCGGCGCTGAGGTGGGGACGCGCGCGCTGATCGCGCGGCTGCTTACGGCCGGCCGTCGGGTGGCGGTCCCGCGGACCGACCTTGCGGCGCATGGCCTGAGCTTCCATGAGATTCGCTCGCTTGACGAGCTGGCCCCCGGCGCGATGGGGATCCTCGAGCCCGCGGCGGAGGCGCCGCGCCTTGACGGGCCTGCGCCGCTCGTGGGGTCGGTGTGCCTGGTTCCCGGCCTGGTCTTTGACGGGGCGGGGCATCGCGTGGGCTATGGCGGCGGGTACTACGACCGCTTCCTCGCGTTCTATCCCGGCCATAAGATCGGTCTGGCGAGAACCACGATGCTCTCGTCCAACCCGCTGCCCGCCGACGGGCATGACGTGCCCGTGGACTTCATCGCCACCGAGGGCTCCGTCTGGAGCTGTCGCGCGTACTAGCGTCGTCGCGGGCGGACGCCCGGCGGCGCGCCATGCCCGTGCCGCTACAGCCCGAGGTGCTCGGCGAGGTCGAGGATGGCGGTGCGATAGCCCTCGATGCCCTGGCCACTGATCGTCTCGAAGCAGGCGGCGCGGATGTAGGAGATCTGGCGGAACTCCTCCCGCTCGTCCACCTTGGAGATGTGGACCTCGACCATCGGCAGGCCGACCGCCTTGGCGGCGTCGAGCAGGGCGATCGAGGTGTGCGTGTACGCCCCCGGGTTGATGACGATGCCCGCGTAGCTCCCATAGGCGTCCTGGATCGCGTCGATGAGGTCGCCCTCGTGGTTTGACTGGAAGCAGGTGCACTCGGCAAAGCCCGCCTCGTCAGCCGCGTCGTGGCACAGCTCGAGCATGGTGCGGTAGGTGTCGTGCCCGTAGATGGCGGGCTCGCGGATGCCGAGCATGTTGATGTTGGGTCCGTTGATCACGAGCAGGCGCGCCGGCGAGTCCGCCGCGGGGACGCGGGCCTCCTCGGGCTCGGGCTCGGCCGGCTCGGGGCCCTCCTCGTCCGTCGGCGCGTCGTCAATCGCGCTGAGCAGGCTGACGAGGTCGTCCACGGCACCGGCGTCCGCGGGGGGCTCCTCCTGGTCGAGCTCGTTCTGCGCGATCGAGGCGTCGCGCAGCGGGTTCTGGGAGATGTGCACGTGCAGCGGCGCCGCCTGCGCGCCCGCCCCACCGGCAAACGGCTCCTCGCTGCCCTCGATTCCCGTGAGCTCGGCGAGCGCCTCGTGGACCGCCTCGGCCTTGCCCGGCCCAAAGACCACCTCCACGCCGTTCTCGCCGCGCCGCACAAAGCCGAGCACGCCCCGGGCGGCGGAGAGCTGGTCGGTGTCCACGAGCGAGGGGTCCTGGGTGAGGATCCTCAGACGGGTCATGCAGATGTCGTTGGCCGTGACGTTGTCCCTGCCGCCCACCGCGGCGAGAACCTCCTCTGCGATCTGCCTTCTGTCCACGCTGCGACCCTTTCGTCGTCGAATCGCGAGCGGGAGCCCCGTCTCCTCACTCAGCACGTCCGGTCGATGTCCCGTGAGAGAGTATACGGGCCGCGACCAAAAGGTGCCCCCACTCCGCCGAGCGGTGTCGCAGACGGCGAGAAATGCGGAGGGCGTGTGTCGTCCGGCGTCCGACGGGGCGCTCGGGAAGGCTAGCGGCCCAGAAGGTCGCGCAGCGCGGCGGCGTCCCCGGCGGCGGAGCCCGTGCACGGCAGCGTGACGTCGGCCCAGGCGCGGTAGCGCCCCATCCGCTCGGCGGCGAGCCGCTCGACACCGTGCTCCCGCGACATCGGCCGCCCGTCCGTGCTGAGCTCGCTCAGGGGGCGGTCGAGAAGGACGATGCGGCCGTTCTGGTGCAGCAGGTCGTAGTTCTCCGGGCGGGTGACCACGCCGCCCCCGCAGGCGATCACGAGCCCCGAGCGGGCGCCGTAGCGGCCGGTCGCCTCCGTCTCGACGGCGCGGAACGCCTCCTCGCCGTCCTGCTCGATGATCTGGGCGGGGGTGCGGCCGCACGCGAGGGCGATGGCGTCGTCGAGGTCGACGAAGGGGCGGCCGAGCAGGCGGGAGAGCTCGCGCCCGCAGCTCGTCTTGCCTGCGCCGGGCATGCCGATGAGGACCACGTTCTCGGTTCGCGAGACGATCTCGCGCTCGATGGAGCCCACGAGCGCGTCATCCAGGTCGCGCCCCTGGAAGAGCTCGCTCGCGTAGAGCGCCTGCGCCACGAGCATGGCCAGGCCGCTCTCGGCGGGCAGCCCGCGGCGCTCGGCCGCGAGCACGAGGCCGGTGCGGATGGGGTTGTAGACGACGTCGAGCACGCCGAGAAGCTCGTGCAGCGCATCGAGCGTCGTGTCGTCGAGCGGGGAGGCCGGGCAGGCGGGGTACATGCCGACGGGCGTGGTGTTGACGATGAGCGCCGCGTGCGGGTGGCGCCCCGCGAGTCCCTCGTAGCCGTCCGGGCCGCCGCGCGAGATCACGCTCACGCGGGCGCCCGCCACGGTCTCGAGGGCGTAGCGCACGGCACGGCTCGCGCCGCCGCTCCCGAGGACGAGGGCGTCGCGTCCCTCGAGCGCCGCGCGGGACGAGGCGTCGAGGCGCTCGCGGCAGAACCGCTCGAGCATCCAGGCAAAGCCGAGGACGTCGGTGTTCTCGGCGACGATGGCGCCGCCCTCGTCCCGCACGAGGGTGTTCGCCGCGCCGAGGGCCTCCACGGCGGCCGAGCGCACGTCGGCCAGGCGCGCGGCATCGGTCTTGTACGGGATGGTCACGTTGAGGCCGCGCCAGGCGCCGTCGCGAAGGAACGGCTCCACCTCCTCGGGCTCGAGCTCGAGGAGCTCGTAGGGCGCCGAGCCCAGGATCTCGTGGATCTGCCGCGACCAGCTGTGGCCGAGCCGGCGCCCGACGAGGCCGTAGGGCGCGCCGCCGAGGCCCTTCTCGCCCCGGTCCTTCTCGCCCGCGGGCACTAGAGCACCTCCGCGTAGCTGCCGAGGTAGCGGCACTCCTGGCAGAGCCCGCCGATCGAGGCCATGAGCGAGAAGAACTCCGGCGCGGCGACCGGGCACTCCAGCTCGAAGTAGAACATGAACTCGAAGTCTCGCTCGGGAATGGGGCGGCTCTCGAGCTTGAGCAGGTTGATGTCGAGCGCGTAGAACTTGGCGAGCAGCTTGTAGAGCGAGCCGGGCTCGTGGGGCAGCACGATCATGAGCGAGGTGCGCTCCGCGCCCGGGTAGATCTCCAGCTCCTTGGAGATGCAGGCGAAGCGCGTGTAGTTGTTGTCACGGTCCTGGACGCTCGCCGAGAGGACCTCGAGGCCGTAGAGGTCCGCGCAGGGCAGCGACGAGAGCGCGGCCACGTCGGCGCGGCCCGACTCGGCCACGCGCCGGGCGGCGACGGCGGTGTTCTCGCAGACGTGGACGCGCACGTCGGGAAGGCCCGAGAGGAACTCCGCGCACTGGTTGATGGCCTGCTCGTGGCTGTAGATGTCGCGCAGGCCCTCGAAGGTCGCGCCGGGGAGCGCGAGCAGGTTGTGGTCCACCTTGACGCGCACCGTGCGCACGATGTGGAAGGAGTGCTCGCGCATGAGGTCAAAGACCTGCCGCACGGAGCCCGCCGTCGAGTTCTCGATGGGGATGACGCCGTAGCGGGCGAGGCCCTGCTCCACGGCGCGGAAGACGCCGTCGAAGGTGGGGGCGTAGGAGATGGCCGGCCGGCGGAAGATCTTCTCGGCCGCGATCTGGGAGTAGGCGCCCTCGACGCCCTGGCAGGAGACGCGCGCCGAGCTTGGGAAGAGCTCGGGCGTCGCCGCGCGGGCGGCGGTGATTGCGGCGAGCGTGGGGTCGTCCGCGGCGTCGTCGATGAGCGCGTGCTGGCGGGCGCGCGAGGCCTCCATGAGGAGCTCCATCATGACCTGCGCGTAGGTGGCGAGGTCGTCGGTGACGCGGGAGGCGGCGTCGGCCACCTTGGCGCGCTCGCGCGTCGGGTCAAAGACCCGCAGCCCGTGCTCGCGCTTGTATGCCGCGACCTCCTCGGCGATTCCCGTGCGCTCCGAGAAGAGCTCGAAGATCTGGGAGTCGATCTGGTCTATCCGCTGCCGCAGCTCCGAGAGTTCAGCCATGTGTTGCCTTTCGTGTGTCGTGCGTTGCGCCCTCATTGTACTCGGAGGCGCCTGCGGGTCGCGGCGCGGTGCCTCTGGCGCCAAAATCCGACGGTTGTGGGTCAAAGGTTTGATGCCGCCGCCCGCCGCGCACGCAATCCTTGTGCAGGCGAGAAGAACGACCTGCGTAAACGTCTCCGCCCGCCCCTGGGGCCGCCGCGGGGCACCCATAGTATGAAGAATCAAACTATAAGGGAGACGGCTCCTCGGCCGGCCAGGCGAGCAGGACGTCGGCCAGGCCGAGCGCGCAGACCGCCTCCACCACCGGGACCGCGCGCAGGACCGCCGTGGTGTCGTGGCGGCCGTGGACGCGCAGGGTCGTGGGCTCCATCGTCGTGAGGTCAACCGAGTCCTGGTCAACCATGATGCTGGAGATGGGCTTGAACGCGCAGCGCACGAGGAGGGGCGCGCCGGTGGTGATGCCGCCGAGGATGCCGCCGGCGTTGTTGGTGCGCGGCACGCAGGCGCCGTCGCGCACCTCGTAGGGGTCGTTGTTCTGGGTGCCGCGCATCCGCGCGACCGCGAAGCCGCGGCCGAACTCGACGCCCTTGACCGAGGGGATGCCAAAGAGGTCGCGGGCGAGCACGTTCTCGACGCCGTCGAACATCGGCGAGCCCGCGCCGGCGGGAAGCCCGGTCGCCACGCACTCGACGATGCCGCCGAGGGTGTCCTTCTGCGAGCGCGCCTCGATCACAGCCTCGACCATGCGCGCGCCGGCGTCGGCGTCGATCGTGGGGACGCGCCGGCCGTCGGCAAGGGCGGCCATCTGCGCGTTGAGCTCCCTGGCCGCGGCAAGGGAGTTGTCCAGGGCCGAGAAGGGCGTGTCCTCGATGCCCGCGAGCTCGGCCACGTGCGCGCGCACGGCGACGCCCTGGCGCTCGAGCCACTGCAGGGCGATGCCGCCCGCCACGCAGAGCGCCGCGGTGAGCCGGCCCGAGAAGTGCCCGCCGCCGGGAACGTCCTGGGCGCCGTGCCACTTGGCCCAGGCCGTGAAGTCGGCGTGGCCCGGCCGTGGCACGGCGAGCAGGTTGTTGTAGTCGCGCGAGCGGGTGTTGGTGTTCTCGATGATCGCGGCGAGCGGCGCGCCGCAGGTCTCGCCGCGGGGGTTGAGGCCGGAGACGACGCGGGGCGCGTCGGGCTCCTTGCGGGGCGTGCCCCAGGGGTCCGACCCCGGCGCGCGGCGGGCGACAAAGGCGGCGAGCGCGTCGAGGTCAACGGGCATGCCGGCGGGCAGCCCCTCGACGACGCAGCCGACGGCGGCAGAGTGGGACTGTCCGAAGACGGTCACGCGCAGCGCGGTTCCCAAGGTTGACGGCATCATGCCTCCATTTCGACGCGGCCCCCGAGGGCGGCGAGGTCCTCGAAGAAGCGCGGGTAGGACTTCTCGACGCACTCGGCGCCGACGATGGTGGTGGGGCCCTCGCAGCGCGTGGCGACGATCGCCGCCATCATCGCGATGCGATGGTCGTTGGCGGCGTCCACGACGCCGCCGGGCAGCCGAGCCGAGCCGGTGATGGTGAGGCCGTCGTCGTCCCCCTCGACCACGGCGCCGAGCGCCCGCAGCGCCGCCGCGACGGTCTCGAGACGGTCGGACTCCTTGAGACGCAGGCGCGCCGCGCCGCTCACGCGCGTCACGCCATCGGCGAGGGCGGCCGCCGCGGCGAGCGGCGGCACGAGGTCGGGGCAGTCGCTCACGTCGATGGTCGCGCCGCGCAGCTCGGACGGTCGGACGGCGGCGCCGGCGGGCGTGCGCAGCACGTGCGCGCCGAGCAGGGCGAGGGCGGCGAGGATGGCGCGGTCGCCCTGGGCGCTCCTCGCGTCGAGCCCGCGCACGGCGACGCCGCCGCCCAGGGCCCCTGCGACGAGCCAGAAGGCGCCGTTCGACCAGTCGCCGCCTATCTCGAGCGAGCCGGGCGACGAGAGCCCGCCCGCGGCGCAGACGTCGTAGACGAGGGCGGCGCGGCCCCGCTCGTCGACGCCGCGCGAGCAGGCCACCTCAACGCCAAATCGCTCGAGCACGGAGGCCGTGAGGTCGATGTAGGGACGCGACTCGACCGGCTCGGTGACGACGACCTCGACGGGCGCGCGCAACAGCGGCGCGGCGAGCAGGAGGCCGCTCACGTACTGCGACGAGACGTTCCCGGGGAGGGCATAGCGCCCGGGGCGGATGCGGCCGCGCGCCAAAAGCGGGCTGGACCCCTGCGGCGAGAGGGCGGCCCCGTGCTCGACGAGGCGTTCGTAGAGCGGGGAGAGGGGGCGCTCGGGGAGGCGCCCGTGGCTCACGAGCGCGGCCCCCTGCCCGAGCGCGCAGACCACCGGGAGCATGAAGCGCAGCGTGGAGCCCGACTCGCCGCAGTCGAGCGTCGCGTCCGCTGCCGGCCGGGGCAGGTTGTCGGTCGCGGAGGTGCCGGGGACCGGGCGCACGCGAAAGCCCGCGGCGGTGCGGGCGACGCGCGCGCCGAGCGCCTCCAGGCAGCGGACCGTCGCGTCGATGTCCGCGGAGGTGCTCGTGCAGAGCAGGTCGGTTGCGCCCGGGGCGAACGCGGCGCAGATGAGCGCGCGGTGCGCCTCGGACTTGGAGGACGGCGCCGCGACCTCGCCGGAGAGGGGCACGGGATGTATGGTGACGTTCACGGGCACTCCAACGTGATCGTGGGTTCAACAAACCCATGCTACCGCACGAGCGCCGCTCGCGGGCGAACCTCGCGCGATTTGCCCCGTGATGCAAAGGGTGTGCAACATAGCCGAGGGTGTGGAACACCCTACGGCGGGAGGCTCTTCTCGACAACCTATGTACCTGTGTGTTTGTGAGCTCGAAAGGCTTGCACACCCTTGCGCACGTCGCATAGCTTCAGAAAGGTCGCATAACCTCAAATCAGCCGGGTAGGCGAGAAGGGCGGCATGGGCGAGAAGGGCGGCGCGCTAGCTGTTGTGTGCCAATAGGTTGTTTACGCCGGCAATGCGGGACATGGGCGGCAGGCCCCCGCAGGCGCTGTGCGGACGGGACCAATTATAGTGCTCGATGTAGGCGGGCAGGGCCTCGGCCCTGCCCGCCTCGCTCTCCCACGCCCTGCCGTACTGCCACTCCTGCGCGAGCGTCCTGTTCATCCGCTCCGCCTTGCCGTTCTGCCAGGGGCTGAAGGGCCTGGTGTAGATGTGGCGGACGCCCCTCCCGGAGAGAAGGGCGTTGAAGTCGCCGCTGCGGTAGCCCGGGCCGTTGTCGGTCATCACGCGCTCGACGGCGACGCCCAGGCCCGCGAAGAACGCCAGGCAGCGCCCCATGAAGGCGGCGCACGTCCCCTTGCGCTCGTCGGGGAGCAGCTCGGCGTAGGCGACGCGTGAGAAGTCGTCGACCGCGACGTGCAGGCACGACCGCCCCGCGCCCGGGGCGGACCCGCAGCCGCGCCCGCGCGCCCTCCAGCCGCCGCCCTCGGGTATGCGGGCGACCTTCTTGACGTCGACGTGGACGAGCTCGCCGGGGCGCTCGCGCTCGTAGCGCACGGGCGTGACGGGCCCGCGGCGGCGGACCTCGCCGGTCACGCGGTCGACGTCGGCGAGGCGCGGCAGGCCGGAGCGCGCCACGATCCTCGCGCAGGTCCGGGCGGGCACGCCCGTCGCGGCGGCGAGCGCGAGCGGGGCCAGGAGCATCGAGGAGCGCGCCTCGAGGACGCGCGCCTCGGTCTCGGGCGGCGTGGACCTCGCGAGCCTGCGCGGCCTGCTCGGCCGGTCGGACATCGGCTCGCCCCGCCGGGCCCTGGCGAGCCACTTCGAGGCGGTCTGCCTGCTCACGCCCGCCTGGCGCGCCGCCTCGGAGACGCGCGCGCCGGCGGCGACCCGGCTGCACAGCAGCTCTCGGCCGCGCGGCGTGAGCCTTGCGTTAGGATGTTGGGACATGGGATGGCCCCCCTTCGCTGCAAGCCTGAACAACTCACAGCATGCGGGAGCCATCCCTATTTGTCACCCTCGGGGCGTAAACAACGTCTTGGCACTGAACAGCTAGCAGGCCAAGAGCTCTTCGACGAGATCGTGCTGCAGCGCCTCGAAGCTCTGGTCTGCGGGCAGCCTGACCCCAAAGCGCTCCGTGACCCGCGCGACGAGATGGCGCCGCATGTCGTCGTTGGCGAGCATCCCGGCCGTTACCGACCTGACCATCCAGCCCTGGTCGCGTAGCCCCTCGTTGCGGGTACTGTCGGAATCGACCGCAAGGGTGCTGGAGTGCCAGAGGTAGCTGTCATACTCAAGGATGATGCGCTGGTCGGGCCAGCACAGGTCAACGACCACGTAGGGCTTCATGATGGCGCGCTGCAGGTCGGGCGGGATCTCAAGGCGCACGTTGAGCGCAGGGGTCGGCAGAGCACAGCCGCCAAGCTCGACGGGCAGCGTGAACAGCAGGACCACGACCGTCTCCATGGGGGAACGGGATCCTGCCATCACGTGCCGGAGCGCCTCGCGGACACGGCGCGCGCCGTAGCCGTGGTTCTGCTCAAAGTGCGCCTCGAGCTCCGCCGGGGTTGCGAGCGGCGCGCGATGATAGAAGCCATGTGGCGCACGTGGCGAGCGTCCGTAGCTCCCGCAGATCTCCATGGCGCTGACGACGGCGTGGACCGTGCTGTTGCCTGCGGCAACGGTCTGGAGGCAGAAGCTGGGCGAGGCGAGCAGCACGGCAGGGGTAAGGCGGTAGAGTGCCTTGTCGGGCAGGGGCGTTGACCAGACGTGGGAGATTATCCGGGACGAGTGGATGCGCCGGTCGGCGCGCGAGACGAGCACGTGGAGGGGACGCTCGGGGGTCGCCTCCAGGCGCGCGGCCCGCAGGACGGCGTCGTTGAGGGCGCATGCCGAGGCGCTCGACCACTCTACGGTACCGAGGTCCGTCACGGGCTCGCCCAGCCGGTCGATGAGGCCCGGGTCCGCCCAGCGGGCGCGTGCGGAGATGTCGGTCACGGTAAGCATGGGCCCACTATAGGGAAGGTCGCTTGCACCGGGCTTTCCGTTGGCTTGCTCGTGGCTGAGGGACTCGTATTTTCGCAGCTCCATGGCGCGCTGGGCGTGCGGTGCGGTGACCCGCTCGGGCGTGAGCGGCGATAAGTGGTCCGTGGGCGGCGCGCCGCTCGAGCGACCCGCGCGTCAGGCGAGACTGCCGCGGCCAGCCGGGGCGCCATGTGGCGCGGCCTCGCGTGCACGGGGAGGAGGGTATGCGACGCTCTTGAGGGTATGCAGCATGCTCTCCGTCACGTGCTCTTCTCGCCTAGCTGTCTATCTGGGATTATGTGAAGCGAGCAGACGTTGCATACCCGTGCGCGTGGTGCATACCCGCAAAGAGGGACATGCCCTCGCACAAGGAGGGGACGGCGGGCGATAAGGGCCGGGGGGGGGCGTCTCAGCGGCCGAGCTCCATCAGGTCGCGCAGCTCGTCGAGGCTCGCGCGGCGCACCTCGCAGCGGCCCACCTCGCGCGGCACGACGATGTTCACGCCGTCCCCGTGGCGCTTCTTGTCGTGGGCCACGTAGCGCATGAGCACGTCGGCGGGCAGGTCGGTTCCGGTCGGCAGGCCGTGGGCGGCCACGCAGCGCTCGACGCGGGCGGCCGTCTCGGCGGAGCACCAGCCACGGGCCGCCGCGGCGCGCGTCATCACGCAGAGGCCCGCCGCCACGCACGATCCGTGGCCGAGCGAGAAGTCGCTCGCCGCCTCGATGGCATGGCCGATCGTGTGGCCGAGGTTGAGCGTCTGCCGCAGGCCGCGCTCGCGCTCGTCGGCGCTCACCACGTCGCGCTTGATCTCCACGTTGCGGGCCACCGTCGCGGCGAGGCGACCCTCGTCCGCGTCGTCGGTCAGGGGACGTTCGGTGAGGTCGTCGAGCAGCGCGGCGTCCGCGAGGACGGCGTGCTTGACCACCTCGCCGCAGGAGTCGCGGAAGAGCTCGGGCGGGACCGTGGAGAGCGCGGACACATCGGCCACGACCAGGCTCGGCTGCCAGAACGCACCGACGAGGTTCTTGCCCGCGGGCAGGTCCACCGCCGTCTTGCCGCCCACGGAGGAGTCCACCATCGCCAGAAGCGACGTCGGGACCTGCACGACGCGAATGCCCCGCAGGTAGAGGGCTGCGGCGAGCCCGGCCATGTCCCCGGTCACGCCGCCGCCGAGCGCGATCACCGAGTCATCGCGGGTGAGCTCGCGCGCCGCCAGCGCGTCGAGGATCTCGCCGAGCGTGGCGAGCGTCTTGTTCGCCTCGCCCGCCGGGAACGTGACGCGCCCGGCGACCTCGAGTCCCGCGCCCGCGAGCGCCCGCTCCGCCGCGTCGGCGTAGAGCGGCCCCACCGTCGTCTCGGTGACGACGCAGCAACGCCCCTCGCAGCCGGCCTCCCTCGCGAGCGCCCCCAGCTGGCCGAGCAGCCCCGCGCCCACGAGCACCTCGTAGGGCCGCGAGGCGGTGTCCACGTGAATGCGTCGCATGCTATCTCCCCTCGATCTCGCGCTTGATGCGGTCGCCCTCGGCGAGCAGCGCCTCGAGGCGGTCCGCGTCGCCCGCGGCGAGGGCGTCGCGATAGGCACTGAGGCTCTCTATGATGCAGTCGAGCTCGGCGCCGAGATGGTCGGCGTTGTCCAGGAAGAGCTCGGTCCACATGGGGGCGTTCAGGCGCGCCACGCGCGTGAGGTCGCGGTAGCTGCCGGCCGAGAAGCCCCTGTGGTCGCGGGCCGTCGGGCTCTTGACGTAGGCGTTGGACACCACATGGGCGAGCTGCGAGGTGAAGGCGATGTTGCGGTCGTGCTCGTCGGCGGTGGCCAGCGTGAAGCTGCCGAACTGGCAGGGGGCGAGCAGCTCCTTCAGGCGCTCGAGCACCGTCGCGCGCTCGAGGTCGTCCATCGCGGGCGGCACCACGACCATCGGCGCGCCCTTGAACATCGTGGCCCGCGCGTGGGCGAACCCGGAGTACTGCGTGCCGGCCATGGGGTGGCAGCCCACGAACGTGAAGGGGAAGGGCGCGCAGAGGGCCTCGCAGCGCTCGCAGATGACGCGCTTGACGCCCACCGTGTCGATCACGATGGCGCCGGGCGAGACGAGCGGCGCGTAGCGCTCGAGCCACTCGACGGTGGAGGCCGGGTAGCCTGCGAGCACGATGAGCTCGCAGGTGGGGATCGTGGTCTCGTCGAGCTCGCCGTCGACGGTCTCGATCATGGCGAGCTCGAGCGTGGAGCGCGTGCGGTTCCAGGCGAAGACCTCCACGCCCGCGGCGGCAAAGGCCTTGGCGAAGGAGCCGCCCATGAGCCCGAGGCTCACCACGCCGCAGCGGGCGGGGACGTAGGTCGGCACGGCCGCCCGGTTCTTCTCGGCCGCCATCTAGGCCTCCTCGACGGGGGCGGTCACGGCCTCGCGGATGAGCGCGACGCGGCGCATGGCGTCGGCAAACTGCTCGGGCGTGAGCGCCTGGGCGCCGTCGGACCAGGCCTCGGCTGGGCAGGAGTGGACCTCGATCTCGAGCGCGTCGGCGCCCGCCGCGACGGCGGCGTAGGCGGCCGGGCGCACGTAGCGGGTGTAGCCGGTGGCGTGGCTCGGGTCGCCCACGACGGGCAGGTGCGTGAGGTGGTGGAGCACCGGGACGGCGTTCACGTCAAAGGTGTTTCTCGTGCGCGTCTCAAAGGTGCGGATGCCGCGCTCGCAGAGCATGACGTTGGGGTTGCCCTCGCTCATGACGTACTCGGCGCCCATGAGCAGCTCGTCGATGGTCTCGGACATGCCGCGCTTGAGCAGCACCGGAACGCCCGCGCGCCCCACCTCGCGCAAAAGCGGGAAGTTCTGGGCGTTGCGGGCCCCGATCTGCAGGACGTCCACGCCCTTCTTGAGGAAGAGCTCGACGTCGCGTGGGTCCATGACCTCGGAGACCACCGGCATGCCCAGCTCCGCGCCCGCCTCCATGAGCAGGTCGAGGCCCTTCTCGCCCATGCCCTGCGAGGTGTAGGGGCTGGTGCGGGGCTTGAACGCCCCGCCGCGCAGCATGGTGGCGCCGGCGGCCCTGACCGCGCGGGCGATCGGCAGGAGGTTCTCGCCCTCCACCGAGCACGGCCCGGCGATGACCTGGAAGTGCCCGCCGCCCACGAGCACGCCGTGGCCGCAGTCAACGACCGTGTCCTCGGGGTGGAACTTGCGGTTGGCGAGCTTATAGGGCTCGGAGACGCGCTGGACGCGCTCGACGATGTCCATGCTCTCCAGGATGAACGGGTCGATGCGCGTGGTGTCGCCGATGATGCCGATGATGGTCTCGTTGTCCCCCTGGGAGACGTTGGTCCTGAAGCCGCGCCCCTCGATCCAGGCGACGAGGTGGTCGAGCTGGTCGGTGGTGGCGGTCTCCTTGACGACTGCGATCATGCGGGTCCCTTCTCGCGTTGCGTGCGGCGCGATGGTACCACGCCTGTGTAATCGGGAGGTTTCGGGGGCGGGCGCGAGGCTAGACGGTGAGGTCGCGCACAATGCCGGCGGGGTCGCGCCGCGCCGCGCGGCGGGCCGGGACGAGCCCCGCCGCGGCCGTGACGGCGCCCGCGAGCGCGGCGGCGGGCAGACAGGACCACGCGCCGACCGAGACGAGCGCGCCCATGTCGGTGAGCATGGTGACGTAGGAGTTCACGAGCGGGGCGAGCGCCCAGGCGAGCAGCCCCCCAACGAATCCGGCGGCAACGCCTATGAGGAGGTTCTCGCACAGGAAGAGGGCCGCGATCGCGCGGCGCGTGGCCCCCAGCGCGCGCAGCACCGCGATCTCCCCGGTGCGCTCGAGCGCGGAGATGGAGGTCGTGGACGCAACGAGAAAGAGCGAGAGCGCGCCCAGGATCAAGGTGAGCACCACGAGCACGAGGTCCATCGTCGCGACGGACGCGTTCGCCTGGTCAACGACCTGCTGCACGTCGCTCGCGCACGAGAGGCTCCCGTCCGCCATGCCCCGAAGGCGCTCGTAGTCCGAGACGGCGGAGCGGACGAGGCCCTCCTGCTCCGGGTCGCCCACATAGACGCGCAGCTCCGTGGGCTCGTCGAGGTCGACCCCGCCAAGCCAGGCCATGTTCTGCGCATAGCTCGCGGAGCGGTCGGCGCGCGTCGCGCCGGCAAGGAGGCTCGCAAAGTCCTCGTCGGAGAGCGAGCGGAGCTCCTCGAGCCGATCGGCGTCGAGGCGCGTCGGGTCGAGCGGGCCGACGAGGCCCAGGCGGCCCGCGATCGCGCCCGCCTGCTCGTCGGTGAGCGAGGCGACGGCGTCGAGCTTGGCCTGGGAGAGCCCGAGCTCGCTCGCGAGCTCCAGCAGCTCGTCCGCGCTCACGTCGCTCTTTGCGAGACCGTCCTCAAAGTCGCGGCCCGAGAAGACGTCGCGCTCGGGGTGCGCCGCCTGGTCGCGTACGATCCCGCTTGCCCAGGCGTCCTCCACGAGGGCCGTGACCAGGCTTGCGTCGTAGCCGATCGCACCAGCGAGGGAGGCGTCGGCGTAGCGCTCCTCGCTCCGCACGACCCCGACGACCGTGAGCCGCCGCGCGTCGCCGACGATGCCCGGCAGCCTCGCGGAGCCCTCGTCGCTGCGCGCGTCCAGCCAGCGCGTGCCGGAGGCGTCGCGATAGTAGTAGTCGGCGGTCGGGACGATGCGGTAGGTGGTGCCGAGAAGCTCATCGTAGGGCAGCTCGAGCGGGGCGCCCTCGGCGGACGCGCCCGTCATGAGCTCGTCCAGGTCCACGAGGCCGAGCTCGGCGGCGACGAGGTCGAGCATCGTGCCATCGGGGCCGACGATGATGACGACCTCGTCGGGGCCCTCCGGCAGGCGGCCCGCGAGCACGTCATAGGGGGCCTCGCCGGTGACGTCGTCTCTCACCAGCTCGCACATCAATGCGCCCGTCGGGAGCCGGGACTCAATCTCGGCGCGCTCCTCGGGCTCGACGAGCCCCGCGCTCGCCAGGCGCTCGCCCAGCACCGGCGACCCGGCGCGCAGAAGCTGCTCGCCCTCGTCGTCATAGAGGTTGAGCTCGAGGTCGTAGCCCCTCTGGATGTCAAGGACGGACTCCGCGACCTCGGGATGGGAGACCGTGAGGTAGTCATAGAGGCCGCCGAGCGAGGCGCGCGCGAGGTCGGCGTCCGCGAGCGACTCGAGGGCGCGCGCCCCGGCGTCGCTCACGACCAGGGAGCCATCTGTAGACTGGGTGTCGCCGGCGGCGAGCTCGATCGCGGGATCGGCGCTGATGACGAGAGGATGGGTGAGCGAGAGCCCGCGCGCGAGCCGCCCGAGAAAGTCGTGGCTTCCCAGGCCGAGCGCTCCCATCAGGACCGTGGAGAGCGTGGCGAGCGCGACGGCGATCACCGTGACGAGCGAGCGGCCCTTGCGGCGCATGAGGTGGCGCAGGGCGAGCCGCGCGATTCCCCGGCGCGACGGCGCGCGGTCGTTGGTCCTCCGCGGCGCGCCCGTCTGCCCCGGGGCTGTGACGCCGCCGTCCTCGGAGGCGACGCGCCCGTCCGTCAGGCGGAGGACCTCCGTGGCGTAGTCGCGGGCGAGCCGCTCGTTGTGCGTGACCACGACGACGAGGCGCTCGCGCGCGAGCTCGGCGAGAAGTCCCATCACGGCGCGGCCGCTCTCCTCGTCGAGCGAGCCGGTGGGCTCGTCGGCGAGCAGTATCGCAGGGTCCTTGGCGAGGGCGCGCGCGACGCTCGCGCGCTGGGCCTGCCCGCCGGAGAGGGTGGCAGGGCGCTTGTCGGCGAGTCCCGCGATCCCGCAGCGCTCGAGCGCGCGCCCGCGCAGCGCGGTCGCCTCGGCGGCCGGGATGCCCGCGAGGTCCTGCGCGAGCCGGACGTTCTCCTCGACGCTCAGGTGCCCGATGAGGTTGGGCGACTGAAAGACGAGCCCCACCTCGCGCGCGCGGTAGCGGTCCCAGTCGGCCTCCGAGAAGCCCGCGGCGTCCCGCCCGTTGACGGAGAGGGTGCCCTCGAACTCGCGGTCCAGCCCGCCGAGGACGTTGAGCAGGGTCGTCTTGCCGCAGCCGCTCTCCCCGAGCACCGCCACGAGGCCGGGGGAGGCGAGCGTGAGCGAGAGGTCGTCAAGGACCTCCCGTCGGGCGCCCCCGTCCCCGAAGGCGCGCGTTATGTGCGACGCGACGAGAGTCGCCATGCGCGGCCCCGGCTACTTGGGCAGGACAGTGAGGGTGAGCGTGTAACCATCCTCCGTCATGATGCTGTAGGTGCCGTTGGAACCAGTGACCACAAGGTCGTGCAGGTAGTTGACGTTCGGGATGCAGAATTCGGCCTGCGTCGAGCCCTCGGGGACCTCGGCCCAGCCGGTGAACTCCGCGCTCCTGCGCTGCCCGCTGTATGCGTCATCCGCCGTTACGCGCGCGGTGAACGACCAGCGTCCGTCGACCCCGCCGCGCGAGGTCGAGTTGGGGATGAGGATCTGGGCCGTGACGTCGAGGTTGCCCGTGGACTGCCTCTGGCTCTCGAGGGTGGAGGCCACGTCGCCCGTGGCGCTGAAGTTCGCCCACGTGACGTTCTCGAGGGTGAAGAGGGTCCCGCCCTCCTGCGTCTCGCGGGAGGCGATGGGGGCCGAGATGGTGAGGGAGCCGCCGGGGCCCGCCATCGTGGCCGTCATCGTGTCCCCGCTCACGGTGAGCCCGTACGACGCGCCCAAGCTGTCGGGCGCAGCGAGCCCAAGGTCGCCCTGGAAGGCGTGCTCCGCGAAGAAGACGTTGTATATGACCACGGCCGCCACGGCGACGATCGCGACCGCGCCCACGATGACGCCCACCACGGGCCCCTTGCCGTGCCTGCGAGGAGCGAGCGCGCCCTGCGGGGCGGCCCCGGTGCCTGCGCGGCCGGCGCCGAGCGTCGCGCCGCAGCCGGCGCAGAACTTGGCGCCGTCGGGGTTGGTGGTACCACACTTGGGACAGAACATGAGACCTCCTCTTGCCAAGGGCCTTTCTTGGAGATTCTAGCCCTCTCCGCGCATCGCGCCCGCCTGATTGGCTATACTGTCTTCCGCGCGCGCCCATAGCTCAGTGGATGAGAGCGTCTGCCTCCGGAGCAGAAGGTCGTGGGTTCGAATCCCCCTGGGCGCACCACGCGCCTCCCGCCCGGGCCGCCTGGCCCGGGCTTTTCTGTGCGTGCGATGACATTCTCTCTTTTTCGTAAGGTTTTCATTTGCGTCCGGTCCCCGTGGCACAATGGTCGCTTGTCGAAAGGGGAGAGATGACGCTGGACGAGAAGAACCACGCGCTGCGCGGCCTCACGGACGCCGAGGTGGCCGAGCGCGTGGCCGCCGGTCGCACGAACGCCAACACCGACGTCAAGACCAAGTCGGTCCGCCAGATTCTCGCGGAGCACGCCCTCACGCTCTTCAATGCCGTCAACGTGGCCCTCGCCGTCCTGGTTTTGCTCACCGGGCAGTATCGCAACATGCTCTTCATGCTCGTCGTGGCGGCAAACCTCGTCATCGGCGTGACCCAGGAGCTGCGCGCCAAGCGCATGGTGGACAAGCTCACGATTCTCACGCAGAAGGAGGTCACGGTCATCCGCGCGGAGGGGGAGCGGTCGCTGCCGCCCTCGGCGCTCGTGGCCGACGACCTCATGAGGCTCGCCCACGGCGACCAGGTCCCCGCCGACGCCGTGATCGTGGAGGGCTTTGTCTCCATGAACGAGAGCCTGCTCACCGGCGAGGCCACGCCCGTCTCCAAGGGGCCGGGCGACGAGCTGCTCTCCGGCAGCTTCGTGGACGCGGGAAGCCTGGTCGCGCGCGTGACGCGCGTGGGTGCCGAGGGCTATGCCGCGCGTATCAACGCCGAGGCCAAATACGTCAAGGCCGTGCGCTCGGAGATCCAGGACACGCTGCGCGCCATCATCCGCCTGGGGACAGTTGTGCTCGTGCCGCTGGGGCTCGGGCTCTTCCTGCGCTCCTACCTCATGGACGGGGGGAGCCTCGCCGACGCGATCCTCACCTCGGTGGCCGCGGTCATCGGCATGATCCCGCAGGGGCTCGTCCTGCTCACCTCGTCGGTGCTTGCCATCGCGACCTTCCGCCTGGGCCGGCGCATGGTGCTCGTGCAGCAGGCCTACTGCGTGGAGACGCTCGCGCGGGTGGACACGCTCTGCCTGGACAAGACCGGCACCATCACGACCGGCGAGATGGAGGTCGCGCGCGTGGCGGCCGCGCCCGGCGCGTCCGAGGGCGAGGTCGCCGCCGCCCTGGCCGCGATCGCGGGCGCCAACGAGGCCGACGCCAACGAGACGGCCCGGGCCATCCTGCGCTACGCGGCCGAGAAGGGCGTCGCCGCCGCGTCCGTCACACGCGCCGTGCCCTTCTCGTCCGCCCGCAAGTACTCTGGCTGCCTCACCGCGGACGGCCGCGGGCTCGTCATGGGCGCGGCGGCGTTCGTGCTGGGGACGGGGCGCGTCGCGGAGGCCGACGCGCTGGCGCGCTCCTTTGACGCCACGGAGCGGGTGCTCGTGGTGGGGGAGTGCGCGTCCTTCTCGGCCGAGGGGGCCATCGAGGGCGACGTGCGCCTGCTCGGCTGCGTGGCCATCCGCGACCAGATCCGCCCCACGGCGGCCCGGACGATGGCCTACTTCCTCGACCAGGGCGTGGAGCTGCGCGTCATCTCGGGCGACGACCCGCGCACGGTCTCGGCGATCGCGGCGCGCGCGGGCGTGCCGCACGCGGACCGCTACGTGGACGCCACCACGCTCGCCACGCCCGAGGCGCTCGACGCCGCCGTCGACGAGGCGCGGGTCTTCGGGCGCGTGACGCCGCAGCAGAAGCGCGAGCTGGTCCAGGCCCTGCACCGCCGCGGCCGCACGGTGGCCATGACCGGAGACGGCGTGAACGACGTGCTCGCCCTGCGCGAGGCGGACTGCTCGGTGGCCATGGCCTCGGGCTCGGCCGCCGCGCGCAACGTCTCGGAGATCGTGCTCGCCGACAACGACTTCGCGCACATGCCCGAGGTCGTTGCCGAGGGGCGGCGCTCGATCAACAACCTCCAGCGCTCCGCGTCGCTCTTCCTCGTGAAGACCGTCTTCACGGCCGCGCTCGCGCTCGTGTGCATCGTGATGCCGCCGTACCCCTTCATCCCCATACAGATGTCGCTGCTCTCCACGGCGGTGATCGGCATCCCGTCGTTCGTGCTCGCGCTCGAGCCCAACCATGAGCTGGTGCGCGGCAACTTCCTCGCCAACGTGCTCGTGCGGTCGCTGCCCGCCTCGGTCGCGATCGTGTGCGCGCTGCTCGCCGAGCTCGTGGCCGGGCGCGCCCTCGGCCACTCCTTCGACGAGATCTCCTCGGTCTGCACGGTCCTCGTGGCCTTTGTTGGCATCGCGCTCATCTGGCGCATCTCCCAGCCGCTGACCCCGCTGCGCGCGGCCCTGCTCGCCGTCATCGCGGCCATTGTTGCGCTTGGGTGTACGGTGGCGGCCCCCTTCTTCGAGATCGTCTCGTTTACGGCTAGCATGGGAGTCATGATCGTGGCGGCGGGCGTGGTCGCCGTCGCGTTCTTCAACTGGATGTACGACCGCTCGGTCTCGGGTCTCGCGTCCAACGAGCGCTTCCTCGAGGTCGTGAGAAGGATGGAGGGCAGAGATGACGCACGCTAGCGACCTGTCCGCCGCGGTCCGCGCGGCGCGGCGCCCCTCGACCGTGGAGGCCGGGGGCATCACACGCCTCGCCCACGTGGTCTCCGGCATCCCCGGCGCCGACAGGCTGCCGCGGGCGCTCGTGACCCTGCTCGAGAACGTCGTCCGCCGCGCCGCCACCGACGAGGACGCCGAGCGCATGGCCCGCGCCGTGGTGGAGGCGGGCCTGGCCGGGCGCGTGGGCGAGGAGATCGAGTTCATGCCGGCCCGCGTGCTCTTCCAGGATTTCACGGGCGTGCCCGTCTTCGTGGACTTTGCGGCCATGCGCGACGCGATGGCCGAGCGCGGCGGCGACCCGATGCGCGTGAACCCGCAGATCCCCTGCACGCTCGTCGTGGACCACTCGGTGATCGCCGACGAGGCCGAGACGCCCTGCGCGGCCGAGGCGAACGAGCGGATCGAGGCCCAACGCAACCGGGAGCGCTTTGCGTTTCTCAAGTGGGCGAGCCGCTCGTTCTCAAACGTCCGGATCGTGCCGCCCGGCGGCGGCATCTGCCACCAGCTGAACATCGAGCGCTTCTGCGACGTCGTCACGACCGACGCGCTGGCGGCGGGCGAGCGGGACGTGGCGTGCTTCGACACGCTCGTGGGCACCGACTCCCACACCACCACGGCCAACGGCGTGGGCGTCCTCGGCTGGGGCGTCGGCGGCATCGAGGCGGAGGCGGCGGCCCTCGGCCAGCCCATCTCCCTGCTCGTGCCCCCCGTCACCGAGCTCAGGCTCTCCGGCGCCCTGCGGCCGGGCGTCTCGGGCATGGACGTGGCGCTCACGGTGGCCCAGCTCCTGCGCGCCGAGGGCGTGGTCGGCTCGATCGTGGAGGTCACCGGCGACGGCGTGGCGTCCCTCACCGCCACGCAGCGCGCGTGCGTGGCCAACATGACGCCCGAGTACGGCGCCACGGCAACCCTCTTCCCCGTGGACGAGAAGACCCTCGACTACCTCGCGCTCGCCGGGCGCGACGCGGGCGAGCTGGCCTTTGCCCGCGGCTACCTCGAGGCCCAGGGCGTGTTCGGCGCCGGCGCCGGCCGCGTCTACGCCCGCACCCTGGAGCTTGACCTCGCCTCCGTGGAGCCCTCGCTCGCGGGGCCCTCCCGCCCGCATGACCGCGTCTCGGTCGCGGGACTCAGGGAGCGCTTCGAGTCCGCCGCGCGCGAGAACGGGCGCTCCCTCGACGAGCGCGTGGAGGTCGAGGGCGCGGGGCCGCTCGGGCACGGCGCCATCGCCATCGCGGCGATCACGAGCTGCACCACCGCCACCGACCCGGCTATGATGGTCGCCGCGGGACTCACCGCCCGTCGCGCCGTGGAGCGCGGCCTCGCGCCCCAGCCGTGGGTCAAGAAGGTCCTCGCCCCGGGCAGCCGTGCCACCGAGCTTCTGCTCGAGCGCTGCGGCCTGATGGGGCCCTTGCGCGAGCTTGGCTTTTTCACCTGCGGCTTTGGCTGCATGAGCTGCATCGGCAACTCCGGCGAGATCAAGGCGTGCCTCAAGGGCCACGCTCGCGAGCTCGAGCTCACGAGCGTCCTCTCCGGCAACCGCAACTTCGAGGGGCGCATCTCGCCCGACGTGAGCCAGAACTACCTCTGCTCCCCGGCGCTCGTGGTGGCCTACTCGCTCGCGGGCACGGTTGACATCGACCTCACGCGCGAGCCGCTCGGCACGGGTGCCGACGGGGCGCCGGTCATGCTCGCGGACATCCTTCCCACCGACGAGGAGGTCGCGTCCGCCCTGGGCGCCCATCTCGACGCGTCGCTCTTCCGCGAGGGGTCTCGCGGGCTTCTCGAGGGCGGCGCCGCCTGGCGCGAGATCGAGTCAACGCAGTCGGCGACCTTCCCCTGGGACGCGGACTCCACCTACGTCCGCCGGGCGCCCTACTTTGACCTGGCGCGCCCGCAGGGCGTCGTGGAGGTGCGCGGCGCGCGGGCGCTGGCGCTTCTGGGAGACTTCGTGACCACCGACCACATCTCGCCGGCCGGCTCCATCGCGCCGGACTCCCCGGCGGCGCGCTACCTCAGCGCGCACGGCGTGGCGCGCGAGGACTTCAACACCTATGGCGCGCGCCGCGGCAACCACGAGGTCATGGCACGCGGCACCTTCGCCAACGTGAAGCTCAAAAACGCCCTCGCCGAGGGGCGCGTGGGCGGGTGGACCAAGAACCTGCTCACCGGCGAGCTCGAGCCGATCTTCGATGCGGCCGAGGCCTACCGTGCGGCGGGCGTTCCGCTCGTGGTGGTTGCCGGCAAGCTCTACGGGTCCGGCTCCAGCCGCGACTGGGCCGGCAAGGGGCCGCTGCTTCTGGGCGTGCGCGCCGTGATCGCGGAGAGCTTCGAGCGCATCCACCGCTCCAACCTCGTGCAGATGGGCGTGCTGCCGCTCCAGTTCGAGGAGGGCCAGAGCGCCGAGGGGCTTGGCCTTACGGGCACGGAGGTCTTTGACATCGACCCGGTCGATCTCGCGGGCGGGCTGCCCGAGCCGCGCGTGGTGGGGGTTCGCGCCACGCGGCCCGACGGCACGACGCTGCCCTTCCGCTGCGTCGTGCGCGTGGACACGCCGATGGAGGGCGCGTTCCTCTCGCGCGGCGGCATCCTTCCCTACGTCCTCGACTCCCTCTCATGACGGGAGCCGCCATGCCACGGGTCTGTCCCAGATGCGGCGAGCTCGTTCCCGACGGCTCGGAGGCCTGCCCCCGCTGCCGAGCCTCCGCCGAGGTCACGCAGCGCATGTCGCTGGACGACCTCACCTGGTGTCCCTCCTGCGGCGCGCTCGTGCCGCCCGGGGACGACGTCTGCCCTCGCTGCGGGACCCCCGTCAGGGCCGAGGCGCCGCGCCGCGCCATGAGGAGCCTCGAGCTTCCCGAGATCGACGAGGGTGAGGACGGGGCTGACGAGGCCGGGGCGGCGCGCACCGGCATCATGACGCGCATCGAGAGCGCGATTCCGCCCGCCGACGGCGAGGCCTCGCCGTCGGCAGCGCGCGACCGCATGCCCCGCCCACGGGTCTTTGCCCTCGCCGCGCTCCTTGCCGTGGTGCTCGTCGGCGGCGCGACGCTTCTGATCACCCATCCCTGGGACCCCTCGGCCTCCAACACGCGCGCCTCCGAGCCCGCCGACACCTCGATGTCGGGCTTCCCGGGTCTCGTCGAGTCCCTCACCGGCCAGGACGCAAGCGAGTCCGAGAACGGGGAGGGCCGGGACGAGCCCGCTCCCGACGCATTCGAGCAGATCGAGTCCGCCTACGCCCAGCTCGCCGAGCTGGAGCAGGACGTCGAGAAGAGCGAGGACGCGCTCAGGCAGGCCTGCGAGGACGGCGACGACGCGGCGCTCGAGGACGGCCTCGAGGCCGCTCAGGCCACCTCGATCAGCGTGTCGAACCTCATCTCCGACTCGAGCGTGCTCGACGACGAGGACGGCGCCTACGCCGAGGACCTGGAGCACCTGCAGACGCTCGGCAGCTGGCTGCGCAACCGCTGCGACATCCTCACGGCCGCCTGGGAGCGCGCCGCCGACGCCCCGAGCTTCTCGGACGTGGCGGACTCGGTCGCCGCCTCGCTTGACGCCGCCTCCGATTACGCGCGCCTCTTCGACGAGAACTACGACGAGTGGAAGCCGGTTCGCGCCGAGTAGGCGTGCGGCGTGGCACCGTCGTCCCTCTCGCCCCGCCGGGCCCTTGCCTCCCTCCAGGGGCTTTTGGGCATAAGGTTTGATGCGCGGACGAAAAGGGCATCAAACCTGTTGCCCAAAAACTCCTGAGTTTCCTGCAGGGCAACGCGTCTGCCGAATCTGTGAACCGTGGCGCAATACTGATAGAATCATGGAGTTGAAGATTTCTGATTTGCGCCGCATGAACGGGAGGCGACATGGGATTCATCCCCGATCCGCTCTACACCCCCACCTACGAGGTGGTCGGCGACGAGGTCGCCGTCCTTGACACCTCTCGTGGCACCATTCGCGTCGCGCTGGACGGCGAGGGCGCGCCCGTGCACGTCGCCAACTTCTGCGAGCTCGCCACGAGCGGCTTCTACGACGATCTCAAGTTCCATCGCTACGTGCCGGGCTTTGTCATCCAGGGCGGGTGCCCCAATACGCGCGACATGACGCCCGAGCAGGTCGCGCGCGGCGAGGCGGGCCCCCACGGCCGCCCGGGCACGGGCGGGCCGGGCTATCGCATCCGTCAGGAGTTCACCACCAACCCGCGCAACTCCCACGTAGATGGCGCGCTCGCCATGGCACGCTCCGCCGACCCGGACTCGGCCGGGTCCCAGTTCTACTTCTGCCTGGGCCCGCAGCACGGGCTCGACTCGGGCTACACCGTCTTTGGCAGGACCATCGAGGGCGCCGACGTCATCTCCGCCCTGAGGGCGGGCGACGTCATCACGTCCATTCGCATCGAGCACGCCGGCGCGTAGGCGTCGGGTCCGTCTTGGGAGGACATCGTGAACCAACAGGCATTTGAGTCCGGCAAGCGCGCGTATCAGGAGGCCGATTGGCTTCGTGCCGCCACCCTGCTCGAGGGCGCCAAGCAGCCCGGCGAGCTGAGCGGCGAGGTCGATCACCTGCGCGGCAACGCCTACATGAAGCTGGGTCGCTACGACGAGGCCGCCCGTGCCTACGAGGCCGCCCTCGCCGACGCCGCCTACGGCAAGCGGGGCGCGCTCTCCTGCAACCGGGGTCGCGCGCTTCTCGCCGCGGGCCGGCCCCAGGACGCCGTCGGCGCCCTCACCGACGCCGTCGCCGACTCCTCCTACGCCACGCCGTATAAGGCCTACATGGCCCTCGGCACCGCCTACGAGCAGCTGGGCGACGTCCGCAACGCGGGCATTGCCTACCGCAGCGCCGCCATCGACGAGCAGAACCCCTCTCCGGCCGTCGCCCTCTCCGACCTTGGCAGCTGCTTCATGCGTCTCGGCCGCGCGGTCGATGCCGTCGAGGCCTATCGCACGGCGCTCGACTTCACGACCCCGCTCGAGGACCAGAACGGCATCTGGTGCGACCTCGCGCTCGCCTACGTCGCCGCCAACCGCATGAACGAGGCGGTGGACGCGTTCGCGCACGCCACCGCCGATGGCACCTACGCGCTCTCCCCGGAGGCCCAGGCCTCCTACGACGCCGCCCGCAAGGCCGTCGCCTCGATCAGCTCGCGCCGCCCCTCCGAGACCGACGCCCTGCTCGCCGCGGCCGGCTACGGAACCTCCTATGACCCGCTCGATCCCACCGGGGCCTCCGGCGAGCTCATGCCCTCCCCGGAGGACACGGGCTTCTTCTCCGTGAGCGAGGAGGACCTCGTCCAGCAGGACCGTCTCGACCGCAAGGTGAGGCGCAAGCACCGCCATACGGGCCTCAAGGTGTTCCTCGTGATTTTCATCCTGCTCGCGCTCGTCGCGGGCGCCGGGGCCTTCGCCTACGTCAACGGCTATGGCTGGCCCACCCAGCAGGCCGTGGCCGAGCAGCTCTTTGACGCCAAGAGCCAGGGCTCCGACCTCGCCCCGTACGTCTCGTCCGAGCTCTCCACGGCGCAGGTCCAGGAGATCTCCGACATCATCCCGTCCGGCGCCGAGATCAGCGTGACGGGCGTGGACCGCTCCATGACCGACTCCACGGTCTACCTGACCGCCACGCTGTCCGGCAGCGGCGAGCAGGACTACACAATCGACCTGGTCCGCGACGGCATCGGCTGGAAGGTGAGCGCCGTCACGCCGGTCTACCTCTCCGAGGACGCTGGCACTGACGCCCCCGATACGACCGGGGGCGCTGACGCCCAGGACGACGCCAGCGCCGACCAGGGCGATGGCGCCACCGGCCAGAACGACGCCTCCGCCCAGGATGGCACCACCAGCACTGACCCGTCGAGCACGCCCGAGTCGTCCTCCGACCAGGCCGGCGCCGAGGCGGACGCGGGAACGGACGTCGCGAGCGAGTAGGAATCGCACATGTCTCTCATTGACACACTCTTTGGGGAGTATGGCGGCGACCTCGCCATCGACCTCGGCACCGCCAACACGCTCGTCGCCGTGCGCGGCCAGGGCATCGTCATCAACGAGCCCTCGGTCGTCGCCATCGACAAGAGCGAGAGCCGCGTGCTGGCCGTGGGCGCCGACGCCAAGCGCATGATCGGCCGCACGCCCGGCTCGATCATCGCCGAGCGCCCGCTCAAGGACGGCGTCATCGCCGACTTTGACGTCACCGAGGTCATGCTGCGCTACTTCATCGAGAAGGCCCGCGAGCGTCGCTACCCGTGGTCGCCGCGGCCGCGCGTGGTGGTGTGCGTCCCCTCGGGCGTCACCTCCGTCGAGAAGCGCGCCGTCTTCGAGGCCACCATCACGGCCGGCGCGCGCCAGGCCTACCTCATCGAGGAGCCCATGGCCGCCGCGATCGGCGCGGACCTGCCCATCGAGGACCCCACGGGCTCGATGGTCGTGGACATCGGCGGCGGCACCACGGAGGTCGCCGTCATCTCGATGGGCGGCATCGTGGTCTCCCAGTCCATCCGCACCGCCGGCGACGAGTTCGACCAGACGATCCTCCAGCACGTCCGGGACGCCTACAACCTCTCGATCGGCGAGCGCACCGCCGAGGACATCAAGATCAAGGTCGGCTCCGCCGCGCCGCTCGCCGAGGAGCTCGACGTCGAGGTCAACGGCCGTGACGTGATGAGCGGCCTGCCCAAGACCGTCCGCATCGAGAGCGAGGAGATTCGCCGGGCGCTCGACCGCCCGCTCGACGAGGTCACCAAGGCCGTCAAGGACGCCCTCGACGTCACCCCGCCGGACCTCGCCTCCGACCTCATGTACTACGGCATCCTGCTCACGGGCGGCGGCGGGCTCCTGCGCGGGCTCGACCAGCGCCTGCGCGAGGAGACCGGCGTGCCCGTGAACGTGAGCCCCACCGCCCTGGAGAACGTCGTCAACGGGTGTGCCAAGGTCCTCGAAGCCAACGCGCTCTCGGGCGGCTTCGTCCAGAGTACGGGTCAGTAGCGTGCCGCTCGGCTCGCGCGGTCGGGGGGCGGCGCCGACCCTGGGCACAAGGAAGGGGACCGGCGGCGGGCGCGAGCTCGTCGCGTGCGTGGTCGTGTCGGTCGCGCTCTTCACGCTGAGCTGCCAGGCGGGCACCTCCGGGCCCCTCGAGATGGTCCGCGGGGCCTTCCAGACCGTCACCGCGCCGATTCGCAGCCTCGGGGCGACCGTCACCGCGCCGATTCGCGGGCTCGGCAACGTCTTCGCCAACCTCACCGCCGACCAGGCGACCCTCTCGGAGCTACAGGCCGAGGTGGACGAGCTGCGCGCGAGAAACGCGGAGCTGGAGGAGGACGCGAGCTCGGCCCAGCGGCTCGAGGACCTGCTCGACCTGCGCGACGCGAACGACCTCCAGTCCGTCGCGGCCCGCATCATCTCGGGCTCGACGGACTCGTGGAGCTCGACCGTCACCCTCGACAAGGGCTCCTCGTCGGGGCTCGGCGCCGGGATGCCGGTGACCACCTCGAGCGGCGTGATCGGGCAGATCGTCTCCTGCAGCGCCACCACCTCCACGGTCCGGCTGCTCTCGGACGAGAGCTCCTCCATCTCGGCGATGATCCAGTCGAGCCGAGCCCAGGGAATGCTCTCCGGCTCCGCGAGCGGCGAGGTCCGCCTGGAGCTCGTCTCGACGGGCCAGGAGGTCGACACCGGCGACGTCATCGTGACGAGCGGGCTGGGCGGGGTGTTCCCCAAGGGGCTCCCCATCGGCGAGGTCGCGAGCGTGACCTCCAACCCGGGCGACCTCTACCTCGACATCGTGGTGGAGCTCTACGCCGACACCACGCGCTCGGAGGAGGTCCTCGTCATCACGTCGCTGACCGAGGACCAGCAGGCGAGCGCCGAGGACATCGCCGAGGCCGACGCGCAGGAGCGCGGGTCCCAGCAGGACGACGGGGGCGACACGGACGAGGGCTCGGGCTCCTCTGGCGATGACGGGGGCGCCCAGGACAGCACTGACGGGGGCGCGGCGGGCGCCGGGACGGACACGTAGGGGAGGGGAAGGCATGCAGGTCGCAAACAGGGGCCGAGAGGCGCGCACCACCGTCGTGCTGGCCGTGCTGTGCCTGGTCCTCCAGCTCACGCTCGCGCCCAACGTCGCGCTCGGCAACGGACGCGCCAACTTTGCGCTCGTCTTCACGGCGTGCTATGCGCTCTTCTCGGGCTCGGGCCGCTCGGCGGTGCTCGCCGGCTTTCTCTCCGGGCTGCTCTTCGACCTCTCCTCGACGAGCCCCATCGGGCTCATGGCGCTCTGCCTGAGCGTCGTGGGCTTCGTGCTCGGCTCCAGCGTCCGAGAGGGGCTCACGGGGGACCTCGCCTCGGCGGTGGTCTACGCGGCGGCCGCGTCGCTCGCGACGTCGCTCGTCTACCATCTCGCCATGCTGCTCGTGGGCCAGAGCTCCTCGCTCGTCGACGCGCTCTTCCTGCGGGCCCTTCCCACCGCGCTGCTCACCCTCGTGGCCTTCGTCCCCTTTGCCTACTACTTCTCCCGCGTTCGCGCCCATGGCCCGAGCCTGGGCGGCGGGCGGCGCGCCGGCGGCCTCGGGCGCCGGGGGCTCTAGGGGCGCGACATGGACCTCTCGCTGGTCATCGTCATCGTCTGCGCGGTCCTGGCGGTCGCGCTCGTGGTCATCTACCTCGTCTTTGGTCGCTCCGAGGCCAACTTCACCTTTGACATCGGCGGCGCCGCGCCGCGGGCCTCGGGCGGCTCCGACTCCTCCACCGAGAAGACGACCTCCTCGCGCCTCCTCGGGCTCGGCGTCGGGGTGGGCGCCGTCTTTGGCGTCCTGCTCGCGCGCCTGTGGTCGATGCAGCTCGTCTCGTCGGAGGACTATGCCGAGCAGGCCGAGCAGAACCGTCGGAGCACCATCTACACCCAGGCGCCCCGCGGCCGCATCCTCGACCGCAATGGGCGCGAGATCGTGGGCAACCGCGCGAGCCTGACCGTCGTGGCCGAGGGCGACGTCGTGGACGACGCGGTCGAGGTGCAGCTGCTCGCCAACCTCATCGGCATGCCCGCCCAGGCCGTGCGCCGCAAGCTCCAGGACACCACCGACGGCTACCAGTCGCCGCGCACGGTCTCCGTTGACGTCTCGAGGCGGGTCGTCGCCTTCATCGGCGAGCACCCGGAGGCCTTCCCCGGCGTCTCCGTGCAGCAGCGAACTCAGCGCTCCTACCCCTACGGCTCGCTCGCGGCTCACGTGGTCGGCTATGTCGGCACCGTCACCGAGGATCAGCTCGCGCAGAGCGAGCAGTCCGAGGACGGGTCGGTGTCCTATCGCTCTGGGGACGTGGTGGGCCAGTCGGGCGTGGAGCTGACCTACGAGAGCGTCCTGGCGGGCACGCGCGGCGAGCAGACGGTCTTCGTGGACGCCGGCGGCGACGTCCTGGGATACTCCACCACCATCGAGCCCGAGAGCGGCTCTGACGTGGAGCTCACGATCGACGTCGATGTGCAGCGGGCCGCCGAGGAGTCGCTCGAGAAGATCGTGACCTCCCAGCGCGAGGCGGGCCAGGACTGCGTGGGCGGCTCGGTGGTGGTGCTCGACTGCACCAACGGCGAGGTCCTCGCGATGGCGAGCTACCCGACCTTCTCGCCCAACGTCTTCACCGGCGGGATCTCGCAGGCCGACTGGGACGTCCTCTCCGACGAGGACTCCAACTACCCGCTGCTCAACCGCGCCATCGCCGGCCAGTACCCCGCCGGCTCGGTCATCAAGCCCCTCACGTCCTTCGCGGCGCTCGACGGCGGCGTGGCCACGAGCGAGTCCTCGTGGTACTGCTCGGGCTGGTGGTCGTGGTCGGGCAGCCGAGACGACGGGACCATCATGATGTGCTACGACCACTCCGGCCACGGCGCGGTCAACCTCCAGCGCGGCATCACGATGTCGTGCGACGTCGTGTTCTACGAGATCGGCAAGGGCTTCTACTACGCCGACGACCCCGAGGGGATGCAGGAGACCTTCCGCCGCTACGGCCTGGGCTCCGCCACCGGCATCGACCTCGACGGCGAGGCCACCGGGCGCGTGCCGGACGCCGCCTGGAAGCGCGACTACTACAAGGAGCTCGGCTACTCCGACGAGGACAGCTCCTGGAAGGGCGGCGACAACTGCAACATCGCCATCGGGCAGGGCGACCTGCTCGTCACGTGCCTGCAGATGGCCGACGCGTACTGCAGCATCGCCAACCGGGGCGTCGCGTGGCGGCCGCACGTGCTGCGCGGCGTGCGGGCCAAGGTGGGGGATGGCTTCGTCTCCGAGTACAAGCCCGGGAAGGCCCTCGAGGTCGAGGAGAGCGACGCCGACCGCGACCTGGTCGAGCGCGGGATGTGGGGCGTTGTCTACGAGGAGTCCGCCTCGCAGAGCGCGCACTGGACCAACCTCAGCGTGTCGGTCGCGGGCAAGACGGGCACCGCCGAGCAGGCGGCGGCCGAGCGCAACTGCTGCTGGTTTGGTTGCTTCGCGCCCGCGGACGACCCCAAGTACGTCGTCTTCTCCAACGTTGACGGCGGGGACTGGGGCTCGTCCACGGCCATGCTCGTCGCGCGCGACACGCTCGGGGCCATCTACGGCGAGCCCGACACGGCCAGCACCGTCTACGCGGTGGGGGACTAGGGAGGTCGTCATGGCATCGCATGCAAAGGAGGCCGCCGCGGTCGGCGCCCGGGGCCAGGGAGGGGCGGCGCGCGTGGGCCGCAAGCGCGGGCCGCTCGACGGGCTCTACCTCTCCCAGCTCATCCCGGCCCTGCTGATCGTCATCATCGGCGTGATCACGATCTGGTCCGCCTCGCTCACCATCCCCGAGGCAAACTTCACGAGCCATCTCGCCGGCATCGCGATCGGCCTCGTGGCGGCCGTCGCGGTGTGGCGCTATGACTGCCGCGCGCTCTCCAACATGACGACGGCGCTCTTCGTGCTCGCCTGCGTGCTCATGGTGCTGCCGCGCGTGCCGGGCCTGGGCTACGAGGGCGGCCTGGGCATGGTCGGCTGGGTGAAGATAGGTCCCCTGCGCTTCCAGCCATCCGAGCCCGGAAAGATCGTCACGATCTTCCTCATGGCGTCGGCCTGCGCCCAGTACAACGGCAAGATCGAGTCCTTCCACGACTACGCCAAGCTCTGCGGGACGCTGCTGGTGCCGCTTCTGCTCATCCTCTCGCTCGACCTGGGGACCGGCCTCATCATCTTCTTCATCGGCGCGACCGTCATCATCGTGAGCGGGGCGCCGCGCACCTGGGTGCTGCTCACGATCGCGCTGATCGTTGGCGTGGCGACGCTCGTGGTGGTCACCTCCATGATTGACGGCTTCCCTCACATCCTCAAGGAATACCAGCTCAAGCGCCTCATCGTCTTTGTCGACCCGAGCGTGGACCCCACCGGTGACGGCTACAACCTCCAGCAGGCCATGATCGCCGTGGGCTCCGGCGGGCTGTTCGGCAAGGGGTTTGGCAACGCCACGCAGGCTCTCAACGGCTTTGTCCCCGAGGCGCAGACCGACTTCGTGTTCTCCCTGTTCGCCGAGCAGTTTGGCTTCGTGGGCAGCGTCGTGCTGCTCGGCCTCTACGCATGGATGGCCTTCTCGACCATCCTGCTCGCGGCGCGGACCGAGTCGTACTTCTCGCGGCTCGTCCTGGTGGGCTGCGTGGCCATGTGGACGTTCCAGGTTCCTGGAGAACGTGGGGATGTGCCTGGGCATCATGCCCATCACGGGCATCCCGCTGCCGTTCGTGAGCTACGGGTCCTCCTCGATGGTCGTGCAGCTCGTGTCTGTTGGTATCGTGCAGTCCATTCTGGCGCCACCGCAGAAGGCCGCCTAGCGCGCCACGCGCGGATTGGAGCGGAAGGTGTCACGAAGAGGCTGGTCCGTCGGCAGGGTGAGCGAGATCGCGGGGTTCGCGCGCGCGGCGTCAAGGGGGCGTGACGAGCGCCTGCTGCTGCACGTCCTCGTGGACGCGCTCTGCCCGCGCGAGCTCGCGCTCGCCGTGCGCGACGCGCTCGTTCCGGAGCGCCCCGGGGCCCGCGTGGAGGTCCGCCGCCTCGCGGGGGCGCGCCCGGGCGACGAGCTGCCGGACGCCGCGGTCGCGCTCGTCGCCCCGGGCTCCGACGTCTCCGCCGTCCGCGCCTACGCCCGGGCCGGCGTCCCCGGTGGGCGTGGTCGTGGAGGGGGCGCTCGAGGCGCCGGAGCTCGACCTCGAGGAGGGACCGGCCGCGCTCGTCGGTGTCGTGGCCGCCTCCAGCGCGGACGCCCTGCCCGACAAGCTCGCGGCATGGCTCGTCTCGGTGTGCGAGAAGGACCTCGCGCTCGCCGCCCAACTTCCCCTTCTGCCGCCGGGGCGGTCGTGGACAGCCTCGTCTCCCGCTGCGCGCTCGAGAACGCCGTCGTGGGCGTCGTGCGCCTCGTCCCGGGCTCCGACCTGCCGGTCATGACGGCCAACCAGCTCAGGCTCGCCCCTCGACGTCGCGGCCGCGTACGGCCGGCCGCTCGAGCCGGCCCGGGCCTGCGAGCTCGCGGCCGTCGTCGGCGCGGGCCTCGGGTGGCGCGCGCTCGCCCGGGCGCTCACGCGGCGCGCGGTCCCCGGGGCGGGGGACGCTTCTGCGCGCGGGGGTCGCCTGCGCCGGCACGCTGGCCGCGGGCGCCGCCCTGCGCCTGCGCTTCGAGGCGCCCCGACCTGCTCGCGCGGGCCGCGGAGCGCCCCCGAGGAGCCCGCCTGTGCGCCCGTCCTTCTCGACGGGGGAGACCCCCGCCGGAGAGGGGTACGTCACGATCGGGGAGGAGCGCGCATGAGGGCGGAGCGGGAGAACCTCTTTCATCTGATCGAGCCGCTGCTCGCGCACGTGGAGCACCCGGCGCGCTACCTCGACCACGAGTGGGGGGCCTGCGAGCGTCAGGACGGCCCCTTCCATCTGTGCATGGTCTACGCCGACGTCTACGAGGTCGGCCAGCCCAACCTCGGCGTCGCGATTCTCTACAACCAGGTGAACGCCCAGGAGGGCATGAGCTGCGAGCGCTGCTTCCTGCCGTGGACGGACCTGTCGGCCCTCATGCGGGAGCGCGGCGTGCCGCTGCCTGTCGCTCGAGGGCGCCGCCCCGCTCGCCTCCTTCGACGCGATCGGCTTCACGCTCGCCCACGAGCTCATCGCCACCAACGTCCTGGAGGCGCTCGACCTCGCGGGCATCGCGCTCACCTCCGCGGAGCGCGACGAGGACGACCCCATCATCCTCGCGGGCGGTCCGTCGGCCTGGAACTGCGAGCCGATCGCGCCCGTCTTTGACGCGGTGCTGCTCGGCGACGGGCGAGGAGTCGATCGTCGAGGTCTGCGACTCTGAGATAGCGCGTGCCGAGGCGCGAGCCGCGCGGAGGGTGCTGCGGCGCCTCGCGCGCGTGCCGGGGACCTACGTGCCGTCGCTCTACGAGGTGCTCGTGGACGAGACCTCCACGCGCTGGGGCTACGCGATTCCGCGCGCCGGGGAGGACGTCCCCCGCCGTCGTGCTCAAGCGCTGCGTGTCCGACTTTGCCGCCACGCCCGCCGTGGCCCAGAAGATCGTGCCCTACACGGGCATCGTGCAGGACCGCCTGGCGCTGGAGGTGCTGCGCGGCTGCGCCCGCGGCTGCCGCTTCTGCCAGGCGGGGATGACGTACCGCCCGGTGCGGGAGCGCCCGGCCGAGCAGGTCGTGCGCGCGGGGGCGGAGGGCCTCGCCGCGAGCGGGCACAACGAGGTCTCGCTCTCCTCGCTCTCCACGACCGACCACTCCAGTGCGCCGGATCCTCCACGGCCTGAACGACGCCCTGGCCGGACGCGGCGTGCGCGTCTCCATCCCGTCGCAGCGCATGGACGCCTTTGGGGTGGACATGGCCGCGGCCGTGGCCGGGGGGCGCCGCGGCGGCCTCACCTTTGCCCCCGAGGCCGGCAGCCAGCGCCTGCGCGACGTCATCAACAAGAACGTCACCGACGAGGACGTGGAGCGCGCGGCCAGAAACGCGTACCTGGCGGGGTGGCGCCGGATGAAGCTCTACTTCATGATGGGGCTCCCCACCGAGACCGACGAGGACGTCATCGGCATCGCGGCGCCTCGCCGAGCGGGTGCTCCAGATAGGGCGCGAGGTGGTGGGGCGCGGCCCCAAGAGCGGCGTCTCGGTCTCCATCTCCGTGGCCGTGCTCGTGCCCAAGGCGTTCACGCCGTTCCAGTGGGCGGGCCAGCTCGCCCCGGACGAGGTGGCCGCCGCCGCCAGCAGCTGCTGCTCCACGAGGTGCGCGACCGCGCCATCCGCGTCTCCTATCACGACGCGGGCGTCTCGCTCGTGGAGGGGGCGCTCTCCCGAATGGGCCGCGCGGGCTTTGCGCTCGTGCGGCGCGCGTGGGAGCTGGGCTGCCGCTTTGACGCCTGGACGAGCGAGTTCTCCCTCGAGCGCTGGCAGCGGGCCGCGCGCGACTGCGGGCTCGACCTCGAGGAGATTGCCTGCGAGGAGCTGCCGCTCGCCGCGCGGCTGCCGTGGGACCACACCTCGCCCGGCGTCTCCAAGGGCTACCTGCAGCGCGAGTGGCTGCGCGCGACGGAGGGCGTCACCACGCCCGACTGCACGCGCGCGAGGCTGCACGGGCTGCGGGGTCTGCCCCGCGCTCGGGGTCGCCAACGTCATCTGGGGGGAGCGCTCATGAGGCCGCAGCCAACCGCCGCCCGTCCGCAGGACCTTCCCGTCAAGGCCGACCTCGCGCGTCTGCGGGTGGAGTACGGCAAGGACCGCCGCCTGGCGCTTCTCGGCCATCTCGACCTGATCGCCACGATCGAGCGGTGCGTGCGCCGCGCGGACCTGCCCTTCTCCATAGGCAACGGCTTCGCCCGCCGCATGCGCATCCAGTTCTCCGGCGCGCTGCCCGTGGGGGCCAGCTCGGCGTGCGAGTACTTTGACCTGCGCCTCGACGAGCGCGTGGACGCCGGGGAGGCGCTGTCCGCGCTGCGTGCGGCCACGCCCTCCGCCCTCGCCCCCACACGCGCCGCCTACGTGCCGGGCCGCCTGCCGGCGCTCGAGGCCTGGCTCGACCGGGCGTCGTGGGAGGTCGTCTGCGCGGGCGCGTCCTTCTCGGCCACGGAGCTCGCCGAGGCGATCGCGCGGGGTGCGGGCCCGCGGCGAGCTCACCTACCTGCGTGGCGAGCGCGAGAAGCGCGTCGATCTTGGGGCCACGCTCGTGGGGGCCTCCGTCGCGGGGGACGCGGGCGACGTGGTGCTCGCGCTCGAGACGCGCGCCGCCGCCTCGGCGGCCCTGCGCCCGAGCGCCCTGGTGGCCGCCGCGCTCGAGGAGGCGGGGCTCGGTTCGCCGGAGGCGCTCCGCGTGCGAAGGGTGGGGCAGTGGCACGAGGAAGATGGGCGTCTTGTGGAACCTTTCGGCGCGTTGCGCCTTCCGGTCGAGACATCACTATCCTGAGCTAGGTCGCATTGCGCTGGCACGGCGTGCGCTGCCGTCTTTTCCCTTACGGTATGCGCAGGTCACGGGCAACTTTCGTTGACGAGCCAGAGCCGTGCTTGTAATATAAGCAACTGTTGCATTCAGCCAGCAATGAAGGGTTTCGCACATGTACGCAATCGTAGCAACTGGGGGCAAGCAGTATAAGGTTGCCGAGGGTGACGTCCTCGACGTCGAGAAGCTCAACGCGCAGCCTGGCGAGAAGGTCGAGCTTCCCGTCCTTCTGGTGAACGACGGCGCCAAGACCATCGTTGGCTCCGCCCCCCCTCGAGGGCAAGACCGTCACCGCCGAGGTCGTCGAGCACCTCAAGGGCGAGAAGGTCCTCGTCTTCAAGCTCAAGAAGCGCAAGCGCTATCACCGCGCCAACGGCCACCGTCAGAACCTGACGAAGATCAAGGTCGTCGAGATCCCCGCGTAACGCTCGTCCCTCGCACTAGAAGAAGGCAGGTCATACCATGGCTCACAAGAAAGGTCTCGGCTCGTCCCGCAACGGCCGTGATTCCAACGCCCAGCGTCTGGGCACCAAGCGCTACGGCGGCCAGACCGTGAAGGCCGGCGAGATCCTCGTCCGTCAGCGCGGCACGCACATCCACCCCGGCGACAACGTCGGCATCGGCAAGGACGACACCCTGTTCGCCCTCACCGCCGGCACCGTCGAGTTCACCAAGGGCGTCAAGCACCGCGTGCACGTTCGCGAGGCGTAGGGCCTCGCCCGACATCGCTCGCACGACTCGGACCCCGGTCCTCGGACCGGGGTCTTTTCTGTGCGCCGGGCGACGAGCGGTGCGGGGCAGATGGGCCGCGCGCGTTGGACGCCCCGCCGCGGTTGCGTACCATGTAAGCTCGACCAAGGAGGACGGGCGTGGAGAACACCTTTACCGATCTTTCCCACATCAACGTGCGCGGCGGCGACGGGGGCGCCGGATGCATGTCCTTCAGGCGCGAGGCGTTCGTGCCCAAGGGCGGCCCCGACGGCGGCGACGGCGGCCGGGGCGGCGACGTGGTGGTTGAGGCCGACCGCAGCTCTCGTCGCTGATCGACTATCGCTTCAAGCATCACTTCCGGCCGAGCGCGGCACGCACGGCCAGGGCGCCCGTCGCCATGGCCGCGACGGCGCCGACCTCGTGCTGCGCGTGCCGGTGGGGACCGTCGTGCGCGAGCTCGACCCGGCCACGCAGGCCCCGCTCTACGACATCGCCGACCTCACCGGTCCCGGAGAGCGCGTCGTGGTGGCCCCGGGCGGGGCCGGAGGCCGCGGCAACATCCACTTTGTCACCTCGGTGCGCCGCGCCCCCGCGTTTGCCGAGAAGGGCGAGGCCGGCCCGCGAGCACTGGATCGAGCTCGAGATGAAGCTCATGGCTGACGCCGCGCTCGTTGGCATGCCGTCGGTGGGCAAGAGCTCATCATCGCGCGCATCAGCGCCGCGCGCCCCAAGATCGCCGACTACCCCTTCACGACGCTCGTGCCCAACCTGGGCGTCGCGCGGGCCGCGAACGGGCAGTCCTTCGTCGTCGCCGACGTCCCCGGGCTCATCGAGGGCGCGAGCGAGGGGCGCGGCCCTCGGCCACCAGTTCCTGCGCCACATCGAGCGCACCGCGCTCATCCTGCACGTGGTCGACGTCACGGGGGGCTACGAGGGGCGTGACGCCGTCGAGGACTACCGCGCGATCAACCGCGAGCTCGCCGCGCACGCCGCCGAGCTCGCCGAGCGGCCGCAGATCGTGGTCGCCAACAAGTGCGACCTGCCCGGCACTGAGGACGCGGTCCGCGCGCCTGCGATCTGCGGCCGAGGAGGACGGCCATCGCTTCTTTCGCCGTCTCCGCGGCCACGGGGCAGGGGCTCGACGCGCTCGTCCCACCTGCGCGGCCGAGGTGGCGCGTCTGCGCGCCGAGGCGGCCGAGAGCGGACCTGCGGTGGACCTCTCGAGCACTGGGAGCGCGAGCGTCAGCGGCGCGACCGACGCATCAGCGTCAGGCGCGAGGAGCGCCACGCGTGGCGCGTCAGCGGGCCGCAGGTCGAGCGGATGGTCGTCCAGACCGACTGGGACAACGACGAGGCCGTGGCCTACCTGCAGCATCGCTTCGAGCGCTGCGGCGTCGATGACGCGCTCGCGCGCGCGGGGGCCGTCTCCGGCGACGAGGTGCGCATCCTCGAGCTTGCCTTCACCTTCGAGGGGAAGGACGCCGCGCCCGACTTTGACGAGCTCGCCGAGGACGACGGACCCGTCAACGCCGGGGAGGTGGACCTCTAGGTGGCAGCGCCGAGCCTCGTCGTGGTGAAGATCGGCTCCTCCACGCTCGTGGACGCCGCGGGCGCGCTCGACCGCGCCTTCGTGCGCGAGCTCTGCGACCAGGTGGGGGAGCTGCTCGCGCGCGGCACGCGCGTGGTGCTCGTCTCCTCGGGCGCCGTCGCGGCGGGTCGCGACGTGCTCGGCTTCTCCGAGCGCCCCTCCGACCTCGCGACGCTGCAGGCCTGCGCCGCCGCCGGCCAGGCGCGCCTCACGCAGGCCTACGCCGACGTCCTGGCGGAGGCGTCCATCCCCTGCGCCCAGGTCCTGCTCACGCGCCGCGACGTCATGGACCGCGACGCCTTCCTGAGCGCCCGCACCACGCTCGGGCGCCTCCTTGAGCTGGGGGCGGTTCCCGTGATCAACGAGAACGACACGCTCTCCACCGCGGAGTTCGCGTTCGGCGACAACGACATGCTCGGCGCCCTCGTCTCGGCCCTCGTCTCGGCCGACCTCTACGTGATCTGCTCGGACGTGGAGGGGCTCTACACCGCAAACCCCCAGGACGACCCCGAGGCCGTGCTCATCGAGCGCGTCGAGGAGGTGGACCACGAGCTCAGCTCCCGCGCCAGCGGGGCGGGGACCTCCTTTGGCACCGGGGGCATGTCGTCCAAGCTCCCGCGCCGCGCGCGCCATGCTCGCCGCGGGCATCCCGACCGTAGTCTGTCGCGGCAGGCGGCCGCGCGTCCTCATCGACGTCGTCTCCGGCAAGCGGGTGGGCACGCGCTTCGAGGCGGCCCCGGGCGCCGTGCACGAGGGCGGTCGCAAGCTCTGGATCGGGCTCGCCGAGGTCCCGCGCGGCTCGATCACGCTCGACGAGGGCGCGAGCCGAGCCGTGCTGGAGCGCGGCGCCTCGATCCTTCCGTCGGCGTGGTCGCCTCGAGCGGCTCCTACGAGGCGGGCGACGTCGTGAACGTGCGCGACGCCTCCGGCGACGTCATCGGCCGCGGCATCGCTCGCTACTCCTCCGACGACATGGTGCGGGTGCGCGGCGTCAGGCTCGACGTCATCGCCCGCTTCCTCGGGGCCGACCGCGCACGCCCCGCCGTTCACCGCGACGACCTGCTCGTCTTCTAGGAAGGAGATCGCCATGTCCGAGGCAACAGAGAAGGCCCGGCTCGCCAAGGCGGCGGCCCCCGCGCTCGCCCGCGCCCCGCGCGACGTGCGCGAGCGCGCGCTTGTCGCCGCCGCCGCGCGCATCCGCGCCGCGTCCGACGACATCGTCGCCGCCAACGCCCGCGACCTCGAGCGGGCCCGCCGTGCGAACATGAGCGCGCCGCTCCAGGACCGCCTCATGCTCGATGCCGCCCGCATCGGGGAGATCGCGGCCTCCCTCGACCAGATCGCCCGTCAGGACGACCCGCTCGGGCGCGTGCTGACGGCTCCACGCTCGGCAGCGGCCTCAGGATCGAGCGCGTGACGGTCCCGCTCGGCGTCGTCGCGATGATCTACGAGGCTCGCCCCAACGTGACGGCCGACGCCTTCGGCCTGTGCGTCCGCTCCGGCAACGCGTGCGTGCTCAAGGGCGGCTCGGCGGCGCGGGAGTCCCTGCCTGGCCCTCACGGCCGCCTGCCGCGCGGCCCTCGAGGAGGCCGGCCTTCCCGCCGACGCGCTCCAGTACGTTGACGACGACGCCGAGCACACGCAGACCGCGGAGCTGCTGGACGCGACGGGCCTCGTGGACGTGCTCATCCCTCGAGGCGGCGCGGCGCTGATTCGCGCCTGCGTGGAGGGCGCGCGCGTTCCCGTCATAGAGACCGGCACCGGAAACTGCCACGTCTACGTGCATGCCTCCGCCAACCTCGAGCGTGCGCGCGCCATCGTCATGAACGCCAAGGACCCAGCGCGTGGGCGTCTGCAACGCCGCCGAGTCGCTGCTCGTGGACCGCGCCGTTGCCGCCGAGTTCCTGCCGTCGATGGTGCGCGAGCTCGCGGGCGCCGGCGTGACCGTTCACGGCGACGCCGAGACGCGCGCCGCGCTCGCGGGCTCGCCCGAGCTTCTCGCGCACCTCGTGGACGCAACTGAGGACGACTGGGGCCGCGAGTACCTGGCGCTCGAGATCAGCTGTCGGGTGGTGTCCGGCGTGGACGAGGCCATCGCCCACGTCAACCACTACGGGACCGGTCACTCCGAGGCGATCGTCGCCGACTCCTACGAGGCCTGCGAGGCCTTCCTCGCCGGCGTGGACGCCGCGGTGGTCTACGCCAACGCCTCGACGCGCTTCACCGACGGCGGCGTCTTCGGCCTCGGGGCCGAGATCGGCATCTCCACGCAGAAGCTGCACGCCCGCGGCCCGATGGGAGCCTCCGCCCTCACGACCACCAAATGGGTCGCCCGCGGGGAGGGGCAGACCCGATGACCGTCGACGTGGCGCGGCTGCGGGGGATGGACCTGCCGGTGCTCGGGCTCGACGGCGCGCGGCGCTATCGGCTCGGGATCATGGGCGGCACCTTCGACCCCATCCACAACGGCCATCTCGTGGCCGCCGAGCAGGCCTTTGACGACCTCGGGCTCGACCTCGTGGTCTTCATGCCCGCGGGCCGCCCCGCCTTCAAGCAGGACAAGCGCCGTGACGTCGGGGGAGGAGCGCTTTGCGATGACCCTGCTCGCCACGGCCGACAAACCCCACTTCGTGGCCTCGCGCTTTGAGATCGACCGCGAGGGCGTCACCTACACGGCCGACACGCTGCGCCTCCTGCGCGAGCTCTACCCCGACAACGTGGAGTTCTACTTCATCACCGGCGCCGACGCCATCACCGAGATAGTCTCGTGGCGCGACGCCGCCGACATCGCACGCCTCGCGCATCTCGTGGCCGCCACGCGCCCCGGCTACGACCTCGACCGCGCCTGGGACGCCATCGCGGCCTCCGGGCTCGACTTCGACGTCACCTACCTCTCGGTGCCCGCGCTGGCCATCTCCTCGAGCTACCTGCGCGAGCGCGTGGAGGCCGGCCAGAGCCTGCGCTACCTCACGCCCGACCAGGTGACCGGCTACCTGCACAAGCACGGCCTCTACGGCGCCCCGCGCAGCCGCTACGGGCACACCGAGGAGGTGGTCGCCTGATGGGCAAGAAGGGCAAGGACAAGGGCAGGGTGCGCGAGAAGGACCTCGTGAAGGGCCTTTCCAAGGTCAAGGTCTCCTACACGCCCGAGCAGGAGGTCCTTCTCGCCCGCATCAGGTCGGACGTGAGCGAACACCTGGCCGACAAGCCCCGGCGGCTGGCGCACTCCCTCTCCGTGGCCAAGACCGCGGAGCGCCTGGCCGTGACCTACGGGACGGACCCGTTCCTCGCCCGCGCAGCGGGGCTGCTGCACGACTGGGAGAAGGCGTCGCCGGTGGGCGAGCAGCTCGCGCGCGCCCGCGAGCTGGGCATCGACCTCGGGGTGGAGCTGGAGCTGGTCCACTCGGTCCTGCACGGCATGATCGCGGCGCGCACGCTGCCGGCCCGCTACCCCGAGCTCCCCCCGGCCGTCTGGCACGCGATCGCCGTGCACACCTCGGCCTCGGCCGACATGGGGCCGCTCGACGAGGTCCTCTTTGTCGCGGACGGGATCGAGCCGCTTCGCCCCGGCTCCCTGACATAAGCGCCTGAGGTCGCGCGTGGGGATTGCCCCGCTCGACGACCTCTTCTGGGACTCGTTCGTGGGCGGCATCGCCTACGTCCTCCAGGGGGGCCGCTACCTCTATCCCGGCACCATCGACGTCTACAACGCCCTCGCCGCGCGCCGTGCGGCACGGGCCCAGAGCTAAGGAGAGCCGCATGACTGTCACCCCGCTCGAGCTTGCCAAGGTCGCCGCGCGCGCCGCGGACGCGAAGAAGGCCGACGACCTCGTACTCCTTGACCTGACCGGCCTCACCGACGTCTGCGACTACTTCCTCGTCTGCTCCGCGGACAACCCGCGCAAGGTGGACGCCATCGTGGACGAGGTGCGCGAGCGGGTGAGCGCCAACTGCGGCGTGTCCCCGCTGTCCTGCGAGGGGCGCGAGGGGCTCTCGTGGGTCCTCGTGGACTACGGCTCGGTGGTCGTCCACGTCTTCCGCAGCGAGACGCGCGAGTTCTACCGCCTCGAGGCTCTCTGGGGCGACGCCCCCCGCGTCCCGCTCGACCTTGCCTAGCGGCACCGAGACGACGTCGCGGGACCTGCTCGGATGGCAGGGGCCCGCGGTCGGCCTGCTCGACCTCGACGCGTTCTTCGCCTCGGTCGAGCAGCTCGACCATCCCGCGTGGCGCGGCAGGCCCGTCATCGTGGGCGGCTCCGCCGAGAGGCGCGGCGTGGTCTCCACCGCCTCCTACGAGGCGCGGCGCTTTGGCGTGCACTCCGCCATGCCCGCCGCGACGGCGCGCAGGCTCTGCCCGCAGGCCATCTGGACCCCGGGCAACTTTGCCCGCTACCGCGAGCTGAGCGCGCGCGTGATGGGCCTGCTCGTGGACGAGACGCCGCTCGTGGAGCAGGTCTCGATCGACGAGGCCTTCTTTGACGTGACCCCCGGGCGCTTCTCCCACGAGAGCCCCGTGGCGATCTGCCGGCGCGTCCAGACGCGCGTGGCCGAGCTCGGCATCACCTGCTCAATCGGCCTCGGCATCAACAAGACGGTCGCAAAGATCGCCTCGGAGCGCGAGAAGCCCCGCGGGCTCACCGTGGTGATGCCGGGGACGGAGCGGGAGTTCCTGGCCCCGTTGCCGGTGGGGACGATGAGCGGGGTGGGCCCGGCGACCGAGGCGCGCCTTCGCGAGCTGGGGATCCGCACCCTCGGGGAGCTGTCGCGCGCCGACGCGGGCATGCTCGAGCGGGAGCTGGGCGTGAACGGCCCGCGCATGGCGCTGCGCGCCGCCGGGCTCGAGCGCAGCGAGGTCGGCGAGGCGGCGACCGAGGAGCGGCCCAAGTCCGTCTCCAACGAGCGCACGTTCGCGCGCGACCTCACCACCCGCGACGAGCTGGTGGCCGCCGTCCGCCACGTCTGCGAGATGGTGGCGCGGCGCCTGCGACGCCGTGGGCTCAAGGGGCGCACCGTCACCCTCAAGCTCAAGTTCGACGTGAGTCGCACGCACACCGCTCAGCGCGCCCTGCCGCGCGCGAGCGACGACGCCCGCGAGATCTCCGCCCTGGCCGAGTCCCTCCTGGGCGAGGCGTGGCACGAGGGCGTGCCGGTGCGCCTGGTGGGCGTGGGGCCTCTCCGGCTTTGACGAGGGGGAGGAGCAGCTCACGCTCTTCGACGAGGCCGCGGCGGGCACGTCGGAGGGGCGCGACCGCTCGGCGCTCGGTCGCGTCACGGACGCCCCTCAGGGACCGCTTTGGCGACGGCGCGGTGAGCTACGGGCGCGACCTTCGCTTCAGGGACGCGACCGCACCGCACCGCTCCGATGGGCAAGGCGGACTTCTAGGGCATTCTCCGCGGCGGGCGCGCCCCGCGTCGGCGCGTCACAGGGTCACGCAGAGCGTGGTGCCCCGCCGTGCGTCGGAGGTCGCCGAGATCGTGCCGCCGCCGGCCTCCACGAGGCTCTTGGCGATCGCGAGCCCCAGCCCAAAGCCCCCGTGCCGCGGCGCTGCGGGCCTGGTCGGTCCGGTAGAAGCGGTCAAAGAGGTGCTCGAGGTCCTCCGGCGCGATGACCTCGCCGAGGTTGCTCACCGTGAGGCGCGTCCTCCTGCCGTCGCGCCGCAAGCGCCACCAGGACCGCGCTTCCCCTGGGCGCGTACTTTGTCGCGTTGTCGAGCAGCACCCGCACGACGCGCCGGTAGTCGTCCGGGCGCACGCGCGCGCTGACGTCGGGGGCGAGGTCGGCGGAGATCGAGCAGCCCTCTCAAACGCGACGGGGTCAAACTCCAGGCAGCAGCCCGAGACCAGCGCGCTCAGGTCCGTCTGCACGACCCCCTCCGCGTTCCTGTCGGCGGCGACGGCCTCCTCGTCGGCGCGCGCCAACGTGAGCAGGTCCTCCACGAGCTCCCTCATGTGCGTTGCCTCGTCGCGCGTGCTCTGGACCCATCGCCGCGCAGAGGGGGAGACCCCCTGCTCGCGCTCGAGGATCTGCGCGTTCGCCAGGATGACGGCGAGCGGCGTCTTGAGCTCGTGGGAGGCGTCCGAGACGAAGCGCCGCTGCTGCTCCCACGCCTGCTCGACCGGGCGCAGCGCCCAGCCGGAGAGCAGGTACGAGACTATGAACAGCGCGCCCCATGGAGAGGGCGAAGATCGCGAGGTCGTTCAGCGCCTGGGAGCGCAGGGCGGCGTCGCGCGCGTAGGTGTCCACGAGCGCGACGCGCCAGCCGTAGGGCGTCGCGGCGCGGCGCCAGGAGATGGGGTAGGCCGAGCACGCCCCCTCGTCGGCCCTGGACGCCATGATCTCCCCCGTGACGTCATCGAGGAGCTCCGGGGGGATGTCGAGCGCCGAGCCGCCGACCGAGAGCAGGGTGCCGTCGGGCGCGAGCTCGACGATGACGGCGAGCATGACCTCGGCGCTCTGCTCGCCGGTGGTGTCGCCGATCTGCGCCGAGATGATGTCGCCGTTGATGGCGCGGTCGAGGATGCGCTCGGTGACCGAATGCAGCGTCGCGGAGGTGCTGGCCAGCGACATGCCCTGGACGCTGATCAGCACGAGCCCCACGAGCAGCATCGTGATGGCAATGAACTCCCTGCGAAGCCGCGCGAGCACGGGCGTCCCTACGAGGGGAAGGCCTCGAGGCGGTAGCCGAGCATCCTCAGCGTGGTGATCTGGACGCCGGAGCCTATGTGGGCGAGCTTCTTCCTCAGGAATGACACGTAGGCCTCGACGGAGTTCTCCGAGGCGTCGGTGTCGCCCCAGACGCGCCCGAGGAGGTCCTGCTTGGAGACCACGCGCGTGCTCGAGCTCATGAGGATGCGCATGACCTCGAACTCCTTGCCCGAGAGGTGGACCGAGCGGTCCCTGCAGGAGAGGTCGTGCGTGGCGAGGTCGAGCGTGACGTCGGCGAAGGCGATCTCGTCGAGCATGACGTCACCGCGACGGCGCGTGAGCGCCCTCAGGCGCGCGAGCAGCTCGTCGGCCTCGAAGGGCTTGGTCATGTAGTCGTCCGCCCCGGCGTCGAGCCCCTCGACCTTGTCGGCCGTCGAGGTGCGCGCGGTGAGCAGCAGCACCGGCGTGGCGACGCCCTGACGGCGCATCTCGTGGACGACCTCGAGGCCGCTGAGGCCGGGGAGCATGATGTCGAGAATGACGGCGTCGTAGGAGCCGGTGAGCGCGGAGCGCAGCCCGGTGCGGCCGTCGTAGACGGCCTCGGCGTTGTAGGAGGCGTCGGACGCGATCCGCACGATGGCGTCCGCGAGGTTGCGCTCGTCTTCGACAACGAGGATGTTCATGGGCCTGCTTCCTTCCCCTTGCGCCGCGCGACCGACTCGCACGGCTCACGTGGGCTATCCTACCCAGCGGGCCTGAATTTCTCCTGAACGTCCCGTCCCTTCCCGGCCGCCGTGATGCCTTTCACAAAAACTGCACCTTGCGGCCTGGGCAAAGAGTCGTAAGATTAGATGCTGTTTTGTGGCCACGCGGTGCGGCCAACCCAAACGACCACGCGCACCGCACGTATGGAGGAGTGTTCATTGGCAGTCAAGATTCGCCTGGCCCGTCACGGTGCCAAGAAGCGCCCGTACTACCGCGTCGTCGTCGCCGACGGCCGCATGCCCCGCGACGGTCGCTACATCGAGGAGGTCGGCCGCTACAACCCGCTGACCAACCCCAAGACGATTGACATCAACCTCGAGAAGGTCGACGAGTGGGTCGCCAAGGGCGCCCAGCCCACCAACGCCGTCGCCCACCTCATTGACGTCGCCAGGAATGGCCAGCCCGTCGTCGAGAAGAAGACGAAGCTCTCCAAGAAGGCCGCCGCCAAGGCCGCTGCTGCCGCCGAGGCCGAGTCTGACGCCGAGTAGGTGCCGTCAGATGGTGACCAACGACGGATCGCTTGACGCGCCCGCAGGGCGCGAGCTGCCCTCCGACCGCGTCGCCGACCTCGTCGAGTACATCGTGTGCGGCCTCGTCGACGACGAGGAGGCCGTCTCCCTTGACGTGACCGACGGCGAGGGCGGAGCCCTCATCGAGGTCAGCTGCTCGGAGGAGGACGCCGGCCGTGTCATCGGGCGCAAGGGCCGCACCATCAAGGCGATCCGCACCCTCGCCCGTGCCCTCGGGCAGAGGGTCGGCACGCCGGTCGAGGTAGAGGTGGTGGGCTAGGGGCTCATGCGCGAGCGCTGCAGGGCCATAGCGCGTGTGGAGAAGCCACACGGCAGAAGGGGGGAGGTCGTGACGGTTCCCGTTCACGGCCTTCCTTCACTCGTGCGCGAGGGGCTTTTGGTCGCGGCCGTGCCCCCGGCCCTGCGCGGCGAGCGCTGGCATCGCGTGGGCGCGTGCTCGCGCGACGGCCGCGGGGGGACGCTCGTCTCCCTCTCGGGCGTGGGCGACCTCTCCGCCGCCGAGGCGCTCGTCGGCGCCACGCTGCTCGCCCGCAAGGCGGACCTGCCCGCCGACCTCGCCCTGCATGACCCGGAGCGCCTCGTGGGGCGCACGGTCCGCGACGCGGCGACCGGGGACGACGGGCGGATTTGCGAGGTCATGACCGGCCCCGCCAACGACGTGTGGGTGCTGCGCGGCGAGCGCGGCGAGCTCCTGCTCCCGGTGATCGACGAGGTCGTGCGCGAGGTCCCGGCTGAGGGGCCCATCGACGTCCATGTGCCCGCCGGGCTGGCATGGGAGGGGCGCGCGCATGCTCTTTGAGGCCCTCTCGGTCATACCCGACGTGTTCGCCCCCTATCTCGACGCCTCGATCATGGGTCGCGCGCGCCGCGCCGGCGTGTTCGACTTTGTCGCCCATGACCTGCGCGACTGGACCCATGACCGTCACCGCACGGTGGACGACGCCCCGTTCGGGGGAGGGCAGGGCATGCTCATGAAGCCCGCCCCCGTCTTCGAGGCCGTGGGCGACCTCGCCGCGCGCGGGGAGCGCCCCCATGTGGTGTTCTTCTCGCCCTGCGGCAGGCCGTACGACCAGCGCGCGGCCGAGCGGCTCTCCCGCGAGCGCCGCGTCCTGCTCGTCTGCGGGCGCTACGAGGGCATGGACGAGCGCGTCTACGCGCTCGCCGACGACGTCTTCTCGCTCGGGGACTTCGTGCTCACCGGCGGCGAGCTCGCGGCGCTCGCCGTGGTCGACTCCGTGGTTCGCCTGCTGCCGGGCGCCCTGGGCGACGAGATGAGCGCGGTGGACGAGTCCTTCTCGGCCGAGACGGGCCTTCTGGAGTACGCTCAGTACACCAGGCCGTCCGTCTACGAGGGCATGGAGGTCCCGGAGGTGCTGCTGTCCGGCGACCATGCCCGGATCGCCCGCTGGAGGCGCCTGAGCTCGGTGGAGCGCACGGCGCGCTGGAGGCCGGAGCTGCTCGAGGGACGCTCGCTCGACGAGGAGGAGCGCGCGCTTGCCCGCTCCGTCCTCGCCGCCACGAGGGAGGTGGGCCATGGCCCGGCACATGAGGGATGACGCCCGGCAGGGCGGGTGCCTCGGCTGGCTCGTGGGCACGCTCGCCGCCGGCGCCGCCATCGCCGTGCTCCTGCGAGCCTTTGTCATCGGCGTCTACTACGTCCCCTCGGGCTCCATGCTCGACACCATCCATGTTGGCGACCTCCTGCTCGGGGAGAAGGTCTCGCTCCTCGTTGGCGGGCCCGAGCAGGGCGACGTCGTCACCTTTGACAGCCCGCTCGACGAGGGCGAGACGCTCGTCAAGCGCGTCATCGCCACGGGGGGCCAGACGATCGACCTGGTGGGGGGCCGCGTCGTCGTGGACGGGGAGACCCTCGACGAGCCCTACGTGGACGGCGCGCCCACCGAGTCGCTCTCCGCCCTCGAGGGCTCGGCGGGCATCACCTACCCCTACGTGATCCCGGAGGGGACCGTCTGGGTGATGGGCGACAACCGAACCAACTCCAAGGACTCCCGCTACTTTGGCCCGGTGAGCGTGGACAACGTCACGTCGCGGGCCGTCTTGATCTACTGGCCGCTCTCCGACGCCGGCCTCATCTAGGCCGCGCGGGGACGAGGGAAGGATGACCATGAGCCAAACCCCGCTGACCTTCCAGGACATGATCCTCGAGCTCGAGCGCTACTGGGCCGCCCAGGGCTGCACCGTGATGCAGCCCTATGACTCCGAGGTGGGAGCCGGCACGTTCCACACGGCCACCACGCTGCGCTCGCTCGGGCCCGCCCCGTGGCGCACCTGCTACCCGCAGCCCTGCCGCCGCCCCGCCGACGGCCGCTACGGCGAGAACCCCAACCGCATGCAGCACTACTACCAGTTCCAGGTCATCCTCAAGCCCTGCCCGGCCGACTCGCAGGACCTCTACCTGGGCTCGCTCAAGGCCATCGGCCTCGACCCGGCCGAGCACGACGTGCGCTTCGTCGAGGACGACTGGGAGAGCCCCACGCTCGGCGCCTGGGGGCTGGGCTGGGAGGTCTGGATGGACGGCATGGAGGTCACCCAGTACACCTACTTCCAGCAGGTGGGCGGCATCGAGTGCGACCCGGTGCCCGTGGAGATCACCTACGGCCTGGAGCGCATCGCGATGTACGCACAGGGCGTCGACTCGGTCTACGACGTCGTCTGGTCCTACCTGCCCGACGGCACGCCCATGACCTACGGTGACGTCTTCCAGGAGAACGAGCGCGAGTTCAGCGCCTACAACTTCGAGGTCGCCAACGTCGAGATGATGCGCGCCAAGTTTGACGACTACGAGCGCGAGTGCCACTCCTGCCTCGAGCGCCGCCTGCCGCTGCCGGCCTACGACTGCGTGATGAAGTGCTCCCACGCCTTCAACCTGCTCGACGCGCGCGGCGCCATCTCGGCCACCGAGCGCGCCAACTACATCCTGCGCGTCCGCACGATCGCCAAGCTCTGCTGCGAGTCCTACCTCGCGGAGGTTGCCGGCGCGAAGGACGACGACCAGAAGGGGGAGGTGGCCTAGATGGCCGAGACCCGTGACTTCCTGCTCGAGATCGGCTGCGAGGAGATGCCCTCCGCGCCGCTCATGAACGCCGCCCGCCAGCTCGGCGGGCTCGTGGAGAAGGGCCTTGACGCCGCCGGGCTCGCCCATGGGGCGGTCCGCGTGATCTCCACGCCGCGGCGCCTGGCCGCGATCGTAGGGGACGTGGCTGTTGCCACCGACGAGATCCACGAGGTCAAGCGCGGCCCCAAGGCCGCGATTGCCTTCGACGAGGCCGGCGCGCCCACCAAGGCGGCCCTCGGCTTCGCGCGCAAGTGCGGCGCCGACGCCGCCGAGCTCGTGCGCCGTGTGGACGCCGACGGAAGCGAGTATGTCTTCGCGGAGAGGAACATCCCCTCCGAGCCCGCCGCGCCCATCCTCTCAAGGCTCTCCTCCGAGGTCATCGCCGGGCTGCAGTGGCCCAACTACCGCAGCCAGCGCTGGGGCTCCGAGCACGCCACCTTCGTGCGGCCCATCCGCTGGGTCTGCGCCCTTCTCGGCGACGAGGTCGTGCCCGTGACCTATGCCGACGTCACCTCGGGCAACACCACCCGCGGCCATCGCGTGCTCGCGCCCGGCGAGCACGTCGTGGCCACGCCCGCCGACTACGAGGCCACGCTCGAGCGCGCCTTCGTGCTCTCCGCCGAGCGCCGCGCCGAGGTCATCCGCGCGGGCATCGCGGCGATCGAGGCCGAGCGCGGCGGCGCCCGCGTGGACACGCCCCAGCGCGTCTTTGACGAGGTCGTGAACCTCTGCGAGTGGCCGACCGTGCTCGTGGGGACCTTCGACGAGTCCTTCCTCGAGGTGCCGCACGAGATCATCTGCGAGTCCATGCTCTCCAACCAGCGCTACTTCCCGATCTATGACGCCGACGGCAGCCTGACGCGCGAGTTCGTGGTGGTCTCCAACGCCGACCCGCGCGTCTCGGCCACCGTGGTCTCCGGCAACGAGCGCGTGGTGCGCGCGCGCCTGGACGACGCCAAGTTCTTCTACGAGGAGGACCTCAAGCGCCCGCTGGAGGAGTTCGTGGAGCGCCTGGGCTCGGTCACCTTCCAGGAGCGCCTGGGCACGGTGCTGCAGAAGGTCGAGCGCATGGAGGGCCTGGCCGCGGCCGTCGCCGAGCAGGCGGGGGAGGACGAGCGGGGCGTGGCCGCCGCGGCGCGCGCCGCGCACCTCGCCAAGGCCGACCTCGTCTCCCAGACCGTCGTGGAGTTCACCAACCAGCAGGGCGTCATGGGGGGCTACTTCGCGGCCGCCGCGGGGGAGGCCCCGGAGGTCTGCGCCGCGATCCGCGAGCACTACCGGCCGCGCTTCGCCGGCGACGAGCTTCCGGGCGGCACCTGCGGCCGCTGCGTCGCGATCGCCGACAAGCTCGACACCATCTGCGGCATCTTTGCGATCGACGAGCCGCCCACCGGCTCCTCCGACCCCTATGCGGTGCGCCGCGCCGCCATCGGCGTCATCGCCATGCTCCGCACGCTGCCGACCTGCGACCTCGCCGCCCTCATCGCCCGCGCGCTCGACGCCTACCGCGCGCAGGGGCTCGCCTTCGACGGGCCGTCCGTGGCCGCCGCGGTCGAGCGCTTCTTCCAGGGCCGGCTCGTGGCCATCGCGCGCGACGAGAGCCTGCGCCCCGACACGATCGAGGCCGTCTCGGCCGTGGGCGTGATCAACCCCGTCGAGTTCATGGCCCGCGCGCACGCCCTGGAGGACGCGCGCTCCCAGAGCCCCGAGCTCTTCGACGACCTCGCCACCGCCTACGCCCGCGCCGCCCACCTGAGCGACGCGACGCTCGGCGCCTCCGTCGACCCCGCCCTTCTCGGCGAGGCGGAGCGAAGCCTCCTGGATGCCTGCGAGCGGGGCTCGGCCGCCGTCCGGGAGGCCCTCGGCAGCGGCGACTACGCCGCCGCCCTCGCCGCCCTTGCCGAACTCAGAGCGCCCATCGACCGATTCTTTGATGACGTGCTTGTCATGGACGAGGATACTGCGGTAAGGGAGAACCGCCTGCGCCTGCTCAACCGCTTCGTTGATGTCTTCGTGGGCGTCGCCGACATCGGCGCGCTCTCCCGCAGGAAGTAGGGTAGGCTTAAGGGGCCGGAACCAGGCCGGTCATGGGAGGAGACGCGATGCCTAAGCTCGATCTTGATGAGGACATCTTCGGACAGGTCGTCCCGCTCATCTACGTTCTGTCCGACGCGCGCGGGGAGACGGCCAACACCGTCGTCATGGCCGCGGCCGCCCAGTTTGGCGACGCCTCGGTGGAGATTCAGCGCCTCTCCAACGTCAAGGACGTCGACACCGTGCGCGCCTACTTCGACGAGCACTACGACGCCGACCGCCCCTGCGCCGTGTTCCACACCTTCGCGAACGGCACGCTCCGCCGCGAGATCCGCCGCGAGCTCGACCGCAGGGGCATCCCCTCGATCGATCTGCTCGGCCCCGCGGTGACCGTCATCTCCACGCTCACGGGCGAGGAGCCCACGCGCGAGATCGGCGCCATCTACGACCAGGCGGGCGCGACGCAGCAGTAGGGAGCCCACGCAGAGCGCGCGCGGGCGGGTCGGCACGGGTCGACCCGCCCGCGTTTTTTGCCGCGGGGACGGCCTTTCGCACCCCGCCGACCCCGTCGTCCGTTCGACCAATTTCACCTTGCCAATTTGCCGCACCCTGCTACGATGTGCTGAGTGCCGCTGTGTCGGTGCGTCGTAAGTGCGCCCCCCGGGGCGTCAGGCATAGAGAAAGCAAGGGAGAACCATGGCAGAAAAGCACGTTTACCGCTTTGGCTTTGACGCCGATGGCAACAACGTGACCGAGGTCGCGGGTGCCAGCGTCGACGAGGCCAAGTGGATCACGGGTGGCAAGGGCGCCAACCTCGCCGAGATGGCCAACATCGGCCTTCCCGTCCCTCCCGGATTCACGATCACCTGCCAGACCTGCGTCGCCTACTCCAGCGCCGGCAACGTCTGGCCCGAGGGCGTTCTTGACGAGATCGACGAGTATCGCAAGGACCTCGAGCAGCGCATGGGCAAGAAGCTCGGTGACTCCGAGGACCCGCTGCTCGTGTCCGTGCGCTCCGGCGCCCCGTTCTCGATGCCCGGCATGATGGACACCGTCCTCAACCTCGGCCTCAACGATGACTCCGTCCAGGGTCTCATCAAGCAGACCGAGAACCCGCGCTTTGCCTACGACTCCTACCGTCGCTTCATCCAGATGTTCTCCGACGTCGTCATGGGCGTCTCCGGCCAGCTCTTCGAGGATGCCATCAACGCCAAGAAGGCCGAGAAGGGCGTGAAGCTCGACACCGAGCTCGACGCCGACGACCTCAAGGACCTCGTCGAGACCTTCAAGCAGATCTTCGCCGACAACGTTGACGCCGAGAAGTACCCCGAGGTCGTCATCGACGGCAAGATCGCCTTCCCGCACGACCCGCTGGTGCAGCTGCGTCTCGCCGAGCAGGCCGTCTTTGGCTCCTGGAACACCGACCGCGCCATCCTCTACCGCAAGCAGAACAAGATCCCCGACGAGCTGGGCACCGCCGTCAACGTCCAGGTGATGGCCTTCGGCAACAAGGGCAACACCTCCGCCACCGGCGTCGCGTTCACCCGCAACCCCGCCGACGGCACCAACGAGCGCTACGGCGACTTCCTGGTCAACGCCCAGGGCGAGGACGTCGTGGCCGGCATCCGCAACACCGAGCCCATCGCCGACCTGCCCAAGGTCCCGGGCCTCGAGGAGGCGGGCAAGGAGCTCTTCCACGTCTTCGAGATCCTCGAGGACCACTACGCCGACATGATGGACCTCGAGTTCACCATCGAGCAGGGCAAGCTCTGGATGCTCCAGACCCGCGTCGGCAAGCGCACCGCGCTCTCCGCCCTGCGCGTGGCCATCCAGATGTACAACGAGGGCCGCATCTCCAAGGAGGAGGCGGTCATGCGCGTTGCCCCCGAGCAGCTCGACCAGCTCCTCCACCCGCAGTTCGACCCCAAGGCCGACTACAAGGTCATCGCCAAGGGCCTGAACGCCTCCCCGGGGCGCGGCCGTGGGCGCCGTGGTCTTCTCCTCCGCCGACGCCGAGGCCTACGCCGAGGCCGGCAAGCCCTGCATCCTGGTGCGCTGGGAGACCACGCCTGACGACCTGCACGGCATGGTCGCGGCCGAGGGCATCCTGACCTCCCACGGCGGCAAGACCTCGCACGCGGCCGTCATCGCCCGCGGCATGGGCGCCCCCGTGCGTCTGCGGCGTCGACGCCCTCCAGATCGACGCGGTCAACAAGGTCTGCACCGTGGCCGGCACCGACATCGTGCTCCACGAGGGCGACGTCATCTCCATCGACGGCACCACCGGCGGACGTCATCATGGGCGAGGTCGAGCTGGTCCGCCCGGAGCTCGGCGGCGACCTCCAGACCATCCTCGAGTGGGCCGACGAGGTCCGCACCAACGCCGAGCGCGGCCGCGTGATCGGCGTGCGCGCCAACGCCGACAACCCGGCTGACGCGCAGCTCTCCAAGGACAACGGCGCCTCCGGCATCGGCCTGTGCCGTACCGAGCACATGTTCCTCGGCGAGCGCAAGCAGCTCATCCAGAACTTCATCCTCGCCGACGACGACGCCGTCAAGGCCGAGGCCGTCGAGCAGCTCGGCGCCGCCCAGAAGGGCGACTTCCTCGAGATGTTCAAGGCCATGGACGGCATGCCCGTCATCGTGCGCCTGCTCGACCCGCCCCTGCACGAGTTCCTGGAGGCCCCGCGCGATCTCGACGTCGAGATCGCCAAGGAGGAGGCCGCCGGCAAGGACGTCTCCGAGAAGAAGGCGCTTCTCGCCAAGCTCGACTCCTTCCAGGAGGCCAACCCGATGCTCGGCCTGCGCGGCTGCCGCCTGGGCCTGGTCTACCCCGAGCTCAACGTCATGCAGGTGAAGGCCATCGCCTCCGCCACGGCCGAGCTCAAGAAGCAGGGCCTCGACCCCAAGCCCGAGATCATGATCCCGCTCGTGGCCTTTGAGGAGGAGCTCGCCCTCGTCCGCGAGGTCGTCGAGGAGAACATCAAGGCCGTCTCCGAGGAGTACGGCGTCGAGCTCGACATCCCGGTCGGCACCATGATCGAGATTCCGCGCGCGGCGATCACCTCCGAGGACATCGCCAAGCACGCCGACTTCTTCTCCTTCGGCACCAACGACCTGACCCAGATGGGCCTGGGCTTCTCCCGTGACGACGTCGAGGCCGCGTTCATGCCGCTCTACCTCGACAAGAAGATCGTCAAGACCAACCCCTTCGCCACGCTCGACAAGGGCGTCGCCAAGCTCGTCCAGATGGGCGTCGAGGGCGGTCACAAGGGCAACCCCGACATCGTCTGCGGCGTCTGCGGCGAGACCGGCGGCGACCCGGAGTCCATCCACATGTACTACGACCTCGGCCTCGACTACGTGTCCTGCTCGCCGTACCGCGTGCCCATCGCGCGCCTCGCGGCCGCCCAGGCCAAGATCGAGTCCAACGGCGGTCCCGAGAAGGTCCAGAAGTAGTCGTTCTTCTCGTACGTCGTGACAACGAGGGGGAGGGGGCAAGGCTCCCTCCCCCTTTCTCGTTAGGAGGGCAGCCATGAGGGTCAGCAGACGCGAGGACCTCGAGCGCCGCGAGCACGAGCGGCTCTCGCCGGACGCCACGTTCGCCGACGCTCTCGCTCGGCCGGCGCGCGCCCGAGGAGCCCGACCCCCTCAGAACCTGCTTTCAGTGCGACCGCGACCGCATCCTCCACTCCAAGAGCTTCAGGCGGCTCGCCCACAAGACGCAGGTCTTCCTTGCCCCGGAGGGGGGACCACTACCGCACGCGCCTCATCCACACGCTCGAGGTCTCCCAGGTGGCACGCTCCATCGCCCGTCCGCTCGGCCTCAACGAGGACCTAACTGAGGCCATCGCGCTGGGCCATGACCTGGGGCACACGCCCTTCGGCCACGTGGGCGAGCGGGCGCTCGCCGAGGCGATCGCCCGCTACCGCCACGACCCCCGTGACGCCGGTCGCGCCTTTGCGCACAACGAGCAGAGCGCGCGGATCGTGGAGCTGCTCGAGCGCGACGGCCGGGGCCTCAACCTCTCGCGCGAGGTCGTGGACGGCATCCGTCACCACACCGGGGCGCGGCGCCCGGCGACGCTCGAGGGCCGCGTCGTGGCCCTCTCCGACCGCATCGCCTACGTCTGCCACGACATCGACGACGCCGAGCGCGCGGGGCTCCTGGCCGAGTCCGACCTGCCCGCGGGACCGCGCTCGGTTCTGGGCGCGAGCTCCTCGGAGCGAATAGAGACGATGGTCCATGACGTGGTCCGGGAGAGCTCCCGTCGCGGCGACGTCAGGATGTCGGAGGGCGTCTGGAACGCTATGATGTCCCTACGCTCGTTCCTCTTTGACAACCTCTACTCGCACGGTGACGCAAAGTGGGAGGAGCCGAAGGCCTACGCGATGCTGGGCGAGCTGTTCGCCCACTTCGTCGCGCATCTCGACGAGGTGCCCGACGAGTATCGCCTGCATGATGACGACAAGCCCGAGGTGCAGGTCGCCGACTTCGTCTCGGGGATGACCGACCGCTACGCCGTCAGCGTCTACGAGAGCCTCAAGGTCCCGAGGTCCTGGCGCCGGCGCTAGCGGAAGGCGTACCAGGGGAGGACGCATGGGAAATCGACGCGGCGGCTGCCTGACGGGACTTCTGCTCGCGCTCTCGCTCGCGCTCGTGGCGGCGGGGGCCGGGGCGGTGTATCTCGTCGCCACGGGCCAGGGGCCCTTTGCGCCGGCGGAGGGGGGCGCGGCGGGCGAGGAGCTCGAGCCCGCCTCGTTCGCCGAGTATGACTGGGACGAGCTCGCCGAGGTCGCGGGCATGATCGCGGACGCCCCCAGCGACGAGGAGGGGGCGAGCGTGGCCGAGAAGTGGGGGACGCAGCGCTCGACTGTCCGTCCGCTGCCGCTCTCGGACGGCCGGCAGGCCCAGCTCACGGTCGTGGGCATTCGCTGTGACGCGCGCGCGGACGGCTCGGGCGTGGCAGGGCTCACGCTCATGGCCTCGCCGATCGCGGTGCGGGCGATGGGGGACTCCTCCGCGGGGGAGGGCAGCTGGGAGACGAGCTCACTTCGCCGATGGCTTGCGGAGGAGGGGAGCGCGCTGCTGCCCGACGAGCTCGTCGCTCATCTGGTCCCGGTGACCAAGACCTCGAGCGACATGGGCCTGACGGGGGACCCCGCCGCGTTCTCCACGACCGACGACGCGCTGTGGCTCTTCTCGGTGAGCGAGGTGTGCGGGCCGGTGGACCTGTTCGTGACCGAGTACGGCGAGCAGATCCGCGCCCGGACCTCCTACATCGACTACTCGCGCTACGACGAGGCCCTCTCCGGCGAGGGCGCGCAGTACCCGCTCTTTGCCCAGGCCGGCGTCACCTGCACCTCCGACCCCTCCGGCCTGCTCGCGCTCGGCTACGGGGCGCCTCGACGAGCTGGTGGTACCGCAGCTCCTATCCCGCCTCCGAGAGCGATGACGGCTACCTTCTTCTATCAGGTCAACGGCAGCGGCTACCCCACCACGATCGGCGCCGCCGAGCAGGAGGCCGGCGTGGTGGTCGGCCTGTGCCTGTAGGGCGCCGGGCGTTTGTGGGCAAGTCATGATAGGTCCTTGCCCGGGCGTCCGAGGTGCCCTATAATCACTCCTCGTGTGTAAACCTATGTGTCGTTCGCAGTGCGTCGGCACCTCTAGAGACAGAAAAGAGACCATGGACCTACATTCGTGCCATCGAGCGCCAGCAGATTCGCGAGGACATCCCGCCGTCAAGGTCGGCGACCACGTGAAGGTTCACTATCGCATCGTCGAGGGCGAGCGCACCCGCGAGCAGGTCTTTGAGGGCGACGTCATCCGCATGAGCGGCGCCGGCGCGCGCGAGACCTTCACCGTCCGCAAGATCAGCTTCTCCGTGGGCGTCGAGCGCACCTTCCCGCTCCACAGCCCCAAGATCGCCAAGCTCGACGTCGTTCGTCACGGTGACGTTCGCCGCGCCAAGCTCTACTACCTCCGCGATCGCGTGGGCAAGGCCGCTCGCATCCGCGAGAAGCGGACTAGCCGCCATCAGATCTCGTCTTTCGCCGCCCCGCGAGGGGCGGTCTTCGTATGGAGGGGTGATACGCTGATGACGGAGAGGCCGCGCCCGGCCACGGCGCGCGAGGTGATGGCGACCCTCTCGAGCGCCTCGCTCGAGGAGGCGCAGGAGCTGGTGGCCCGCTATGCCGAGGACCCCCGCAAGCAGGTCAGGGCGCGCCGTGGAGGCTACGAGGAGACGGATCGAGCGCGAGAGGGCCGAGCGCGAGCGCGTCGAGGCGATGTACGCGCTCCAGGCCGAGCTCGGCGGGCCGGGCGTCGTCGTCGGCGTGGACGAGGTGGGCCGCGGCGCGCTCGCGGGCCCGCTCACGGTCGCCGCCGTGTGCCTGCCGGCCGAGCCCGTGGTCTGGGGCCTCAACGACTCCAAGCAGCTCACGCCCGCGGAGCGCGAGCGGATCGCCGCGACCGTCGCCGAGCGGGCCGTCGCCGTGGGCATCGCCCACGTGGAGCCCGCCTCGATCGACGCCCATGGGATGACCGCCTGCCTGCGCCATGCCATGGCGGCGGCCGTCCGGGACACGGGGCTCGCGCCCGACTGCGTGCTCATCGACGGCAACCCCCATCGGCGCGCATCCTGCGGAGCGCTGCGTCGTGAGGGGAGACGCCCAAATCGCCTGCATCGCCGCCGCCTCGATCGTGGCCAAGGTGACGCGTGACGCGCTGATGGTCGCCTATGACCATGAGTACCCGGGCTATCATCTCGCCGCCTGCAAGGGCTATGGGTCGCCCGACCACATCCGGGCGATCCGCGAGCATGGCCTGACGTCCCTTCACCGCGCGTCCTTCTGTGGAAACTTCGTGGAGCAGCCCCGGCTCTTCTGAGGGGCCCATGGGCCCTGGCGCCGGCCCGCGGCGCCATGCGGGGCCCGCAGGCTCGCCCCGCGCGTCCGCGGGAGGCCCGTGCGAGCCGCGTGCGCGTGGGCCGAGAGCCTCGTGCGAGCCTGACGAAGCGCCCGTCTGCCACGCTCCCCTCACCGACACGAGAGGAGGGGCGATGCTCGAGGACACGCTTCAGGAGGCGAGCGCGGCCGGACAGGCCGAGAGGGACTGGAGACGCGACGCGCACGAGCTGGGCGCCCGCGGGGAGCGGGCGGCGGCGAGGAATCTGGCCGAGCGCGGATGGACGATTCTGGGACGGAACTGGCAGTCCGGCTACGGGGAGATAGACATCGTCGCCCTGGACCCCGAGGCCCCCGCCGCCACGGTCTCGCTCATCGAGGTCAAGACGAGGCGCGCGTCAACGGCGGGGGAGGTGCTCCCCGAGGAGGCGGTCGACGGCCGGCGACGCGCGCGCTACCGCGACGCGGCGGTCGTCCTCCTGCGGGAGATCGACTGGGCGCGCGACGTCCGCTTCGAGGTCATGTCAATCACGGTGGACGACGACGGCACCGCCCACCTGCACCACGTCAAGAACGCCTTCGGGGCTGATGAGTGATGGGGGCGGGGTCCGCGGTCGTGCGCGCGGCGTCGCTGCACGGGGTCGAGCCGGACGTCGTGGAGGTGGAGGTGAGCCTCTCGAACGGGCTGCCGGGGCTCGACATCGTGGGGATGCCGGACTCGTCGGTCCTCGAGGCGCGGGCGCGGGTGCGCTGCGCCCTCAAGGCGAGCGGCTTTCGGCTGCCCCGGGAGCACGTCACGATCAACCTGGCCCCGAGCGAGCTGAGGAAGACGGGGACGGCCTATGACCTGCCGATCGCCGTCGCCATCCTCGTCGCCACCGCGCAGCTTCCGCCCGAGGTGGCCCGCGGGCTGCTCTTCGTTGGCGAGCTCGGGCTCGACGGGTCGGTCTGTCCGGTCCGCGGCGACATGGCCTACGCGCTGCTCGCCCGCGCGCACGGGCTTCGTCTGGTGGTCCCGGCGGCAAGCCCGCTCATCGGCCGCTGGGCGGAGGGGGTCCTCGGCATCAGCCGGCTCTCGGAGCTGAGGGACGGGCCCGCGTCCCTGGAGCCGCTCGTCGGCCATGAGGCCGGGCGGGGGAGCGGCCGCCGCGACACGCCCGACTTCGGGGACGTGGCCGACCAGGAGCTGGCCAAGCGGGCGATGACGGTCGCGGCGGCGGGACGCCACGGGCTGCTCATGGTGGGCCCGCCCGGGTCGGGCAAGACCATGCTCGCCCGCTGCCTCCCCCTCCATCCTCCCGCCGCTCTCGGACGACGAGGCCGCCTCCGCCATGGTCATCCACTCCGTTGCCGGCCAGCCCATCGAGTCGCTCGCGGCCGGCGAGCGCCCCTTCCGGGCCCCGCACCACTCGATCTCGACCGGCGGCCTCGTGGGAGGGGGGCGGCCGGTTCTGCCGGGGGAGATCTCGCTCGCGCACGAGGGGGTGCTCTTCCTTGACGAGCTGCCGGAGTTCTCCCGAGGGACCCTCCAGGCCCTGCGTCAACCGATGGAGGACCACGTGGTGAGAATCGCCCGCGTGGACGGCGTCTATCGCTTCCCCTGCGACTTCCAGCTGGTCGCCGCGGCCAACCCCTGCCCGTGCGGGCACCTGGGGGACCCGGGGCACGACTGCACGTGCACCCAGCCGCGCATCGCGGCCTACCAGGCGCGGATCGGCGGGCCGCTCATGGACGGATCGACGTCGTGGTGGACGTCCCGCGCCCGGAGGTCTCCAAGGTCATAGAGGGACGCCCCGGGAGCAGCTCCGCGCAGATGGCCGAGCTCGTCGTCCGCGCACGGGAGTTCCGCGCGCGGCGCCGGGGCCGCGAGGGCGCGGACGGGGGCTCGCGTCCCCCGGCGGCCGAGCTCGACGACCGGGCCCGCGCGACGCTTGAGTCGCTCGCACGGGGCCTTTCGCTCGGCGGCCGGGGCGTCGTGCGCGTCGTCCGGGTTGCGCGCACGATCGCCGATCTCGCCGAGCACGAGCTGATCGGCGAGGAGGACGTCGTCGAGGCGCTCGCCTATCGGCCCCGGGGGCGGGGATGAGCGCGGCGGGCGGGTGGGTGCTCGAGCGCGCCGCGCCCCGGCTACCCCGCCTGTCTCGAGGATCTCGCCGAGCCGCCGGCCGTCCTCTACGGTCTTGGCTCGCGGGAGGCGCTCCTCGGCCCCTGCATCTCGGTCATCGGCGCGAGAAGGGCCACGCCCTACGGCCTCTCCGTCGCCGAGATGGCGGCTCGCGTGGCCGCCGAGTGCGGCATCACGGTTGTCTCGGGCGGGGCGCTCGGCTGCGACCACGCGGCCGGCATGGCCGCGCTCAGGGCCGGCGCACGACCGTCGTCGTCTCCGGGTGCGGCGCGGACGTGGTCTACCCCGCCTCCTCGCGCGACTTGTTCGAGGGTGCGCTCTCCCGGGGCGGCGCGGTCGTCTCGCTCTCGCCCTGGGGCTGCGGCCCCCGGCGCTGGTCCTTCCCGAGGAGAAACGCCGTCATCGCCGCCCTCTCTCGGGTGCTGGTGGTCACCGAGGCGGGCCTGCGCTCGGGAACGATGTCGACCGCCGAGGCGGCCTCCGAGCTGGACCGGATCGTCTACGCCGTGCCCGGCTCGATCTTCTCGCCCACCTCCGCGGGGACCAACCGGCTCATCGCCGAGGGCGCCCGGGCCATCCCCGACGAGCAGGCGCTCGCCGTCTCCCTGGCGCTCGACTACGGCGTCATGCGCATGGGGCCGGGCGCGCCCGAGCGGGAGGGAGGGCCGGTCATGTCGGCGCTCGTTGCGTCGCCGGCGCGACCCGACGAGCTCTCCGAGCGACTCAACGAGGACGTCCTCACTGTCATGCGCACCCTCACCGACTACGAGGCGCGCGGCATCGTGGCGCGCCTCCCCGACGGGAGGTACTCGCCCACGCGGTCGTACTTTTTGGGGCACAATGGGAGCTCATGTTGATTAAGAGGCAAGGAGGGCGCGGTGGCGCAAGATGTCATGGTCGTGGGGGGAGGCCTCGCGGGCAGCGAGTGCGCGCTGCAGCTCGCACGGCGCGGGGTAAGGGTGCGCCTGGTGGAGCAGCGCCCGCTCTTTGACGCGCCCGCCCACCACGGGGGCGACCTCGCCGAGCTGGTGTGCTCCAACTCGCTCAAGACGACCCGGGAGGACACGGCCGCCGGCCAGCTCAAGTGGGAGCTCGCGCGCCTCGGAAGCGCGCTTCTGGACTGCGCGCTGCAGACGCGCGTCCCCGCGGGCGGCGCGCTGGCGGTGGACCGCGCGGCGTTCTCCGCGGCCGTCACGCGCCTCGTTTCCGAGGAGCCGCTGATCGAGGTCGTGCGCGAGCGAGCCGACGCGCTGCCCGACGGCCCCGCCGTGATCGCCGCGGGGCCGCTGTGCGCCGGCGCGCTCTTCGACGCGATCGCGGCGGCCGTGGGCGGCGGACGGATGAGCTTCTACGACGCCGCCGCGCCCATCGTGGACGCCGACTCCCTCGACCGCTCGGTGGTCTTCGAGCAGTCCCGCTACGACGGCGAGGCGTCGGGCGACTACCTCAACTGCCCGCTCGACCGCGAGCAGTACGAGCGCCTCGTCACCGAGGTGGTCGGCGCCGAGCGGGTGCTGGCGCGCGACTTCGAGCAGCGCGAGCTCTTCTGCGCCTGCCAGCCCGTGGAGGAGGTCGCCCGCACGGGGCTCGACACGCTGCGCCACGGCGCGCTCAAGCCCGTGGGGCTCACCGACCCGCGCACGGGACGACGGCCCTGGGCGGTCGTGCAGCTGCGCGCCGAGAACGCCGCGCGCACGGCCTACAACCTTGTTGGCTTTCAGACGAACCTCACCTGGCCCGAGCAGCGCAGGGTCTTTCGGATGATTCCCGGGCTCGAGCGGGCGGAGTTTTTGCGCTACGGGGTGATGCACCGCAACTCCTTCGTCGACGCGCCGCACGCGCTCGACGCGACCTTCAAGATCCCCGGGACGTCCGTGCGCCTCGCCGGCCAGATCACCGGCACCGAGGGCTACGTCGAGGCCATCGCCACCGGCCTGCTCGCGGCGCTGAACACGGTCGCCGAGCTGCGCGGCGAGGGGGCAGTCGTGCTCCCGGTCACGACCTCGCTCGGCTCGCTCGTGCGTTACGCGAGCGACCCCGCCACGGTGGGCTACCAGCCCATGCACGTGAACTTCGGCCTCTACCCGCCGCTCGAGGGCGCGCCGCGCAGGAAGGCCGAGCGCCACGCCGCCCTCGTCCGTCGCGCGCGCGAGGACCTCGACGCCTACCTCGCCGCGCGGCCCGGGCTCGTCGTCGCGGCCGGAGAGCGGCGCGGATGACCCCCGAGGCCGAGCGCCGCGCGGCCGAGCAGGGCGTGCTCGAGGACTCGATCGACGGCTTCCTGGCCCATCTCGGCGGGATTCGCAACCTCGCCGAGAACACGCGGCGCGCCTATCGCGGGGACCTTGTCGCGTTTCTCGACTGGACGCGCCGGGAGGGGGTCGCGCCGCTCTCGATCACCCATCGTGACCTCAGGGCCTATCTGAGCGAGCTGGCGCGCGCCGGCTACTCGAGCCGCACCGTCGCCCGCCACCTCTCCGCCCTCCGGGGCCTCTACCGCTGGATGCTGCGCGAGGGACGCTGCGCGTCGGCCGCCGTCGCGGCGCTCTCGAGCCCCAAGCTCGCCCGGACGCTGCCCCGGACCATGTCCGACGAGGACGCGGGCCGCCTGTTGGCCACCTGCGGGGAGAGGGCCCGGTCGACCTGCGCGATCGGGCGTTTCTCGAGCTGCTCTACGCGACGGGCGCGCGCGTCTCGGAGGCGGCGGGGCTGAGCCTGGGCGACCTCGATCTTGCCCAGGGCCAGGTCAGGCTCTTTGGCAAGGGGTCAAAGGAGCGCCTCGTCCCCCTCTACCGAACGGCGGTCGAGCGGCTGGCGCGCTACCTCGCGGACGGTCGGCCCCGCCTCGTCCGCCCGGGTCGGCCCGTCGAGGCCCTGTTCGTCTCCACGCGCGGCAACCCCATGTCGGCGGACGCGCTCCGGACCGTCTTCGAGCGCAGGGTCGCCGAGGCCGGCCTCGACCCCGCGCTCACCCCGCACGCGATGCGCCACACCTTTGCGACGGAGCTTCTGGGCGGGGGGGCGGACCTGAGGAGCGTGCAGGAGCTGCTCGGACACGAGAGCCTCGCCACCACGCAGATCTACACGCACCTCACGGTGGAGCGCCTGAGGGAGGCCGCGCGCCGCGCCCATCCGCGCGGGTGAGGAGCGCCGTGCGCAAACCGTGAACGGGCCGAGCGGAGGGCTCGACAGGGGCCGGGCGCCGGGCTATACTAGCTAGTCGCTGTGCGCCCGCACGGCATACGTCACACGCGTGGCTACTCCCGCACCGTGGTGCCCGTGACTAGGCCAGGTCATGGGTGGTGTCTCGAGGTCGACCCCACGCGGAGGATCAACCACAGGAGGTTACCATGGCTAAGATCACTATCCAGACCCTGCTCGACGCCGGCTGCCACTACGGTCACCAGACCCGCCGCTGGAACCCCAAGATGAAGCCCTACATCTTTGGCGAGCGCAACGGCATCTACATCCTCGACCTCAAGCAGACCATGCTCGGCGCCGACCGCGCCTACACCTTCCTCAAGGAGACCGCGTCCAAGGGCGGCACCGTGCTCTTCGTGGGCACCAAGAAGCAGGCCCAGGAGCCCATCGCGGCTCAGGCCGAGCGCTGCAGCATGCCCTACATCAACCAGCGCTGGCTCGGCGGCATGCTCACCAACTTCGTGACCATGCGCTCCCGCATCTCCCGCATGGAGGAGCTCGAGGCCATGGTCGAGGACGGCCGCATGGCCACCCTGCCCAAGAAGGAGCAGGCGCTGCTCACCAAGGAGCTCGAGAAGCTCCAGAAGAACCTCGGCGGCGTGCGCACCATGACGGCCCTGCCGCAGGCCATCTTCGTCGTTGACACCAAGCGCGAGGAGATCGCCATCCGCGAGGCCAACCGCCTGCACATCCCCGTCGTCGGCCTGCTCGACACCAACTCCGACCCCGACGTCGTCGACTACGGCGTGCCCGCCAACGACGACGCCATCCGCTCCGTCTCCCTCATGTGCGAGCTCGCGGCCGACGCCGTGCTCGCCGGCTCCGGCAAGGAGCAGATCAGCGCTGAGGAGATGGCCGGCACGGCCGCTCCCGCGACCGAGCAGGACGCCCCCGCCGAGACCGAGACCGCTTCCGCCGAGTAGCCGTCGTCACAGACCAGATAGGAGATACACCATGGCTCAGGTTACCGCAGCCCTCGTCAAGCAGCTTCGCGAGATGACCGACTCCCCGATGATGGAGTGCAAGAAGGCCCTCGTCGAGGCCGACGGCGACATTGACAAGGCCGTCGACATCCTCCGCACGATGGGCGTGGCCAAGGCCGTCAAGCGCGCCGGCCGCGACACCAACGAGGGCACCATCGCCACCTACGTCTCCGAGGACGGCACGCTCGGCGCCATCCTCGAGCTCACCTGCGAGACCGACTTCGTGGGCACCAACCCCAAGTTCACCGGCTTTGCCCTCGAGCTCGCCAAGACCGTGGCCGAGAACGACCCGGCTGACGTCGAGGCCCTCAAGGCGTGCGCCATGGGCGACTCGACCGTCGAGGCCGAGCTCACCGAGATGATCCACGTCATCGGCGAGAACATGCGCGTGGCCCGCTTCCAGCGCGTCGTCGCCGAGGACGGCGCCCTCGGCAGCTACGTCCACCTGGGCGGCAAGCTCGCCGACATCGTGACCTTCAAGCTCGCCAAGGCCGAGACCGCCGCCAACGAGCAGTTCAAGACCTTCGCGCACGACGTGGCCATGCAGGTCGCCGCCGCCGCCCCCGTGGCCGCCCGCCGCGACGACGTCCCGGCCGACGTCATCGAGCACGAGCTCTCCATCTACAAGGCCCAGGCGGCCGAGTCCGGCAAGCCGGAGGCCATCCAGGAGAAGATGGCCCAGGGTCGCCTCGAGAAGTACTTCAAGGAGAGCGTCCTCACCGAGCAGGAGTTCGTCAAGGACTCCTCCCTCACGATTGGCCAGCTCGCCAAGAACGTCTCCAAGGAGCTGGGCGACACGATCGAGGTCATGAGCTTCGTCCGCTACGCCTTCGGCGAGTAGCGCACAGACCGCAGCGAATCACGCGGGGCCGGCGACACGCATCGCCGGCCCCGCTCATGTGTGGAGAAGGGCCGCACGGACGGTCCCTCTCGCCCGCTCTGCTAGAATCTCGTGCAGGATGTCATGCGCGCCCGACCCAGGGGCGCCAAGGAAAGCGAGGTCACTTTGTCTGACGTCAAGTACCGCCGCGTGCTGCTCAAGCTCTCCGGTGAGGCCCTGATGGGCTCCCAGGCCTACGGCATCGACCCCGCGGTCCCGCAGCGCCTTGCCGAGGAGATTCGCCCCGTCTGGGAGGCGGGGGTGCAGGTTGCCATCGTCGTGGGCGGTGGCAACATCTTCCGCGGGCTGCAGGGGGCGGCCTCGGGCATGGACCGCGCCCAGGGCGACAACATGGGCATGCTCGCCACGGTCATCAACTCGCTGTCGCTGCAGGACTGCTTTGAGCGCAACGGGATGGACTGCCGGGTCATGAGCGCCATCGAGATGCGTCAGATCGCCGAGCCCTACATCCGCCGCCGCGCGATCCGCCACCTGGAGAAGGGCCGCATCACGATCTACGCGGCCGGCACCGGCAACCCCTACTTCACCACCGACACCGCCGCCGCGCTGCGCGCCTGCGAGATCGGCGCCGAGGTCCTCATGAAGGCCACCAACGTGGACGGCATCTACGACGCCGACCCGCGCTCCAACCCCGACGCCAAGCGCTTTGACACCGTCACCTACCGCGAGGTGCTGAGCCGCGACCTCAAGGTGATGGACGCCACGGCCACGGCGCTCTGCCACGACAACCACATGCCCATCATGGTCTTTGACATCAAGCAGCCCGGCGTGTTCCTGAGCGCCGTGCACGGCGAGCACGTTGGCACGACCGTCGTCGAGGAGGACTAGACATGAGCCACTACACCGACCGAGCCGAGAAGAACATGGGCAAGTGCCTCGACACGCTCAAGGCCAACTTCGCCCGCGTCCGCACGGGTCGCGCGAACGCGCAGATCCTCGCCCCGATCATGGTTGACTACTACGGCCAGCCCACGCCCATCACCCAGCTCGCCGGCATCAAGGTTCCCGAGGCCTCGATGCTCGTCGTGGAGCCGTGGGACAAGAGCGCCCTGCGCGCCATCGAGAAGGCCATCGAGAGCTCGGACCTGGGCATCACGCCCTCCAACGACGGCGTCTCCATCCGCCTGCCGTTCCCCAAGCCCACCGAGGAGCGCCGCCGCGAGCTCGTCAAGGAGTGCAAGGAGCTCGCCGAGGAGGCGCGCGTGGCCGTGCGCAACGTCCGGCGCGACGTCAACGGCAAGATTGAGCGCGACGAGGAGCTCTCCGACGACGAGCAGTCCCGCGAGAAGAAGGCGGTCCAGAAGGTCACGGACTCCTACGTGGCCAAGATCGAGGAGCTGCTCAAGGTCAAGAGCGCCGAAGTCATGGAGATCTAGTGCAGCCCGACATCCAAAAGCTCCAGGCGTACTACGCGGACGCTCCCGATGACGTCTCGCTCGACGCGCTCGACCTCGAGCGCGTCCCGCGTCACGTCTCCATCATCATGGACGGCAACGGCCGCTGGGCGACCGCCCGCGGGCTCGACCGCTCCAAGGGCCACGTCGCCGGGGTGGACGCCCTGCGCGAGGCGGTCACCACGAGCGTGCGGCTCGGCATCGACGTCTTCTCCGTCTACGCCTTCTCCACCGAGAACTGGCGGCGCCCGCAGCGCGAGGTGGACCTGCTCATGCACCTGTTCGCGACGACGCTCGTCAAGGAGCTGCCGCTCTTCCACCAGGAGAACGTCCGGCTGCTCTTCCTGGGCGACCTCGACGCCCTTCCCGCGCGCACCCGCCAGGTCTTCCAGCGCGGCCTCGACGAGACCGCCGACCACACGGGCATGGTCTTCGCGCTCGCGGTGAACTACGGCTCCCGCGCCGAGATCGTCCGCGCCGCGCGCGCGATCGCGGCCGAGGTGGCCGAGGGCTCGCTTGCCGCCGACCAGATCTCGGAGCAGACGATCGCCGAGCACCTCTACACGGCGGGGCTCCCGGACCCCGACCTCCTCATCCGCACCTCCGGCGAGCTCAGGCTCTCCAACTACCTGCTCTGGCAGCTCGCCTACACCGAGTTCTACGTCACCGACACCCTCTGGCCCGATTTCACGAGATGGGACTACCTGCGCGCCGTCGTCGCCTACCAGGGGCGCTCGCGACGCTTTGGGGGAGTGGTCCGCTCGTGAGCGGGAAGGGCGAGAGGGACCTCGGCTCCCCGAGCGAGGGCATCGACCACCAGATCGATCGCCTCGAGGCACGACGGGCCTCGAGGGAGGAGGCGCGCGCGGCCGGCGACCTCAGGGGCCAGAAGGTCCGCAGCTCCGCCGAGAAGCTCCTCACGCGCACGATGTCGGGCGCGATCTATGCGATCGCCACGCTCGCGTGCGTCCTGCTGGGACCGCTCGCGACGACCCTCCTGATCGCCGTCGAGGCATGGCTCTGCTGCTCCGAGTTCTTTCGGATCTGCCGCATGGGCGGGCGCATGCCCAACGAGACGCTCGGCCTCGCGGCGGCGCTGCTGTTCCCCGCCGCCGCGTACCTCCACGGCATCGCGGCCTCCGCGCTGGTCACGCTGCTCCTGCTCGTGGCCTGCGCCTGCTGGTACGTTTTCGCCCCCCGCGCCAACGTCGCCGACGTCGCCGTGACGGCGTTCGGGCCGCTCTACACCTCGCTCGCCTTCTCCTGCCTCATCCTGGTCCGCAAGGTCGACCCGGGCCTCACCGGCGCGCTCGTCACCCTCGCTATCATGTTCTCCATCTGGGTCAACGACGCCTTTGCCTACTTCGTCGGCTCCGCGCTCGGCAGGCACAAGCTCGCGCCGCGCATCTCGCCGAGCAAGAGCGTCGAGGGCTTCTTTGGCGGCCTCGTTGGGTCGGTCCTCGTGTGGGTCCTCGTCGCGCTCTTTGTCCTCGAGAACCTGAGCGTCCCCGCCGCCGTTGGAATCGGCCTGGTCGTCGGCGCGGTCTCCGTCTTTGGCGACCTCTTCGAGTCGCGCCTCAAGCGCGGCGTCGGCGTCAAGGACTCGGGCAACGTGCTGCCGGGGCACGGCGGCCTGCTCGACCGATCCGACTCCATGCTCTTTGGCGGCACGGCGGCGCTCTTCCTGCTCTATCTCGGAGGTGTGCTATGACCGATCGTGACCGGGAGCCCCTTCGCGTCGCCGTCCTCGGCTGCTCGGGCTCCATCGGCACGCAGACGCTCGACGTGTGCCGCCTCCACGCCGATCGCCTTCAGGTGGTCGCGCTCTCGGTCAACGCCTCCACGTCGGCGCTCGTGGCCGCGGCGCGAGAGTTCGGCGCGACGCGCGTGGCCGTCTCGGACCCCGCGCACGCCGCCGACCCCTGCCTGACGGAGCTTCCCGAGGGCTGCGAGCTCCTCTCGGGCCCCGAGGCCGCGACCGAGCTTGCGACGCTCCCCGAGGTCGACGTCGTCGTGAACGCGCTCGTCGGCTTCGCGGGCATGCACGCCGGCCTCGCCGCGCTGCGCGCGGGCAAGACGCTCGCCTACGCGAACAAGGAGTCGATCGTCTGCGGCGGCGACCTGCTCATGCCGCTCACGCGCCACGGACGCCTCATCCCCGTGGACTCCGAGCACAGCGCGATCTTCCAGTGCCTGGTGGGGGAGCGCGCGGCCGACCTGAGGCGCATCTGGCTCACCTGCTCGGGCGGACCCTTCTACGGCCGGACGCGCGACGAGCTCGCCTCGGTGCGCGCGGCCGACGCCCTCGCGCACCCCACCTGGACGATGGGCGCCAAGATCACCATCGACTGCTCCACGCTCATGAACAAGGGGCTCGAGGTCATCGAGGCGCACCATCTCTTCGATGTCCCCATCGACGCGATCAGCGTCCTCGTGCACCGGCAGAGCAAGATCCACTCGATGGTCGAGTTTTGCGACGGGGTGGTCAAGGCCCAGCTCGGCGCCTCCGACATGCGCGCCCCGATCCAGTACGCGCTCAGCTATCCCGAGCGCTGGGAGGGCGCCTGCGCGACCGTTGACTGGTGGTCCGAGGGGCCGCTCACCTTTGACGCCCCCGACCTTGACACCTTTGGCTGCCTGAGGCTCGCCTGCGAGGCCGGTCGGGCGGGCGGAACGCTGCCGTGCGCGATGAACGCCGCCAACGAGGTCGCCAACGCCGCCTTCCGCCTGGGGACGTGCGGATTTCTCGACATCGAGCGCGTCGTCGCGCGCGTCATGGACGAGACGGACGTCGAGCGCGTGGAGAGCCTCGAGCAGCTCGACGAGGTCGACTCCCGCGCTCGCGCGCTCGCGACGGCCGCGCTCGCGGAGGCTCGCGGATGAGCGGCGCGCTGGGCATCATCCAGACGGTCTTCTGGGGCGTGCTCGTCCTGTCCGCGCTCGTCTTCGTGCATGAGGGCGGGCACTACCTCGCCGCGCGCGCTCTCCGCGTCCGTGCGACCGAGTTCTTCCTGGGGCTGCCCTGCCGCCTCAAGCTCTCGCGGCGGAGCCGCAAGGTGGGGACCGAGTTCGGCGTGACGCCGCTCTTGCTGGGCGGCTACACCCGTATCTGCGGCATGGAGGGCTCCGACGACGAGCTGCTCGCTCCGGCGCTCGACCTCGTCACGCGGCGCGGGAGGGTGCTGGCCCTGGAGGTCGCCGACGAGCTGCGCATCGACGCCGATCGCGCCTACGCCCTGCTCGCCACCTTGAGCGACTGGGCCGCCATCCAGCCCTACTACGATCCCGAGCGCGGCGAGTCCCCCAGCCAGGACACCTATCCCGCGACCTTTGAGAGCGTCGCGCGCGACGCAAACCTCCTCACCCAGTTTGACCGCGGGCACGACTTCACGCTCCCCGGTTCGAGCGAGGCGGGCAGCCCGCGCGAGACGGGCCTGTCCCCGGAGGAGTTCCTCGCCCACGAGCGCGCGCGGACCTACCAGGGCGTCGGCTTCCTCAAGCGCTGCGCGATCCTCGTCGCGGGGCCACTGGTCAACGTCCTTCTCGCCTTCCTGATCGTGACCGGCGCCCTCATGGCGCACGGCGTGGAGTACGTCTCCGACGTCAACGCCCTGGGCGGCGTGGAGGCCGGCTCGCCCGCGGCCGAGGCCGGCCTGGAGGCGGGCGACGTCGTCACCTCCGTCGACGGGACCACGGTCACGAGCTGGGGGGAGATCGTCGAGGCGCTCGCGGCGCCGCTCGAGGAGGGCCGCGACTTCGAGCTCACCTACGAAAGGGACGGCGCGGAGCGCACGGTGACGATCGACCTCCCCGACGGCGAGCCCACCGAGCGTCTCGGCGTTTCCGCCACGATCTTCATCTACCACCCCACGCTTCCCGAGGCGGCCGGGGCGACCCTCGGCTACGTGGGCATGGTCGCCGACACCGTCGCCCAGCTCATCCAGCCCGCCCGCACGATGGAGGTCCTCGACCAGTCCTCCTCGGTCGTGGGCATCGCGGTCATGACCTCCCAGGCCGCCTCCCTGGGCGTCTACGACCTCGCCGTCGTCGTGGCCGCGATCTCGCTGTCGCTCGGCTTCATGAACCTGCTGCCGATTCCGCCCTTTGACGGTGGCAAGATCGCGATCGAGCTCGTCCAGGCCGTCCTGCGCCGCCCGCTCTCGCCGCGCGTCGTGAACGGCCTGAGCTACGCCGGGCTGGCGTTTCTTGCCTTTGTCTTCATCGTCGTGCTCAAGAACGACCTCGTCAGGTTTGTCATCGGATAGGAGCGTCATGGAAGCCAGGACCGAGCGCGCGCCGCGTGAGCTGACCCATCCCGTGCGGGTGGGTGACGTAGTCGTCGGCGGGGGCGCCCCGGTCTCCGTGCAGTCGATGTGCACGACCGACACCGCCGACGCCGCCTCCACGCTCGCCCAGATCGGCCGGCTCGCCGAGGCGGGCTGCGAGATCGTGCGCGTCGCGATCCCGAGCGCCGCGGCGCTCGACGGCTTTGGGGAGGTCTGCGCGGCGTCGCCCCTGCCCGTCGTGGCCGACATCCACTTTGATCACCGCCTCGCCATCGAGGCCTGCCGGCGCGGGGCGGCGGCGCTGCGCGTGAACCCGGGCAACATCGGCAGCTGGGAGCGCGTGGACGCCGTGATCGACGAGGCGGGCGCCGCCGGGATTCCCATTCGCATCGGCGTGAACGCCGGCTCGCTCGACCCCGCCTTCGCCGAGCGCGACGACCTCACGCACGTCGAGAAGCTCGTGGGCTCGGCGACCTCCTTCGTCGAGCACTTCCGCGCGCGCGGCTTCGCCGACATCGTGCTCTCCGCCAAGGCGCACGGCGTCCCCACGACCGTCGAGGTCAACCGTGCCCTCGCGCGCGAGCTGCCGGACGTGCCCCTGCACATCGGCGTGACCGAGGCGGGGACCCTTCGGCAGGGGACCGTCAAGAACGCCGCGGCCGTGGGGGCCCTGCTCATGGAGGGCATCGGCGACACGATCCGTCTCTCGCTCACGGCCGACCCGGTCGAGGAGGTCAACGTGGCCTGGGACCTGCTCTCGGCCGTGGGGCTGCGCCGCCTGCGCCCCGAGCTCGTGAGCTGCCCCACCTGCGGGCGCTGCCAGTGGGACCTCATGGGGGTCGCCGCCGAGGTCGAGCGCCGGCTCGCGGGCGTGCGGGCTCCCATCACCGTGGCGGTCATGGGCTGCGTGGTAAACGGCCCCGGCGAGGCCAGGGGCGCCGACATCGGGCTCGCGGGCGGCCGCGGCAAGGCCGTGCTCTTCGCCCAGGGCGAGAAGATCCGCACCGTCAACGAGGCCGACGCCGTGGACGAGCTCTTCGCCGAGATCGAGCGACGCTTCTCGTAGAGCCCCGCGACTCGCCGTCCTTCTCGCCTGTCCTTCTCGCCGCCCACGTTCCTGCCGTTGCGGCGAGTGTACGAGTTTCATACGACTAACTAGATGTTGCCTCTTCTTTTGCTGACATCCGCCCAGTTGACGTGTGACCATATGCTCAATCGTGCATGTGATGCTTGGCTGACTCGTACACTCGACGAGGACGGAGGGCACCGCGGACGCCCGGCGGGACAAACCGCGCGGCGGACGAGAATGACCGAGCGCCCGCCGAGCGCCCGCTTGTCGTAGAATCGTGGGCGTTGCAACGACCCACAGAAGGGAACGCACGTGAAGCGCTACCAGAAGATGTCCCAGCTCTACGCCCCCACGCTCAAGGAGGACCCCGCCGAGGCGGAGCTCGCGAGCCACCGGCTGCTGCTGCGCGCCGGCATGATCCGCAAGACCGCCGCCGGCCTCTACAGCTACCTGCCGCTCGCCTGGCGCTCCATCCGCAAGATCGAGGCCGTCATCCGCGACGAGATGGAGGCCATCGGCGCCCAGGAGATGATGGTGCCGATCCTCACGCCGGCCGAGCTCTGGCACGAGTCGGGCCGCTGGGACGCCTACGGCCCCGAGCTCATGCGCATCGCCGACCGCCACGGCCGCGAGTTTGCCCTGGGCCCCACGCACGAGGAGACCTTCACCGACCTCGTGAAGAACGAGCTGCGCTCCTACAAGCAGCTGCCGTGCACGCTCTACCAGATCCAGGACAAGTTCCGCGACGAGATGCGCCCGCGCTTTGGCCTCATGCGCGGCCGCGAGTTCATCATGAAGGACGCCTACAGCTTCTCCGCCACGCAGGAGTCGCTCCAGGAGTGCTACGAGCAGCAGAAGGCCGCCTACGCCCGCATCGCCGAGCGCTGCGGCCTCTACGCGCTGCCCGTCGTGGCCGACTCCGGCCAGATCGGCGGCGACACCTCCGTGGAGTTCATGGCGCTCGCGGACTCTGGCGAGGCCGAGCTCGTCTGGTGCGACTGCGGCTTTGCCGCCGACGTCGAGGCCGCGAGCACGCGCGTGCCGGTGACCGAGGGCCCCGGCGACGGCGCGCTCGAGAAGGTCCACACGCCGGGCCTCGGCTCGATCGAGGCCGTGGCGGGCTTCTTCGGCTTCCCGGAGAACGGCACGCGCAAGTCGCTCGCCCTCGTGGCCGAGGACGGCACGAACGTCGTGGCCATCGTCCCCGGCGACCACGAGCTCAACGAGATCAAGGCGTCCAAGCTCTTTGGCGCCTATCACCTCATGACCGACGAGGAGCTCGAGCTGGCCGGCCTGCACAAGGGCTTCATCGGCCCCGTCAACCTGCCGGAGGGCGTGCGCCTGGTCTGCGACGAGAGCCTGCGCGCGAGCGAGTCCTGGACCTGCGGCGCCAACGAGGTGGACTACCACTACACGGGCGCGCGTCCCGGCCGCGACTTTGCGGTCGACGAGTGGGCCGACCTCGTGAGCGTGAAGGCTGGCGACCCCTGCCCGCACTGCGGCGCGCCCCTCAAGAGCGCCCGCGGCATCGAGATCTCCCAGGTCTTCCAGCTCGGCACCAAGTACTCCGAGTCCATGGGGGCCACCTTCGCCGACGAGGACGGCGTGGAGCGCCCGTTCCTCATGGGCTGCTACGGCATCGGCGTCTCCCGCACGCTGGCCGCCGTGGTGGAGCAGCACAACGACGAGCACGGCATCTCCTGGCCGGTCTGCGTGGCGCCCTACGAGGTCGAGGTCGTGCCGCTGGCGGTGGGCGACGACGTCGTGGCGCCGGTGACCGAGAAGGTCGTGGAGGAGCTTTCCGCCGCCGACCTGGAGGTCCTTCTCGACGACCGCAAGGAGCGTCCGGGCGTGAAGTTTGCCGACGCCGATCTGATCGGCATCCCGTACCAGGTCATCCTGGGCAAGCGCGGCGTTGCCAACGGCATGGCCGAGGTCAAGGTCCGCGAGACCGGCGAGCGCCTCGACGTGCCGATGGGCGAGCTTGCGGGCTGGCTCGCCGAGCGCGTCATTCCCGCGCGCGCCTAACCGTCTTCCCGTGTGCCCCGGCCCCTGCGACCGGGGCACCGCCATCTTGAGAGGAGTTCCCATGAGCTATGCCGAGCTCGCGGCCGCCGCGCGCGGCCAGATCGGCCCCTTCTGCCGCGCCTGTCCCGTCTGTGACGGGCGCGCCTGCGCCGGCGTCATGCCCGGCCCGGGCGACAAGGGCGTGGGCCATGTGGCGCACCGCAACTGGGAGGCCTGGCAGCGCGTCCGCGTGAACATGGACACCCTGCACGAGTCCTGGACGGCCGACACGCGCGCGACGGTGCTGGGGCGCGAGCTTGCCCTGCCCGTCATGATCGGCCCCGTCGGCGACGTGCAGCGCCACTACGGCGAGAGGTACGACACCATGGGCTACAACCGCTGCGTGCTCGAGGCGGCGGCAGGGGAGGGCACGCTCGCCTGGACCGGCGACGGCCTCGACGCCTCGATCATGACCGAGGCCTGTGACCTCATCGGGGAGCTCGGCGGCGCCGGCGTCCCCACGGTCAAGCCCTGGGACGAGAAGACCCTTGCCGCCAAGCTCGACCAAGCGCTCGCCGCGGGGCCCGTTGCGGTGGCGATGGACATCGACGCCGCCGGCCTCCCGTTCCTGCGCGGCCAGGAGCCGCCCGCGGGCGCCAAGTCGGCCGCGCAGGCGGCCGAGGTCGCCGCGCGCTGCCACGAGGCGGGCGTGCCCTTTGTGCTGAAGGGCGTCATGACGGCACGGGCGGCCGTGAGGGCCGCCGAGGCGGGTGTGGACGCCATCGTGGTCTCCAACCACGGAGGACGCGTCCTCGACGGCACGCCCACCACGGCCGACGCGCTCCCGGAGATCGTGGCGGCCGTGGGCGAGAAGGTCGAGGTGCTCGTCGACGGCGGCATCAGGAGCGGCCTCGATGTCTTCCGCGCGCTCGCGCTCGGCGCCCGGGGGTGCCTGGTGTGCCGTCCGTTCGTCGTGGCCGCCTTCGGCGGGGGAGCCGACGGCGTGCGCGCCTATGTGGCTCAGCTGCGCTCCGAGCTCGCCGACGCCATGGAGATGTGCGGCGCGGCCACGGTCGCGGACATCACGCTCGACATGGTGCGCATCGCTTCCTGACCGCCCGCTCACGCGCCCCGTCGCCCAATTCGCGAATTGGGCCGCGTCCGCACTCCCTTGGCCGCCCAAATCGTGAATTGGGCGGCCAAGGGATGAGGGTCGCATATCACGACGAGAAGAACCGCTGGTTAGAAAGCTGTCGGCTGAGACACGTCGTTCTCGATCCCAGGCCTCCTCGCCCAAATCGAGATTTGGGCGAGGAGGGGCTCTGACGAGCTGGGGTTTGCGACAAAACCACCAGCTCAGGTCCTTTTCGCGTCATGAAGATCGGTCGTTCGCAAGATAGGGCTCACCCACATCGCGAAATGCGCGCCGCGCCACGCCGTCGTGTCGCGGGGTCATGCGCCCGAGAAAAGGCCGTCGGGCTTTGCCGCCCGACGGCCTCGATCGTCTGGTGGGCCCAGCAGGATTCGAACCTGCAACCCAGGGATTATGAGTCCCCTGCGCTAACCGTTGCGCCATGAGCCCGTATGAAAAAGGCGGCGACCGAAGCCGCCGCCCGCGCTTGCATGGTGGAGATAAGGGGGTTCGAACCCCTGACCTCGTGACTGCCAGTCACGCGCTCTCCCAACTGAGCTATATCCCCGCGTTGGTGCAGAAGTAACTATACCAGACTCGCCCGTGGGGTCAACACCCAATTTCGCACGGCTCGCTCGCGAGGCGGGCGGGCGCACGGTCTCCTGTCGTGTAGGGGACGGACGTCGCCCAGGCAAAGGGCCTCCAGATCGAGCTTGCGAACGACATGGGCGCGCTGATCCGCGTTGCGGCGCGCGCGATGCCCGGCCCCTCTCCTCGCCGTCGCCTCCCCGGTCAGGGATTGACACAGCTGGTCACAGGGAGACAATGCCAATAGTGACAGTTCGGACTTTTGGGGTGAGTGATTTGAAGAATTACTTTGACGTGAGCGGTCGGTACGCCGTCGTGACGGGTGCCTCGTCCGGCCTGGGCCGTCAGTTCGCGCTGTGCCTCGCGGAGCAGGGCGCCAACGTGGCCATCATGGCACGGCGCGTGGAGCGGCTCGAGGAGGTGCGCGCCGAGGCGGAGAACTTTGGCGTCAGGTGCCTCGTCGTGCCCTGTGACGTCACGGACACCGCGCAGGTCAAATCCGGCATCGAGAGGATCGCCCGCGAGTTCGGCCGCATCGACATCCTGATCAACAACGCCGCGGCGGGCTTTTCGACCCCGGCCGTCGAGACGACCGACGAGCAGTGGGAGCACGTCATCGACACCAACGTCAACGGCGTCTTCTACGTCGCGCGCGAGGTCGGCAAGGTGATGCTCGCCCAGGGCTACGGCAAGATCATCAACATCGGCTCGTTCCACTGCCAGGTCACGATGAACGGTCTGCCGCGCTCGGGCTACTCCACCGCCAAGGGCGCCGTCTACATGATGACCAAGGCGCTCGCCGCCGAGTGGGCAAAGTCCGGCATCACGGTCAACACGCTCGGCCCCGGCTACTTCAAGAGCGAGATGGCCGACGCCGTCACCGACGAGAGCTACGACCGCGGCATCCGCGAGAACTGCCCGATGGGGCGGCGCGGCAACCCCGGAGAGCTCAACGGCGCCATGCTCTTCCTGGCCTCCGACGCGTCGAGCTACGTCACCGGGCAGCTCCTGCTCGTCGACGGCGGCTGGACCATCGTCTAGCCCCTCTCGGACGGGCGCGGCACGCCAATTTGTGAAACGCAAAAATTTCTCGTGCCAAACGCGCCAGAGTTTGCTAAGATGCTCTAGCGCAAGGCGCGGGCGATTGGCTCAGGGGTAGAGCACTTCCTTCACACGGAAGGGGTCGCTGGTTCGAATCCAGCATCGCCCACCAGCGGGGATATAGCTCAGTTGGGAGAGCGCGTGACTGGCAGTCACGAGGTCAGGGGTTCGAACCCCCTTATCTCCACCATGAACTCGCGAGCGGACGTCCTTCTCGGGCGTCCGCTCTTTTGTGTTGCGATGTCGCCGCGCTGCGGGCGGTTCTAGGAAACGCTGCCCTTGTCGCAGGCCGGTCTAAGAATCGCGGCCCTTGCGCCGCCCCGCCGCGCGCGGTCCCGGTTTTTTAGATCAGAGCGCGACAAGGACGGCGATTCCTAGAAGCCGCAGCACACGGTCGGCGATTTCCTAGACATGCCCGCGGCAAGGCCGGCAAATCCTAGACCGCTTTGCGGCAAGAACGCCCTTTCCTGGGGCCCGGAGCGCTCCCGCGCCCGCGCCGCGGCTAGCGCCCCGTCACGGCGGCGCGCAGCATCATCACGTACGCCTCGGCACCCTCGGGCCTGAGGTGGGTGCCGTCGTCCCAGAAGTACTCGTCGTGGCCCGTGCTGGCCGCAAACCAGTCCACGAGCTCGACGTTGTCATACGCGCCCGCGACCTGCGCGAGGAGCGCGTTGTTGCGGTCCTGCTGGGCGCCCGGCACGCGGGTGTTGACGAGAAGGACGCGTCGGTCGGGACCGCACGCGTCAACGAGCCCCCGTACGCCCTCCTCGGTGGCCGGGCCGTTGCTTCCCAGGGCGAAGATCACGACCGGGGCGTCGTGGCCGGCCTCCGCGCAGCTGCGGTACACGTCCGCGCCAACGGAGAGCTGCCGGCCCACCGCCGAGTCCATCCAACCGTTCGGGAAGATCTCGCTGAAGCGCTCCTGCGCGCCGAGCGAGACGGAGTCGCCCACGAGCAGCACGTTGGCGTCGGTGACGCCCGTCGCGGGGTCGACGGTGTAGTCCTCGGGATCGGGCGCCCCGGCCCTTGCCTCGTCGCCCTTCTCGCCCCCGTCGTCCTTCTCGTCCTTCTCGGCGGCGCCCGCCTTCTCGTCCGACGCCCCCTGCGAGCTCGTGGCCTGCTGCTCCACCGGCACGCCGCCCTGGGCAGCATCGACCGGCACGACGGCGAGGACCAGCAGCGCGATCGCGGAGACCGCGAAAAGGGCGAGCCTCGGCCGGGCCTGGCCAAGCAGCCACGGACGTCCCGCGCCCTTCTCGACGAGCACGTGGGCCGCCACGCTCACGCCGACGATCAACGCGAACTCGAGGACCCATGCCCACCAGGGCAGCTCGGTCGTGCGGGTGGCGGGGTTCATGACCAGCAGCAGCGGATAGTGCCAGAGGTAGAGCGAGAAGGACACCGCGCCCGCCGCGACGAGCGGCCTGAGCCCGAGAACGCCCCCCAGGACGCTCCCGCCGCGGCAGACCGACCCTATGAGCGCGGCCGCGGCAAACGCCGCCACGAGAGTGCCGCCGTAGTAGGTGAGCGGCGAGAAGCCGTCGATCAGAAGCGTCATGGCGAGCAGCAGCGCGAGCGCCGCGACGCCGGCGAGCTCGTAGCCCCACCAGGGCACCTCGCGCCGGGCGCCTCCCTCGCGCGCGGGAAGCGCGAGACGCCAGCCGCGCCCCCCGGTCGCGAGCGCGCAGAGGGCGCCGACCAGAAACTCCGCGGCCCGCGTGTCCGGCCCGTAGTAGACGCGGCTCGTGTCCACAGGGTCGTACAGCACGGCCATCGCCACCGCCGAGGCGAGCGCGAGGCCCCCCACGACGCCGAGAAGGACCTCGCGACGCGGGCAGAGGCGGCGCAGCAGGAGCAGAAGGAGCGGCCAGACGAGGTAGAACTGCATCGTCACGCCAAGAAACCACAGATGGGTAAGCGGCGAGGGGAGGCCCGCCGCCGCAAAGTAGGGCACGTTGCTCACGATGTAGTGGATGTTCTCGGAGAAGAGTAGCGCGCTCAGCGCGTCGGCCTTGAGCTTGGGCACGAGCGGGTGGGCAAAGAGCGCGCAGAGCACCGTGGTCACGCCCACGACCACGACCACCGAGGGCAACAGCCGTGTGAGGCGCCGCAGCAGGAAGCGGGGGTAGTCGATCCGCCCGCCGCGCGCGAGCTCGCGCTCGAGGGAGAGCGTGGTGAGGTATCCCGTCAGCGCAAAGAAGACGGAGACGCCGAAGAAGCCGCCGGGCAGCCACGAGGGGTCGGCGTGGTAGAGCAGGATCGCGAGGATCGAGAGGGCGCGGATCCCCTCGAGCGCGGTGACCTTGCCGCGGGAGCGCGCGTCGCGCCCGACCTCTGCCTGCGGGCGCTTTGGCCGCGCCCTTCTCACGCGATTCTCCTGGCGTTCCATGGCCCTCCGCCGCATCGTCCGTCCGATATCCTGTCATTGACCCATTATAGGCCCGCGGGTCGTATACCATATACCAAGCATCCAACCGTTGACGGCAGGGGGTTTGCGATGAGGGTCACCGACGTCAGGATCGAACGATTCTCCGCCCCGCTCAGGCAGCCCTTCCGCGTGGCCTTCGGCACCATCGAGAGCGCGGACAGCTGGATGGTCAGGGTCGTCACGGACGAGGGGTTCTCCGGAATCGGTGCCGCCGCGCCGCTGCCCTTTGTCACCGGAGAGACCATGGACACCTGCTACCTGGTGCTGCGCGACCTCGCACGCGCGCTCGTCGGCGCCGACCCGTTGGACGTGGCCGGTGCGCACCGGGTCATGGACTCCGTCATCTTTGGCAACGGCTCGGCTAAGTGCGCCCTAGACGTCGCGCTGCACGACATCTGCGCCCGCCACCGCGACCTCCCCCTCTGGCGCCTCCTGGGCGGCACCGACCCCGTGGTCGTGAACGACGTCACGGTGGGCATCGACGAGCCGGAGCGCATGCGGCGCGAGGCGGAGCGCTGCGTCTTCGAGCGGGGCTTTCGCATCCTCAAGGTGAAGATCGGCCTTGACCTCGAGCACGACCTCGACGCGCTCGGCCGTATCAGGGCGAGCGTCGGCGACGACGTCCGCATCCGCGTGGACGCCAACCAGGGCTACACGGTCGGGACCGCGCTCGCGGCCCTCACGGAGCTCGAGCGGCTCGGGGTGGACGCGGCCGAGCAGTTCCTGCCCTGGTGGGATCTCGACGGCGCGGCCGAGCTCATGCGCAGAAACGAGACGTCGGTCAGGCTCATGCTCGACGAGTCGATCCACACCGTCCACGACGCGCGCCGCGCGGCGGCCCTCCATGCGGCAGACTTCTACAACATCAAGCTCATGAAGTGCGGCGGCCTCCTCCCCGGCGCCCAGATCGCCGACGTCGCCGCGGGGTCCGGCGTGAGGTGCATGGTCGGCTGCATGCTGGAGAACAAGATCAGCCTCACCGCCGGCGTGAGCCTCGTCGCCGCCAAGGGCGCGATCGTGGAGGCGGACTGCGACAGCTTCACCTTCTTCGAGGGCGATGACGACGGCATACCCGGCGGCTTCACCCGCGACGGCGGGACCTTCCGCCTGCTCGACGAGCCGGGACTGGGCATCGAGCTTGACTTCTAGGCGGGCGCCTAAACGGACGACAGAAACGGGGGCAGCATGGCGGATTTCTTCGACGAGCTGGGCGGTCTGGCCGAGCGGGGCCTCGAGCTCTGGGAGAGCCCGTCGGTGGCCCTCGGCGTCACCCATCGCGGTGAGACGGTCTTCTCGGGCGCCTTCGGACGACGCGACGCCGAGCGGGGTCTCCCCGCGGACGCGCAGACGCTTTACCAGATCGCGAGCTGCACCAAGGCCTTCACGGCGGCGCTCTGCGCTCAGCTCGTGGACGAGGGCGCGCTCGACTGGGACACCCCCGTGCGCGAGTACCTCCCCGAGGTCCGCTTCCATGACGAGTGCGCCACGCGCATGGTCTGCGCGCGCGACCTCCTCTGCCACCGCACGGGCCTGCCGCGCCACGAGTATTCGTGGTACGGGACCGGCTGCACCCGGCAGGACATCGTCTCCAACCTGCGCTTTCTTGAGCCCAACCGACCCCTGCGCACCACGTTTCAGTACAACAACCAGTGCTACGTCCTCGCGGGGTGCGTCCTGGAGCGCCTCACCGGCATGACCTTCGAGGAGCTCCTCTCCGAGCGCATCCTCGCGCCCCTGGGCATGGTTCGCTCCCGCCTCTACGTGGACGACCTCGCCGAGGACCCCAACCGCGCCATTGGCTACGGCCGTCCCGACGGCGGGGACCCGCTGCACGGTTGCGTTCCGATCCCGTATTACAGGAGCGCCGTCGAGGACCGCGCCGAGGGCGTGGGCTCCCCGTTCGCCCCGGCGGGCTCCATCAGCTCCTGCGTCGAGGACCTGCTCGCGTGGACGCGGCTCAACCTCGGGGATTCGTCATCGCCCGAGGGCGTCCTCTCCGCTCGCGCGCTCGCCACGCTCCACGCGCCTCAGATGCTGCTGGACGAGCCCCTGGACATGCCGGCGCCTGAGCGCGCCTTCCCCTGCTACGGCCTCGGCTGGTTCGTCGAGTCCTATCGCGGCCACACCCTCGTCCACCACAGCGGCAACATCGACGGCTTCTCCGCCTTCGTCGGCCTCGTGCCCGAGGCGGACCTCGGCGTCGTGGCCCTCACCAACATGAGCGGCAGCCTGCTGCACACCGCCCTCGCCCACGAGGTCTTCGACCACTACCTCGGCGAGCGGGGAGGGGACTGGGTCGGGCGCTATCACGACCACGCGCTCGCCCGTGCCGAGAAGGACCGCGGCATGGTGGCCCGTCTCACCGGCGCGCGCACCCCCGGGACCGCCCCCTCGCACCCGCTCGCGGACTACGTCGGTACCTATGCGCGTCCCGGCTACGAGCCCGCTCGCGTCTCGCTCGAGGAGGGGCGACTCGCCCTCACCTTCAACGGCTGGCACGTGCCGCTCGCGTACTTTGCCTACGACACCTTCACGCTGGACGACGTTCTGGGCGAGCTGCCACCCGGCATCCCCGTGCACTTCCGCCTGGCCGAGGTGGGCGGCGCCGTGGACGGCCTGGCCATGCCCCTCAACACCGAGCCCGGCTGCGACCTGGTCCGCTTCCGTCGCGTAGGGTAGGGCTGCGCGGCGGGCGGGACGTCGTCGCGCGCATGCGTTTATCCGGTGGATGCGCTCGGGCGCGTGGCTCGGGCGACAACCTCCCGGTCCTTCTCGCCTATACTGGATGGGTTGTAACGTTAGGGAGGTAACCATGACCGCATCCGAGAACCCGGCCGAGCTCTTTGGGCTCAGGCTCGCCCATATCGGCATCAACACCAACACGCCCGAGGAGGCCGCGGCCACCGCGGACGCCTTCTGCTCGCTGCTGGGCATCGAGCGCGGCGAGGAGCCGTTCCCGGTCTCGAGCTTCGCCGGCTCGCTCGTGGAGGTCATGAACAACGGCGGACGCGGAGCGAAGGGCCACATCGGCCTGCACGTGGACGACATCGACGCCGCGCAGGCCTGGTACGAGGCGCGCGGCGTGGAGTTCAACGAGGCCTCGCGCACGCTCTGCCCGGACGGCTCGGGACGCACCTACCTCATCTACTTCAAGGAAGAGGTCGCGGACTTCGCGATCCACCTCACCATCGCCGACTAGCACGGGGAAGCACGTGATCGCACTCGCAGACAAGATCTCCAAGTCCTTTGGCGGGCGCACCCTCTACACGGGCGCCACGCTGCAGCTCAACGCCGGCGAGCGCTGGGCGCTCGTCGGGCCCAACGGCTCGGGCAAGACAACGCTTCTGCGCATCATCATGGGGGAGGAGGCCGCCGACGAGGGCACCGTGAGCTTTGCGCGGGACACCACCGTGGGCTACCTCGAGCAGGAGGCCCGCCTCGCGGGCGAGAAGAGCGCGCTCGCCGAGGTGGTCGACTCCGCGCGCGAGGTCAAGGAGATGGAGCGTCGCGTCTCCGAGCTCGAGCGGCAGATCTCGGAGACCGCCCCCGGCGACGAGCTCGACCGGCTCCTGGAGCGCTACGGCGCGGCACAGGACCGCTTCGAGCGCCTCGGGGGCTACGAGCTGGAGGCGCGCGCCCGCCAGATCCTGGCCGGCCTGGGCTTTCCGGTGGAGGACTTCGACAAGCCGGCGCGGGACTTCTCGGGCGGCTGGCAGATGCGGATCGCCCTCTCCAAGCTTCTGCTGCGCCATCCCGACCTGCTCCTGCTCGACGAGCCGACCAACCACCTCGACCTGGAGAGCGTCCGCTGGCTCGAGCAGTTCCTCGCGGGCTACGACGGCGCCGTCCTTCTCGTCTCCCACGACCGAGCGTTCATGGACGCCTGCGTCTCCCACGTGGCCGCCGTCGAGAACCGCCGCCTGACCACCTATGCCGGCAACTACAGCGCCTACCTCAAGCAGCGCGAGGACAACCTCGAGCAGATGCGCGCCAAGCGCGCCGCCCAGGAGCGCGAGATCGCCCACATGCAGGTCTTTGTGGACAAGTTTCGCTACAAGCCCACCAAGGCCGCGCAGGCGCAGGAGCGCATGAAGAAGATCGAGCAGATCAGAAGCGAGCTCGTCATCCTCCCCGAGGGCACCAAGAAGGTGCATTTCTCCTTCCCGGAGCCGCCGCGCACCGGCGACGAGGTGGTGAGCCTCTCCGGCGTGTCAAAGTCCTTTGGCGAGAACCACGTCTACTCGGGCGTGGACCTCAAGCTCTATCGCGGCGACCACGTGGCGCTGACCGGCCCCAACGGCGCCGGCAAGTCCACGCTGATGAAGCTCGTCTGCGGGCTTCTGGCCCCGGACGAGGGCACGGTGGAGCTCGGCAAGAACGTGACGAAGGCCTACTACGCCCAGCACCAGCTCGAGCAGCTGAACGAGGCCAACACCGTGCTCGCGGAGATGGACTCCGTGGCGGCCGGCTGGACCACCTCCGAGGAGCGACGCCTCCTGGGCGCCTTCCTCTTCCACGGCGACGACGTCGAGAAGCGCGTGGGCGTGCTCTCGGGCGGCGAGCGGGCGCGGCTGGCCCTCGCCAAGATGCTCGTGGCCCCCGACCCGCTGCTTCTGCTCGACGAGCCGACCAACCACCTCGACATCGACTCGGTGGACGTGCTCGAGCGCGCGCTCGTGGGCTTTGCGGGCACGATCGTGCTCATCTCCCACGACGAGCACCTCGTGCGCGCCGTCGCCAACAAGGTCGTGGACGTGCGCGACCACAAGGTGACCGTCTACGAGGGCGACTACGACTACTTCCTCTACAAGCGCGCCGAGCTCGAGGCGCGCGCGGCGGCCGAGAGGGACGGAGCGGCCCCGGCCCCGGCGACAAAGGCGGCGCCCGAGCCCGCCGCCGCGCCCGCCACGGGACGCAACGTCAAGACCCGCGAGCAGCGCCGCGCCGAGGCCGAGGAGCGCAACCGCCGCAACCGTGCCCTGCGCGCCGAGCGCAGCCGCCTAAAGGAGGTCGAGGCCGCGCTCGAGCCCGCGCAGGCGCGCCTCGCCGAGCTGGAGACGCTGATGGCTGACCAGGAGCTCTACGCGGACGCCGCGCGCTTTGACGCGTGCATGAGCGAGTACACGGCGCTCTCCAAGAAGGTGCCCGCGCTGGAGCAGGAGTGGCTCGAGCTCACCGAGAGGATCGAGGGGGCCGCCGATGCGTAGCGCGCTTCTCCCCGCCGCGCTCGGGATCGCCTCGCGCGCCTGCCGCGTGGCCGCCTGGGCGCTCGTGTGCCTCGTCGCCGCGAACGCGGTGCTGCCGGCCGGCCCCCGCGCCCTGCTGCTGGGGGTCAACGGCGCCGTCTCCGGCCTCATGCCCGCGCCCCTCTCGGGCCTGCTCGTCTTTGTGACCCCGTTCGGCGGGGCCTTCCGTGGGGACTTCGCCCTCGCGGCCGTCCTTCTGCTCGTGCTCGACTGGGCGCTGTGCCGGGCCGCGGCCTCACTGCGACGCCTCGCGTAGGGGGCGAGGGCATGGGCTACTCGCTCGACAGGCTCGTCTCGATAGCCGTCACCGTCCTGCTCGTCATGGCGTCCGCCATCGTGCACGAGGTGGCGCACGGGTGGGTGGCGCTGCGCTGCGGCGACCCCACGGCGCGCGACGCCGGGCGGCTCACCCTGGACCCGCGAGCCCACCTGGACGGCTTTGGGTCCTTTGTGCTGCCGCTCGTGATGGCCCTTCTCGGCGGGCCGGTCTTTGCCTTTGCCCGCCCCGTGCCGTACAACCCGCGGCGCCTGCGCCACCCGCGCCGCGACGAGCTGCTCGTGGCGCTCGCGGGCCCGGCGTCCAACCTGCTCCAGGCGCTTCTCGGCACGCTCGCGCTGGGGCTCGCGAGCGCCGTCTTCGGCGGGCCCGTGGGCTGGGTCCCCGTCCCGCCCGCCTGGCTCTGGTGGGTCTACGAGGTTCTTCTCACCTACGTCAACGTGAACCTCGTGCTCTGCTTCTTCAACCTCATCCCGCTGCCGCCGCTGGACGGCTCCAAGGTCGTGCTGTACTTCCTCAAGGGCAAGGCCCGCGCCTCCTACTACCGCCTCCAGCAGTACGCGATGCCGATCCTCATCATCGCGCTCTACGTCCTGCCGCAGCTCCTGCACGTGGACCCGCTGGGCGCCTACCTGGACGCCACGGCCGGCGAGCTCTACTACGCGCTGGTCAGGGCGGTGGTGTGAGATGGCCTCCTACCGCGTCAGGACCCAGGCCTACTCCGGCCCCTTTGACCTGCTGCTCCAGCTGGTGAGCCGCCAGCGCGTGACGATCGGCTCCATCTCGGTCGCCGAGGTGGCGTCACAGTACCTGGAGGAGGTCGAGCGGATGGGCGAGCTCGACCTCGACGTGGCGAGCGACTTCGTGCTCGTGGCCTCCACGCTGCTCGACATCAAGGCCGCCTCGCTGGTGCCGGACGAGGCGGACGTCACGGGGGCGGGAGATGCGGACGACGAGACCGACCTCGAGGGGCTCTCGCCGGACGAGGCGCGCGAGGTCCTCATCGCCCGCCTCATCGCCTACAAGCAGTTCCGCGGCGCGGCGGCGGCCCTCGGCGCCCGCGCGGAGGCCGAGGCGCGCATGCTCCCCAGGACCGTGGGCCCCGACCCGGAGTTTCTGGGCCTCATGCCGGACTACCTGGAGGGGATCACGCTCAGGAGCCTCGCCGTCATCTGCGCCGACATCGACAGCCAGCGCCAGACGCTGCTGCTGGAGGCCGAGCACGTGGCGCCGCGGCGCGTGCCGGTGGCCCTCACGATCGCGGCGGTGGACCGGCTGGTGCGCAGCCGCGGGCACCTCACGTTCACCGACCTGCTCGACGGCCAGGACGCGCCGGAGGCCGTGGTCGCCACCTTCCTCGCGATCCTCGAGCTCTACAAGCGGGGGATGGTGGACGTCGATCAGAGCGAGCTCTTCGGCGAGATCGACGTCACGCACGTTGAGGGCGCTCCCGCCTACGAGCTCGACGAGTCGGTCCTCGCCGAGCTCGACGAGGACGGGCCGCAGACGGACGGCTCGGAGCCGGAAAGCGACCATCCGCGGCCCGCGGCGCCGGGGGATGGGACGGACGAGAAGAACGATGGGGGAGAGGGACGTGGCTGAACTCGAACGGTTGGAATCCGACTCGCTGAAGGGGCTGCTCGAGGCCCTGCTGCTCGTCTCGGACGACTCGGTCGCGGCGACCGAGCTGGCGCGCGCCGCCGGCGTGGAGCCGGGCGAGGCGGCCTCGGCCCTCGCCGAGCTCGCGGCCGAGTACGCCGACGCCAACCGCGGCATCCAGCTGCGCGAGGTGGCGGGCGGCTGGCGCCTCTTCACGCACCCCGCCTACCACGACCAGGTGGCCGACTACGTGCTCTCCTGGGACACGCGCCGGCTCTCCCAGGCCGCGCTCGAGACGCTCGCCGTCATCGCCTACCACCAGCCCGTCACGCGCGAGGGGGTCCGCGCGATCCGCGGCGTCAACTCCGACGGCGTGATCGCGAGCCTGCGCGAGAAGGGGCTCGTCCGCGAGGTGGGGCGCGACCGCGAGCACGGCGGGGCGCAGCTCTGGGGCACCACGCGCCTCTTCCTGGAGCACTTTGGCCTGAGGAGCCTGCGCGAGCTGCCGCCGCTCGAGGACTTCGCGCCCGACGAGGAGTCGCGCCGCTTCATCCGCGAGCGCCTCTCGGGGCGCTCGATCTCATCGACGCTCGAGGAGGCGGCCGAGGACGTGGACGACGAGCGCGAGCTGCTCGACGACTACGAGACCGACGAGGGCGTGCCCACGGGCACCGGGCGGGACGAGCGATGAGCGAGCCCCTCCGCGAGAGCGGCCTCTACCCGATGCGTCTCCAGCGCTTCCTCGCGCGCGCGGGCGTGGCGAGCCGGCGCGGCTCCGAGCGCCTCATGACCGCCGGGCGCGTCCGCGTGAACGGCGCGGTCGTCACGGAGCTGGGCTCGAAGGTGGACCCGGAGCGCGACGTCGTGACCGTGGACGGGCGCGCGTGCCGCCTCGAGCAGACGCCCGTCTCGCTTATCCTCAACAAGCCGGCCGGCTACGTGACCACGATGAGCGACCCGCAGGGGAGGCCCACGGTGGCCGAGCTCGTGCCCACGCGCGAGCACCCCGGGCTCTTCCCGGTGGGCCGGCTCGACCTGGACACGACGGGCCTTCTGCTGTTCACGACCGACGGCGACCTCGGCCAGGCGCTGCTGCACCCCTCGCGCCACGTCGAGAAGCACTACGTCGCGCTCGTCTCGGGCACGCCCAGCGAGCGCGACCTCGAGCGCCTCCGACGCGGTATCATGCTCGATGACGGTCCGGCGGCGCCGGCCCGCGCGCGGCTGATCGGCCCCGACGAGGCGCTCTTCTCGACCGTCGCGCCAGGGGGCGCGGGCCGCACGGGGGGCGGGGAGCCCAACGCCGTCGTGGGCCTCGCGATCCACGAGGGGCGCAAGCATCAGGTCAAGAAGATGCTCCTCGCAATCGGCCATCGCGTGCTCGCCCTGCACCGCGACGCCTTTGGGCCGCTCGGGCTGGGCGACCTCGCCGAGGGCTCGTGGCGCCCGCTCACCGACCGCGAGCGCCGCGCGCTCGAGACGCTCTGCACACGGACAAGGAGTGACCATGATCGTAGCCATTGACGGGCCCTCGGGATCCGGGAAGTCCTCGGTCGCGCGCGAGGTCGCGCGCCGGTGCGCCCTCACCTACCTCGACACGGGCGCGATGTATCGCTCCGTGGCCCTCGCCTGCCTCGAGCGAGGCGTGGACATTGACGACGCCGACGCCGTGGCCGAGGTCGCGCGCGCCATCGCCATCGAGTTCTCGGCCGGGCAGGGCGCGCCGCGCGTGATCGTGGACGGCCGCGACGTGACCGCCCAGATCCGCACCCCCGAGGTGGAGCGCGCCGTCTCGCCCGTCTCGGCCAACCCGCGCGTCCGCGAGGCGATGGTGGCGCTGCAGCGCGCCGCCGGCGAGGGGGCCGACGTCGTAGCCGAGGGCCGCGACATCGGCACGGTCGTGTTCCCGGGCGCCGACGTGAAGGTCTTTCTCAGCGCCTCGCCCGAGGCGCGCGCCCGCCGGCGCGCCGTCCAGCGCCAGGGCGGCAACCTCGCGACCGGGGACGCCGTGGCCGTGAGCGAGGCCGACGAGCGCGCGGTCCTCGACGACCTGGTGCGCCGGGACGCCTACGACTCCGCGCGCGAGGCCTCCCCGCTGCGCGCCGCCGCCGACGCGCACCGCATCGACTCGTCCGAGCTCTCCTTTGACGAGGTCGTGGACGCCGTCATCTCCCTCTCCCCGGAGCTGGCCGCCCGCGCGGGGAGGGGGCGCGCATGAGCGAGAGGGGCCCTGAGGCCGCCGGCGCCGGGCGGATGCGCGCCTTTGCCGGCAACACCTTTGACGACTACTACGACCACCCGCTCGCCGAGCACCCGCTGCCCGGGCGCCTGCTGATCGGCGCGGTGGTGCGCATTCTCTGGGTGGTGACCAAGCTGCTGTGGCCGTGGCGCATCGAGGGCGCCGAGCTGCTCACCCGCGACGCCCGCGGGCGCGTGATCATCATGAACCACGAGTCCATGCTCGACCCGGTGGCGATCGTCGTCACGATGTGGCTCGCGCACGTGCCGGTGCGCATCGTCTACAAGAGCGAGTTCGACAAGATCGTCCCCGCCACGTGGCTCTTCTCGCGGGCGGGCGGCTTTCCGGTGGAGCGCGGCACCGCGGACATGAGGACGGTCCGCCGCGCCCGCGCGATGCTCCAGCGCGGCGAGTGCGTGCTCATCTATCCCGAGGGCACCCGCGTGCGCCGCGACGCCGAGGCCCAGAGCCACGGCGGCTACGCGATCATGGCTCAGCTCGCCAAGGCCCCCGTCCAGCCCGTGGCCATCATCGGGGCGCGCGACCTGCGCTTCCGCCGGCGCGTCTTCATGCGCGTGGGCGAGCCGATCGAGTGGGCGGAGCTCGCCGACCTCAAGCGCAAGGAACAGGTGGCCGAGATGGAGCGGCGCGGCATGGCGCGCGTCTACGAGCTGCGCGACGCCCTCCGTCGCGACCACCCCGGCATCGAGGAGGACTAGCATGCCCCAAATCCGCGTGGCGCGCGAGGCGGGAGCCTGCTACGGCGTGGAGCGCGCGCTGCAGATGGTGGAGGCCGCGGCTGACGAGCGCACGGGCGCCGTCCACACGCTCGGGCCGCTCATCCACAACCCGCGTGTGGTGGCGGACCTCGCGGCGCGCGGGGTGGACGCCGTGGGCGCGCCCGAGGAGGCTGCCGGCGACACGCTGCTGCTTCGCACGCACGGCACGGCGCCCGCCGAGGAGGGGCGCGCACGCGAGCTCTGCGCCCGCGTGCTGGACGCCACCTGCCCGTTCGTGAAGAAGGTGCACGTGGCGGCCGAGCGGCTCTCGCGCGAGGGCTATCAGGTCGTGGTGGTGGGCGAGGCCGGGCACCCCGAGGTGGAGGCCACGCTGCCGCACGCCCCGGGCGCCATGGTGGTGGGCTCGGCCGCGGAGGCCGAGCGGCTGCCGCACGCGCGCAAGATGGGCGTCGTGGTGCAGACCACCGCGCGGCGCGCGCTGCTCGCCGAGGTCGTCGGGGCGCTTCTCGGCCGCGCGGAGGAGCTCCGCGTGATCAACACGATCTGCGAGGCCACGGCGGGCCACCAGGCGGCGGCCGACGAGCTTGCGCGCGAGGCGGACGTCATGGTGGTGATCGGCGGGCGCAACTCGGCCAACACCACGCGCCTCGCGGAGATCTCCGCGGCCCGCTGCCCGCGCACGCACCACGTGGAGGGCGCCGACGAGCTGCGGCCCGAGTGGTTCGAGGGCGCGGGGCTCATCGGCATCACCGCGGGCGCCAGCACGCCCGCGGGCCAGATCGAGGCCGTGCGCGCGGCGATCGAGGGCCTGGTGGGAGCGTAGCGGGCGCGCCGTCCTTCTCGGCAACCCGATACGCAACTTCCGACGTTTTTGTCGCCAGTTGTGTTGGAAGTCGCGTACTGACGGTCTGCGATACGCGTCTTCCAACGTTTCTGGACCCGATTTCGTTGGAAACCGCGTATCGGGTATGGTGAGAGCCACGTAACCACGAGCCGCTCATGAGCGTGAGCGAGAAGGGCGGGTGTGCATGGCCGAGCAGCAGCGCGCCGACTATGCCTCCACGCGGCCGCGCGCCGAGGGCGCCTGGGTCGCCGCGGTGGAGGAGGGGAGCCCCGCCTGGGAGGCGGGCATCGAGCCCGGCATGCGCATCGAGCGCGTGAACGGCGTCGTCCCGCGCGACCTCATCGACTGGCGCTGGGAGGCCGACGGCGCCAGCTGCGAGCTGGAGGTCTTTGATCCGCGCGACGGCACGACCACGCCCTGCGAGCTCTGGCGCGAGCCGGGCCAGGACTGGGGCATCGACTTCACCGACGTCCTCTTTGACGGAATCCGCACCTGCGTGAACGCCTGCCAGTTCTGCTTCATGGCGATGCTGCCGCCCGAGGCGCGCGCCACGCTCACCCTGCGCGACGACGACTACCGCCTCTCCTTCCTGCAGGGCAACTTCGTGACGCTCACCAACGTCACGGACGAGGAGGCCGAGCGCATCGTGACCTGCGGGCTCTCGCCGATGAACGTCTCCATCCACGCGATCACGCCCGAGGTGCGGCGCTCGCTCATCGGACGGCGCGCCGACCGCGGCATCGAGGTCCTGGAGCGTCTGCTCGCGGGCGGCGTTGAGGTGCATGCGCAGATCGTGCTCTGCCCGGGCGTGAACGACGGGGCGGAGCTCGCGGCCACGCTCGACTGGGTGGAGGCGCGGCCGGGCATCACCTCGCTCGCGATCGTGCCGCTCGGCTACACCAAGCACAGCCGGCGCTTCCACAGCTCCTACTCCGACGACCCCGCGGCGGCGCGCGCCGTGGTCCGTGCGCTCGAGCCCTACCAGGAGCGGGCGAGAAGGGCGCTCGGGATCACGCGCTTCCAGCTCTCCGACGAGTTCTACGTGGCCTCGCGCCTCCCGGTGCCGCCGGCCGAGACCTACGACGGCTACCCGCAGTTCTACGACGGCATCGGGATGCTCCGGAGCTTCCTCGACGAGACGGCGCTCGTCGCGCGCGACAGGGCCCATGACCTGCGGCGCATTGACGATGCGCTGGCCGAGAAGGACCTGGGGGCCCTGCTCGTCTGCGGCGAGGCGGCGCGCGAGACGATCGACGCCTTCTGCCGCGCGCTCTCGCCGGCGGGCCGCGCGCGCACCTTTGCCGTTCGCAACGACTACTTTGGCGGCGACGTCAACGTGACCGGGCTCATCGTGAGCGAGGACCTGCTCGCCCAGCTGCCGGCCGACCTTGCGGGCTCGCTCGTCGTCCTCCCCGAGGTGATGTTCAACTTTGACCGCCTCACGCTCGACGGGGACACGCAGGACCACGTCGCCGAGGAGCTGCGCCGTCGCGGCGCTATCGTGACGACGAGCGTCCCCAACCCCGGCGACTACCTCGACGCGCTCCTCGACGCGCTGGGCGGGCGCTGACCCCCCGGCCCGCGGGGGCGCGGACGGGTGGGGATTTCATGCGCTCACCGGCCGATATCGACCGTTCGTGGTAAGCTGGGCCGGTCAAACGAATAGCGAGGAGGCGAGATGCCCAAACCCGTAGTCGCCGTGGTCGGACGGCCCAACGTCGGCAAGTCCACGCTGGTGAACCGCATCGCGGTGAGCCGCGACGCCATCGTGCACGAGTCGCGCGGCGTCACCCGTGACCGCTCCTACCACGACGCGGACTGGAACGGCCGCGACTTCACCCTCATCGACACCGGCGGCATCGAGTCGGTCAAGTCCAAGGACGTCTTTGCCCCGCGCATCCGCGAGCAGGCGCTCATGGCCTGCGAGGAGGCCGACGTCATCGTCTTCGTGGTGGACGGCGCGACTGGCGTGACCGACGAGGACGAGGAGGTCGCCCGCATCGTGCGGCGCTCCGACAAGCCGGTCCTTCTCGTCGTGAACAAGAAGGACAACCCCGCCACCGAGCAGGACAACCTCTGGGACTTCTACGCTCTTGGCGTCGGCGAGCCGCGCCCGCTCTCCGCGGCGCACGGGCTACGGCACCGGCGACCCTGCTCGACGAGATCGTGGCCGCCTTCCCCGAGCCGACCGACGAGGAGCCCGAGCAGGACGTCCTCTCGCTGGCGATCGTGGGGCGGCCCAACGTGGGCAAGTCCAGCCTCGCCAACCGCCCTCGCCAACAGGAAGCGCTCGATCGTCTCCGACGTCGCCGGCACCACGCGCGACGCGATCGACACCATGATCGAGTGGAAGGGCCTGCCCATCCGCCTCGTGGACACGGCGGGGCATGCGCAAGAAGTCGCAGGTTCACGAGGACGTCGAGTACTACAGCCTCGTCCGCGGCCTGCAGGCCATCGAGCGGGCCGACGTGTGCCTGCTCGTGGTGGACGCCACCGTGGGCGTGACCGAGCAGGACCAGAAGGTCGCCGGCATGGCGATCGACCGGGGCTGCGGCCTGGTGCTCGTGCTCAACAAGTGGGACCTCGTGGAGACCGAGCAGCAGCGCGACCAGATCGTGGCGTCCATCGACAAGCGGCTCGCCTTCGCGCCGTGGATCCCCACCGTGAACGTCTCCGCGCTCACCGGGCGCGCCACCGACAAGGTGCTCGGCCTGGCCGTGCGCGCCGCCGAGGCCCATGCGTCCCAGCTCAGGACCCCCGAGCTCAACGACCTGCTCGCCCAGATCCGCGAGGGCGGGCACACCAGGAGCGAGCGGGGCCGGCGCCTCAAGATCCGCTACGCCACGCAGACCGGCTCCAGGCCCCCCCGTGATCTCGTTCTGGTGCAACGCGCCCGACCTCGTGGACGACAACTTCGAGCGCTTCATCGAGAATCGCCTGCGCGCGCGCTTTGACCTCACCGGCACCCCGGTGCGGCTCAAGTTCCGCCGCAACGCCGAGGGGGGAGACAAGTGAGCAACCTCGAGACCCTGACCGCCGCGCTCACCGTGGGCGCCTATCTCGTCTGCGGCATCCCCTTCGGGCTCATCGTCGCTCGCTCGATGGGCCACGTGGACGTGCGCACCACCGGCTCCGGCAACATCGGCACCACCAACGTCGCGCGCTCCGTGGGCAAGGGGGCGGCGGGGCTCACGCTGCTCCTCGACCTCGGCAAGGGCCTCGTCTGGATGCTCGTCTCGCGCGCCCTGCTCGCGCTCGTGATCTTTGGCGGCGACTTCTCGGCGCTCGACCACACCACGGTCTTTGGCACCGCGCTCACGGTGATCTTCCTGGGCTGCATCTGCGGGCACGTGTTCTCGCCCTACCTGCGCTTCCACGGCGGCAAGGGCATCGCGGTGGGCTTTGGGGCGGCCCTCGGGCTCTAACTGGCCGATCGGCGTGGGGCTGCTCGCGGTGTTTCTGGCGCTCGTCATCCCCACGCGCTACGTCTCGCTGGGCTCGGTCGCCGCCGCGGCGTCGCTGCCCGTGTGGTGCGTGGTCCTGGGCTTCCCGCTCGTCTCGATCGTCCCGGTCGTGATCGCGGCCGTCGTGGTCATCTGGTCGCACCGGGAGAACGTGCGCCGGCTCGTGCACGGCGAGGAGCGGCGCTTCTCGTTCCACTCCTCTGGCGACAAGGAGAAGGGGGGCCGCGCATGAGTCGTCCTATCCTCGTGGCCCCCTCCATCCTCGCGGCCGACCACCTGCACATGGCCGACGAGCTCGCGAGCATCGCCACGGCCGACCTCGTCCACTTTGACGTCATGGACGGCCACTTCGTCCCCAACCTCTCCTTTGGCCCGGACTTCCTGCGCGCGGTGAAGTCCGCCACGGAGCTGCCCGTTGACGCGCACCTCATGATCTCCAACCCCGACGACATGGCCGAGAGGTACCTCGACGCGGGCGCGGACGTCCTGACGTTTCACTACGAGAGCGCCCTGCACGCCCACCGGCTCGTCTCGCTCATCCACGAGCGCGGCGCGCGGGCCTCTATCGCGCTCAACCCCGCCACGCCGGTCTGCCTGCTCGAGCCGATCATCGACGACCTCGACATGGTGCTCGTCATGACGGTCGACCCCGGCTTTGGCGGGCAGCGCCTGATCGACTCCTCGCTCAAGAAGCTGCGGCGGCTGCGGCGGCTCTGCGACGAGCACGGCGTCGACCCGCGCATCGAGGTTGACGGCGGCATCATGGCGAACAACGTCGCCGACGTCGTGGCCTCGGGCGCCAACGTGATCGTCGCCGGGTCGGCGGTCTTCGGCGCGCCCGACCGGGCCGCCGCGATCGACGAGCTGCGACGCCGCGCCCAGGGCGGCGTCGGCGGGGTCGCGTAGGCGCGCCATGGCAGAGACGATCGAGTACCTTGACTACGCCGCCTCGGCGCCGATGAGGCCCGAGGCGCTCGAGGCCGAGCGCGCCTATGAGCGCGCGCCCTACGCCGGGGCCAACCCCAACTCGCTGCACACCCTCGGGCGCCAGGCGGCCCGCGCGCTCGACGGCGCGCGGCGCACGCTGGCCGCCTGCCTCGGCGGGGGGTTCAGGCCGGCCGACGTGACGTTCACCTCCGGGGGGACCGAGTCCAACAACCTCGCGCTCCTCGGCCTGGCCGAGGGCGCCCGTGCGCGCAGCTCGCGCCGACGGCGCGTCGTCGTCTCCGCGATCGAGCACGACTCGGTGCTCGACGTGCGCGGCGTGCTCTCGCCAGCGCGGCTTTGAGGTCAGCGTCGTCGGCGCGGACCGCGCGGGCGTCGTGCAGCCGGACGCGCTCGAGGAGCTGCTCTCGGACGACTGCGCCCTGGTCTCCGTCATGGCCGCCAACAACGAGACGGGCGTCATCCAGCCGGTGCCCGAGCTCGCCCGCGTCGCGCACGCGCACGGCGCGCTCTTCCACACCGACGCCGTCCAGGCGTTCTGCCACGTGCCGCTCTCCCTTGCCGACGCGGACGCCGTGAGCGTGGCCGCGCACAAGATCGGCGGGCCGGTCGGCGTGGGCGCGCTCGTCGTGCGCGGCCGGGCGCCACTGCGGCCCCAGGTGCTCGGCGGGGGGCAGGAGGCCAGGCGCCGGGCCGGGACGCAGGACGTGCGCGGCGCGCTCGCCTTCGCCGCGGCGGCCCGGGCCTGCGACGCCACGCTCGAGCAAACCCGGGCGACGGTCGCCGCGCGCGCGGGTGCGCTCTACGCGCGGCTCTGCGCCCCGGGAACGGGCATCGAGCCCACGGTCGCGGCCGTGGCCGACGAGGGGCGCCTCCCCGGCATCGTGAGCGTCATGGCGCCGGCCGTCGACTCGGAGACGCTGATCCTGGCGCTCGACCAGGCGGGCTTCGAGGTCTCGGCGGCCTCGGCCTGCTCCTCGGGCTCGCTCGACGCAAGCCACGTCCTTCTCGCCATGGGCATCCCGCGCGACCGGGCGCTGGGGTCGCTGCGCATCAGCTTTGACGAGCGCGTGGGCGAGGGCGTGCTCGACCGCTTTGCGGACGCCCTGCTGAGAATCGTCGCCGAGCGCACATCGCCCCGCGCTCGCTGAGAGGAAGGTTCCCATGACCGAAGCCACCGCACTCACCACCCTCCAGGAGACGGACCTCGCGCTGCTGCGACACGCCTCCACGCTCTCCGCCATGCCGCAGCGCAAGCGGCTTGAGACGATCGAGCTCGCCGCCCGCAAGGTGGCCTCCGAGCTCACGGGCATCGTCGGGCGGCGCAAGGACGTCCAGACCGAGATCGCCGACGCCGAGGAGGCGCTCGCGCACTACCGCGAGAAGACCGCCGAGGTCCAGGCCGCGGCCGATGCCGGCGAGCACACCCACCGCGAGATCCGCGACTTTGAGCAGCAGCTCACCTCGCTCGCCAAGCGCATCGAGAAGTCCGAGTTCACGCTGGGCCCGCTGCGCGAGCGCCTGGAGCGCCTGGAGCGCGCCGAGAAGAACGCCCGCCTGACGGCCGAGCGCCTGGAGCGCGAGCGCGCCGCGACCGAGGGGGCGCTCGCCGAGAGCTCGGCGACCCTGCGCGCGGAGATCGTGCGCCTCTCGCGCAAGCGCGACGAGCTCGCCGCCCGCCTCGCTCCCGAGCTGCTCGCGCGCTACGAGGCCGCCCGCACGCGCTTCAAGGGCCTCGCCGTCGAGCGCCTGCACGGCAACGTGCCGAGCGTCTGCCGCGTCAAGCTCCAGCCGAGCCAGTTCCACGACCTCGCCCAGGGCGCCGAGATCACCGAGTGCCCGTACTGCCACCGCATCCTGATCACCTCCGAGGAGGAGCAGTGAGCGGCGGGCGCGGGCGCGTCCTGCTCGCCGTCTGCGGCGGGATCGCGGCGTACAAGGCGTGCGAGGTCCTGCGCGGCCTCCAGAAGGCAGGCTGCGAGGTCCGCGTGACCATGACCGAGGACGCCACGCGCTTCGTGGGCGCGACCACGTTCGAGGCGCTCTCCGGCGCGCCCGTGGCCACCTCCCTCTATGACTACCCGGGCTCCGCGATCCCGCACATCGACCTGGCCGCATGGGCCGACGTCGCCGTGGCGGTGCCCGCCACCGCCAACGTCATGGCCAAGCTCGCCTGCGGCATCGCCGACGACTGCCTCACGACCACGCTTCTGGCCTGCTCCTGCCCCGTGCTCGTGGCGCCGGGCATGAACGTCCACATGTGGCAGAACGCGGCCACGCAGGCAAACGTCGCGACGCTGCGCTCGCGCGGGGTGGCGTTCGCGGGGCCGGACAGCGGCCGGCTCGCCTGCGGCGAGGTGGGCGAGGGCAAGCTCGCGGACGTGGGGGAGATCGTGGACGCCGCGCTCGCGCTGCTCGACCGGACGGGCGAGCGGGGACCTCGCCGGCCTCGGCGTCCTCGTGAACGCGGGGCCAACGCACGAGGCGATCGACCCGGTGCGCTACATCGCCAACCGCTCGACGGGCAAGATGGGCTTCGCCCTCGCGGCGGCCGCGGCGCGGCGCGGGGCGACGGTGACGCTCGTCGCGGGGCCCGTGACGCTCGACACCCCCGCCGGCGTGCGGCGCGTGGACGTCGAAAGCGCCGCCCAGATGCGCGAGGCCATGCTCGCCGCGTTCCCCGCCGCCGACATTGCGATCTGCGCCGCCGCCGTCGCGGACTACACGCCCGCGGCCCCGGCCGACCACAAGCTCAAGAAGAGCCGCGAGCATCTGGGCGCGATCGCGCTCACGGAGACGGCGGGACGTCCTGGCCGAGCTCTGCGCCGAGAAGGGCGGGCGTGTGGTGGTGGGCTTTGCCGCCGAGACGGACGACCTTCTCGCCCACGCGCGCGAGAAGCTCGAGCGCAAGGGCGCCGACCTCATCGTGGCCAACGACGTGAGCCTCCCGGAGTCCACCTTCGGCGCCGATACCAACCGCGTGGCGCTCGTGAGCGCATGCGGCGTTGAGCAGCTCGAGACGATGCCGCTTCCCGAGGTGGCCGACGCGATCCTGGACGCGGTCAGGGAGCGGGTCGCGCGATGAGCGGGCTTCTCCTGGGCTGCCACCTCTCCACGGCCGCTGGCTACGCGGCCATGGCGGCGGACGCCGTCTCCATCGGTGCCACCACGTTCGCGTTCTTCACGCGCAACCCGCGCGGCGGCAACGCGCGCCAGCTGGACGACGCCGACCTCGCCGCGTTTCTCGCCACGCTCTCCGAGCGCGAGATCGGCCCGCTCGTGGCGCACGCGCCCTACACCTACAACCTGTGCTCGGCCAAGCCCGAAACCGTGGACTTTGCCCGGCGCGCGATGCGCGAGGACCTGGAGCGCATGGAGCGCCTGCCGGGCCACCTCTACAACTTCCATCCGGGCAGCCACGTCAAGCAGGGCGCCGACGAGGGCATCCGCCTCATCTGCGCGGGCCTGAACGAGGTGCTCGAGCCCGGGCAGGCGACGACCGTGCTGCTGGAGACCATGGCCGGCAAGGGGACCGAGGTCGGCCGCTCCTTCGAGGAGCTCGCGCGCATCATCGACGGCGTGGAGCACGACGAGCTGCTCGGCGTGTGCCTCGATACCTGCCACGTCTGGGACGCGGGCTACGACGTCGCGGGCGACCTCGACGGCGTGCTCGATGAGTTCGACCGCGTGATCGGGCTCGACCGGCTGCGGGCGCTGCACCTGAACGACTCCAAGAACCCGCGCGGCGCACGCAAGGACCGCCACGAGAGGATCGGCCGGGGCGCGCTCGGGCTGGGCGCGTTTGCCGCCGTGGTCGCCGACTCGCGCCTCGCGGGGCTGCCGATGGTGCTCGAGACCCCGCAGGACGGCCTCGCCGGCTGGGCGGCCGAGATCGCGCTCCTGCGCGGCCTGGCGGCGGAGGGGGCGTCGGCGTAGATGGGCATCCTCATCGGGCTTGAGCACGTGGGGCACGAGTGGCCCGGCAAGCGCGTGCTCGAGGACCAGACCATCGGCATCAACGAGGGCGAGCGCATCGGCATCGTCGGGCGCAACGGCGACGGCAAGTCCACGCTGCTCGAGATCGTGGGCCACGTGCTGGAACCGGACGCGGGCGCCGTGACGTGGCGCCGCGGCATCAACGTGGGCTATCTTGGCCAGGCCGACCGGCTCGATGACGCCGAGACCGTGCGCCGCGCGATCTTTGGCGACGTGCCGCAGTACTCCTGGGCCTCCGATGCGCGCATCCGAGCGATCCTGGACGAGCTGGTGGGCGACCTCTCGCTCGACGGGGTCGTGGGCGAGCTCTCCGGCGGCCAGCGCCGCCGCGTGGACCTGGCCCGCGTGCTCTGTCACACCTGGGACGTCATCTGCATGGACGAGCCCACCAACCACCTCGACCTCGCCGCCATCGAATGGCTGGCCGAGCACCTGCGCCGCCGCTGGCCGGCGGGGGAGGGCGCGCTTCTCGTGGTCACGCACGACCGCTGGTTTCTCGACGAGGTCTGCGAGCACATGTGGGAGGTCCACGACCGGCGCATCGAGCCGTTCGAGGGCGGCTATTCCGCCTACGTCCAGCAGCGCGTGGAGCGCGAGCGGCAGGCCGCCGTCATGGAGGAGCGCCGTCAGAACACGCTGCGCAAGGAGCTCAACTGGCTCGCGCACGGCGCCAAGGCGCGCACGAGCAAGCCCAAGTTTCGCATTGAGGCCGCGCGGGCCCTCATCGCCGACGACCCGCCGCTCAGAAACCCGCTCGAGCTCAGGCGCCTCGCCGTGAGCCGGCTGGGCAAGCAGGTCATCGAGATGTCCGACGTGAGCTTTGCCTACCCGAACGGCCCGCGCGTGATCGACGGCGTCTCGTGGCTCATCGGCCCCGGCGACCGCTACGGCATCCTCGGCGCCAACGGCGCGGGCAAATCGACGCTGCTCGCCCTCATGACGGGCGCCCTCGAGCCCACCTCGGGAACCGTGAAGATCGGCGCCTCCGTGCGCTTTGGCTTCATGAGCCAGCACCTTGACGCGCTCGCCGAGAGGGACGGCTGGCGCGTGCTGGAGGTCCTCGGCCGCTACAAGCGGAGCTACCTGGTGGGCGGCAAGATGCTAAGCCCCACGCAGCTCATCGAGCGGCTGGGCTTCGAGCAGCGCGAGCTGCAGAACTTCATCGGCGACCTCTCCGGCGGCCAGCGCCGACGCCTGGCGCTTCTGTGCGTGATCCTGGAGGAGCCCAACGTGCTCGTCCTCGACGAGCCGGGCAACGACCTCGACACCGACATGCTCGCCGTGATGGAGGACCTGCTCGACAGCTGGCCGGGCACGCTCATCGTGGTCTCCCACGACCGCTATCTCATGGAGCGCGTGACCGACGACCAGTTCGCGCTTCTCGACGGCCACGTCCGCCACGTGCCGGGCGGCGTGGACGAGTATCTGCGCCTGCTCGCCGAGCAGGGGGACGAGGCCGCGCAGCGCGCGGCGGGAGAGCCGCGGGCGGACGGCCCCTCTCGCCCCTCCGAAACGGGTCTCTCCAACCAGGAGCGGCGCGAGCTCAAGAAGCGCTTTGACGCGGTGAGCCGCCGGCTCGAGAAGACCGCCGGGGAACCGCGGCGGCTGCGCGAGGAGATGGCCGCCGTGGACGCGAGCGACTACGCCGCCCTCATGGCCGCGCAGGAGGCGCTCGACGCCTGCCTGGCGGAGCGCGGCGCCCTCGAGGACGAGTGGCTCGAGCTCTCGGAGCGCCTGGGGATCGAGTGAGGGGCGCGCGGAGCGCGGAGCGGGGACGGTTTTAGGCAGTTTTTTGCGCGACGTCGTTATACGCCGTTGCCTGCCCCATGGATTGCGCAGGTAGACGCATCGGCGGATGCGACCATACTGTCCGAGTGCGCGTAAAACTGCCTAAAACCAGAAAGATGCCGCGGACCGGCTCAGGCCAGGCCGGCGGCGCGCAGCGCCGCCTCGAAGGCTTCGAGGTCGGCGGCGTCGGGATGTCCCAGCGCACGGTCGAAGTTCTCGATCATGGGCCCGAACTTCCCCGGATCCCGCTCGGCCATCGCCACGTAGCGCTCCCGGACGGCGGGCGGCATCTGCCCCTGGCACATGAAGCGGCCCACGATCCGCGCCCCCTCGGGAAGCGCGGCGGCAAAGCGGTCGAGCACGCGGTCGTAGTATGCCCGGCTGCCGCCAAACCCGCAGGTGCCGAAGAGGAAGACCCTCTTGCCGGCAAGCTCCCCGAGCCGCTCGTCGAGCGCGGGGTCCAGGCCTCCCTTGTCGGTCCAGGAGCCGAGCAGCACGAGCTCGGCGTCAGCCACCGGGCCGGCGCCCTCCTCGCCCAGCACCTCGCGGGCGCGCCGCGCGAGCTTTTCGGTGTTGCCTGTCTTCGAGCTGCAGATGATGGCGTAGGACATGGGGCCTCCTCAGTCGACTAGCGTTCTTGTACCCGTTTGGAGAGAGTTAGACCTCCCAGGCGAACCTCCTCATGTCCACGCGGCCGTTCGGCAGGAAGCCGACGCCCTCGGACTCGAGCATCCGCCGTTGCTCGCCGGGACCCCCGAAGGCAAAGCCCGGCGCGAGCGACCCGTCCGCAAAGACCACGCGGTGGCACGGCACGCCGCCCGCCACGCCCGGGCTGCCGTGCATCGCGTAGCCCACCTGCCGGGCGCAGCGCGGCGCGCCCATGAGCCGGGCCACCTGCCCGTAGCTGGCCACGCGTCCCGCGGGGACCTGGCGCACCACGTCCCATGCGCGCTCGAAGAACGACTTCTCCATGGCTCCTCCAATCCGCTATCCTCAGGCTACCACCTAACCGAGAGGGAATCTCATGGAGCTTGACAAGAACACCGCCGCCCTGCTCGTCATCGACGCCATCGAGGCCGTGGGCGACGACGCGCTCTACGACCCCGACGCCGCGACCGCCGCCTACCGCGCCGCCGTCGCGCGCGCCGTGTCCGCCTGTCACGCCGCCGGCGTCCCGGTGATCTACTGCAACGACGCGCACGTCCGTGGCATGGACCGCGAGCTCGAGCTCTGGGGCGAGCACGGGATCGCCGGCGAGGTGCGCGTCTTCCCGGAGATCGAGCAGGCCGCCGGCGACATCACCGTCCCCAAGCGCCGCTACTCCGGCTTCTTCCAGACCGACCTCGACCTCACCCTGCGCGAGCTGGGCGTCACCACGGTCATCGCCGTGGGGGCGGACACCAACATCTGCGTGCTCCACACCCTGGCCGACGCCTACTTCAACAACTACGCCTCCGTCGTGGTGACCGACGCCACGATGACCTTCCTCTGCGGCACGCAGGAGGGCGCGCTCGAGCACTGCGAGAAGTGCTACGGGTCCGCGCTCTGCACCGTCGCCGAGCTGGAGGCCGCCCTCAGCTAAAACAGCTAAAACGGGACGGGTTCAAACGAGCAGCTCGTTTGGGACAGGCTCTTCCCGCGCGGGACCTCCCGCGTTACGGCTGCCACGGCGACCGAGCGAAGGCCTGTCCCATTTGAGCAGCTCATTTGAACCCGTCCCGTTTTGCGCCCCAGCGGGAGCGGATGGCGGCGAGAAACGCCTCGGCGGCGGGGGAGAAGGCCTGATAGCGCTTCCAGGCGATGAAGACGTCCGCCGCGATCGCAGGCTCGAGCGGGCGAAACGCCAGCCCGGAGCCCTCGCCCGTGTCAACGATACCCTCGAGGCTCACCACCACGCCGATCCCGCGCCGGGCGAGCATCACCGCGTTGTAGAGCAGGTTGTAGGTCGCCACCACGTCAAGGTCCTCCAGGTCGCGGTGGAACCAGGCGCCCATCTCGCGGCCCGCCTGCTCGGAGAGGATGAGCGAGCGGGACGCCAGGTCCGCCGGGGTCACGCTGGCCAGCGCGGCGAGCGGGTCGTCCTCGCGCACGAAGGCGCCCCACCGGTTGCTCGCCGGCAGCTTCAAAAACTCGGAGCGCGAGAGGTCAACGTCGCCGACGAACACCCCAAAGTCGATCAGCCCATTGTCCAGGCGCTCGCTCACGCTCTCGGCGTTGCCGCTGAAGATCGAGAACCGCACGAGCGGGTAGGCGTCCACGAACTCCGCCATCACGTCGGCGACGAGCCCCATGGCGGGCGTCTCGCCGCCGCCCAGCCGCACCTCCCCGGCAAGCGTGTTCGCCGAGACCCTGAACTCGTCCTCGGTTCGCCCGACGAGGTCCACGATCTCCTCGGCGCGGCGCCTGAGACGCAGGCCGGGCTCGGTGAGCGTGACGTGCCGGCTCCCGCGCTCAAAGAGGCGGCAGCCCAGCTCGCGCTCCAGCTCCTGCATCTGCCGGCTGAGCGACGGCTGCGAGACGTGCAGCGCCGCGGCGGCGCCCGAGATCGTCCCCTCGCGCGCGATCATGAGGAAGTACCTGAGGTGTCGCAGCTCCACGTCCTTCTCGCCCGCCATTCTCGTTTCGCATAGATTCACATGCAACATAGGAATTATACATGTTGACGTCGCGTCGCTAAACTAGTCTCCAGAAAGGGGTCGGCAATGGGCGATCTGACGACGGACATCGAGCGCTGCCTCAGCGACTGCTCCTGCGACGACGCGACGGCCGCGAGCGCCCGGCGCAGCTGCGCGGAGGGCCGCGTTCGCGAGACCAAGCGCGCGCTTCTGGACGAGCGGGCGCGCCTCGTTGACGAGATGCGCGCCAGCCAGCGCGGCATCGACGCGATCGACCATCTGCTGACCCGCGTCTCCAACGAAATGCGAGCACGACGAGGAGACGATCCTCGCCTACGCCGATGAGATCGAGGGCGCCGTCATGGTGCTCCACGGCGAGCGCGCGCACACCCGCCACATGGGCGAGGACGCGTTCACGCAGCTCCGGGGCGACAACAAGGAGCTCGCGATCGTGCCAGGCGCTCGGCGCCACGCACGCCGACCTCTACGACGGCGGCGGCAAGAACGCCATCCCCTGGGACGCGATCCAGGCGTTCTTCGAGAAGAACCTGCGCTAGGAAAGGACCACATGAGCGAGAAGATCATCGAGAACCAGACCTTTGACGAGGAGCGCGCCCTCTACGGCATGCGCGACGTGACCGTGAGGGGCTGCCGCTTCGACGGACCCGCGGACGGCGAGAGCACCCTCAAGGAGTGCGCCAACGTGACCGTCGAGGGCGCCTTCATGAACCTGCGCTACCCGTTCTGGCACGACCGTGGGCTCACCATCCGCGACACGGAGATGACCGAGCTCTGTCGCGCCGCCCTCTGGTACAGCGAGGGCGTCACGATCGAGGACAGCCGCCTCCACGGCATCAAGGCCCTGCGCGAGTGCGCGGACGTGCGCCTGCGCGGCTGCGACATCGTCTCCGCGGAGTTCGGCTGGTCCGTGCGCGGCCTCACGATGGAGGACTGCCGCGCCGAGAGCGAGTACTTCCTCATGCGCGCGAGCGACGTGCGCCTGCGCAACGTGCGCTTCTCGGGAAAGTACTCCTTCCAGTACGTGGAGAACCTCACGATCGAGCACTGCGAGCTCGACACCAAGGACGCCTTCTGGCACGCCCGGCACGTGGTCGTCCGCGACTCCGTCGTGCGCGGCGAGTACCTTGGCTGGTACAGCGACGACGTCACCTTCGAGAGGTGCACGATCGTCGGCACGCAGCCGCTGTGCTACTGCGAGGGCCTGCGGCTCATCGACTGCCGGATGGAGGGCTGCGACCTCGCCTTTGAGCGCAGCCACGTGACGGCCGAGATCACGACGCCGATCGAGAGCGTGAAGAACCCGCTCGCGGGCAGCCGCGTGGTGGCGCCGGCCGTGGGGGAGGTCATCCGTGACATCGAGGAGGCCACCGGCATCGTCGAGATCGCCGGCGAGGGGGACGTGCCCGACCGCGCCTGCGCGTAGGGACGCGGGCGTGCCGCCCCGTTCGCCCCTTCCCGATCGACCGGCTGTCGGAATTGGCCCGCCTTCTCCGGGTTCCTCTCCCGACTGTCGGTTTCGACCCCTTGCACGGCGAAAATCTGCCAACGAGAGGCCAGAGACGACAGTCTGGAGCCGGGACGGTTCGGAAACGCCAGCCAGGGAGGCCGGCTAGCAGGGCGAGAGGAACGAGGGGCCAGAGACGACAGCCGGGGGCCGGGCGTGCCGCCCCTCGTACTTGTCGCCGCCCTTCTCGCCCCGCCTGATTCCCGCGCGCGAGGAGGGCGTGGTTTGACACGCCTTTGTCGATTGTGGGCAACATCTTTTATGCACGGGTGCCTCCCGCATAAAAGATGTTGCCCACAACCCCTTGGAACGTGGCAAAACGTCCCAACGCGACCCTCAAAACCCGTCTTTTGCCGGCAGGACCACCTTTTATATAAATCCTGTTGCCCAAAACAGTGGGAAGCGTCGCGGGGCGGCCCCTCGTCGCAACGCGACGCTGCCCGCAGGGCCATCGCGCGCCACGAAAAAAGGACCGGAGCCGCATGCCCCGGTCCTCTCATGTCATGGTCGGGTGGACTGGATTCGAACCAGCGACCCCTTGACCCCCAGTCAAGTGCGCTACCAAACTGCGCCACCACCCGTTTGCGAGGAAGTACTATAGCATCCCGCCGCGCAGCGCGCAAGCGAGAATGTCGCACGTGCGAAAGCCGTGTGTCGCGCGCGTTTCAGGCTCGCAAACGACGCGCGTCCGCCCCGCATGCCGCCTTGCCGCGCGCCTATGATGGTCCACACGGCAAGGCAACCTTTGGAGGATCTTATGGCACGCGTCTACAACTTCTCCGCCGGTCCCGCCGTGCTGCCCGAGGGCGTCCTCAAGCAGTGCGCGGACGAGATGCTCGACTACGCCGGCTGCGGCATGAGCGTCATGGAGATGAGCCACCGATCTTCCGCGTTCAAGGGCATCATCGAGGACGCCGAGGCGCGCCTGCGCAGCCTCATGGGCATCCCCGACACCTACAAGGTGATCTTCACCCAGGGCGGCGACTCGCTGCTGTTCTCCACGGTCTTCATGAACCTCGCGCGCAACGGCAAGGCCGACTACGTGATCACCGGCAACTGGGCCAAGAAGGCCTTCCAGGAGGCGCAGATCCTCGGCGACGCCCAGGCCGTGGCCTCCTCGGCCGACAGGAACTTCTCCTACATCCCCGACTGCTCCGACCTGCCCATCCGCGAGGACGCGAGCTACCTCTACATCTGCGAGAACAACACCATCTACGGCACCAAGTTCCCGGAGCTGCCCAACACCAAGGGCCACGTCCTCGTGGCGGACCAGTCCTCGATGTTTCTCTCCGAGCCCGTAGACGTCACCCGCTACGGCCTCATCCACGCCGGCGTGCAGAAGAACGTGGGCCCCGCGGGCGTGCAGATCGTGATCGTGCGCGAGGACCTCATCCCCGACGACCTCCCCGGCGTGCCCACGATGCTGCGCCTCAGGACCCAGGCCGACGCCGGCTCGCTCTACAACACGCCCAACTGCTGGGGCATCTACGTCTGCGGCCTCGTCTTCAAGTGGATCGAGAGGATGGGCGGCCTCGCGGCCATGGGGGAGCGCAACGCCGAGAAGGCCCGGCTCCTCTACGACTACCTCGACGAGTCGGCGCTCTTCTCGTCCACGGTTGACCCGTCCTGCCGCTCGCTCATGAACGTGCCCTTCGTCACGGGCGACAAGGACCTCGACGCGGAGTTCGTGGCCGAGGCGGCCAAAGCGGGGCTCGTCAGCCTCAAGGGTCACCGCTCGGTGGGCGGCATGCGCGCGTCCATCTACAACGCCATGCCGCGCGCCGGCGTGGAGGCGCTCGTCAGCTTCATGAAGGACTTCGAGATGCGCCACGCGCGCTAGGGGGCAGCCATGTACCGCATCCACTGCATGAACAACATCTCGACGGTGGGCACCGACGCGCTCGCCCAAGCCGGCTACGCCTTCGTGGACGACCCCGCCGACGCCGACGCCTGGCTCGTCCGCAGCGCGAACCTCCACGAGATCGAGGCGCCCGCCGGGCTGCTCGCCATCGCACGCGCCGGCGCGGGCGTGAACAACATCCCCGTGGAGCGCTGCGCCGAGCGCGGCATCGTGGTCTTCAACACGCCGGGCGCCAACGCCAACGCGGTCAAGGAGCTCGTCATCTGCGGCATGCTGCTCGCCTGCCGCGACGTCATCGGCGGCGTGGAGTGGGTGCGCGACGCCGTGGACGACCCGCAGATCGCAAAGCGCGCCGAGAAGGCCAAGAAGCGCTTCGCGGGCTGCGAGCTCGCCGGCAAGCGCGTGGGCGTGATCGGCCTCGGCGCGATCGGCGCCCAGGTGGCCGACGCCCTCATCGCGCTCGGCGCCGAGGTCATGGGCTACGACCCGTACCTCTCGATCAACGCCGCCTGGGGCCTCGACCGCCGCATCGAGCACGCCACGGAGCTCTCCCAGCTCCTCGCCGCCTGCGACTTTGTCACGCTGCACGTGCCCGCCACCGACGAGACGCGCGGCATGATCTCGGCCGAGGCCATCGCCACCATGAAGCGCGGCGCGGTGCTGCTCAACTTTGCCCGCGACGCCCTCGTGGACGAGCAGGCGCTCGCCGAGGCCCTCGACGACGGCAAGATCGCCCGCTACGTCACGGACTTTGCCAACCCCGCCTCCGCCAACATGAGAAACGCCATCGTGCTGCCGCACCTGGGCGCCTCCACCGGCGAGGCCGAGGACAACTGCGCCGTCATGGCGGCGCGCCAGCTGCGCGACTACCTGGAGAACGGCAACATCGCCAACTCCGTCAACTACGGCCGCGTGGACCTGGGCCCGCTCGTCTCGGGCGCGCGCCTGGCCCTGTTCCACCGCAACGCCCAGGGCGTCATCGGCGCCCTCTCGCGGGAGCTCGCCGACGCGGGGCTCAACATCGAGAACATGAGCAACGTGAGCCGCGGCGCCAACGCCTACACGCTCGTCGAGGTGAGCGGCATCGTCCCGGCCGACACCGTCGACCGCCTGAGCGCGCTCGAGCACGTGCGGCGCGTCCGCGCCATCGCCCCGCGCGCCTAGGCCGGACGGAGGCGCGATGCTGCCCCGCGACCCCTGCGACCACTTTGCGCACGAGCGGGACTTCCCCGAGCTCGACACGGACGCCGCGTGCCGCAGGCTCTCGGCCGCGCTCGCGCTCAGGACGGTCTACGAGACGCCCGACACCACGGACTTCGCGCCCTTTGACGCGCTCTACGAGCTCGTCCGCGACTCCTACCCGCTGCTCGCGCGCCACGCCTCCTTCGAGCGGGTGGGCCGCTCGATCCTCGTGACCCTGCCCGGCACCGAGCCCGAGCTGCCCGCCGCGCTGCTGCTCGCGCACCAGGACGTTGTGGACGTGGTGCCCGGGACCGAGGACGCATGGGTCCACGACCCCTTTGGCGGCCACCTCGACGACGAGTGGGTCTGGGGTCGCGGCGCGCTCGACATCAAGGAGATGCTCATGGGGGAGCTCGAGGCCGTCGAGCTCCTGCTCGCGCGGGGAGGCCGGCCGAGAAGGACGGTGGTGCTCGCGTTCGGCGAGGACGAGGAGGTAGACAGCCACGGGGCGACCGCGCTCGCCGCCGAGCTCGCGCGCCGGGGCGTCCATGCGGCCTTCTCGCTTGACGAGGGCGTGACCACGTTCTCCGACGCCGGGCCCTACGGGGCCCCCGGCGTGACGCTCATCGACGTCTGCCTCTCCCAGAAGGGCTATCTGGACGTGCGCCTGCGCGCGCGGGGAGCGGGCGGCCACTCATCCAACCCCTTTGGCGGGACCTCCCTCGAGCGACTCTGCCGCGCCATCGCGCGCCTCTCCGAGGCGCTGCCCGCCCCGCGGCTCACGCCCGTCGTGGCCCAGACCTTCCGCCTGCTCGCGCCGTACGTCCGCCATGAGCCCCTGCGCGCGCTCGTGGCCGACGTCGAGGGCAACGCGGCGCGGATCGCGCGCGTCGCGGCGGGGGAGCGCGCCCTCTTCCCGCTCGTCTCGCTGACCATGGCGGTCGACCAGATCGACGGGAGCGCGCCCTCGGCCAACGTCATGCCCGCCGATGCCACGGCCACGATCAACTTTCGACTGCTGCCGGGCACGACGGTCGAGGAGGTCCTCGACTGGGTGGGGGGATGCGTCGGCGACGACATCGAGGTCGAGTGCCTCCACGCCACCCCCGCCGGTCGCCTCGACGAGGCGGGCGGGCTCGGATATGACGAGCTCGTGAAGACGCTCGGGCGCTACCACCCCCACGCGCTCGTCGTGCCCTCGGTCGTGTGCGGCGGCACGGACTCGGTGCGCTACGAGGCCGTCTGCGACAAGCTGCTGCGCGTCACGCCGTTCCGTCCGGCACCCGAGGAGCTGGCGCGCGGCCTCCACGGCGTCAACGAGCGCATCTCCCGGCGCGTCTACGCTCAGGGGATTCGCGTCATGACCGCGTTTCTCGAGCGAACGACCCGCTAGGCGCGGGCTTACGGTCCGCGTATCAAGTTGCGCTAAGATGGGTAGCCTGTGAGGTGTCCGTCGTGAGGGTGAGGAGCCTGCCTCGTGTCAGATAGAACTGAGAGAGCCAAGGAGCGCGTCAAGACCATCGCCGACGCGGACGCCGCCGAGACCCAGGCCCTGGACACGGCCGAGAGCCCGGTCGGCACCTCCGACAACCCCTCCTCGCAGATCCTCACCGTCGCCAACCTCATCACGCTCTGCCGCCTCGGCCTCACCATCGCATTTCTCGCCCTGTTCGCCGCCGGGCACCACCGCACAACCGCGCTCGTGTGCTACGTCGTCGCCGCGACGACCGACTTTCTCGACGGCCAGGTGGCGCGCCGGACGCAGACGGTGAGCTGGCTCGGCAAGATCATGGACCCGATCATGGACCGCGTGCTGCTGTTCACGGGCGTGCTCGGGCTGCTCATCGTGGGCGACCTGCCGCTGTGGGTCCCGGTCTTCGTCATCGGGCGCGACGTCTTCCTGGGCATCGGGGGCCTCATCCTCCAGCACTTCCGCCGGCGCCCCATCGACGTGGTCTATGTCGGCAAGGCGGCCACCGCGCTGCTCATGGTCGGCTTCTGCGACCTTTTGCTGGGACTGCCCGTGATGGAGGGGCTGGGCCTCGTTGACGTGGCGTGGCTCCCGGGGCTGAACAGCCAGAGCGCCGCGCTCGGCATCCTCTTCGTCTACGCCGGCGTCGTCTGCTCGCTCGTCACCGCGGTCGTCTACACGGTCAAGGGCGTCCAGGTCATCCGCGAGAGCCGCGCCGGCGCGGCGCACGCACGATGAGCGGTGCGGCGACAGGCGTCCTTCGCGCCGAGCACGAGCTGCTCGGCGCCGAGTTCGAGCGGACCGAGCGGGCGACCCCGCCCGCCGTTCTCGCCTATCCGCACGAGGAGGTCGACGGCGCGGGGGCGCTGCTCGCCGACCTGACGGGGGCAACGTATCTGCTCGTGAGCGGCGCCGACGCGGGGCGCTTTGCCCGGGCGGCGCTCGCCGGGCGGCTGCTCGACGTGGGCGAGGCGGCCCACGAGGCCGCGCTCTCCGGGACCGGCGAGCTCATCTCCGTCCCCCTGCTCGTACGAACGGGCGACACCGAGGTCGTCGTCATCGACGCGCTCGACGCCTCGGGCACGCTCGCGGCCTGGCTCGCGCTGCTCGGCGACGCCGGGGCGGACGAGGGCAGGGCGGCCTTCCCCGACCTCTCCCTGCGCGACGCGAGCGACCTGCTCGTCCCGCTGATGCTCGCGGGGCCGCGGGCGCGCGCGGTGCTCGAGGACTACGTTCATGGCGACGACGCCCTGCCCGGCCCCGGCGAGGTGCGCCAGCTGCGCCTCGACGCCATCACGGCCGTCGTGGCGCATCCCGCGGCGCCGGTCGAGCCGTCCGCCTACCTCATCCTCGCCCCCGTCCCGGCGGCGCACGTACTATGGAGGAGCCTGCTCTCCTTCACCGAGGTGGAGCCGGTGGGACATCGCACGCTCCGGTCCCTGCTCGCCCGGCGCCTGCCGTGGCGCGCCCGTCTCGCGGAGGGCGCCCCGGCCCGAGTGAGCCGCTCGGAGCTCGAGAGCTGGGGCATCGTCCGAGGGGACGGGAGCTTCGTCGGCGGCCGGGCGCTCACCTGAGCGGGGCCGTCAGCAGATTCGGGAGGGGAGTCACATGAAGTACTCGATCAACGCCGAGCGCGCCCCCGAGGCCATTGGCCCCTACTCGCAGGGGACCACGGCGGGACGGCTCGTCTTTGCCTCGGGGCAGCTGCCCATCTCCGACGACGACAGCCGGCGGCTGGTGACGGGCGGCATCCGCGAGCAGACCGAGCGGGTCATCGACATCATCGAGGCCATCCTGTCCGAGGTGGGCTGCTCGCTCGCCGACGTGGCCCAGACGACCGTCTACCTCGCCTCGCTCGACGACATGGCGGCCATGAACGAGGTGTACGCACGGCGCTTCACCACGCCCGCGCCCGCGCGCGCCGTCGTGGGCGTGAGCGAGCTGCCGCTCGGCGCGCTCGTGGAGATGGACTGCGTCGCCTGTCGCTGAGGGGCGCCATCAGCGCTATCATAGAGGGCAAGACGACGAGGGGAGAGACATGCCCAGCACCAGCCCTACCGGATTCGGAGCGACCGAGATCTTTCGTATGCCCGCCGCCGACTCGACGGTCCCCGACCTCATGGGCGCGCACCGGCCCGCGAGCCCCACGCTCACCATCGTGAAGGGGCCGCAGATCGGCGAGGTCTTCGAGCTTGACGATCCGCAGATCACCCTGGGGCGCGACCCGCACAACAGCGTCTTTCTGAACGACATGACGGTCTCGCGCCACCACGCGCGCATGGACCTCGGCAACGTCGCGGCCGGCTACGCCACGATCGAGGACCTCGGCTCCCTCAACGGGACGTGGGTGGACGGCGCCATCGCCTCGCGCGCGACCCTCAAGGACGGCTCCACGGTCCAGATCGGCACGTTCCGCATGGTCTTCCACACCAACGCGCGGCGCGGGCGCATCGACGCCGAGGCATAGTGCCCATGACCGATGCCGGCTACCTCACCATCGGCAAGGTCGTGAAGAAGCTCCAGCAAGAGTATCCCGACCTCACCATATCCAAGGTCCGCTACCTCCAGGACGAGGGGCTGCTCAACCCGTCGCGCACGCCGAGCGGCTACCGCCTCTACTCCCAGCGCGACGTGCGGCGCCTCGAGACCATCCTCTACCTCCAGAAGAAGCGCTTCCTGCCCCTCTCCGTCATCCGGGAGGAGCTCGAGCGCGCCGACGCCGGGCAGGCCCCTGCAACCGATCCCGCGCGAGGGGCCCTCGCCGACGCCATCGCGCTGCCAGCGGAGGACGAGGAGAACCTGGGCAAGCTGCACCCGATCGACCGGCTGCCCGATCTCACGGGGGTGAGCGTCGGCTTTGTGCGCCAGCTCTCTGAGGCGGGCGTCATCTCCCTCACGCGCTCGCCGCACGGCCGCGACCTCGTTGACGGCCGGGACCTGCCGCTCATCCGCGTCTGCGACGAGCTGCGCCACTTTGGCATCGGCCCCAAGAACCTGCGTCAGTACGTCATCGCCGCCAACCGCGAGTCCGCGATGTTCGAGCAGGCGCTCGTCGTGTACGCCGCCAAGGCCGGCGGCGTGGAGCTCGAGGACACCGAGGCCACCCGCGCCCGCTACGACCAGGCGTTCTCGCGGATGCTCGGGCTCACCAACACCGTTCGCGACGAGCTGATCTCCCGTCGCGTCACCAGACCGTTCAAGGACGAGGGGCCCCAGGCGTCCCCACGCAGCGACAGGAGGCGCTCATGAGCGAGTTCGACTTCGAGAGCAGGATCATCGACATCCCCGACTATCCTGAGCCCGGCGTGGTCTTCAAGGACATCACGCCGCTGTTCGACGACGCCGAGGCGCTGCGCGCGGTCATCGACGACATCGCCGACCACTTCGCCGACCGCGGCATCACCAAGGTCGTGGGTGCGGAGGCGCGCGGCTTCATGGTCGGTGTGCCGATAGCCTACCGGCTCGGCTGCGGCTTTGTCCCGGCGCGCAAGCCCGGCAAGCTCCCGCGCGAGGTCTACTCCCAGAGCTACTCGCTCGAGTACGGCACCGACGAGCTCCAGATCCACCGCGACGCGCTCGTGCCGGGGGACCGCGTGCTCATCGTTGACGACCTCATCGCCACCGGCGGCACCGCGGTGGCCACCGCCCAGCTCGTGGAGCAGTCGGGGGCCCAGGTCGCGGGCTTCGGCTTCATCCTCGAGCTCGCCTTCCTCAGACCCCGCGCGTTCGTGGGCCACGAGCTACGACCAGGAGGTCTACACCCTCGTCAAGGTCTCGTAGGGACCTGCATGCGCGTCACCCCCAAGGCCTCTCCCAGGGGGCCGGTCGAACGACGACTCTCGCGACGCTTTCAGGTGAGCCTCGTCTGGGAGGGCTCCCTCGTGGGGCTCGTGGGCGGGGGGGCGTGGTCACGCTCTATCGACTGGCCCTCTCGCTTGCTGAGCGCGCCCTGCGCGCCGCGACGGGGGGCCGCGGCAGGCAACCTTCTGGCCATGCTGGGGTGGTTCGCGTTTCTCGCCGCGGCGCTCTGGGGCGGTGAGACGGCTCGGTCACCTGGGAGCCCGCCACCTCCGGCTCGGGGCATCCCGCAGGTCGATGCCGAGGTCATGGGGTCGCTTTGACGCGCCGTGGGCACGCGTCATGCCCGCCAAGTTCGCCGAGGGGGACGCTGCTCGCGCTCTCAGCGGCTCTCGCTTGGGCGAGAGGGACCCTCGGTGCAGCTCGGCGGCATGTCGGGCAAGGCGCGTCTCGCGCGCGCTCGGGCGCAAGAGGGGAGAGGAGCGGCTGCTCATCACCTGCGGGGCGCCGCGGCGGGCATGTCCGCCGCCTTCCACGCGCCGCTCACCGGCGTGCTCTTTGCCCTTGAGGAGATTCACAAGGAGTTCACCGCGCCGCTCATCATCTCCGTCATGTGCTCGGCCGTGGTGTCGGACTTCCTCGTCTCCCAGGTCCTGGGCGTGAGCCCGGTCGTGAGCCTGTCGTGTCGTGGCCAACCCTCCCGCACGTGGACTATCTCTTCGTCATCGCCCTCGGCCTGCTCTGCGGTCTGCTCGGCGCCCTGCACAACCGGGGGATGTTCGCTGCGCAGGGGCCTCCTTGCGCGCATCCCCGAGCGCCTGGGGCGTCCTGCGCCTGGGAATCCCCTTCGCGCTCGCGGGCGCGGCGGCCTTCGCGTGGCCCGAGCTCATGTGCGGCGGCGATGCGATCGTCGAGCTGCTGCGCAGCCCCCGCGTTCCCGTCGCTTGCCGCGCTGGTCACGCTGCTCGTGGGCAAGTACGTCTTCACGGCCGTGTGCTTTGGGTCGGGGCGCGCCGGGTGGGACGCTCTTCCCCTTGGTGGTCCTTGGCGGGCTCGTGGGAGCGGCGACGGCCGTCGTGGCGCAAGGCCTGGGGCTGCCCGCCGCGTTCTGCCCCAACTTCGTCGCGCTCGGCGTGGCGGGGGCTCTTCTCGGGCGTGGTGAGGGGCGCCGGTGACCGCCGTCGTCCTGGTCTTTGAGCTCACGGGGGGTCGCTCGACGCGCTGCTCTCGGTCTCGATCGTCTCCGTGCTCGCGTACGTGGTCTCCAGCCTCACGCAACACCGACGCGTTCTACGAGCACCTGCTCGCGGGCCTGCTCAAGACCACGACGGACGACTCCGCCGTGACCGGCCTTTTCCGGCGCCGAGAAGGACCTCGGCACCGTCCGGGTGGGCGCGCGGGGAGCCGCCTGGAGGGGATGCTCGTGCGCGAGGTCCCCTGGCCGGACGGCGTGCGCGGTGCTGACCATCGAGCGCGCCGGGGCCGAGATCGTGCCCACGGGGGAGACCTGCCTCGCCGCCGGTGACGAGCTGCTTTTCATCGTGAGCGCCGACGCGCGCTCGGCGACGCCCGCCTCAAGCTGTCGCTCATGGCCGAGCAACGCGTCCGCGACACGTGAGCCGCCGCGTCACGCGCGACGGCGGGTCGCATCTTCGGCTGTCGCCCTTTGACCCGTCGTCCTTCTCGCCAATCTCTCTGACTGGCTCTGACTGTCTCTGACTGGCGTTTCCGAACCATCCCGGTCCTCGACTGTCGGTTTTGACCCCATCGCTGCCAGAATTTCCCCTTGTAAAGGGTCAAAACCGACAGTCGAGAAAATCGGCTGGAGGGGTGGGTCAATTCCGACCAGTCAGAGAAGCGGTGCCGACCAGGGGGAGCGGAGCGGTCACCGCATCTTGATTGGATTTCAGAGCTCTACTTTACATAAGATATATTATCACGGTTTTAGACCCAAAAGAACAGGTTTGGGTTCATTGGGACGTATGGAATCAGCCGTCCACGGGCCGGCCGAGAAACGCGGCGGCGCTCGTCGCGGCCACGGCGCCGTCGGCGGCGGCGGGTCACAATCTGACGGAGCGGCTTGGCGCGAGCATCGCCCGCGACGAAGAGGCCGGGCGTGCGCGTGGACATCCGCTCGTCCGTCACGGCGTACCCGGAGGCGTCAAGGTCCGCGAGCTCGCGCACGAGCTCCGTCTCAGGTGTGCGGCCCACGAGGACAAAAGATGCCGAGACGAGCCCTCCTCGAAGGCCTCCACGCGCGTCGCGCCGTGTCGCGTTGTCGCGGAACGTGACGGTTGACGGGCAGCTGCGAGCCGCTCACGGAGACAACGCTCGTGAGGGTAGCGAATCTCGACGTTCTCGCTCTGCTCAAGCTGCTCGACGAGCGTCGCCTGCGGCCCGCAGATGGTCCTTACGCACGACCATGGTGACCTTGTCGGCAATCCGCGCACAGGAACAGCGCCTCCTCTCGGCGGCCGAGTTGCCTCCCCCGATTACGAACACCTGTTTGCCTCGATAGAACATGCCGTCGCAGGTGGCGCAGTACGAGACTCCCCTGCCGGTGAACTCGGCCTCGCCCCTCAAATCCCGCGAGGCGCGGCTCGGGCGCCGCCGAGACGCAGCGCTCGACTGT
>CAWVBA010000005.1:0-11192 GCA_963927425.1 uncultured Atopobiaceae bacterium | reverse complement strand
CGGTTACCGGATGCTTTGGTGCAATGCAGACTCTGGCGGGCAGGGACGCCGACATGGCAGTTGGGGCGCCGCGCGCGACCCCGCAGGGGAGAGTGGCGTCCCGCCCCACCCGGGCATTTCCGCGGATCAGCTGGATGAGGGGCCATGCGCCACCTCGGATCTCTTCTAGGAGGCTGCGGTCCCGGGTGACGCGGGCAGGCGGCCCGCCGCCCTGCAGCGGAGAGGAGGGGCGGACATGGTGTACGCCGGTGTGGACATCGCCAAGGTGGACCACGTGATAGGGGCCGTGGACGAGCGCGGCGAGGAGCAGGGCAAGCGGATGCCCTTCAAGAACAGCGCCGCCGGCTTCGAGCGGTGCGAGGCCTGGCTCGAGGGGGTGGCCGAGAGGCCCTCGGACGTCCTCGTCGGCATGGAGGCCACCGGGCACTACTGGATGGCGCTCTACGCCTTCCTGGTCTCGAGGGGCTACTCGGTCGCGGTGATCGACCCCGTGCAGGTGCGCGCCGTGCGCAGGCTGAAGGGGCTCGACAGGGTGAAGAACGACCGCGTGGACGCGGGCCTCATCGCCGAGACGCTGCGCATCGGCCAGTACGACCCGACGAGGCTCGCCACCGACGAGGTCCAGTCGCTGCGCTCGCTCACGCGATACCGGCAGTCGCTCAAGGCCGAGCTCGCCGAGGTGAAGACGCAGTGCCTGTGCCTGCTGGACTCCTACTTCCCGGAGCTCCCCGGGGCGTTCTCCGACGTGTTCGGGGCCGCCGGGCGCTCCGTGCTCTCCAGGAGCCCGCTGCCCTCCGAGCTCGCGCGCAGGCGCACGGACTCGCTGCAGCGCGACATCTCCGAGGCCGCGCGCGGCAGCAGGCGCATGGACGGCAAGGCCGCCGAGCTCAGGGCGCTCGCGAAGGGCTCCGTCGGCATCAGGCTCGGTGAGGCGGCGGCGTCGATGCAGGTGAGGTCGCTCGTGCGCCAGATGGACTTCCTCGACGCGGAGTGCGCCAAGTTCGACGCGCTCATCAGGGAGCTGCTGGAGAGGGTGGAGCCGCTCGTGCTCACCATCCCCGGCGTCTCCTACGCCACCGGCGCCCAGATCGTCGCCGAGATAGGCGACATCTCGCGCTTCCGCAACGCCCCCGCGCTCGTGAGCTACGCCGGGCTGAACTCCGGGGTGAACCAGTCCGGGAAGTTCGACAGCGGGGGCGGGCCCATCACCAAGCACGGGTCGCCCTACCTGAGGAGGGCCCTCTGGCTCGCGGCCAGCAGGGCCCGGCAGTACGACCCGTCCCTGCGCGCCTTCTACGAGAGGAAGCGCGCGGAGGGCAAGTGCCACCGGGTGGCCGTGACCGCCGTGGCGCGCAAGCTATGCCACATCGTGTTCGCGGTGATGCGGGACGGGGTCCCGTACGACCCGGCGAGGCCGGGCAGGGACCCCTCAAAGCATTCGGTATCCGGTTCTCAAGGTGCTGGTTCCGATGAATCTGGAAACGAGAAAAGCTAGCCCTCGGGTCTTGACTTCATATAGCTGGTCTCCCCTCCCCTTGTTGGTGAGAGATGTTATACCCCTTCGGACCTCCGTCCGGCGTGCAGAAGTGCCTGTCCCTTTTGCACGCTACCCTTCGAGGTAGCGTGCGAGGAACTCGCGGGTGCGCGGGTGCTCGGGCGCCGAGAAGATCTTCTCCGGAGCGCCCTTCTCTGCGATGACGCCCTTGTCCATGAAGACGACCTCGTCGGAGACGTTCTTCGCAAAGGCCATCTCGTGCGTGACCACGACCATCGTCATGCCCTCGGCAGCCAGGCGTCGCATGACCTCGAGGACCTCGCCCACGATCTCCGGGTCGAGCGCGCTCGTCGGCTCGTCGAAGAGCATGAGGTCCGGGCTCATGCACAGCGCCCGCGCGATGGCGACGCGCTGCTTCTGGCCGCCGGAGAGGTTGTTGACGTCGGCGTGCGCGAAGTCCGCGAGGCCCACAGAGTCCAGGTGACCCATCGCCACGCGCTCGGCCTCGGCCCTGTCCATCTTCTTGAGCGTCACGGGGGCGAGCGTGCAGTTGTCGAGCACGTTCATGTTGTTGAACAGGTTGAAGCCCTGGAAGACCATGCCGATCTTCTCGCGCAGGCGGTTCACGTCCACGTGCTCGGCGGCGAGATCCGCCCCGTGGAACCACACGTGGCCGGCGTCGGGCGTCTCGAGCAGGTTGATGCAGCGCAAAAGCGTCGACTTGCCCGACCCCGAGGCGCCGATGATCGTCACCACCTGGCCGGGCATGACGTCGAGGTTGATGTCACGCAGGACCTCGAGGTCGCCGAAGGACTTGCGCAGCCCCTCGATGCGAACCATCGGCTCTGCGGAGGCGCTCGATACGGAAGCGTTTCTCATGATGTCCTACCTCCCCTGGCCCCAGCCGCGACGATGCTTCTTGCCGTCCCGCAGGGGCACGGCGCTGACCTCCTCGGTCTTGACGGGCGTGTCGGACGTGCTGCCCATGACCTCAGCGCTCACGTTGAAGCGGTGCGCAAAGCGCCCGAGCAGCCACGTGGCAACCATCGTGAGGATGAGGTAGGCGACCGTGGAGATGAGCGCCGTCTGGAACTGCTGATAGTAGATGCCCGCCACGGTCGTGGTGGCAAACATCAGGTCGAAGGTGCCGATGACCGAGAGCACCGACGAGTCCTTGATGTTGATGACGAGCTCGTTGGAGAGGCCGGGGATCGCGTACTTGATTCCCTGCGGGAAGACGACCTTGGCCATGGCCTGCCACTGCGACAGGCCCAGCGAGCGCGCCGCCTCGGTCTGACCCTTGTCGACCGACTCGATGCCGCCGCGCAGCACCTCCATCATGTACGCGGTCGAGTTGAGCGTGATGGTCACGAGGCCCGCGAGAAACGTCGTCCAGATGCCGTTGATCTGGGTGGTGGTGAGCGCGGTCATGCGCAGGATGCCAAAGACGCCGTAGTAGATGATCATGGCCTGGACCATCATCGGCGTGCCGCGGACCACCGTGGAGTAGAGCTTGGCAAAGCCCGAGCCAACGACCTTCCAGAAGCGCACGAAGTCATTGTCCGGCCGGTCGATGGTCTGGATGCGTGCGAAGACGAGCAGCAGCGCCAGGAAAAACGCGATCACGGTACCAAAGACCGCCAGCTCGACGGTGGTGACAAGGCCGGTGAAGAACGTGTCACGCCCCTGGTAGAGGATGTAGCACATGCTCTCGAGCATGGGCTCGGGGCGGCGCGGGTCCGCCGAGTTTGCGGCCTCAACGGCAACGCCCCACGCCGACGCCACGCCCATGACCACGCGGTCGACGAAGAGCACGAGCACGATCGCCCAGATCACGTACGAGGCGAGGCGCAGCACGCGACGGACGCCCGAGCGGGCGAAGAGCGCGGACTCGGCGTAGGTCTTCCAGTGCGTGAGCTTGAACAGCAGCGCGACGCCGCTCACCACGAGCCACGCCACGAGCACGTAGTACATCACGAGCTCGACGGTGAACGCGTGGGCGAGGAAGCTCATCGCGGGGCGCGGTGAGCTCGAGAGCAGCATGCCAACGAGGGCGACCACGCTCGTGCCCAGAAGCACGTAGCGATGGTCGTCGAGGAGGAGCGAGGCGACGCGGCCGCGCGTTCTTCTCGGCATCTGCTCGCCGGAGGGAGCGGAGCTCATTTTGTATCTCCTTCGTTTTTCATGCGTGCGGGCGCGCGCCCTCGTCTGCGGCGCGCGCCCCTATCTTACGCGATGTGCAAAAGTGCCTGTCCCCTTTGCACGCTACGCCGGCTGGCGATCCATGCAGTCGTTCCACATCTGCTGGCGCTCGTCCTCGGGGATGGCGTTGATGACCTCGTTGATCTGCTCGAGGATGGCGTCCTGGCCCTTGGCGATGGCCGCGTTGTCCGGCATGACGGAGCCCTCGAACTTGTCCTCCATCTCGAGCTCCACGAAGTTGGGGTAGGTCTCGAGCAGCTTGGGCACCGAGAGCATGGAATAGGTGATGACGTCGCTCGTGCCGGAGGCGAGGCTCTCGACCACGATGGGCACGGTCTCGCCCGGCGTCATGTGGTTGATGTCGGGGATCTGGTCGATGACCGTGTCGTACATGGTGGCCGCCTGGCCCATGACCGAGGCGCCCGCGAGGTCGGCGAAGGTCGTGGCGCCCGCGTAGGGAGAGTCCTGCGTGGTGATCATCACGATGTCGTCGTCGATGTAGGAGTCGGAGAAGTCGGCGGACTGCGCGCGGTCCGGGTCAACGGACATGCCGGCGCAGACGATGTCGATCTGGCCGTTGTTGAGCGCGTCGATCAGGCCGGTAAAGTCGAGCTTCACGGCAACGGGCTCCATGCCCAGGGCCTCGGCGATCATCTTGGCCACCTGCACGTCATAGCCGTCGGCGTAGGCGCCGGAGACGTTCTCGATGGGGATGGTGTACTCGGACTCCTCGGAGACCTGCCAGTTGTAGGGGGCGTAGGCCGCCTCCATGCCCACGCGCAGCGTGGTGCCGTCGCCGAGCGTGGCGGCCTCGGTCGAGGCGTCGTCGGTCGCGTCGGTTGCATCGTCGGTGGTGGCGTCCTGCGCGGCGGGGCCGCAGCCGGAAAGGACCATCACGCCTCCCATGCCCGCCACGAGGCTCGAGAGCTTGAGGAAGTCGCGGCGAGAGACTCTGTCAGATACGTACACGTGCGGGGTGGCCTTCATGGTGGATCCTTTCCCTGTTTTTTGGTAATCCCCTTCCGTGCGACGCAACCGGAGGGGACCCATTCCCCTCCCCCTTGCAACTTAATGCGAGAAAGTTACGCGCACGGCATGGGAGGATAGCGCGCCGAGCACCGACGCGCGAGCTGATAGTATGCTGAGAAACACCGTCGTAACGGGTGAGCGCGCAAGGGGGGCAGGCACTTTTGCACGGTCCCGGGACCGTGCAAAAGTGCCTGCCCCCCCTTGCACGCCTTGAGAGGAGACGCTATGGAGCAGGAAGTCTACGACGCCTACGTCGCCATCCTCGAGGAGGAGCTCGTCTGCGCGATGGGCTGCACCGAGCCAATCGCCGTGGCATACTGCGCCGCGCTCGCGCGCGAGGCGCTCGGCACGCTCCCCGAGAGCCTGAGCGTCGCCGCCTCCGCCAACATCATCAAGAACGTCAAGAGCGTCGTCGTGCCCAACACGGGCGGGGCGCGCGGCATCGAGGCCGCCGCGGTTGCCGGGGCGCTCGCGGGCAACGCCGACGCCAAGCTCGAGGTGCTTGCCGGCGTGACCGGCGAGCAGGTCAGCGAAATGCGCGAGTATCTCGCCGCGCACGAGGTCGTCGTGACGCCGAGCGAGCGCCCGTGGGTCTTCGACATCCAGGTGCGCGCGGAGGCCGCCGGTCACGCGTCGTTCTGCGAGATCGCGGGGTCCCACACCAACGTCATTCGCATCGAACGCGACGGCGAGTCCCTTCTCGACAGGCCGTTCGAGGAGGGTGTCGAGGACGAGACGAACTGCACGGACCGAGGCTGCCTCTCCATCGAGAAGATCGTGCAGTTTGCCGACGAGGTCGACCTGAACGACGTCAAGCAGGTCCTTGGCCGGCAGATCGCCTGCAACACCGAGATCGCGCACGAGGGGCTGAGGCGCAGCTGGGGAGCCAACGTCGGCAGCGTGCTCCTGGAGGCGTACGGCGACGGCGTGGCCAACCGCGCCAAGGCGTGGGCCGCGGCCGGCTCCGACGCGCGCATGGGCGGCTGCGAGCTGCCGGTGGTCATCAACTCCGGAAGCGGCAACCAGGGCATCACGGCGAGCGTGCCCGTCATCGTGTACGCGCGCGAGCTGGGCTCCCCGCACGAGGAGCTGCTGCGCGCGCTCGTGGTGTCAAACCTGGTGACCATCCACCTCAAAACCGGCATCGGGAGGCTCTCCGCCTACTGCGGCGCCACGAGCGCGGGCGCGGGCGCGGCGGCCGGCATCACCTACCTGCACGGCGGGCGTTACAACGAGGTGGCGCACACCGTGGTGAACGCGCTCGCCATCGACTCGGGCATGGTGTGCGACGGCGCCAAGGCGAGCTGCGCGGCCAAGATCGCGAGCGCGGTCGAGGCGGGCCTTCTGGGCATGCAGATGCAGCAGCGCGGGAGCCAGTTCTACGGCGGCGACGGCATCGTGGTCAAGGGCGTGGAGAACACCATCCGCAACGTGGGCGTGCTCGCGTCACGCGGCATGCGCGAGACCGACCGGACGATCGTCGAGCTCATGTGCGGCGGCGGGTGCTAGCGTGCAAAAGGGACAGGCACTTTTGCACGGTTTCCGGGAGCCCCGAGCTACGCTTGATCTGAGCGTGCAAAAGTGCCTGTCCCTTACGCACGCTCCCACGTGGGAGGCACCGGCGCGTCCGGCGTGGACCAGGCGCCGAGCGGCGCGTTGGGGTCAGCGTCCAGCGTGAGGGGCGAGAAGGACCCGGCGCGGTAGCTCCTCAGCGCCGCGATGCCGATCATTGCCGCGTTGTCGCCGCAGGCTCGCATCGGCGGCACCGTCACGCGCACGCCGCGCTTCTCGAAGGCCTTGCGGTAGGCCGCGCGCAGGCCCGGATTTGCCGCCACGCCGCCGCCGACGCAGAAGTCGCTCACGCCCGTCTGCTCCACCGCGGTCACGGCCTTGGCAACCTGCACGTCGATGACGGCGGCCTCGAAGCTCGCCGCCAGGTCGGGCAGGTTGATCGCCCGCCCCGCGCGATTCTCGCCCTCGATGTAGGTAATGACCGCGGTCTTGAGGCCGGACAGGCTGAAGGAGTAGTCCCCGCTGTGCATCATCGCGCGCGGGAAGTAGACGGCCTTGGGGTTGCCCTGCGCGGAGAGCTTGGAGATCACGGGGCCGCCGGGATATCCCAGCCCAAGTGCCTTGGCCACCTTGTCGAAGGCCTCGCCCACCGCGTCGTCGATGGTGGATCCCAAGATCTCGTAGTCACCCCAGGCGCGCACGTGCACGAGCATGGTGTTGCCGCCGGAGACGAGGCTCGCCACGAAGGGCGGCTGCAGGTCCGGCGTCTCGAAGAGGTTGGCCATGAGGTGGCCCTCGAGGTGGTGCACGGCAATGAGCGGCAGGTCAGCGGCCGCACAGAGCCCCTTGGCAAAGGCCACGCCCACCACGAGCGCGCCCACGAGGCCCGGTCCCGCCGTGCAACCCACCGCCGCGAGGTCCGCCGGCGTCAGCGTGTCCACGCCGAAGTGCTCGCCGGCGCGCGCAAGCGTCTCCTCGAAGACTCCCACGATCGCCTCGGTGTGCTTGCGGGAGGCGATCTCGGGCACCACGCCGCCAAAGCGCGCGTGGAAGTCGATCTGCGTGGCCACCACGTTGGCGCAGACCACGCCGCGCCCGTCCGTCACGGCCATGGCGGTCTCGTCGCAGGAGGACTCGATGGTGAGGACGAGCGGGCCGGCGGCCGCAATCGCCGCCTCGGCCTCCTCGCTGCGCGGGGCGCACTCGATGGGCCATGGGCGGATGGAGGGCGCGGGCTCGGGGTGGTCGTCGGAGCCGCCCACGGCCTCGGCGGCCAGCGGCAGCGGCGCGCGCAGGATCAGCGCGTCGTGGGCGGGCTCGCCCGCGCCGGCCGGATAGTAGCCGGGGCGGCGACCCTCCTCCACCAGGCCGAGCGCGGCATAGAGCGCACGGGCCGCCGCGTTCTTCTCGTCCACCTCGAGGGAGAGCGTGTGAGCGCCGAGCATCTGCGCGTCGTAGGCCACGCGCGCGACGAGACGACGCGCGATGCCCTCGCGTCGGCGCGCCGCGTCCACGACGACCTCCTCGACCTCGAAGTCCGCCCCGGCGAGCACGCCGCCCGCAAAGCCGATGATCTGGCCCTGGTCGTGTGCGACCCACCAGCTGCGACCGGGCTGCGTGAGCTCCTCGTAGAACATGCGCTCCGTCCACGGCGTGTGGGCCGAGCCCTCGTAGGTCGCGACCTCGAGCGCGGCGACGGCCGTGGTGTCGTTGACGGTCATGGGGCGCAGCTGCAGGTGGATGCCGGCAAGGGCGTCATCGACGCCGGTGAGCTCAACCGTTGCCGGCGCCTTGAGCCCCAGGCGGGTGCGCTCGGCCTCCTCGGCGTCGGAGAGGCGCGTGTAGATGGGCAGCACGAGCGCCGGGTCGCCGGACTGTGCGGCGGGCCCGGAAAAAACGCCGGCCTCCGCGGCGGCGCGCAGCAGCCCCTCGCCCGTGGGATACCACGCCTCCTCATGCGAGAAGCGTGAGAAGCCCGCGGCCTCGAAGCGCGCACGGTACTTGACCAGACCGTTGCCCGTGAGCGTGAGCTCGGACGCGTCCGCGCGCCCCGCCCAGGCGCTCACGCAGGCATCCGCCTTGACGACGGTCTCGGCGGCGAAGGTGCGGTGCGCGCCAGCGTCGTCGAGCTCGTAGATGCCGGGGTAGACCTCGCCGCGCATGGCGTCTCCGGCCACGGCGAGCGTCCCGCGGACGCCGCAGCCCCACGCCGACCAGGCCATCGCGTCGAGCGCGGAGGCGCCGAAGAGCGGACGGCCCAGCCCGCAGGCCAGGCCCTTCGCCGTTGCCACGCCAATCCGCACGCCCGTGAACGAGCCCGGGCCGCGACCAGTGAGAACAGCGTCGACGTCATCCATCGAGAGGCCGGCATCTGCGAGCGCCTGACGCACGGTCTCCACAAGCTCGACGTTTGCCCGGCGACGACACAGGTGGTCGCGCGCGGCCAGCACGGCAACGGAGCCGTCCGCGGCCACGCGCGCGACGGCGCACGCCAGCATGTCGGTGGAGGTGTCAACGGCAAGGACGGTCTTCTCGACGGGGTTCTTCTCGCTCATGCGCGGCTCTTCTCGCTCGGGTCTTCAACTCGTCTAGTGTAGCGCGACGGGCACCGCAGAACCCGAGGCGGCTCGTCGCGAGACGACCCGCCGCTGCCGCGCCCCCTGCCCCGCCCCAAGCGCACGCCTCGACACGTCAAAGCGTGCCCGACACGCGGACTGCCCGGGCGGCCGCCGCCATGACCCGCGCCGGACGCACGCTCCGGGCCGCGAAACCGTGCCAAACGCGCGGAGTTCCGGGACGGAGCCCGGAGGATCCCCAGGACGGAACCCGCGCAGTCGCCAGGACTGCGCCGCGAGACCCTCCGCGCGAGCCTCACGCGCTCGAGGCGTGCTCGACGCGCACCGCCTCGATAAGCCGAAAGAGCGGCCAGGCGCGGTTGGCCTTGGTGAGCAGGGCCTTGGGACCGACGACGCAGCCCGCCTCGCGCGATCGCGCCAGAAACTCGTCCACCTGCGCGTCGGTGAGGCCGCACAGCAGCAGGAACTCTCCCTCGGGCGCCGGACCCGCGTAGTCGACCGGAGCCGGCCGGAACCCCACGAGTCGCGCAAAGGCGCCCGCCGGGTCCCCGAGACGCTCGTACGTCGCCGTCCTGGCGACCACGCCCATCTCGCGGAGGACGGCACGCACCGCCGCTCCCTTCTCGCCAGACGGGTCAAGCCCCCAGAGCACCGCGCATGCCGCGGGCCCCGAGGGCTTGACCTTCTTCGAACCGGCGGCCTTCTTCTTGGGCCGACCAGCCATTAGCCGAAGTAGCGCTCGAGCAGGCCCTTGAGAGCCTTGCCGTGGCGAGCCTCGTCACGAGCCATCTCGTGAACGGTGTCGTGGATGGCGTCGAGGCCGTTCTTCTTGGCGCAGGCGGCGAGCTCCGTCTTGCCGGCGGTGGCGCCGAACTCGCAGTCGACGCGCCAGGCGAGGTTGGCCTTGGTGTCGGCCTTCATGTTGGGCTCGAGCTCCTCGCCGAGCAGCTCGGCGAACTTGGAAGCGTGCTCGGCCTCCTCGTAGGCGGCCTTCTCCCAGTACAGGCCGATCTCGGGATAGCCCTCGCGGTGGGCGATGCGCGCCATGCAGAGGTACATGCCGACCTCGGAGCACTCGCCGGTGAAGTTGGCCTTGAGCTGCTCAAGGATGTAGGCCTTGTCCTCGTCGGAGATGTCGGCGTTGTCCTTGACGGTCTTGGCGTAGATGCCGTACTCGTGCTCGGCGGCGAGCTTCAGCTCACCCTCGACCTTCTCGAACTGGCTGGCCGGCGCCTTGCAGACGGGGCACTCGGCAGGCGGCTCGGCGCCCTCGTAGATGTAACCGCAGACCTTGCAGACCCACTTGTCCATGGTGACCTCCTGTTGCTGTCGTGGTGTGCGGCGAGGCCCCTCGGCCCCGCCGCCCTCTCCTATGCACACGGCCTAGGCCGTAGATGCCTCGCTTCGCTGGCACGCGGGGCAGACCCCGTCAAACTGCAGCGTGTGGCCGCACACCCGATACCCGGTGGCGCGCTCCGCCCGCTCGTCAATCCCCTCGACCAGCGGGATCATCACGTCATCGACCCGGCCGCAGACGGTGCAGCGCACGTGGTAGTGCGCAAACGACCGATGGTCGAAGCGGTCGGCACCGTTGTTGATGCGCACCCGACCGATCGTGCCCTCGTCCGCGAGGCGGTTGAGCGTTCGATAGACAGTTGCGCGACTGATGCTCGGGTGCTCCGCGTGGACGCCCTCGTAGACGTCATCGGCTGTGGGGTGGTTCGCATGACGCCGCAGCTCGTCCTCGATGATCGATCGCTGGATGGTGTTTCTGCTCGTCATGTCCCCTCCCCTCGCGGCTCGCCCCTCGTGCTGCCACCACTCTACCATATTGATACAGAGTATCAACTGATAATTTCTACCAATTTATAGAGCGCCGAGAAGTTCCTCGCCCCGCGCGTCATGAGCGACCAGGCGAACCTCGCGCGGGGGCTCCGTCCCGGCCTCCGCCCGGTCGTCGAGGCGCGTCACGAAGACGTCAACGCGCGCGTCCCCCAGCTCCTCGGCGAACTGCTCGCCCCACTCGATGACGCAGACGCCATCGGCTCCGAGCACGTCGAAGATGCCCGTGTCCTCGAGCTGGTCCGCGTTGTCGAGGCGATAGAGGTCGAAGTGGCACAGGGGCATGTTCGACCCCTCGTAGACCATCTCGATGGTGAAGGTGGGGCTCGTCACGTCCTCCGTCACGCCCATCCCCGCCGCGATTCCCTTGGTGAGCTGGGTCTTCCCAGCGCCGAGGTCACCGGTCAGCACGAGCACGTCGCCCGGGGCGAGCAGGCGCCCGAGGCGCTCTCCGAGCGCGATCGTCTCGTCGCGGCTCTCCGTCACGAAGCTTCTCTCGCTCACTGCTCCTCCCCCTCCTCCGGGTGCTCCGACAG
>CAWVBA010000004.1:0-195511 GCA_963927425.1 uncultured Atopobiaceae bacterium | reverse complement strand
ACAGTCGAGCGCTGCGTAACGACGGCGTGCCGATGACGCCCCACTTTCTCGTGTATCGTGGTGATGAGCAGGTGGAGTGGCCGGCGGGCGAGCGCGTCATCTCGGAGGGGACCGTCTCCCAGGAGATCGACATGATGCGCGGCGTCATGACGGAGGGGTCCGGCACCTCCGGCCAGGTGGAGGGCTACGACTTTGCCGGCAAGACCGGCACGGGCGAGCAGGCCGACGAGAACGGGGGCTACCGCGCGGGGTCCTACGTCTCGTCGCTGTGCGCCTTTGCCAATGCCGACCAGCCGGAGCTTCTCATCTACGTTGGCCTCAACAACACCCCCTACCTCTCGTCCGGCTCCGCCGGCGTGGCCTTCCGCGAGATCGCCACCAACGCGGTGAGCATCCTGGGCGTGAGTCCGACAGCGTGATCGGAGTGTGAGAATACGACATGGTTCATATGAGCGTATCCGAGTTGGCGCGGGTCACGGGGGCGAGCGTGCTCGCGCCCCGGCGCGCGCGACGTCACGGGCGTCGCGGCGATCGACTCCCGCGCGGTCTCGGACGGGGACGTGTTCGTGGCCTTTGCGGGCGAGCGGGTGGACGGCAACGCCTACCTCGCCGCCGCCGCGCGCGCCGGCGCCGCCGCCGTGGTGGCGACCGCCGAGGTGGCGCCGGAGGCCCTGGCGGAGCTCGCCGCGCTCGGCTGCGCGGCCCTGCGCGCCGAGGCCGACGACGGCGAGGAGTTCCTCCTGCGCCTGGCCCGCGCCGCGCGCGACGCACACCCGGGGTGGCTCGTCGTGGGCGTCACGGGGTCGGTGGGCAAGACCACGACCAAGGAGATGCTCGCCGCGGCCTTCGGCGCGCAGCGGCGCACCCACGCCACGCGCGGCAACCTCAACAACCTGATCGGCCTGCCGCTCACGGTGCTCTCGGCCCCGGAGGACGCCGAGGTGCTCATCTGCGAGCTGGGCATGAATCACGCCGGGGAGATCGCGCGCATGAGCGCCGCCTGCCGCCCCGCGCTCGCCTGCGTGACCAACGTGGGCACGAGCCACATCGGGCTTCTCGGCAGCCGGGAGGGCATCGCCCGGGCCAAGGCGGAGATAGTCTCTGGCATGGCGGACGCGCCGGCCGCGCCGGCCGCGCTCGCGCTCGCCTCCTCGGGCGACTTCACGCCGCTCATCGCCGATGGCTTTGCGCGGCCCGCGGGCGTGGACGTGGTGCTCTGCGGGCGGGGCGAGAAGGACGAGGTGCGCCTGACGTCGCTCGACCTCGACGCCGAGGGCCGCGCGACCGTGGGCCTGGCCTGCGCCGACGGCTGGACGGGCGCCGTGCGGCTGCCCATGCCCGGTCGCGCCGCGGCCGACGACCTGCTGCTCGCGCTCGCGCTCGCGTGGCGCGCCGGGCTCGACCGCGACGCCGCCCTCGCCGCGATCGCGGCCATGCCCCAGGCCCGCATGCGCCTCGACGTGCGCACGGCTCGCTCGGGCGCCCGCGTGATCGACGACTCCTACAACGCCGCCCCCGCCTCGATGGCGGCCTCGCTCGACGTGCTGGCGTCCATGGCCTGCGAGGGCCGGCGCGTTGCCGTGCTGGGCGAGATGGGCGAGCTCGGCGAGGAGGCCCCGCGCCTGCACGGCTACGTGGGCGCCTATGCCGCCGCCCGGGGCGTTGACCTGCTCGTCCTCGTGGGCGGCGCGCTCGCCGACGAGATGGCGGAGGCCGCGCGCACGATGGGGCTCTCCGAGGACGCCATCGAGCGGTTTGCCACGGTCGAGGGACGCCACAGCCGCGATCGGGCCGGCCCTGGCCGAGGGCGACCTCGTGCTCGTGAAGGCCTCCCGCGCCGCGTGGGCTCGACAGCTTTGTGAGGGGAGTGCTCGCCTGATGATCGGAAATCCCGCATATCCCACCTACCAGGTCTTTCTCGCGGTGGGCGTGGCCGCGCTCGTGACCGGCCTCCTGATGCCGCTCTTCATCCGGCTCATGCGCCACGAGGGCGTGGGCCAGCAGATCCGCGCGGACGGCCCGCAGCGCCACCTCGTCAAGCAGGGCACGCCCACGATGGGCGGGGTCATCATCCTGGTGGGCGTGCTCGTCTCGTGCGCGCTCATCGCCGAGTGGACGCCGGGGCTCGTGCTCGCCGTGGTGGCCACGCTGGTCACGGGCTCGCTCGGGCTTCTCGACGACATAGAGAGCGTGGCGCACGGCCGCTCGCTCGGCCTCACACCGTCCCAGAAGATGGCCGGGCTCATCCTCATCTCGGTGTCGTTTTGCCTGGTGGCGGTCAACGTCTGCGGCATCGAGCCCGCCGTTCGCTTCCCGGGCGGCTTCACGATCGACCTCGGCGTGCTCACCACGACCCTCGAGCTGGGCGGCGCCCCCGTGGCGATTCCATGGCTCTACCTGGCCTTTATCTTTCTGCTCATGGCCGGGCTCTCCAACGCCGTCAACCTCACCGACGGCCTGGACGGCCTCGCCGGCGGCTGCACGATGGTCGTGATGCTCTTCATGGCCATGGCGGCCTTCCGCTACGGCGAGCTCGACCTCGCGGTCTTTGCCGCGGCCATCGCGGGCTCGTGCATCGGCTTTCTCTGGCACAACTGCTACCCCGCCTCGATCTTCATGGGCGACACGGGCTCGCTCGCCCTCGGCGCGGCCTTCGCGGCGCTCGCCGTGCTCACCAAGACCGAGGTGACCTCGCTCATCATGGGCGGGCTCTTCATCTGCGAGGCGCTCTCCGTGATGATCCAGGTCGCGAGCTTCAAGCTCACGGGGAAGCGCGTCTTTCTCATGGCGCCGATCCACCACCACTTTGAGAAGCTTGGGTGGAAGGAGAACAAGGTCGTCGTGCGGTTCTGGATCGTCTCGGCCGCCTTTGCCGCGCTCGGCTTTGCCCTCTACTTCCAGCTGGGCTAGGGAGGGGGCATGACCATGAGCGAGCAGCAGATCGAGCGGCATCAGCTGGGGGACGTCCTGGTGCTCGGCGCCGGCCGCACCGGGGAGGCCGTGGCGCGCCACCTGGCGCGGCTCGTCCCGTCGCGGGTCTCCTCGGTCACCCTGTACGGGGGCGCCGCCTGCGCGCCGGGCGAGCGGACCCGCGCGCTCGAGGAGCTCGGCGTGACCGTGGTCTGCGGCACCGAGGAGGTGGCCGGCCGCTACGACCTGGCCGTGGCCTCCCCGGGCATCCCGGACACCTCCGACTTCTTCCGCTCCGCCGCGGCGTGCGCCGCGGAGGTGATCGGCGAGCCCGAGCTGGCCTGGCGCGAGCGGCCCGAGCGCTGGGTGGCCGTCACGGGCACCAACGGCAAGACCACCACGACCTCGCTCGTCACGCACCTCCTGCGCGAGGGGGGCCTCGCCGCGGAGGCGGTGGGCAACATCGGCCTGCCGCCGGTGGAGGCGCTCGACGACGGCGCGGGGGCGGAGTGGTTTGTGGCCGAGCTCTCGAGCTTCCAGCTCGCCACCACGCGCCTCTTCCACCCGCGCGCGGCGGTGCTGCTCAACGTCACGCCCGACCACCTGGAGTGGCACCACACGATGGAGGCCTACGCCGCCGCCAAGGAGCGCGCCTTCGCCAACCTGGGACCGGACGACCTCGCCGTGGTCTCGGTGGACGACGACTGGTGCCGCGCCGTGGCAGCGCGCTGCGCAGCGCGCGGCCTTGCGGTCTGCCGCCTCTCCGTGGCGGGCGAGCCGGACGGCCCCGACGCGGCCTTCCTGCGCGACGACGCGCTCGTCGTGCGCCGGGGCGGGGAGGAGCTCGAGCTGGCGCGCGCGGGCGAGCTCAGGATTCGCGGGCGTCACAACTGCGAGAACGCGCTCGCGGCGGCCGCGGTGGCGCTCTTTCTGGGCGTCGGGGCGGATGACGTGCGTCGCGGCCTCAGGTCCTTCTCGCCCATCGAGCACCGCATCGAGCCGGCGGGCGAGGTGGCCGGCGTGCGCTACGTGAACGACTCCAAGGCCACCAACACCGACTCGGTGGAGAAGGCCCTCACGGCCTTTGACGCCGGGACGATCGTCCTTCTGCTCGGTGGGCACGACAAGGGCACGGACCTGACGAGCCTCGCGGCGGCCGTGCGCGAGCGTTGCCGCGTGGCCGTCTGCTTTGGCGAGGCGGGGGAGCGCATCGCGCGCGCCCTCGAGGCCGAGCGCGGCGCCCTCGAGGTCGTGCGCGCGCCGCACCTGCGCGAGGCGTTCGCCGCCGCAGCGGCCGCCGCGCGCCCGGGCGAGACCGTGCTCCTCTCGCCGGCCTGCTCCTCCTTTGACGAGTTTGCCAACATGGCCGAGCGCGGGCGGCTCTTCAAGGCGCTCGTGGCCGAGCTCGCCGCGGAGGGGGCGTGAGCGCCGTGGCGAGCCGCGCCGGGACGGGGCGCGCCGCGCGCCGCGACGAGCGCGCGCGGCGACAGGAGCGGAGCCTGTTCGGGGTGCCCGAGCGCTTCATGCGCCCGCGGCTCGTGCTGCTCTGCTGCGTGGCCGTCATCGTGGCCTTTGGCCTGCTCATGGTCTTCTCGGCCTCCTCGGTCACGGCGCTCAGCGCCACGGGGGACGCCGCCTACTACCTCAAGCGCCAGCTTGGCTTCATGGCCGTGGGCGTGGTGGCGGCCGTGGTGCTCGCCAAGGTTGACTACCACTTCTGGGTCCGCACGGCGCTCATGCCCATCTGGGTGGTGACGCTCGCGCTGCTGGCGGCGGTCATCTTCCTGGGTACCGACAACGGCATGGGCGCCACGCGCTGGATCAACCTGGGCTTCTTTGACCTGCAGCCGTCGGAGTTCGCCAAGATCACGGTGATTCTCACCGCGGCAAACCTCGCCGAGGCCTACTACGAGCGCGGCTCGATCGACTGGAACCACTTCCTGATGCTGCTTGGCGTGGGCGTGGGCCTGCCGATCGCGCTGATCCTCTTGCAGCCCGACAAGGGCACCACGATGGTCGTGGCGCTCACACTCGTGGTGATGGGCTACCTTGCGGGCCTGCCGCGCCACATTCTCTTGGGGTTTCTCGTCCTGGGGGCGGCGGCGTTTCTCGTCCTCTCGCTCAGGGACGACTACTCCCGTGCGCGCTTTCTCACGATGTTTGACCCGTGGGCGGACCCCTACGGCAACGGCTGGCAGCTCATCCAGGGCTTCTACGCCTTTGGGTCGGGCGGGCTCACCGGCGTGGGAATCGGCTACTCCCGGCAGAAGTACAGCTACCTCCCCATGGCGCACAACGACTTCATCTTTGCCGTGATCGGCGAGGAGTGCGGGCTGGCGGGCACGCTCGGGCTCATCGCGGGCTTTCTGGTGTTCCTCTGGGCAGGCCTGCAGATCGCGCGGCACGCGCCCGACCTCGCGGGGCGCCTCGTGGCGGCGGGGTGCACCTCGATCGTGGTGATTCAGCTCTTCCTGAACGTCCTCGGCGTGATTGGCATGTTCCCGCTCTCCGGCAAGCCGATCCCGTTTGTGAGCTACGGCGGCTCCTCGATCATAGCGAGCCTCATGCTCGTGGGAATCGTGACCTCGGTCTCCGTGCACTCGCGGCTGCCCGAGACCGCCCATGACAGCGCGCGGCGCTCCTGGCGCGAGGTGGGCGACGCGCCCGGGGCGAGCGGCCTCTCGCTGGTGGGGGAGCCGACCCCGCGCTCGGCCCGCTCGTCGGCGCCCGCGGCCTCCTCGCGGCCGGGGCTGCGCGTCGTGGAGGGCGGCGCTCGCGGGCGTGCCGGGAGCGCGCCGCCACGCGGTCGCGTCACCGAGAGCGGGGGCCGAAGGAGGATCGACCTCGGGCCGAGCGCCACGGAGCGCCTGCGCGGCCGGGGCCGCGGCGGGCGATCCTCCCGCTGATCCTTTGCGCGGCGGGGGGCGGACGTTCTTCTCGGGCGCGCGGGCATGCGCGGCTGCGGTAGGATGGTGCCCGGACACCCGGACGAGGGAGGGCACATGGGCGAGAGGAACCTCGAGGTCGCGATCGCGGCGGGCGGCACGGCCGGCCACATCAACCCGGCGCTCGCGCTTGCCGAGGAGCTGCGCGACCGCGGCCATCACGTGCGCTTCTTTGGGCAGACGACCAAGCTCGAGGGGCGGCTCGTGCCCGAGGCGGGCTTTGAGCTGGTGCCGGTCGTGGTGAGCGGCTTCGACCGCGCGCGGCCCTGGACCCTCGTGAGCTCGCTCGCGCGGATGCGCCGCGCCCAGGGGCGGCTCGCGCGGCGCTTCTCGGCCGAGGGCGCTCCGGACGTGGCCGTGGGCTTTGGCGCCTACGTGGAGATGGCGCTGCTGAACTGCTGTCATCGCCTGGGCGTGCCCTATGTGCTCCACGAGCAGAACTCGGTGGCGGGCCTCGCGAACAAGGCGCTCGCGCCCCACGCCGCCGCGGTGTGCATCTCCGTGCCGGCCGCGCGCGCGGTCTTTGAGCGCGAGGGGCGGCCCGCGCCGTCGGTGGTGCTCACCGGCAACCCCGTGCGTCGCAGCGTGGTGCGCGCGAGCCGCGCGGCCGGGCGCGCCGCGTTTGGCGTGCGCGACGACCAGACGATGCTGCTCGTCTTTGGCGGCTCGCTCGGCGCGGCGCACATCAACGAGGCCGTGGCGCGCCTCAAGGCCGAGCTGCTCGCGCGGCCGGACCTGGTCGTTGTGCACTCCACGGGCGCCGACGGCTTTGACCAGACGGTCTCCGCGCTCGCGCTCGCGCCCGCCGAGCAGCTGCGCTGGCGCGTCATGCCCTACATCTCCAACATGGGCGAGGCGCTCGCGGCCGCCGACCTCGTACTCTCGCGCGCCGGCGCCTCCTCGATCGCGGAGATCGCGGCCGTGGGCGTGCCGAGCGTGCTCGTGCCCTACCCGCATGCCACGGCCGACCACCAGACCGTGAACGCGCGCTTCCTCACGGACGCCGCGGCCGCCGAGCTCGTGCCGGACGCGCGAATGGACGGGCCGGAGTTTGCCGAGACGCTGCTGGGCCTGGTGGACGACCCGGCGCGGCGCTCGGCCATGCGCGAGGCGGCGCTTGGGCTCGGGCAGTCGCGCGCCGCCGCGGCGCTCGCGGACCAGGTGGAGGCGGCTGCCGCGCGCCGCTGACGCGCCGTCCTTCTCGCCAAGGCCCCCGTCCGGTCTAAGAATCCGGGTCCTTGTCGCGCGGCGTTCTAGGAAATGCCGCCCTTGTCGCAGCGTGTCCCTAAGAGCGTTGTCCTTCTCGGCCGACGCTCTAGGAATCGCCGCCCGTGTCCCGGTCTGGTCTAGGAATTTGGCCCCTTGTCGCGCATCTGCGGCGATTCTTCCCGCGCGGCCTGCGGTTTCTGCTCGATCGGGCGACAAGGGCGGCTTTTCCTAGACGGTCCCGGGGCAAGGGCGCCGATTCCTAGACGGCGCCCGCCCGTCAAGCTGGATTTGTGCACGGTGCCGGGAACCGGTGTGGGCCGCGCCCGTTTGGGATACAGTAATGCGTGTATGTGACGACCAGGACGGAGGGCCCTCACCCATGCCCCAGATTGACAACGTTACCAGCGCGCACTTCATCGGCATCGGCGGCGCCGGCATGAGCGGCATCGCCCTCGTGCTCCACGAGCGCGGCTGCCGCGTCACGGGCTCCGACCTCAAGAGCTCGCACTACGTCCGCGAGCTCGAGGCGGCCGGCATCGACGTTACCGTGGGCCACGACGCCGCCACGATCGACCGCACGTCCCCGCAGGTGGTGGTCACCTCCACCGCCATCCCCGAGACCAACCCCGAGGTCGTGCGCGCTCGCGAGCTGGGCATCCCCATCTGGCCGCGCGCCAAGATGCTCTCCTACCTCTCCGGCGCCTCCACGACCGTGGCCGTCGCCGGCACCCACGGAAAGACCACCACCTCCTCGATGGTGGCCACGATGCTCGACAAGATGGGCCTGGACCCGTCGTTTCTCATCGGCGGCGTGGTGGAGGGCTACGGCACCAACGGGCGCAACGGCTCCGGCGAGCACTTCGTCTGCGAGGCGGACGAGTCCGACGGCTCCTTCCTCTACCTGAACCCGCGCGTGGTGGTGGTGACCAACATCGAGGCCGACCACCTCGACCACTACGGCACGCTCGAGAACATCGAGAAGACCTTCTGCACGTTCATGGGGCTCGTGGGCGAGGAGGGCACGGTCATCGTCAACGGCGACGTGGCCCGCTACGTGGAGCTCGCCCGCTCCACCGGCCGGCGCGTGCTCACCTACGGCTTTGACCCCGCCTGCGACTACGTGTGCCTGCCCGAGCCGTCCAATCACGCTCTGGCCAGCAGCTTCACGGTGCGCGCGGGCGAGAGGGACGTCCACGTGAGGATCGCCGCCAACCCCGGGCGCCACAACATGGCCAACGCCACCGCCGCGATCGCCGTGGCCGACGCGCTGGGCCTGGACCTCACGGCCGCCGCCGCGGCGCTCTCCCAGTTCAAGGGCGCCCGCCGGCGCTTCACGCACGTGGGCGACGTGGCGGGCGTGACCGTGGTGGACGACTACGGCCACCATCCCACCGAGATCGCGGCCACGCTCGGCGCCGCCGCAGACCTGCCGTTCAGGCGGATCGTCTGCGTGTTCCAGCCGCATCGCTACAGCCGCACCCAGGCGCTCGCCGCGGAGTTTGGCCGCGCCTTCGACAGCGCCGACGTCCTGCGCGTCATGGACGTGTTCTCCGCCGGCGAGATGCCCATCCCGGGCGTCACGGGCAAGACCGTGGTGGAGGCCGTGCGCCACACCGGCAACGTCACCGACGTGGCCTACGTGCCCAACCGCAAGCGCCTCGTCGAGAACCTCTGCGACCTCGTGCGCCCCGGGGACCTGCTGATCACCCAGGGCGCCGGCGACGTGACCGCCATCGGCCCGGCCTTCATCGAGGCCATGCGGGCGCGCGAGCGCGACGGGGAGGGCGGCCACGCGTGAGCGTCTTCAACGCCTACATGAGCCTCTCGGGCGCCGTCGATGCGGCCATCGCCCGCGACGAGCCCCTCTCGCGTCGCACGAGCTATCGGATCGGCGGGCCGGCGGCGCTCGCGGTGCGCGTGCGCGACTACGCGGCGCTCGCGCGGACGGTGGAGGTGCTCGCCGAGGAGGGCGTGCGCTGGGTCGTCCTGGGCAAGGGCACCAACGTCCTGGCCGACGACGCGGGCTACGACGGCTGCGTCATCTCGCTGGAGGGGGACTTCGCCCGCGTGAACGTCTCGGCCGAGGACCGCACGATCACGGCCGGCGCCGGCGCCACGCTCTCGCGCGTGGTCAACGAGGCGCTCCGGGCGGGCCTCTCGGGGCTGGAGCCGTGCGTGGGCATCCCGGGCACGGTCGGCGGCGCCGTCTCCATGGACGCGGGCACGCGCCGCGAGTGGATCGGCCGTCGCGTGCGCGACCTTGTGGTCTTTCGCCCCGGCGAGGGGATGCACCGCTACGCCGGCGAGGAGATCGAGTGGGGCTACCGGCGGACGTCGCTGCCCACCTCCGAGATCATCCTCGAGGTCACGCTCGCGCTCATGCCCGCCGAGCGCGACGCCATCGCCGCCGACATGGACGCGCGCCTGCGCCGGCGCCGCCAGAGCCAGCCGACGTCGCTGCCGAGCTGCGGCTCGGTCTTCCGCAACCCGCCGGAGCGCTCGGTGGGGCAGCTCATCGAGGCGTGCGGGCTCTCGGGGCTCACGGCGGGCGGCGCACAGATCTCCCCGACCCACGCCAACTTCATCGTCAACCGCGGCGGGGCCACCGCCGCCGACGTGCTCGCGCTGATCACCCGCGCCCACGACGCGGTCCGGGCGCGCTTTGGCATCGACCTCTCGCCCGAGGTCAAGTTCCTCGGCTTTGGGGGATAGCCCATGGCGGCCGAGAAGGACAGGCGGCCCACGCCCCGTCGGCGCGGGCAGGGTGCCGCCCCGCGCGAGGCCCGCCCGAGCGCGCGCCTTGGCGCGCAGGCCGGGGGCCGTGGGGCGCGGGGCGGCGCCGGGCGCGGCTCGGCGAGGCCGCGGCCGTCGGCGCGCGGTGCGGTGGAGGCGCCGCGCGAGCGGAGGATCCGGCACCAGCGCGCCGGCGCGGTGCGGCTCGTTCTCATGGGCGCGGGCGTCCTTCTCGCCCTGGCGCTCGTGGCCGTGGTGGCGGTGTTCGCGCTGCGCGACTCGTCGCTTCTGGCGATCACCTCGATCGAGTTTGAGCCCACCGAGCACGTGAGCGCCGAGGACGTCCAGGCCCTCGCCGAGGTGCCCGAGGGCGCCACCCTGCTCAACGTGGACACAAGCGCGATCGAGGCCTCGCTCAAGAAGAACCCGTGGATCGCCTCGGCGCGCTTTGAGCGCATCCTCCCCGGCACGCTCAGGATCGAGGTGGAGGAGCAGCGCCCCGCCACGCTCGTGCTCATGAGCTCGGGGACCGTGGCGTGGTATCTGAGCGAGCAGAACACCTGGATCGAGCCCACGCGCATCGAGGCCGCCGACGGGCAGTCCGTGAGCGACGCCGCCCTCGCCGTGGCGCGGGAGCGGGGCTGCCTGCTCGTGACCGACGTGCCCTCGACGGTGGACCCGGAGGCGGGCGCCCCGGCGACCGACGAGGTGCTCGACGCGGTGGCGCAGTTCCAACAGGGCTTCTCCGACGACTTTGCCGCGCAGGTGGTCTGCTACAGCGCCCCGTCGACGGAGAACGTCTCCTGCGTGCTGGAGAGCGGCGTGGAGGTCTCGCTCGGCTCCCCGACCGAGATCTCCGAGAAGGAGCGCATCGTGGAGGGCTACCTCGACCAGAGCGACGGGAAGGTCGTGCGCATCAACGTGCGCGTGCCCTCGAGCCCCGCCTACCGCGAGATCGGCTCCGACAACGTCCAGCCCGGCGACGGCGTGGACGCGACGGGGGAGGAGACGGGGGAGTAGGGGCGTCGCCCTTCTCGCCCGCCCGGCCGCGCCCGTTGCGCGTCAACCATTCGTCAGCCGTGCGCCTGCTGTGCGGCGGCCGTGCGCCATCAGCGCGCCAACCACGCGGTTTTGGGCAAAACGTTTGATGTAGACAAGGGCCGCGCATCAAACGTTCTGCCCAATACGTTCCCTTGCGTGGCATATGGGGCAAAATCCGGCGAGAAGGACGCGCCCTTCTCGCTCGGGCATAAAACATGTGACCCAAAACCTCACGGTTCTCCTCAGAATCTGGCAGCCCGATAACGCGGGGTGGAGAAAAACCCAAAACCTCACGTCTCTTGGCAATGCGCGGAGGGGGATGCGCGGACGGCGATGCGCGGAGGGGGATGCGCGGAGGGGGATGCGCGGAGGGGGATGCGTGGAGAAGGACAGGGCGTGGCAGCGCGCACGCTCCCTCGCGTCGGCCGATTGTCAGGAATGGGAGGGTTTTGGGTTTTTCTCGTCCACGGGTCTGACGCGAGGGACGGTTTGCCAGAAACCCTCGGGTTGTGGGGCAAAGGTTTGATGCATTCCCGCGCTTTGGACGTTTTTCTCGCCTGGAGAAGGGACGTCTGCCGCGTTATGCGAGGTTTTGCATGGTGGGATATCAAACGTTCTGCCCAAAACCGGATGGCCTGCGTGCCCGGAGCGGCGCGGCGGTCTCCATGGTTTCGTCACACGACTTGACGAACGACCCTTGAGTGTGCAAACATGCTTCGCTTTATCCCAAGGCTCGGGGTTAACTTGACCTTTAGGGTTTGCCTCACGCGGGACAGAGCGAGCAACAAACGCAGCACGCGCTACAACGAGGCACGAACGGTACAAAGGAGAGCACGATGATCAAGGACACCGACACCCTGAGCAACTATCTCGCCGTGATCAAGGTCGTGGGCGTGGGCGGCGGCGGAACCAACGCGGTGAACCGCATGATCGAGGAGGGCATCCGCGGCGTCGAGTTTGTGGCCGTGAACACCGACGCCCAGGCGCTCGCCATCTCCGACGCCGACATCAAGGTTCACATCGGCACCGACATCACCAAGGGCCTGGGCGCAGGCGCCAACCCCGAGGTGGGCAAGGAGGCCGCCGAGGACTCCCGCGACGAGATCAAGCAGGCGCTCGCCGGCTCCGACATGGTCTTCATCACCGCCGGTGAGGGCGGCGGCACTGGCACCGGCGCCGCGCCCGTGGTGGCCGACATCGCCAAGAACGACGTGGGCGCCCTCACCGTGGGCGTGGTCACCAAGCCGTTCACCTTCGAGGGTCGCAAGCGCTACGCCTCGGCCACCCAGGGCATCCAGAACCTCTCCGAGAACGTGGACACGCTCATCGTGATCCCCAACGACCGGCTGCTGGACCTCTCCGAGAAGAAGACCACGATGCTCGAGGCCTTCCGCATGGCCGACGACGTGCTGTGCCAGGGCACCCAGGGCATCACGGACCTCATCACGGTCCCCGGCCTCATCAACCTCGACTTTGCCGACGTCTGCACCATCATGAAGGGCGCGGGCACGGCCATGATGGGCATCGGCACCGCCTCCGGCGACAACCGCGCCACCGACGCCGCCGAGGAGGCCATCTCCAGCCGCCTGCTCGAGAGCTCCATCGACGGCGCCACCCGCGTGCTGCTCTCCATCGCCGGCAACAAGGACCTGGGCATCCAGGAGATCAACGACGCCGCCGACCTCGTGGCCAAGAACGTCGACCCCGAGGCCAACATCATCTTTGGCACCGTGGTGGACGAGTCCCTCGGCGACCAGGTCCGCGTGACCGTCATCGCCACCGGCTTCAACGATGCCAACGTCCAGCAGCCGCTGCCCTCGCTCACGCCGACCTCCCGCTCCGGCCGCGACCGCCGCAGCGCCCCGGTCCGCGAGTCGCGCCCGGCCCCCGCGCCCGCCTCGCAGCAGCCGGCGTCCATGCCCATCAACGTGAGCCGCCCGGCCTCGTCCTCCTCGTCCAACGACAAGGAGTTCGACATCCCCGACTTCCTCAAGCGCAGCCGCCTCTAGCATGGCCGCGCTCGCGAGACAGACTTCCGGCGGCGTGACCCTGCTCGCGGACGAGTCCCGTCCGGGCGGGGTCACGCTCGCGTTTACCGAGCGGACGGGCGGCGTCTCCGCGGCGCCCTTCTCCTCGCTCAACCTTGGCTCGCGCTGCGGCGACGAGGCCGCGTGCGTGACCGAGAACCGCCGGCGGGCGCTGGCGGCGATCGGCGCGGAGGGGCTTCTCGCCAGGCTGGTGGTCCCGCACCAGGTTCACGGCGACCACGTGGTCACGGTGCGCTCCGCCGAGCCGGACGCGCTCGCCGCGGCCCGCGCCGAGGCGGAGGCGGGCGCCGACGCCGTGGTCTGCGCGGCGAGCGGGGTGCCGGTCCTCATGTGCTTTGCGGACTGCGTGCCCGTCATCCTGGTGGCGCCGGGGGCCTTTGCCGTTGTGCACTCCGGCTGGCGCGGCACGATCGCGCGGATCGCCGAGAAGGCCGCCCGCGCGCTCTGCGCCGAGGCCGGCTGCGCGCCGCGCGAGCTTCTCGCCTACGTGGGCCCGCACATCGGCTGGGCCGACTACGAGGTCTCGGAGGAGCTGGCCGAGCGCTTTGAGGCCGCGTTCGGGCCGGCCGCCGTGCCGGAGCCCCGCCACCTGGACCTCGCCGCCTGCGTGCGCGCCGCGCTCGCGGACGCCGGGGTGGCCGAGGGGAGCGTGACGGTCTGCGACGTCTCCACGGCGTCCGCCACCGACCGGTTCTTCTCGTATCGCGCCGAGGGCGGCACGTGCGGCCGGCACGCCGCGATTGCCCTCATGAGGAAAGGGGAGGCGACGCTCGGATGAGTGAGGATCCGAGGTCATACGAGACGTTTCTGCGCGAGCGGCGCGCGGCGATCCTCGAGCGGATCGCGGGCGCCGCGAGAAAGGCCGGGCGCGAGCCGGGCGAGGTCGAGGCCATCGCGGTCTCCAAGACCGTGGACGCCGACGACGCCCTTCTGGCCATCCGCGCCGGCTGGCGCCTCTTTGGCGAGAACCGCCCCCAGGAGCTCGGGCGCAAGCTCGAGGCCCTGGAGGGGCGCGCCGATGCCGCCGACGTGCGCTTTGACATGATCGGCAACCTGCAGAAGAACAAGATCAACCAGGTGATCGGCCGGGTGCGCCTGATCCACTCCATCTCCTCGGCCCACCTCGCCGAGGCCGTCTCCACGCGCTGCGCGGCGCGCGGGATCGTGGCCGACGTGCTCCTGGAGGCCAACGTCTCCGGCGAGGCCTCAAAGTCGGGCTTCTCGCCCGAGGAGCTGCGCGCGGCGGCCGAGAAGATCGTGGCGCTGCCGGGGATCAGCGTGCGGGGCCTCATGACGATGGCCCCCGCGCACGACGCCGACGCCGCCCGCCGGACCTTCTCGGGCCTGCGGGAGCTCGCGGGCGAGCTGCGCGCGCGGACGGGGCTTGCGCTGCCGACGCTCTCCTGCGGCATGAGCGACGACTTTGGAATCGCGGTGGAGGAGGGCTCGACCCTCGTCCGCCTGGGACGGTGCGTGTTCGATCCGGGGTACAACCTCGACTAGCTGGCGGCGCCGGAAGGCGCCCGGAAAGGGAGGGCTCATGAGCTTCCTCGACACGATCAAGGACCGCCTGCGCGGCGGGGGCGACGATTACTACGAGGACGACTACTACGACGAGGGCTACGAGGACGACGGCTACGAGGGCGAGCGCGGCGGCCGGCACGAGGCCCACCAGGGGGGCGGCCTGCTCGGCAACACCCCGCGCCCCGAGGCGGAGAGCGTCTCCGTCTACACGCGCTCCGGCCGGCCCGTGGGCGGTCGCGACCAGGGCGTCTCGTCGCGCTCCTACAGCGACCCGACCCCGGTCATGCCCGTCGCGGGCGGCCGCGGCGGCTACGACGCGCAGAGCCCCGCGCAGCAGACGACCGACCTCTCCGGCCGCGGCGCCATGCGCGTGAGCTCGGGGCAGCTGCCGCCCTACGTGCTGCGCCCGGTGGCCTACGACGACGTGCAGACGGTCGTGCGGCGCGTGAAGACCAACCAGCCCGTGGTGCTCGTCTTCCGCAACACCGACATCGAGTGCGCCAAGCGCATCCTCGACTTCTGCTTTGGGTTCTCCTACGGCGTGGACGGCGAGGTCAGCGAGCTGGGCGACCGCGTCTTCGCCGTGCTGCCGCAGGGCGTGTCGCTCACCGCCACCGATCTTGACAAGCTGGCCGCCGACGGCGACCTCGTCCGCTAGGGGGCTCCGATGGCTGAGGAGCTCACGCTCACGGTCGGGGTGGTCGGCGCCGGGGCCATGGGCGGCTCGATCGCGCGCGGACTCGTGGAGGCGGGCGCGCTGGCCGCCGACCGGCTGCTCGTGGCCGACAGCGACCCGGCGCGCCTGGACCCCTTCGCCGCGCTCGGCGCGCGGACCTACGCCGACGGCACGGCGCTTCTGGCGGACGACCCCGACGTGGTGGTCCTCGCGGTCAAGCCCCAGGTGCTCGGCGACGTCATGGCCGCGCTCGCGCCGCAGATGGGGTCGCGCCTCGTGATCTCGATCGCGGCCGGCGTGCCCGTCTCCGCGATCGCGGCGGCGCTGCCGGAGGCGCGCGTCGTCCGCGTGATGCCCAACCTGCCCGTGCAGGTGCGCTCGGGCGCGACGGCCGTCACGGCGGGCCCGCGCGCGGGCGAGAAGGACGTGGAGCTCGCCTGCACGCTCTTCTCGGCCCTGGGCGCGGTCGCCGTCATGCGCGAGGACCAGCTCGACGTGGCCGGCGCCGTCTCGGGCTGCGCGCCGGCGTTCTTCTCGCTCTTCGTGGACGCGCTCACGCGCGCCGGGGTGCTGGCCGGGCTGCCCGCGGCCACCGCGCGCGATATGGTGGCCTCCACGATGCGGGGCTGCGCCGAGCAGCTGCTCGCGGAGGGGGTGCACCCGCGGGCGTACATGGAGCGCGTGACCTCGCCGGGCGGCACCACCGCGGCGGCGCTGCGCGCGCTGGAGGGCCCGCTCACGGAGGGGACCTACGCGGCGATCGACGCGGCGCTGGCGCGGACGCGCGAGCTCGCGCGCGGCTAGGCGACGACGCACGGAAAGGTGACCATGGGACTCTATCAGCTCGTCTCGCTCGTCCAGCGGCTCTTTGACATCTACGGCTGGCTCATCGTGGCGTGGTGCCTGATGTCGTGGATCCCGGCGCGGCCCGGCGGGTTCCTCGACGACCTGCGCGGCGCGCTGGGCATGCTCGTGGAGCCCTACCTGAACCTCTTCCGGCGGTTCATCCCGCCGCTGATGGGCGTGGACTGGTCGCCCGTTGTGGCGATATTGGTCCTGAGCGTCATCGAGCGGCTCGTCTACACGATTCTTCTGTAAGATTTTGTACGTCATTGGGGCGCGGGCCCGCCCGCCCCCTCCGAAGCGAAAGGGAACAGGAATGGCAATCACACCCGCAGACATCGAACAGCAGACCTTCTCTCCCTCCAAGCACGGCTACGACACCGAGGAGGTCGACGCCTTCCTCGAGCAGCTCTCCACCGAGGTTGACGCGATGCTCCAGAAGATCGCCGACCTCAAGGGCCGCCTGACCTCCACCGAGCAGCAGCTCTCCGCCGCCCAGGCGCAGATCGCCGCGCTGGAGGAGCGCCCGGTCCCCACGTCCGCGCCGGCCCCGACCATGGTCTCCGACATCAGCGCCTCCGAGCGCCAGATCTCGCAGGTGCTCATCGTGGCGCAGCAGTCCGCCGACAAGCTCCTGGCCGAAGCGCGCGACAACGCCGACCGCATCCGCAACGAGGCCGACGCCAAGGCCCGCGAGGTCATCCGCCAGGCGCTCGCCGAGAAGCAGAACGAGCTGGACGAGATCGACCGCCTCAAGGCCTCCCGCGAGGAGTTCCGCGGCGAGTACAAGAAGCTGCTGCAGCACTTCATGGACGACGCCGAGGCCATGTTCCCGACGCAGTCCAGCCTTCCCTCCGCGCCGAACGGCTCCGCCGGCACCACCCACGCCGACGCCCCCGTCTCCGCGCCGGCCGCCGTGGCGTCCCCGATCCCGGCGCCCGCTCCCGCGGTGAACCCCGCCGACTTCGGCGACCTCGACTAGGGCTCACCCCATAAGAGTTGCGCGGCGCCCCGGACCCTTGGGATCCGGGGCGCCTTTCTGTGTCGCATGTGGGCGTGGGCGCAGCTACGGTGGGCCCTCCCCCAGAAATACGTTTCTGTTTGTTTACAAGATAGACAATTTGTGCAACGGGTGATTAAATCTTTAGAAGGTCTGAAAGCTGGCGGTCAGCTGCGAGAACAGTCCTGCCGACCGCGCCGCGGCCCAGTGAAGGAAAAGTCTACGTTTTGGGCAGGGGGGGGGTGCGCTATGGGAAGCGAGGCGGACGAGGTCGTTGGCCTGCACCTCACAAGGACCCAGCGCGAGCTCCTGCGCTACATAGGCGGGGAGACCGCGCTCAACGGGGGCATCAGCCGCACCAAGCGCGACCTCGTAAACCTCACGGGGCGAAACATCAAGACAATCGACCGATGCCTTGCTGGGCTGCGCCGCGACGGGCTCGTCGAGGTGGAGATGCGCTTCAGCGAGAGCGGCGCCCAGTTGGCGAGCAGGTACCGCGCCACCGGCGGCCTCGCGCGCGCCCGGGCGGATGAGCGCGCGTCCATAGACGAAGTGAAGGCACGTGAGAAGGGTGGTCTGGAATGAGACGATCTGGCATGAGAGTGAGGTGGGCGGCGGCTCTGCTCGGCGCGGCACTTCTTGCCAGCGCGCTGCCGCTCTCCATGGCGGTGGCCGAGGAGCCGGGGCAGAGCGGCAGCCAGACGGAGGAGGTGTCCGTCGAGCCGCGCACCGCGTCCGAGGTGTACGTGCGCGCTGGCGGCAGCGACGAGAGCGGCAACGGATCTGCGGACTCCCCATATGCCTCGCTTGCCACGGCGGTTGAGAAGGCTCCTGACGGCGCCACGATCTACGTGATGAGCGATCTCACCATGACGGAGTGCGCTCGCTACTACGGCAAGGACCTGACCATCACGAGCGGTGACGGCGGCCCGTACACGCTTACGCGTGGCGAGGACTTCGATATGATTTCCGATACCGCGCGCTCCTGGTACAACCCTGCCATGATCGAGGTCGGCAGCACCGATGGTCCTGGAACAGCCTCGCTGACGCTTACGAACATCGTGCTCGACGATGGCGGAAAGCACATGGGCGAGTATTACATCCAGGCGGCTTCCAACGGCACCGGCAACACGGAGTTCGGCGACATGGAGATCAACCATGGAGCCATCGTTCAGGATGCCATGATCGCCACCTACAACGGAACCGGCACCATCACGCTCGGCGAGGGCGCCGTGCTCAAGAACTTCGGCGGCATGTCTGCGGTGCGCCTCTCCAGCGGTACGCTCGTCATGGAGAGAGGCAGCAAGATCGTTGACGACACCGTGACTGACCGCACGAAGGGCACGGTGATTACCGGGGCAAATAAGAGCTACTACGGCCCTGCCGGCGCCATCTGGATGCAAGGCGGTTCCGTCGAGGTAAAGCAGGGTGCCGAGATTTCCGACATCGTGGGTCGCGCTTTCTACGTTGACAGCGGAAACGTCACTATCAACGGCACTGTCAGCAACGTCTGCAGCGATGCCGACATGTGGTGGGGAGAGGGCGGCTCGATCGTGCACCTTCGTTCGAACGCTACCGCCACATTGGGCTCGACGGGCGTTGTCGACGGAAAGGGCCGCACAACGCACGGCGCATCCTTTGACGTGCTTGGCGGCTGCGAGTTCACCGCGGCCGAGGGTTCCGTCATCAGAGATATCGCTGGTGGCGGGAACATCGTCAACGTGAGCGGGACGGCGTACCTCAACGGCGAGATCACGGGCTGCACTGGCGGCGGTCACGTAATCTGCGCCCAGAGCTCGTCGAACCACTATGTCCGCATTGGCGAGACCGCAAACATTCACCACAACACCAACGCGTACGGCGTTATCTACACGCAGGGCACCAACGGCGTCATCGACATCTACGGGAAGCTGAACGACAACGTCTCTACCGATCGTGGCGGCGCCTTGGTACTGGCCAACAATGGCAGCCACGTCGAGGTGAACATGTACGACGGCGCGGAGATGTGCCGCAACGTGAGCCACCAGACTGGCGGTGCGGTGATGGTGAGCTGCGGAACGTTCACCATGAACGGCGGCACCATCTCAGACAACATCTCCGGAGCCGGCAACGTTGGCGCTGAAGATAAGGTAGGCGGCGGCGTGTACGTTCGTCGCGGCGGTCAGTTCATCATGAACGGCGGCACTCTTTCCGACAACAGCGCCGCTGGCATCGGCGGCAACGTCGCCCTCGATGCTGGCGACTACAACGGAAGCGTTCCCTACGTTGAACTCAACGGCGGATCGGTTGCCGGCGGCATCATGAACGCTACCGTAGCGGAGTCTGACGGCTCTTATTCAGCGTCCGGGGGGAGGCCAACGATCTGACGATCGTCGGAGGCAGCACGTTCGGCAAGACGGATCGTTACCTTTCCGTCTCTGACGACGTGGAGCTCTCCGAGCAGAGCGTTTCATGGGACGACTACGATTTCTATATCGAGAACCCCGGGAGCGACGTCAAGCTCGGCAATGCCTCCGCTGATTGTGAGACGTACGTGAAAAGCGAGCTGACCAGTCAGAACCTGACGCAGGTCCTCGGCTCCTACTGGTATGAGACCACTGCTGCTGCGCAGAGCTTCGACATCTCTGACCTGAGCTACGATGCAAGCAAGGAGCTCTACGCAGCCATTGTTGCAACGGACGCCACAGGTGTCCCGGTTGCTGGCAGCGCGGTGACGCTGCGTGCCGTCGATGTCTCCGCGGGCGGCTCGCTCACGCTCTCCCTGCCGGGTCAGAACGCGACCGGGTACGCGGTCGTGTTCGTCGGGAGGGCGATCAGCCTGCCCAGGTCGTAACCGTTACGCCAGCGGACATCACCGTCTACGAGGGCGGTGACGGCTACAGCGCGGTCGTCGGTGACGACGGAGCAACCGCCACCTCCAACTCCATGCCGCACCCGATGTTCAAGCTCGAGGGCGTTGCCGACGCAAAGGGCATGACCTTCTCCAACGCAGAGGCGGGCAAGAGCTGGACAGTCGTCTCCGACGCAACGGCTACTACCACTTTGAGCCATCTGCGGGTCAGGACGACGTGCGCGTTACTTACACCGACGCGTCGGGCAACGCTGTCACGAGCGACGAGTTGACGTCGCTGCCGTGAACGAGACGTTCGCCCAGTACGCGATCGACCTCTACCTTGGCCAGAACAATCTCGGCAGCCATCACTGCCCAGCACGAGGGTCAGAACTACACGGTGGCGCTCGGCACCGGAACGCTGACCGTCCGCGCCGTTGAGGCAGAGGATCCAGCAGCCGTGACAAGCAGTGTTGCGACCGAGGCCCCCTCCTCGCCGCTCGCGAGTGGCACGGCCCTGGCGGTGGAGCCCTCGGGCGGAACCACCTACACCCTCAACGACACTGGTGTGCCGCTGCCCGACGACGCAACTCCCTCGCTGCTCTTTGACGAGATCATCACGTCCGACGGCGTTGACCGAGTCACTGCGCTGAGGAATCGGGTGGACGAGGAGCTTGGCGGTGCCGACCCCGCGCGCCAGTACCAGATGAAGTACCTGGACCTCGTTGACTCCAACAACAGCAACGCGTGGATTACCTCTGAGAACGGCATCGACATTTACTGGGCCTACCCCGAGGGAACCGACGAGAGCACGAACTTCTCGCTCCTGCACCTGAAGGGCCTTCATAGGGACGGTGCACAGTCCGGCTTTGACGTCACGGACGTCGACAGCTGCGACGCGGATAACGTGACTATCGAGAAGACCGCGCAGGGCATCCGCTTTCATGTTGCTTCCGGGGACTTCTCCCCGTACGTGCTCACTTGGGAGCAGCACACCATCACCGCCACGGCAGGGGAGGGCGGCAGCATCTCTCCGTCCGGTGCTGTGATTGTGACCGATGGCGCCGACCAGGCCTTCACGATCACGGCCAACGAGGGCTACGTGATCTCCGACGTGAAGGTCGACGGCGTGTCCGTGGGCGCGGTGGACAGCTACGCCTTCGGCAACGTGACCGGTGACCACACCATCGAGGCGACCTTTGCGGCAGAGACCGTGACGCCGCCGGCCCACGAGCACACCTGGTCCGACTGGAAGTGTGACGGCACGAGCCACTGGAGGGTCTGCGAGGAGTGCGGCGCTGTGAAGGACCGCTCCGAGCACGTCTTTGGCGCGTGGGAGCAGGTCGGAGACGGGCTGTGGGAGCGCTCCTGCACCGTCTGCGGCTACGTTCAGGAGGGCACGACTCCCGTTGACGACGCCACTGACGACGAGACGATCCCTCGCACGGGTGACGACACAAAGACGGCGCTGCCCGGGCTTCTCGCCGTGGGCGGGGTCGCCGTGGTCGCTGCAGCGCTGACGCTGCGCGAGCGTCGTAGCAGGGGCTAGCCTCCGCTCGATTTGACGTGCGCCCCGGGCCCCTCATGGGACCCGGGGCGTCTTGTGTAGAGTTGCGCCGGGCACCTTGTTCCGGAATGTCGCGGCCGAGAAGAACGGGAAAGGTGCGAGGTGGGCCTGTAAGCCGGGTTCTGTCGTGGGCGGCCATTTATCTACTGCGGACGTTGCCGTCCGCCTCTAGCGCGCAACCCGAGCGCAGTGCGGGCCACACCATGGCGCTCCTATTTGCGTTTGCTCCGGATGGGGCTTGCCAAGCCGTCGCGTTGCCGCGGCGCTGGTGGTCTCTTACACCACCGTTTCAGCTTTTCCCTTTGCGCGGCCCGAGGGCCGGCCAGTTGGAGTCTTCTTTTCTGCGGCGCTTTCCGTCGGGTTACCCCGCCCGGCCGTTAGCCGGCATCCTGCCCTGTGGAGCCCGGACTTTCCTCATGACGCGCAAGCGCGTCCCGCGGTCGCCTGGCCCACCTCGCGAGAGAGATTCTAGCATGAACGGAAGCGTGCCCCCGCGTCTCCGCTTGTTCTACAATATGTGCGTGTAAGTGGCCGCTGAGCGGCAGGGCATTGTGGAAAGGCGTTACGTGGGTCTGTTCGAAAAGCTCGGCCTCTCGATTCTCGACCGGTCCGAGCCTGCGATTGAGCCTGTGCCCACCCCCGAGGACCCCCAGGCAGTGCTCGCCCCGGTGACGGGGCGCTTGGTCGCGCTTGGCGACGTGAGCGACCCTGCGTTCTCGCAGGGCATGCTCGGCACCGGCGTGGGGAATCAAGCCCGAGGGAAACGTCGCGTTCTCTCCGGTCACGGGCACCGTGGTCGCTGAGGTGAAGAGCGCCCACGCCCTGCTCATCAAGGCACAGAGCGGAGCGGAGGTCCTGCTCCACGTTGGCCTTGACTCGGTGGAGCTGCGCGGGGCGGGATTCAGCCAGCTCGTGCGCAGGGGGCGACGAGGTCCGCGCGGGCTCGCCGGTCCTGCGCTTCGACCGCGGCCTCATGGCCGAGCGCGGGCTCGACGACACGGTGGTCGTCACCGTCACCAACCCGGAGGCGTTCGAGCGCGTCGAGCCGGCGTGCGCCGGCGGCGAGGTCAAGGCCGGCGCCGTCGTGCTGCGCACGGCGTGACGCCCATGATGGCGCCTGCGGGGTACCTGACGCTTCGGGCCGGCGCCGAGGCGCGCGGCGAGTTCGAGGACAGGAAGAGCCGCTTCATCGCGCAGCTCGCGCACGTGGAGAGCGAGGCGGAGGCTGAGGCGTTCCTTGCCGAGGTGCGCGGCCGCCACCATGATGCGCGCCACAACGTCCCCGCCTGGATCCTCGCGGACGGCCGCGAGCGCTGCTCCGACGACGGGGAGCCGAGCCGCACGAGCGGGATGCCCACGCTCGAGGTCCTGCGCGGCGCCGGGCTCGCCGACGTCTGCTGCGTGACCACGCGCTACTTCGGCGGGACGCTGCTCGGGCCCGGCGGGCTCGTGCGCGCCTACACCGCGGCGGCGCAGGCGGCGCTCGCCGCGGCGCGCGAGGAGGGGCTGGTCGCGGAGATGACGCTCGTCACGCCCGTCACCGTGCAGCTGCCCTACGCGCTCTACGACCGGTGACGCGGATGTGTGCCGACGCGGGCGGCAAGGTGCGCGACCAGCTCTTCACCTACGACGTGCAGCTCATGTGCTCGTTTCGCGCGGGCGACGAGGTGCCTTTCGTGGACGCGGTGCGCGAGCTCGCGGCGGGCGAGGAGCTTGCGCGCGCGGGCGAGCCACGCTTCGCGGAGTTCTAGGCGGCGGCTCGGCCGGCGGCCCTGGCGTCGATGCCCCTTTGCGAGGTTTGGGTTCACCGTCTTTCCCGGCGATCGCTGCTCGCTCGAAAAACCGCAGGTAACTGATTCATGATCTGATGCAGCTGCCCGCCGGCGGCAAAAAGTGAACCCAAACCTGTTTTGCGGTTTGGGTTCACCCTAAGGCCCTCACGAGGCCATTCCATCAAGCTAGAAACCTCTTAGCTGCGGAAACGCGTTGGGTGAGCGCGGCTGGGCCCAAGGCGTGAACCCAAACCGCGTGAGCCACCCGGCCGAGGCGCCGCTAGCGCGCGAGGGCGAGCGAGCCCATCGGGTCCCACGGCGCAAGGACGCGCGGCTCCTCGGCGTCGTAGGCGGCGCGCTCGGCGTCCGTGAGGTAGCGCTTGTTAACCACGACCTGGTAGACATACTCGTCGAACCACGCGTCGGAGAGCGTGTCAAAGCCGTCGCGGCCGTGCTCGGCGCCCCAGCTGTTCTCGACCTTCCAGAGCGTGGGACGGCCGTCGGCGTCCAGGTTCACGCCCTCGAGGACCATCGCGTGCGTCATGAGGGACTCGCCGTAGTCCAGGCGCTCCGCGCGGTCGAGGCAACCCTCCACGGGGAAGCCAAAGAGCGCGTCCACGTCCAGCGCGGCGGTGTCCATGATGCCCTCGTCGCGCAGGTAGCTCTGGTCCACGTCGCAGCCAAACCAGACGGGCAGGTCGTCGCGGAGCTGCGCCACCGCGACCTCCTTCAGGCGCTCGAGCGGCAGGTTGAGGTAGCGCACGCCGCCGTCCTCCTCGACGTTGCCCAGGCGGCTCACGGTGTAGACGTGGCCGAAGGGCTTGTCGGCCGTAGGCGCGCTGATGAGGCTCACGTAGTCGTCCACGTCCATGGCCACGGCGATCGAGAAGAACTCCTGCGGCGTGAAGGCGCCGGAGAGCGCGAGCTTGTCGTCCTTGTCGCGCAGGCGCACCTCAAAGCGCGCGGGCGGCTCGCCCAGGCAGGTCGTGAGGAAGTGGTGGACCTCGCCCATCATCTCGCGGCGCATGGAGAGAAGATCGTCCCTCTCGACGCCGGCCGCGGCGCTCTCGCGCAGGCGGCGCGCACAGCCGCGCAGGTAGCGGGTCAGGTACTTGTCCATCTCGCGCGTGTTGCGCGAGCAGGCGGTCTCGGGCATGGCCTCCTTGGGCACCACGCCGTACTTCTTGACGAGGCTGCGGAACATGTCCCACTGGCCGCCGTCGCAGATCGGGTCGGCGAGGAGGTAGGAGACCAGGCGGCCGTCGAGCGGCTCGTCCAGGGTGTCCAGGACGTTGCCGAGGAACCAGTTGGACTTCTCGAGCTTGTCGAAGAAGAGGGGGTAGGCCTGGCTGAGCTCAAAGGTCTTGAGGTTGTAGCGGGAGATGACGCGGTGGCGCATGGTGTTCAGGCTCGCGAACATCCAGCAGCGGCCTGATCGCTGCTGGTCGCAGCGCTCGCCCTGGCGGACCTCCACGTCAAAGGTCATGGCGTTGGCGGCCACGGCCTCGGGCACGCGCGCGGCGGCGTGGATGCCGGAGGAGGTGACGGCGTTTCTGGCGACGACGCTGGCGCGCTCGGCGTGGAAGTCGGCGCTGAAGGCGGCGAGGTCGTCGGCGGTGATGGGCTGGGTCTGGGACATGGGTCCTCCTTGGGTGGTGTGGGGCTTCGGGCGGCGCGCGGGTGGCGCGGCGAGAAGGGCGCGTCGGGGCCGGCGCGGCTGCGGGGCGCGCTCGGCGCGCTTCTCGCGTCAAGGGTAGCACGGGGACGGCGTGGGGCTGTGGCGCGGTGCTTCTCGCTGCCGACGCGCGCTTCGAGAATCGCGGAAGTCTGGTCTTCTCGCCGTCGTGTGCTGCGAGAACCCCGGAAGTCTGTGGCGAGACCCTCCGACTTGCGGCGATTCTAAAGCGGGCCCCCCGCATAATACTCTGACTTTCGGGGATTCATGAGCGTCCATGTGGGCCTGCCGCCCAGATGACGTGCTTGTGTCGTCTGCTGTTCGAATGTTGAAAATAGTGTACGGGGGGGGGGGTATATTCAACAGGAAATGAGCATGGATCAACATGGCTCATCAAACTCCGCACGTGCGGGAAAGGATGGCAGGCATGAGCAAGGCAAACAGCGGCTGGGTCCGCAAGCAGACCGCGGTTCTGCTCTCCGCGACGCTGGCGCTCTCTCCGGTGCTGGTCGTTCCGGCGATGGCAGGCGAGACGGACGGCGACGCTGCTCCGCAGGAGCAGACCGTCGAGAACGGCGAGCAGAACACCGATGAGGGTGTCGAGAAGGACGTCGAGCAGACCGGCGAGGACAGCGCTGACGCCACCTCGACCGAGGGTGGCGCGACGGATCCCGCGACGGACGCGACCGCGAACGCGACGGATCCCGTGACGGACGCGGCCCCGGCCGCGACCGCGAACGCCGCCGAGGTGAACGGGACTCCCTATGCCACCCTCGGCGACGCCGTCGCGGCGGTCAACAAGAGCGGCGGCACGCTCACGCTGCTGGAGAGCGCGTCCGAGAACATCTCTATCTCGCACGCGGGTGTGAAAGTTACGGCCACCCAGGGCGTCGTGTACTCGGGCTCGCTGACTCTTGCGGAGAACTGTGTCGTCGATGGCATGTCGTTTACCAACCCCGGCTCCACCGCGGTTGGCCAGGGCTTTAGCAACTGCATCAACATGGCCAACGGTGCCACCGTCAAGAACTGCACGTTCACGGTTCCCAGCGGCGTGTGGGCCAAGAAGACCGAGGGCTACATGTGGTGGCAGCCCAACTGCATCTGCGTGAGCGGCAAGCAGGGCTGCACCATCGAGAACAATACGTTCAACCTCGGACGCATCAACGAGAAGAACGCTAACGGCACGATTGCCGACTCGGACACCAACGTCGCCATCAACCTCATTGGTCCCAACGTGAGCAATATCACCATCGCGAACAACACCATGAACGTGACCGCGCCCGTACCTGAGGCAACCGTGGGGGGCGGCATTTGCTTCGTCTTCTCGAGCGGCAATCAGAACAGCGTTCCCGCATATGGCGTCTCAGGCGTCAAGCTCGAGAACAACACCTTTAACGGCTCGGGCGACCCGACCAACGCGCGCTTCGCGGGCTTCTCTGACTCGGATGGCCTGGTCATCCAGGGGAACAACGTTTCCAATGCCGCAACTGGCGTGTATCAGGGCTCCTATCTGCAGGCGACCGCAAGTGCCAGTATCGAGGAGATGGTCAACAACAACATCGACGCTCCGAACACCCTGGTGAAGGCGAACGTCACCGTTGACGGGAAAACCTACTCGTTCAGCTCAGTCTCGGACGCCATCAACTCCGGGCGCTCGAACAACGGCACTGTCCAGCTCACCCAAAACGTGACCGAGAACGTCACCATCCCTGACGGCAAGACCGTCACGCTCGACCTGGCGGGCCACACGCTCACCAATGCCGAGGACCTCGCGAACGGGCAGGGTACCATCACGGTCGAGGAGGGCGGCAGCCTCACGCTGACCGACTCTTCCGAGGCGGGCACCGGCACCGTGGACAGCACGAAGCACGCGACCGGCGCGCTCGTGAACCACGGCGAGGTGGTTGTGGAGTCCGGCACGCTCACGCGTTCCCAGGAGGCCGGCTCGAGCCCGACCAACGGCGGCGGCAACAGCTGGTACGTCATTGACAACCACGGCACCATGACCTTCGTCGCGGCACGGTCACGAGTACCGGCAAGTTCAGCTCGCTCGTCCGCAACGCTGCCGGCACGCTCACCATCAACGACGGCAGCTTCTCCAACGGCTTCATCGCGCTCAAGAACGAGGACGCCACGCTCATCGTCAACGGCGGCACCATCTCGTCTGACGAGCAGTCCATCCAGAACTGGGGATCGGCGACGCTTTCCGGCGGTACCCTGAACGGGCGCGTCGCGACATGGGCCCAGGACGGCGCCGTCGGAACGACGACCATCGAGGACGGCGTGACCATCAATGGTGACGTTCAGTCCATAAACTACAAGGGTGCGGAGCAGGGCCCGAAGGTCGTCATCACCGGCGGCACCATCAACGGCAAGGTCCAGAAGGCCACCCACGACGGCACCGGCACCAAGCCCGCTGTCCCCACCGTCGACACCTCTGAGATCACCATCTCCGGCGGCTCCTTCTCGACCAGGCCCGACGACGCCCTTCTCGCCACCGACCTCAAAGCCTACGAGCGCCCGGACGGCAGCTTCGGCGTGGCCGAGCCCGGCAATATCTTCACCGTCACCATCGACGACCAGACGGCGCAACTCGCCGAGGGCGAGAAGCTCGCCAAGCCCGCTGACCCCGCGGCGCGCGTGGGCTACAAATAGATATACGTATAGGCCGACGGCTCCGACACGCCCTACGACTTCAACGCGCCCGTCACCGACGACCTCACAGTCTCGCAGCGCTGGAGCCTCGACGCGGACGTCAGCGTGAGCGTCAGCGACCCCAAGCCCACCGAGGGCGACACGGTGACGCTCTCCGCTTCCGCCACCAGCGCCGCCCCGGGCGTCAGCTACGCCTACCAGTGGCTGCTCGACGGCAAGGAGATTGCGGGCGCCACGCAGGCCACCTACGCCGCCACGACCGACGGGAACCTACACCGTCCGCGTGACCGCCACCGACGCCGACCAGGTGGCCGTGGACGTTCACGAGCGCGCCCGTCTCGCTCGCCTTCGCCGCGGCTCCTCAGCCCGAGCAGCCCGCCGAGAAGACCTACGACGTGACCTTCGTCTGGGCCGACGGCAGCACCGTCACCTACCTCGACATTCCCGAGGGCTCCTACGTCAACGCCCCCACGGATGCTCCCACGATCGACGGCTGGACCTTCACCGGCGTGTGGTACACCACCCGCTCTGCCGACGGCACGCTCTCGGGCGTGTTTGACCCCAAGACCACGCCCGTGACCAGCGACCTCACGCTCTACGCCGGCTGGGTGCCGGCCGGCCAGCAGGGCCAGCCCGAGGTGCCTCAGACCACGCCCGTTGAACAGCAGAAGCCCGCGGACGAGAGAGCGGCAAGCTCGCCCAGACCTCCGACCCGACGAGCGCGGCGCCCGTGGCCGTCGCTGCCGCGGCCGGCGTCAGCGCCCTCGCCGCCGCGGTCGCCACGCGCAGGAAGCGCGGCTAGCCCTTCTCGCTTCTCACCACACGCGACGGAACGGGGCGGCCCCTCGGGGCCGCCCCTTCTTGTGCGTGGGTGCTCGGGCTCGGCCCGCGCGCGCCGGCTCTTCTCGCCACCACGCGCTTCGAGAATCGCGGAAGTCGGAACTTCTCGCCATCGTGTGCTGCGAAAGTCCCGAAAGTCTGTAGCCGGGGGTGGGTTCTGCTGTGATAATCCCGGAAGTCTGTAGAGAAACCCTCCGACTCCCGGCGATCTCAAAGCGGGACTCGACCAGACCCTCCGACTTCCGGCAATTCCCGAGCGCCGTCCCCGCACCCCGCCGCCGCGCCCGGCCCCCATGCTAGAATCGGGCGAGAAGAACGAGGCCGGAAGGGAGCGCCATGGGCACGGACGTTGAGAGGCGCCTCGCGCGCGAGCTGCCCGGCTACGCCCGCACGGTCCTCGTCGCGCTCGAGGCCGCGGGCTTTGAGGCCTGGGTCGTGGGCGGCTGGGTGCGCGACGCCCTTCTGGGCCGTCCCGGGCATGACGTGGACGTCACCACCTCGGCCCCCTGGCAAGAGACCGCCCGCGTGCTGCGCGCGGCCGGCGCCGCCGTCCACGAGACGGGAACGGCGCACGGCACGGTGACCGCGGTGCTGGGCGGCCGGCCCGTCGAGGTGACCACCTACCGCGTGGAGGGGCGCTACAGCGACCGTCGCCACCCCGACGAGGTGCGCTTTGTCACCGACGTCCGCGAGGACCTGGCCCGGCGCGACTTCACCGTGAACGCGCTGGCCTTTCACCCCGCGCGCGGGCTTCTCGACCCCTTTGACGGCGAGAAGGACCTCGCGTCGCACGTAATCCGCGCGGTGGGGGAGCCCAAGCGGCGCTTTGCCGAGGACGCGCTGCGCGTGCTGCGCGCGGTGCGCTTTGCGTGCCGCCTTCGGGCGCGGATCGATTCCGCCACACAGGCCGCGCTCGTGGCGTGCGCACCGGGGCTTGCGGAGATCGCGTCGGAGCGAATCGGGCAGGAGCTCTCCGGGATCCTCGCCACGGGACGCGTGGCCTGGGCGCTGCGCCACGAGTTTGCCGTGCTCGCCGCGGCGGTGCCCGAGCTCGCGCCCATGGCGGGCTTTGACCAGAAGAGCCCCTATCACCGCCCATGACGTGCTCGAGCACACGGCGCGCGTGTGCGCCGGGGTGGAGGCGTTCGCGGGCGGGCGTCCGAGCGAGGCGCTCCGGTGGGCGGCGCTGCTCCACGACGTGGCCAAGCCGGCGTGCTGGAGCGAGGACGTCTCGGGCCGTGGGCACTTCTTCGGGCATCCCGGGGAGGGCGCCCGCGTGACGAGGCGCGTGCTGGGTCGGCTGGCCGTTCCGGGCGAGGTCGCGCGCGGCGCGGCGGCGCTCGTGCTGCTGCACGACTTTGAGATTCGCGCGACGGCGCCCTCGATGCGGCGGATGCTCGCGGAGCTGGAGGAGGCGGCGCCGGGGCAGGCGCGGCCCCTGGCCTTTGCCCTTTTGGACCTCAAGCGGGCCGACGCCGTGGCCAAGGCCCCCGCGTGCATGGGCTACGCCGTGGAGCTCGACGCCATGAGCGCGGCGCTGCGTCGGGAGCTGGCGGTGGGCGCGGTGTGGCGCGTGCGCGATTTGGCCGTGCGCGGCGCGGACGTGATCCGGGAGCGCGGCGTCGAGCCCGGGCCCGGGGGTGGGCATGGTGCTCGCGCAGCTCCTCGAGGCCGTGATGGCAGGCGAGGTGCCAAACGAGCGCGAGGCCCTTCTCGACTGGCTGAGGTGGGTAGGGGCGCCATGCGGCGCCGGTGTCGAGCGCTGGCGGGCCCCGCACAACTTCTCAGAATTTTTCGGTTGCATGGACGGGCACTTTCCCGTATAGTGTTTCCTCGCGCTGAGAGGCGCACGAAGTGGCAAATTGGGACTTCGTCTAGTGGTAGGACAGCGGATTCTGGTTCCGTCAACGGGAGTTCGACTCTCTCAGTCCCAGCCAATTCTGCCGCTTGCCTCACAATCGCATATGTGGCCCGTTCGTCTAGCGGTTCAGGACGCCGCCCTCTCAAGGCGGAGATCACCAGTTCGAATCTGGTACGGGCTACCAAATGGCCCGTTCGTCTAGCGGTTCAGGACGCCGCCCTCTCAAGGCGGAGATCACCAGTTCGAATCTGGTACGGGGCTACCAAACGTTCAGGGTCGCGGCCTGCTGGCTGCGGCCCTTTTTCATATGGCGCCGGCACGACAGGGTGAGCCGCGTCGGCGCCATGCGCATCCGAGCCGCCCGGTCGTTACCTGATCGTCCTGCGGTAGGCAAATGAGCACGATGGGAGACAAACAGCGCCACGAACGCCGCCGACACGACGTAGCTGAGCGCCCCCGCCACCAGGTTGATGCCCGCGGAGAGGGTCGGCTCGCGGCGTAGTAGGCGGTCGTCCCGTACTCGACGCCCCTCGTGCCGTTGTAGGCGATGTCGGAGACGATGTTGAGGATGACCCAGAGCGCGAGCGATCCCGCGCTCACGATGGCGAGCATGTTGCGGACGCGGGTGAGGGGAGCGAGCGACGGGGAGCTCGCGGACGGGGCGGCGGCCTGCGCCGGGACGACGGGGCGCGGCGGTCACCGGGGCAGGTGTTCCGCAGGCCGGGCAGAAGGCCGCGTTCTGGTCATAGCTTGTGCCGCAGGAGGGACAGACGTTCATGGGGCTTCCTTTCGAACGGGGTCTGATTTCCCCATTCTACGCCCACGACCGATCGGGGCCACACGCGTCCGCGCCACCCGTGCTACGCACAGCCCCCCGCAGCCGGCGCACGCGCCCCGTGCCGTCGGCGTGGCCGCGAGCCCGCCGCGCGCCGTCTCGCGCAGGCGCGACGGCAGGGCGTGGCCGACCTCCGCCATCGCGGGCCACCACCTCGTCGAACGGCACGAGCCAGCGCACGCCGAGAGCGCGAGCTGCGCCGCCGAGAAGGCCGCTGCCACGCCGATCGCGTTTCTCTCGCCTGGCAGGGGGACATCCACGAGGCCGCCCACCGGGTCGCACACGAGCCCCAGCAGGTTGGAGATCGCGAGAGACGCCGCGCAGAGCGCCTGCTCGGGCGTGCCGCCGAGAAGCTCCACGAGCGCCGCCGCGGGCCATCGCCGCCGCCGAGCCCACCTCGGCCTGGCAGCCGCCCTCGGCGCCGGCCACGCACGCGTGGGCCTGGATGAGCCCGCCACGGCGGCGGCGCACCAGAGCGCCGAGGCCACGTCCCTCTCGGTCGCGCCCGTGGCGTCGGCCACGGCGAACACGCATCCCGGCACCACGCCGGCCGAGCCCGCCGTCGGCGCCGCCACGATCACGCCCATCGCGGCCGAGCGCTCGAGTACGGCCATCGCGCGCGCGACGGCGTCGGTCTGCACGGCGCCCATGAGCGCGGGGGGCCCAGCGGGCGGCCCCGGCGTCCACGAGGCGCGCCTCGCCGCCGATGAAGCCGCCGAGCGAGCGGGACTCTGAGATAGCGCGTCTCCTCCCGCATGACCTCGATCACGCGCCGCATGGAGGCGGCGGCCCGCTCGGCGCCGGTGAGCCCGCGCTCGCGCAGCTCCATGACGCCGCCGATGGTGAGGCCCCGCGACGCGCATGCCGCGAGCAGCTGGGCGCCGTCGTCAAAGAGCTCGGCCGCGCTCACGCCGGGCGCCGTCGCGGAGGTAGAGCCCGGCACCGAGATGAACGTCGCAAAGCTCACGTCGGGCAGGGAGCGCACCTGGGCCAGCACGCCCTCGGCGGGCGCGCCGTCCGTCTCAAAGACGGAGTAGGCCCGGCCGCCCTGCTCGGTGCGGTAGGTGCGGCAGAAGGCGATGTTCACCCGAGCCTCGGCGAGCGCGCGCGTGAGCGCGGGCGAGCAGCCCAGGGGCGTCGCGGTGGCCCACGAAGAGCGTGGCGTAGGCGCCGGTGATGTCCACGCCCACGCCGTTCACGCGGCTGATGCGGATGCGCCCGCCGCCGAGGCTCTCGCCGCGCACCTGGCAGCCGGAGCCGTCCGCGCAGGTCATCTCGATGTCCACGGTGTTGGGGTGGACCGAGGCGTCGTCGGGCGCCTCCGAGAACGCGACGTCGAGCCCCGCCGCGCGCGCGAGGTCAAAGGCGTCGCGGATGCGCTCGTCGTCGGTGTCCATCCCGAGGACGCCGGCCACGAGCGCGCGGGTCCGTGCCGTGGCCGCGATAGGTGTGGGCGAAGGAGTTCCACAGCGTGAAGCGTACGCGGCGGATGGGCCCCCTCGACGAGCGAGGCCGCCACGCGCGCGCAGCGCAGGGCGCCGGCGGTGTGCGAGGAGGAGGGTCCCACCATGACAGGGCCCAGGATCTCAAAGGCCGAGGTCGTGGCCAGGGTCTGCGGATGTGCGGCCATGGGTCCTCCTCCCGTGACGACGGCTCGGACGGCGCGATGGCGCCCCGTGCTGTGGCTGCATGCCGATGTATTACAGTTTTAGGCAGATTTTTAGGATCACGCAGAGTACCCCGACATCGCTCAAGTCTCTGACCTGCGATTTCTTCATTGCGAACGACTGGGATACTTTGTCCCCTGGCTAAAATCTGCCTAAAACTGCAAGGTGCGGGCCTGAGGGCCCGCCGGGGCGCGCAGCCCCGGCGGATCGCACGCCTACGCGGCGAGCGTGCGGGCGCGGTCCAGGCGCGCGAGGCAGTCCTCGCGGCCCACGAGCGCCATCGTCTCGCCGAGCGGCGGCGACACCAGGTTGCCGCACACGGCCACGCGCACGGCCTGGAAGACCAGGCGCTTCTTGAGGTCGAGCGCCTCGGGGAGCGCCTCCAGCGCCGCGTCGATCGCGGCCGGCTCCCACGCGTCCAGCCCGGCCAGCGCCTCGCGCGCGGCGTCCAGCACCGCGCCCATGCCCTCCTTAGCGAGGCCCTTGGCCACGCTCTTCTCGTCATACGCCAGCGTCTCGGCGGTCGCGAACACGGGCGCCGTCACGGCCACGACGTCGGCCGGGAACTTGGTGCGCGGCTTCGTGATGGCCGCGAGCGCCGTCCACCAGGCGGACGCGTGCTCGCCGACCCCCACGCCGGCCGCCGCGAGCGTCGGGCGCACGATCTTCTCGACGAACGTGGCGTCGTCCATTGTGCGCAGGTACTCGGCCTGGATCCAGTCGAGCTTCTTGGGGTCGAAGGTCGCCGGGTTCTTGGACACGTGGTCAAGGCTGAACTCGCGCGCCAGCACGTCGCGCGGGATGATCGTGGTCTCGCCGTCGAGCGACCAGCCGAGAAGTGCTAGGTAGTTGACAAAGGCGTCGGAGAGGTAGCCCGCGTCGCGGTACTCCTCCACGTTGGTGGCGCCGTGGCGCTTGGAGAGCTTCTTGCCGTCCGCGCCCAGGATCATGGAGATGTGGGCGAAGGTGGGCACCGGCGCGCCCAGGGCCTCGTAGACGATGACCTGGCGCGGCGTGTTGGAGAGGTGGTCGTCGCCGCGGATGACGTGGGTGATGCCCATGGCGGCGTCGTCCACCACGGTGGCGAAGTTGTAGGTGGGCGTGCCGTCGGTGCGCTGGATCACAAAGTCGTCGAGCTCGCGGGCCGCGAAGGTCACGTCGCCATGGACCGCGTCGCGCACCACGACGTCGCCGCGGTCCTCGGGCACCTTGATGCGCAGGACGTAGGGCTCGCCCGCGTCGATGCGCGCCTGCGCCTCCTCGCGGGAGAGGTCGCGACAGCGGCGCTGGTAGCCCTGGAAGGGGTCCTTGCGCGCGCGGGCGGCCTCGCGATCGGCGGCCAGCTGCTCGGGCGTGCAGAAGCACGGGTACGCCTTGCCCTCGTCCCACAGGCGCTGGGCGGCGGCGCGGTACATCTCCGCGCGCTCGGTCTGCTTGTAGGGGCCAAAGTCGCCGCCCACCTCCGGGCCCTCGTCCCAGTCGAGCCCCAGCCAGCGCATGGCGCGCAGGATGATTTGGGTGTTCTCCTCGGTGGAGCGCTCGGGGTCCGTGTCGTCGATGCGCAGGATGAAGGTGCCGTGGTTGGCGCGGGCAAACGCCCAGTTGTAAATCGCGGTGCGGGCGCCGCCCACGTGGAGCTTGCCGGTGGGGGAGGGCGCAAAGCGCACGCGCACGGGAGTCTCGGACATGAGGTTCCTCTCGGTGGGTCACTCGTCACATACGCGTCTAGTATACCGCGCGACAGGGGGACGGGGGTTCTGTCACCGCTCCGTCCCCCTGTCACGCGACGGGCGATTCGCTCGTTGGCGCGGATGTGCCAGATTTTGCCCTTCAGAGGGGTCAGTCTGGCGCTTTTGCGCCAATGAGTTCCGTGGCTAGAAATCACCCGGGTGATAGTTGGCCACGGGCGAGAAGAACGCGCAGCCGAGAAGAGCGCGGCGTCGCGGCTCACATGAGGCGCGTGCCCTCCAGGCGGTGCTCGAGGCGCTCACCGAGGCGGATCACCGGCCGGCGCACCACGAGGCCCAGCACGAGCGCCGGCACCAGGTAGGCGAGAAGAACGGCGAGCTCGCGCCAGTAGTCGCCCCCGTAGAGGCCGAACATCGCGGCGCGCAGGGCGCCCTCGCTGTGCACGAACGGCAGCCACTTGTAGAGCGCCTGGAACGCGGGCGGCAGCATCTGCGGCGGGAAGGTGCCGCCGGAGCCCGCCACCTGGATCACCATGAGGACCACGGCCGCGGCCTTGCCCACCTCGCCAAATGCGGCGGTGAGCGAGAAGATCAGGTTCACGTACACCACCGACGACGCGAGGCACGCGAGCACGAAGAGCGCCGGGTGCGCGCACTGCACGCCGGAGAAACGCGATGTCGCCGCCGGCGATGAGCGCGGCCTGCGCCCACGCCCACCGCGCAGAAGAGCACGAGCCGCCCGAGATAGGCCTGCGCGTGCGAGCAGCACGGTCCGGTCGCGGGGCGAGCGGCGGGGCCGGCGGACGGCGTGGGCGCGCACGAGCGCGGCGAGCACCACGCCGCCGATCCAGATCGCGAGCGTCGTGTAGAACGGCGTCATGGCCGAACCCGTTGTTCTCAACCGGGAAGACCGCGGTGCGCTCCACGCTCACGGGCACCGCCATGAACTCGGCGAGCGCGTCCGCCCCGGAGGAAAGCGCGGCACGAAGCTGCCCCACGTCGGCGGAGCCCGAGCGCCGCGTCCAGGCGCGCCCGCAGGTCGTCGAGTCCGTCCGCCGCCTCGTCGAGGCGGGCCGCGACGTCGTCCAGCGCGTCGCGGCCGGCCCCGAGCGCGCCCGCGGCGCTCGACGAGGCGCCCCTCGGCGGAGGAGAGCGCGCCCGCGAGGTCGCCCTGCACCTGGTCGGCTCCGTCCGCCGCCGCGTCCACCTGGCTCGCGAGGTCGGCAAGCGAGCCGCGCACGCTCTCGTCATAGGTGGCCTGCGTGTCGCCGAGCGCCTCGCGCGCGTCGGCGAGAAGACCGTCGAGCTCACCCCGTGCGGCCTGCGCGTCCGCGGCCCCGCTCGCGAGGTCGGCCGCCGTCCGCCCGAGGCCGTCCGCGAGGTCTCGCAGCTCCGTGCGGACCTCGCCCGCGCTCTCGGCGAGCCCCGCCACGATCGCGCGCACCGTGCCCACGCGCTCAGCCGCGGCGCTTCCCTCGCCGAGGGCCGCCTGCAGCTGGGACAGCAGCTCGTCCGCACGGTCGAGAGACGCCGTCAGCTCGTCGAGCTTCTCGGCCTGCCCTTCGAGCGTTGCCTGGGCATCCGCGAGCGCGTCCTGGAGCGCGCCCTGCTGGTCCGCCGCCGTCGCGAAGGCCGCGTCGATCGCGTCCCGGACGCCGTCGAGGCTCGAGGCGGCCGACGAGAGTGCATCTCCGACCGCCCCGGTCGCGTCGTCGATCGCCGTGCCCGCGCCGTCCAGCCCCTCGGCCGTCTCGCGCAGCGTCTCGCCGGCGTCGACGGTCGGCGAGAGCGACGCCGCGGCCGTGCCGCCCCCGCTCGCGAGAAGCGCCTCGGTGTCCGAGAGCAGCTCAGAGACGTCGCGCGCATCATCGGCGGAGCCGCGGAGCTGCTCGGACGCGCCCGAGACCGCCGCGGAGAGCCGCCCGGCGAGGCTCCGCGCGCCGTCGCCGTCGAGCGCGCGCCCCAGCTCCTCGAGGGTCCCGGCGCCCACGGCCGTGACCGCGGAGGCAAAGCCGCGGTTGATGTCGGCGAGCACGGCGTCCTCCGCCTTGCCGGTCACGATCGAGGCGATCGCGTTCTCCTTCTCGTTCTGGTAGAAGCGCACCTCGGGCCGCTCGGGGTCGCTCGAGAGCATCGTCATGAGCCCGCGCGAGAAGTTCCTCGGCAGCACGATCGCCGCATAGTACTCGCCCGAGCGTACGCCCTCCACCGCGTCGTCGGCGGAGGTGACCACGTAGTCGATCGTCTCGGACGCCCGCAGCTCGCTGACGACGCGCTCTCCCAGGTTCACGCTCACCGGGACGAGCGCGCCGGCATAGCCCTCGTCCTCGCTCGCCACGGCGACGCGGATGTTGTCGGTGTTGCCGTAGGGGTCCCAGCTGCCGGCGATGTTGAACCACGCGTAGAACGACGGGACCACGACCATGCCCAGAATGACCACCGCGGCGACCGCGTTGTGGCGCAGGTTCCGCGCGTCGCGCCGGACGAACGAGGCGAGCCGCCTCCACGCACCCCTCATCGAAGCTCACCGTCCTTCTCGCCCCGGTACGCGCGATAGATCGCGTAGGAGCAGGTCACAGCCAACGAAGCCGCCCACGCCGCCAGCACGACGAGCCGCGGCCCGGGCAGCGCCAGCACCGCCAGCGTCGCCACCACGGGCACCACGAAGGGGCGGTCCCTGCGCGCCGCGTCGACGGCGACGGGCTCGGTGATAAGGAGGTCGGTGCGGCCGAGCTCGCGGTCGAAGAAGGCGTCCACGCCCAGCAGCCGCGGGCGGGCAAGCGCGCCCAGCGCGATCGCCGGCAGCGCAAAGGCGAGAAGAACGAGCAGGTCGCGGACGTAGTTCCCGTCGTAGAAGCCGCCCACGGCCTCGCGCATCGCGTTGATGCCGTAGGTGAAGGGGAGCCACGGGCCGATCGCCTGGAAGAACGCGGGCTGCATCTGGATGGGGTAGAGGCCGGAGGCTCCGGGGATCTGCAGGACCACAAGCAGGACCGCGAGCGCCTTGCCCACGTGCTTGAACGTGGCGGCGAGCGCGTAGATCACGAGGACGTAGACCAGCGAGGCGACCATCCCCGCGAGCACGTACGCCGCCGGCGAGACGCACTGCACGCCGAGCGCGAGGTCGCCCGCGCAGCAGATCACGGCCTGCGCCTGGCCGAGAAGGGCGAGCAGCAGCCAGCGGCCCCAGAACGCCTGGCCCGCGGTGACGGGCGCGTCGCCGAGCCCCTCGCGGTCGACCTCGAGCTTGTAGACGGCCACCAGGACGAAGCCACCGACCCACAGCGCGAGGTTGGTGTAGAACGGCGCCACCCCGGAGCCGTAGTTGGCGACCGGGAAGACCGCCTCGGTGACCATGTCGACGGGGGAGGAGAGCGCGGCTCCCGTCTCGGCGGGCTCGAGCGCGAGGACGTCGGCGACGAGTTTGGGGTCCGCGGCGCCCTGGATGGCCGCGACGTCGTCGGCGAGCGCGCCGGCGCGGTCGGCGTCCTCGCGCAGGGACGCCGCTCCGTCCTCGAGGGTGGATGACGCCTGGCCGAGAAGGGCGTCGAGCTGGTCAAGGGTGCCCTGTGCCTGCGCGATCATCGCGGGAAGCGCGTCCGCGCCGCCCGCGAGCCGCCCGCCGACGTCCGCGAGGGTGTCCAGCGCGGCCGTGAGCTCGGGTGCCACGTCCTGGGAGAGCTCGCCGCGCAGGTCGGCGAGGGAGTCCGAGCCCGTCTGGGTGGCGTCCGCAACGGCGTCCGCGAGCCCGCGCGCGTTCTCGGCATCCGCGGCGATTCCCTGCGTGACCTCGCGCATGCCCGCGACCTGGGCGTCCTGCGCGTCGGCGAGCTCGCCGAGCGCGGAGGCGGCCGTCTCGAGCGCGGCGACGGCGGCATCGCGCTTCTCGGCCTGCTCGCCGGTCGCGGGCAGCGCGGCGAGGGCGTCGCGGGTGCGCACGAGCGCGTCCTGGACGTCGCGCAGGGTCCCACTTGCGGCCTCCACCTGCGAGATCGCGGCGTCGAGCTTGCCCTGGGCCCAGCCCACGTCCCCGGCGAGGAGGCCCACGTCGTGGCTCGCCTGCGACGAGAGGGCGTTCAGGGTCGCCGCGCCCGAGCCGAGGTCGTTCGAGAGGGCTGCGGCGAGGCTGCGGACCTGCGCGCGCGTCTCCCCGAGGCCCGCAAGCGACGTGTCCAGCGCGTCCGCGAGCGAGCTCGCGCCCCCGGACACCCCGCTCAGGGCGTCGCTCGCCCGCGCGACGGCGCTCCGGGCGTCGGCGATGCTGCCTCGACCCTGGTCCAGCGCCCCGGCGGCCTCGTCGAGCGCCGCCTGGGTCCCGCGCAGGAGCCCGAGCGCGTCCGACGCCGCGGCCCCGCGCGCCGCGCCGGCGTCGCGCACGGAGCCCTGGACCCGCTCGGTGACGGTCTCGCCGGCCACGCTCACGAACTCGGAGGCGATCTGGTTCTCGAGCGTCGTCGCGCCGGTGTCGGTGACCTTCGGCGAGACGGCGTTGACCTTCTCGTTCACGTAGTAGGGGATGCGCGCCGGGTGCGCGTCGCCCTCCACGACGCCGGCGAGCGTGCTCGTGAAGTCCGCCGGGATGACGAACGCGGCGTAGTAGCGGCCGGACCGCACGCCCTCGAGCGCCGCCTCCTCGTCGACGAAGGTCCACGCCAGCTGGTGGTTCTCCTCCAGTCGCTCGCGGATCAGCGCGCCGGCGTTGATCTGCCCCAGGCCGGGCACGTCCGCGCCTTTGTCCTCCACGGCCACGGCGACGGGCACCGTTGCCGTGTTCTCGTAGGGGTCCCAGTTGGCGAGGACGTTGAGCCACGCGTAGGCGGACGGTATCAGGCAGACGCCCAGCGTGACGAGAAGCGCCACGGGGCACTTCGCGAGCCTTTTCAGGTCGCGGGCAAGGATTCGCAGCGGGACGCGCACGACTCTCCCTTGGTTGCGGTTGCACGTGAGAGGGCTTCTTCCCGTCGCGGGCGCGGGCGGCGGGCGCGCCGTCCCTCTTGCCCGCGAATTCACCGTCGCGGCACAATCCTGTCCGCCGCCTGAATGCCCCCTGCGGCACCCTTTCGCGGGTTTGGGTTCATCATTTGTCGCCACAGGGCCCCACTTATCAAAGTGGAAACCTGTTACCTGCGGTTTTGTTGATCGTCTCCGCCTCCGGGCCGAAAGCGTGAACCCAAACCTCGCGGGCGTGGCCTCCCGCAACCGTTCTCGCGCTATTTTCGGCGGTTTTGGGCAACATCTTTGATGCGCGGGCAGCGTGGGACGGGCTTGTGCCGAAGGCCTGCGCTGCATGCGCGCGCCTCGTTGGCGGAAAGGGACCAGAACTTGCTCTCTGGAGGGCCCGATTTGGCACTTTGGCGCCAATGAGTTCCAGCCGAGAAGAACGCGCGCGCCGAGAAGAACGCGCGAAATGTGGCGAGACGGCGCAGTTGGGCTTGCCGCCGCGCCGCGCGGGTATCATGTACGGGCTAGCCGGCGGAATGGTAACGGCCGCCGGGATCGGAGAAAGGAAGCCCATGACCACCTCGCCTCGTTCCATCGCACCGCGCAGCTACCTCTTCACCTCGGAGAGCGTCACCGAGGGCCACCCGGACAAGATCTGCGACCAGGTCTCCGACGCCATCCTCGACGCCCTTCTCGCCAAGGAGGCTGAGCTCCAGGCTGAGGGCTACATCGCCCCGAGCGGCACCCCCGCCAACGTGGACAACGTCCGCTGCGCCTGCGAGACCTTTGTGACCACGGGCACCGTGGTCGTTGCCGGCGAGGTTCGCACCGAGGCGTACCTGGACGTCCAGAAGATCGCGCGCGACGTGATCCGCCGCATCGGCTACGACCGCGCAAAGTACGGCTTTGACGCGGAGACCTGCGGCGTCATCAACATGATCCACGAGCAGAGCCCGGACATCGCGGCCGGCGTGGACGAGTCCTGGGACGCCCAGCGCGGCGCGGCCGACCCGCTCGACCTGGTGGGCGCGGGCGACCAGGGCATGATGTTCGGCTACGCCACGGACGAGACGGACGTCTACATGCCCATGCCGCACTACCTGGCCTCCCGCATGGCCGAGCGCCTGGCGGCGGTGCGCAAGGACGGCACCGTGCCCTACCTCCGTCCCGACGGCAAGACCCAGGTGACCGTGCGCTACGAGGACGACCGGCCCGTCGAGGTCACGGCCGTCGTGGTCTCCACGCAGCACGACGCCGCGGTGGCCGACATGGACCGCGTGCGCGAGGACATGGTCGCCCACGTGATCGCGCCGGTGCTCGACGCCGCGGGCATCGCGTGGGCGGACGCCACCATCTACGTGAACCCCACCGGCCGCTTTGTGGTGGGCGGCCCCATGGGCGATACGGGCCTCACCGGCCGCAAAATCATCGTGGACACCTACGGCGGCATGGGCCGTCACGGCGGCGGGTGCTTCTCGGGCAAGGACTGCACCAAGGTGGACCGCTCGGCCGCCTACGCCGCGCGCTGGGTGGCCAAGAACATCGTGGCCGCGGGCCTCGCGCGCCGCTGCGAGATCGAACTGGCCTACGCGATCGGCGTGGCGCACCCGCTCAGCATCATGGTTGACACCTTTGGCACGGGCACGGTGGCGGACGAGAAGATCGAGCAGGCCGTGGAGCAGGTCTTTGACCTGCGCCCGGGCGCGATCATCCGCGACCTCAAGCTGCGTCGGCCGATTTTTGAGAAGACCGCGGCGTACGGCCACTTTGGCCGCGAGGACCCGGATTTCACCTGGGAGCGCACGGACCGCGCAGACGAGCTCCGCGCCGCCGTCGAGGCGCTGGGCTAGGCGCCTGGCTCGCCATGCGCCACGTTCACTTCACGGATCGGGGCAACGCCGCGAACGAGGACTTCGCGCACGCGGGCGCGCTGCCGGGCGGCGGCGCGTACGGCGTGGTGATCGACGGGGCGACGGGGCTCGTGGAGCTGCCGGCCGTCTCGCCGGGCTTCTCGACCAACGCACAGTGGCTCGCGCACGCGGCGGGCGCGGGGCTGTGCCGGGCGCTGGAGTCCGGCACAGCCCCTGAGCAGGCGCTCGTTGACGTGGTCGCCCGCTGTCGCGCGGAGCTGGAGGCGTCCTTGGGATGCTCGCTCGACGAGCTGGACCCCGTGGCGGTGCCCTCGGCCACGCTCGCGCTCGCCGTGGCGGGCGAGAGGGACGTGGAGCTCTGGGGCCTCGGCGACTCGCCGCTCGTGGCGCTCCTGCGCACAGGAGAGCTCGTCGTCTCCACCGACGAGGCGCTCGAGGCGCTGGACGCCCGCGTCGTCGACCTCATGGTCGAGCGTACGGCCGGGCGCGACCTCACCGTGGCCGAGCGGCGCGCCCTCGTGCGCGACGAGGTCCTCGCCAACCGGCGCCTGCGCAACACCGTGAGCGGCTACTGGTGCCTGGACCCGAGCGGCGCCGGGCTCGCCCACGCGCGCCGGCTCACGCTGCCGCGGGCCGAGGTGGTCGCGGTCGCCGGCATGAGCGACGGCATCTTCCGCGCGTTCGGGCAGTACGGGCTCGTGTCGCTTGCGGCGTGGATGGGCGACGCCACGTACTTCTCGGCCCAGCTGCTCTGCGACAGGATGCGCGTGCTGGAGGCGGGCGACGCCCAGCTCACGCGCTTCCCGCGCATGAAGGTCGGCGACGACGCGAGTCTCTTCTGGCTGGGGCTCTAGGAATTCGCGGGCGTGTCGCGGCGGCCTCCAGGAATCGCCGGCCTTGCTCCGGGCGCGTCTAGAAATCCGCGCCCTTGTCGCGCGCCTCGGTCAAATGCGCGCGCTTCTCGGCTGGTTTTCTAGAAAACGCCGGCCGTGCGCGGGTCGAGCGTGCCCGATCCCGCGCAACCCCGCGAAATCCTAGACGTCGCCGCGGCAACCCCGGAGATTTCTAGACGCGGTCCGCACCGGGTACAATTGCAGTCCCAGGAGGCGAGAGGAACGGAGGCTCGCGGCCATGCCCTTTGCGAGCGTCGTGCTCGACATACCCACGCGCGCGCTGGACGCGGCCTTTGACTACGCCGTGCCGCCCGAGCTCGCCGCCGAGGCCGCCGTCGGCGCCACGGTGCTCGTGACCTTTGCGAACCGCGCCGCCGTGGGTTACGTGGTCGCCGTGGCCGACGAGCCGCCCGCCGACGTGCCGCCCGAGAAGATCCGCGCGATCGAGCAGGTCCTCGCGCCGAGCGCCTTTGACGCCGCGGCCGCCCGCGTGGCCGCCTGGATGGCGCGCGAGTACGCGTGCCCGCCCGCCGAGGCGATTCGCCCCTTCCTGGCGCCGGGCCAGAAGGTCCGCGTCACGCGCGCGGCCGAGGGCGGCCCCTGGGAGCTCCAGACCGAGCGCACGGGCGCCGTGGACGACCGCTGGGCGCAGCTCACGCCCGCGGTCAACGACTTCACGCCCGCGCGCACCGCCTCCCGGCAGCGCGCCGTGCTCGACGCCCTGCGCGAGGGCCCGCAGCGCGTGGCCGAGCTTGCGGCCACCATCCCCGGCGCGGCCGCCGCGGTGGGCGCGCTCGCCAAGCGCGGCGTCGTGGCCGTGACCCGCCGCCGTCGCGTGCGCGGCGCCGAGGCCACCACGCTCTCCTCGGCTGCCGCCCCGCGCCCCGCCGAGCTCACGGCCGGCCAGCGCGACGCCCTCGCCGCCATCGAGCGCGCCCGCGGGGCCGCCCGCGGTGACGTGGTGCTCGTCGATGGCGTGACCGGCTCCGGCAAGACCGAGGTCTACCTCGCCGCCATCGAGCGCGCGCTCGCCGACGGCCAGGGCGCGCTCGTGCTCGTGCCCGAGATCTCCCTCACGGCCCAGACGGTCGGCCGCTTTCGCAGCCGCTTTGGCGACGAGGTGGCCGTGCTCCACAGCCGTCTCTCGACCGGCGAGCGCTTTGACCAGTGGGACCTCGTGCGAACCGGCGCGGCCCGCGTGGTCGTGGGCGCCCGCTCGGCGCTCTTCGCGCCGCTCGCGCGGGTTGGCCTCGTCATCATCGACGAGGAGCACGAGCTCTCCTACAAGCAGGACAAGTCCCCGCGCTACCACGCCCGCGAGGTCGCGGCCGAGCTCGCCCGCGAGCGGGGCGCCGCGCTCGTGCTGGGCTCGGCCACGCCCTCGCTCGAGAGCCTCGCGCGCTGTCGGGCCGGCGCGTTTCGCGGCGCCGCCTGGACGCGCGTGAAGATGGGCGAGCGCCCGGGCGGGGCGCGCCTGCCCGAGGTCACGGTCGCGGACATGGCGCAGCAGTTCCGTGGCGGCGGGCGCTCGGTCTTCTCGGCCCCGCTCGCCGACGCCCTGCGCGAGGTGGCTCGCAACCGCGAGAAGGCGGTGCTTCTGCTCAACCGCCGCGGCTTTGCGAGCTTTCTCATGTGCCGCGAGTGCGGCTGCGTGCCGGAGTGCCCGCACTGCTCGTGCGCGCTCACCTATCACGAGCGGGGCCATCGCCTCGTGTGTCACAGCTGCGGGCGCAGCTGGCCGGTGCGCGCCTTCCCGGACCCCTCGACGAGCTGCCCCAACTGCGGCAGCCGCTACCTGGCCGCCTACGGCGTGGGCACCCAGCGCGTGGAGGACGAGCTGCGGCTGCTGCTGCCCGAGGACGTGGAGGTCATCCGCATGGACGCGGACTCCACGCGCGCCAAGGGCGCCCACCAGGAGCTCCTGGAGCGCTTTGACGCGGCGGAGTGCGCCGTGCTCGTGGGCACGCAGATGATTGCCAAGGGCCTCGACTTCCCCGAGGTCACGCTCGTGGGCGTGATCAACGCCGACACGGTGCTCAAGCTGCCGGACTTTCGCGCCGCCGAGCGCACCTACGACCTGCTCGAGCAGGTGGCCGGGCGCGCCGGTCGCGGCGGGCGGCCGGGCCGCGTGATCGTGCAGACCTACTGGGCGAGCCACCCGGCCATCCGCGCCGTGGCGGCCCACGACCGCGCCCTCTTCCTGGACGCGGAGCTCTCCGAGCGCGCCGAGTCCCACTACCCGCCGTTCGCGCGCCTGGCCAACGTGACGGTCTGGGGCCGCGCCGAGAAGGACGTGCGCGCCGTCACCGACGAGCTGGCCTCCGCCCTGCGCGAGCGCGTGGGCGGAGAGGCCGGCTGGGAGGTCCTCGGCCCCGCGCCGTGCCTGCGCGCCCGCGCCAAGGACCGCGTCCGCCGCCACGTCATGGTGAAGGCGCCCGTGGACGCCGACCTCGGCGGCGTGGTCGGCGCGGCCGCCGCATCGATTCCGCGCCGGGCGGGTAGTAACATGGCAGTGGACATTGACGCCTACGACCTGATGTGACGGCGGCGCGGCGCGCGCGGACGCGTCGCTTCTCTCGCCCGCCCGCACGCCGAAGAAGGAGGACCATGAACGAGCTCAAGCAGATCGTGCTCTCGCCCGACCCGCGCCTCTCGCAGGAGTGCGCGCCCATCGACGTCATCGACGACGAGGTGCGCGCGCTGGCCAAGCGCATGCTCAAGGTCATGTACGCCGCTGACGGCTGCGGCCTGGCCGGCCCGCAGATCGGCGAGATGCGCCAGATCGTGGTCATCGACGTGGACTGGGGCGGCAAGGGCTCCAAGAAGAACCCCTACGTGCTCATCAACCCCCAGATCGTGACCGCGGACGGTCCCGAGGTCGAGGGCAGCGAGGGCTGCCTCTCCTTCCCGGGCGTGAGCGTCACCGTGAGCCGCCCGAGCCACGTGGTGGTGCGCGCCCGCAACCTGGACGGCGACCTCATGCAGTACGAGGCGGCCGACAACCTCATGGCCGTCTGCCTGCAGCACGAGATCGACCACGTCCACGGCGTGACGATGTTCGACCACCTGGCGCCGATGGCCCGCGCCGAGGCCGAGCGCGAGTACCAGGCCGCGCTGGCCGCCGGCGCGCGTCCGGGCGAGACCGAGGCCTAGGGGGCAGGGATGCGCATCGTCTTCATGGGAACGCCGGACTTTGCGGTGCCCTCGCTCGAGGCGCTGGCCGAGCGGCACGACGTGGCGCTCGTGCTCACGCGGCCGGACGCGGTGCGCGGGCGCGGCAGGCGCCTGGAGCCCTCGCCGGTGAAGGCTCGCGCGCTCGAGCTGGGGCTTCCCGTGCTCGAGGCGGCGCGCATGACCCCGGAGGCGCTGGACGCCCTGCGCGCCGCGGCGGCCGACGTCTTCTGCGTCGCGGCCTACGGCTGCATCCTGCCCGACGAGGTGCTCACGATGGCGCCTGCGGGCTGCGTGAACGTGCACGCGTCGCTGCTGCCGCGCTGGCGCGGCGCCGCCCCGATCCAGCGCGCGATTCTCGCCGGTGACGCCGAGACGGGCGTCTCCATCATGCGGATCGGCCATGGCGTGGACACGGGCGCCTACTGTGCGCAGGCACGCGTGACGGTGGGCGAGAAGGACGCCGAGGAGCTCACGGCCGAGCTCGCGCGCGCTGGCGCGGCGCTTCTGGCGGAGACGCTGCCTGCCGTGGTGGACGGCACGGCCGTCTGGGTGGAGCAGGACGAGGCGCTCGTGACGCATGCGGCCAAGATCGCCAAGGCGGAGCTCATGCTGGACCCGGCCGACGGCGCGCGCGAGAACGCGCTGCGCGTGCGGGCCGCGGGCGATACGGCGCCGGCACGCTGCGTGGTGGCCGGTCGCGGCGTGCGCGTGTGCGCGGCGCGGGCGGCGGCGGGCGAGAAGGACGTGGCACCCGGGGCCGTGGCCGTGGCACGCGGGCGCGTGCGGCTGGGCTGCGCGGACGGCGCGCTCGAGCTCCTGCGCGTGAAGCCGGACGGCAAGCGCGAGATGGAGGCCGCGGCCTGGGCCGCCGGCCTGCGCGGCGACGGCCTCGCCTGGGGGCGCGCGTAGTGGCGCGGCTCGCCCCGGCGCGCCGCGCGGCGCTCGCGCTTCTGGGGGAGCGGCGGCGCCGCGACGCCCGGGCGCGCGACCTGCTGCGGGGCGCGGAGGCGCTGGCTGCGCTGGATGAGCGCGACCGCGGCCTGGTCACGTGCCTCGTGATGGGCGTCACCGCCGCCGAGGGGACGCTCGACGAGCTGATCGACGCCCACCTGCGACGCGGGGCCAGGCTCGAGCCGCGCGTGCGCGACGCGCTGCGGCTCGCGACCTTCGAGCTCGTCTACCTGGGCACGCGGCCCGACGTGGCCGTGAGCCAGGGCGTCGAGCTCGTGCGCTCGGTCGCGCCGCGGGCGGCGGGTCTTGCCAACGCCGTGCTGCACCGCGTGGCCGAGAGGGACGTGGCGCTCGTCGCATCGGCGCGCGAGCGCGTGGCCGCGGGGTCGTTTACCGCCTCTGACCTGATGCTCGTTGGCGCGCTGCCGGAGTGGCTCGCCGAGCGTGCGCTCGCCTCGCTCGGGTCCGCCCGCGCCGCCGCGTGGGCGGCGGGCACGCTCGCGCCCGCCGCCCCCTGGGTCGCCGCCAATCGCGCGCGCCACACCGCCGACGAGGCCGCGGCCCTGCTCGCCGAGGCGGGCTGCGCTCCCGAGCCGGGCCCGCTGCCGGGATCCCTTCGGCTGGGCGCCCCGGCTCGGCTCGCGTCGTCGGGCCTGGTGGAGCGCGCGGACGTCATGCCCTGCGACCTCGCCGCCCAGGAGGTCGCGCTCGCCTGCGCGCCCGCGCCCGGCGAGCGCGTGCTCGAGGTCGGGCAGGGCCGCGGCACCAAGACGCTGCTGCTCGAGGGCGCGGCCTGCGCCGCGGGCGGGCCGTGCGAGGTCACCGCCGTGGAGGTCTCGCCGCGCAAGTCCCGGCTCGCAGCCCGTCGCATGGAGGCAGCCGGCGTCGCCGACCACGTGCGCTGCGTCTGCGCGGACGGCCGTGCGCTGCCCGAGGGCCTCGGCACCTTTGACCTCGTGTTTCTCGACGCGCCCTGCACCGGTACGGGCACGCTCGCCCGCCATCCCGAGATCGCCTGGTCGCTTGGGCCAGGCTCGCCCGCCGAGCTCTCCGCCCTCCAGGCCGAGCTGCTCGCCGCGGCCGCCGCGCACGTGGCGCCCGGCGGCCGGCTCGTCTACGCCACCTGCTCCGTCCTCGCCGAGGAGAACGACGCCGTGATCGAGGCCCTTCTCGCCAGCCCCGCCGGAGCCGGCCTCACGCTCGTGCGCTCCGGCCTCACCGGGGTCGCCGGCGGCTCCGACACGCACTTCCACGCCCTTCTCGCCCGCGCCTGACCCGTCCGGCAAATACGCGATTTCCAACGTTTCGGCCCCCGATTTCGTTGTAAATCGCGTATCTTCGCAGTCCAATACGCGACTTCCAACAAAATACCCGCCCAAAACGTAGGAAACCGCGTACTGGCTGCCCGCGCCCCAGCAACGTGGAATCGCGCTGAAGCCGAGAAGAACGGCGCTCCTGCCGCCGCAATTTGGGTACCGTAATACCGTTTGCCGCACGCCCGGAAGGACCGCCATGCTCGAGCTCAAGGACATCTCCAAGCGCTACGTCACGACCGGCTTCACGCAGGTCGCGCTCGACCACGTCTCCGTGGCCTTCCGCGACAGCGAGTTCGTTGCGGTGCTCGGCCCGTCGGGCTCCGGCAAGACCACGATGCTCAACATCGTGGGCGGCCTCGATCACTTTGACGACGGCGACCTCGTGATCGACGGCATCTCCACCCGCGAGTACAAGGACCGCGACTGGGACGCCTACCGCAACAACCGCATCGGCTTCGTGTTCCAGAGCTACAACCTCATTCCGCACCAGACGATCCTGGCCAACGTGGAGCTCGCGCTCACGCTCTCCGGCGTGGGTCGCGCCGAGCGCCGGCGCCGCGCGCTCGACGCCCTCGCGCGCGTGGGCCTCGCCGACCACGTGAACAAGCGCCCGAGCCAGCTCTCCGGCGGCCAGATGCAGCGCGTGGCCATAGCCCGCGCCCTCATCAACGACCCCGAGATCCTGCTCGCCGACGAGCCCACGGGCGCCCTCGACTCCGCCACGTCCGTGCAGGTCATGGACCTGCTCAAGGAGGTCGCGCAGGACCGCCTCGTCGTCATGGTCACCCACAACCCCGAGCTCGCCCGCGCCTACGCCACGCGCATCGTCGAGCTCGCCGACGGCCACATCACCGCGGACTCCGACCCCTTTGACCCCGCCGCCGCGCCCCGCCGCGCGGCCAAGCAGGCCCGCCGCACGTCGATGAGCTTTCTCACGGCGCTCGGCCTCTCGTTCAACAACCTCATGACCAAGAAGGGCCGCACCATCATGACGGCCTTTGCGGGCTCCATAGGCATCATCGGCATCGCCGCCATCCTCGCCCTGGCCAACGGCGTGAACGAGTACATCGCCCGCGTGGAGGAGGACACGCTCTCCAGCTACCCGCTCTCCATCACCAAGCAGAGCATGGACCTCTCCAGCATGCTCTCCGAGGACGGGGGCGCCTCGGGCCAGGCGGGCGAGAAGGACGACGACCCCGACCAGATCCCCGAGTTCACCATGCTCACGGACATGTTTGCCTCCGTGGGCTCCAACGACCTCTCCGGGCTCAAGAGCTGTCTCGAGACCAACCCCGACGACCTGGACTCCTACGTGAACGCCATCAGCTACGACTATGGGCTCACGCCGCTCGTCTACGAGGCGGACACCTCCGCGGGCGCGGTCCAGCTCAACCCCAACGCGCTCTCCACCGCGATGACCGGCGGCGCTTCCGGCACCGCGACGGCCGGCATGAGCGGCGGGGGGATGTCGGTCTTCAACGAGATGATTGACGACCAGGAGCTCCTCGACTCCCAGTACGACGTCGTGGCCGGCCGCTGGGCCACCGCCGCCGACGAGTGCGTGCTCGTGCTCACGCAGAGCGGCCGCATCTCCGACTACACGCTCTACGGCATCGGCGTGCTCGACCCCGCCGAGCTCACCGAGATGGTGTCGAGCGCCATGAGCGGCACGGCGGGGGAGACCGAGATAGCCGAGAAGGACGTCAACTTCACCTACGACGACGCGCTCGCGCTCGACTTCAAGGTCCTCGCGCCCTCCGACCTCTACCGCAGGAACACGGAGACGGGCGGCTGGACCGACATGTCCTCCGACGCCGACTTTGTGGCCGAGGCCGTTGACGGTGGCCTTGACCTGCACGTGGTTGGCGTGGTGCGCCCCAACGAGAGCTCCGACGCCAAGGCGCTCTCCGCCGGCATCGCCTACACGCCCGCGCTCACCCAGGAGCTCATGGCGCGCTCCGCGGACTCCGAGATCGTGCGGCAGCAGCTCGCCGACCCCGAGACCGACGTCTTCACCGGCAAGTCCTTCGACACGCTGCAGGAGGAGGCGCGTCAGGGCGTGGACCTGGGGAGCCTCTTCTCCGTGGATGAGGACGGCCTGCGCTCGGCCTTCTCGTTTGACACGAGCGCGCTCGCGGGCGCCTTTGACCCGTCCGGCCTCGACCTCTCCGGGCTCTCCGTGGACCTCTCGGGCGTGGCCGACCAGATCGACGTGGAGTCGCTCGTGGCGGGCGCGCCCGCGCCGGACCTCTCGGCGATCCTCGACGAGGAGCTCGCCGATCCCACGCTCACGCCCCAGCAGATCGAGCGGATCGTCGGCTGGGCGGGCGACCTCGCGAGGGGCTTCGTCCCCTGGTGGGGCGAGAACGCCGGGGAGCTCGACCCCGAGGACCCGGCCTTCGTCCAGAAGGTGGCCGACCTCTTTGGGCAGTACCTGGCGACCGACGAGGCCCAGGCCCTTCTCGCCCAGATCGAGGCGGAGGCCGGCCAGCCCGTGCGCGAGCGCGTCCAGGAGATCCTGGCCGACTACGTCTCGGGCGATCTTGCCCCGTACCTGCAGGGCTTCATGCGGCAGCTGTCCGAGCAGATTGGCGCGGCAATCTCCGCGCAGCTCCAGGCGGCCATGACGCAGGTGCTCTCCCAGTACGCCGACCAGGTGGCGGGCGGCCTGGCGCAGCTCCAGAGCGCCTTCCGTGTGGACGGGCAGGCCCTCGCGAGCGCCATCCACTTCACGATGGACGCCGAGGACCTCTCCTCGCTCATGGGAAGCTACGCCAACGCGTCCCAGCTCACCTATGACAACAACCTCCAGACGCTCGGCTACGCCACGCCGGACGACCCGGCCGCGATCCAGATCTACCCGCGCGACTTTGAGGCCAAGGAGCGCGTGCTCGACGTCATCGACGCCTACAACGACGAGCAGCGCGCCGCCGGCAACGACGAGGGCGTGATCAGCTACACCGACTACATGGGCATCATCATGGGCAGCGTGACCGACATCGTGAACATGATCTCGATCGTGCTGATCGCGTTCGTGAGCATCTCGCTGGTGGTGAGCTCCATCATGATCGGCATCATCACCTACATCAGCGTGCTCGAGCGCAAGAAGGAGATCGGCATCCTGCGCGCGATCGGCGCCTCCAAGCGCAACGTGGCCAACGTCTTCAACGCGGAGACCTTCATCGAGGGCCTGATCTCGGGCGTGTTCGCGATCGCGGTGGTCGTGGGCGTGTCGCTGCCGGTGAACGCCTTCGTGGCGGACGCCTTTGGCGTCGAGGGCATCATGAGCCTGCCGTGGGGCTCGGCGGTGGTGCTCGTGTGCATCTCCGTGGTGCTCACGCTGGTGGCGGGCCTCATCCCGTCGAGCGCCGCCAGCCGCCGCGACCCGGTGGAGGCGCTGAGGAGCGAGTAGGGGCGCGCTCCTGGGCCGCGCGGTCCTTCTCGCCTCGCCCCTTCGCCGAGGCGGAGCATCTACGGAAATCCGTCCAAGAATCGGCGCCGTTTTCCGCAAATGCTCCGCTTCGGCGGTATCGTTAGGCTAGACGAGAAGACGAGGGGAGCGCGCATGCTGCAGAGGGACTACGTCCTTGAGATCGTCGGCCAGTTCGTGGAGGGGGTCTCCCGCGCGCTGCGTCGCGCGGCGGTGGGCGAGAGGGACGGTCTCGTTGCCACGGAGCGCGAGATCGGCGAGCTCTTGGAGCTCGACCACGCGACGGCGCTCGCGCTCGCGCCGGACTCGCTCGTCACGATGATGGTGCTCTCCGGCATGGGCGACTCGGTGGCCGCCTACGTCTGCTACGCGCTGGACCGCCTCGCGCGCCTCTACGAGCGCGCGGGAGACGAGGACACGGCCGGTCTGCGCTGGCTGCAGGCCAAGGCCGTGGCGGAGTCGTTCGGGTGCGATCCGAGCGCGGCGCCGGCGGAGCTCGAGGCGGTGGATAGGGAGCTGTTTGGGTAAGCGAGCCGTCTCGCCTGCATTATTGCTCTGCGCCCTAGTGGAACTGCGCTAGATTTGGCATCTGTCGGCGTGTGCACTGCAAAGTGTGACGTGTGACGGAATGTGGGGCTGCGGGTGGCGTCAAACCCTGTGACACAGTCAAATAGGGCATTTCAGACCTTCGGTCGAGACGGGTGGCCCATTACGAGCGGAAGGGCTAAGAGAAGCCAATTGCGCGGAGAACTGGATGCGGGAGAGTCTTTTTGCAGAGAGTCACTAATGTCGTCGATGTAAATAGGACTACAAGTGTGAATAGCGGAGTTAGCAAGATGTTAGGTAGGTTGAGTATCTCAAAAAAGGGGCGAAGGACAGCAAGGATGCCAGTATGACAGAGGTAGACCCCAAATGAACGGTCTCCTATAAAGGAGAGCAGGTTTGCTAAGGGCCCTCCGCTTGGCTGTTTGACAAATGTCCCAATCGCACTAACGACACATAACGAACACAGCATGCTCGAGAGCTTCAATTGCGTTGTTGAGAGGTCGGGATGTCCTGCATGTGCCCAATAGGCACCGATGACGATTTGAATTCCAATGAGGAATAGAGAGGGCGCGGCAAGATGTCGAATCGTGGTCATGTGAGTTCGCTCACATAGATAGGGCCAATCAAGGCCAACGAGATAGAAGAGTAGCCAGGAAGGGAAAACCGACTGGATATATGGAAGGGCAACTCCCGCGGCGCTGCAGCACACATTGATGAAAAGGGTTATGGGAGTTATCGCGTAAAGTAGCGCCCTATGACGTCTCAGAAGCTTGTAGAGCAGAGGGGTTATGATTACTAATTGGCCGTATACAAGCAGGTAGTACATCTGTGCACTTGCTGTGCCAGTGCATAGGCACTCCAATAGACTAAACGGTGTCTTATTCCCTCCCTTAAACATCCAGTATGCAAAAGTCCAAATTAGATAGGGCATGAGAGTTTTGGTGAGCCTCTTCCAGATGACTCCGGAGCCCTTTTTGAAGCGCTCTTCTGGACTCAGAAGACCTGAAAGAAAGAGAAAGGCGGCTACCCCCAGTTGAGAAAGGGGCGGAGCAGAAAGCTTTCGTTAAACTGTGGCAGGCAGTGTATACAGACAACGGCTGTGATGGCCGCGCCGCGGACGATTTGGATGTTTCTGCTGACCGGCACGCTACTCCAATCCTGAAGGAGAAACAGGGGTGCATTCTCGCACATGCTTCAGTATTAGCCTTTCGAGGGCCTGCAGTGCGAATCTTCTCCACGATTTGGCGTGCCTTCCCGCCGAACGCCGCGAACGCCGTTAGACTTGACTACTTAGCGGATACATGAATGGAGAAAGGCATGGTCAAGCCTCTTTCACTCAAGAGAAACATGCTCCTCAACACCTGCGGCTCGATGACGCGCCTTGTCTGCAATTGGTTGCTGACCGTTGCGGTTGTCAGGTTCTCGCATGGGTTTGATGCTGCAGGCGTGCTCTCATTGTCCATGTCTGTCTGCAACATGGTTCAGCCGTTTGCGGAGTATCGTCTGCGAACTATTCATGTGACAGACGTAAGGGGAGAACGTTCTGCAAAGGAGTATCTTGGACTACGGCTTATAACCACGGGGGTCTCGTTATTTCTGGGTCTGGGCTACTCTTTGGCGACCTGTTCAATAAGTGCCGTCCCCGTTATAGGCGTTTACTTAGTCTCTCAGTTGATTGCCACCTATATCGAAGGCTTCCATGCGATTGACCAACGTGGGATGCGAATGGATTACATAGGCGTTTCCTATGCTCTCCAAGGAATCTGTGGACTCATTTTGTTTTGTGCCTCGCTTGTCCTTACCAACTCTCTTATGGTTGCGGTCACTTCCATTGCTTTGGTCAATCTGTTCGTCGGTCTTTTCTGGGATGTTCCAAAGACACGACAGTTCTGTGCAATTCGACCTGTGGTTGACGTGTCGGCAGCAGTACGGACTTTGCTTGAACTATTCCCGATCGTGCTTGCGACGGTCTGTTGCAGTGCTGTGGTGACCGTGCCGCGCCAGTATCTCGCGGCGGAGTTGGGAACGGCGGCTCTGGGGGTGTACTCGTCCGTCGCCTCCCCCACGACAGTCGTTCAGGTTGGCGCCCAGTATGTCTACACGCCGCTCCTCGGAACATTTGCCGAGCGTCTTAGCCGAGAGAAACACTCTGCTCTCGCGTTGTTTATCAGGGTAACGGGCGGTATTCTCGTCGTTGGTCTGGTGTGTCTGGTTTTGTTCGGCGTGCTTGGTGGATTTGCTCTAGAGATTGTATTTGGAAGCGAGACCGCGGCCTACGCGGACCTTCTTCTCCCTGCCGTTGCCTGCACTCTTGTAACGGGCTACTCACTCTTTTTGAACGATCTGCTCATCTCTGTACGAGACTATCGCGCCAGTCTGATTGGGAATGCTTCTGCGACGGTGGCATCGCTGCTGCTTGCAATGCCTATGGTCAATATGTTTGGAATGAATGGCGTCAGCTATTGCGGGATCTTAGGATATGGCTTTGGCACGGTCGCGATGCTTGGGCTCCTTGCTCGTGATTATCAGAACCTATAGCCTGTCTGCAAGGACTTCTTATCGGATGGATGGCAGGTGCCCTCATGGGAGTTTCGGTTGGAATCGTGACGATGGTCGGCAATTTCAACTATGGAAACAGATTGCAAAACTACGCCGTTTCGAAGATATACGAATCGTTAGGCTGCTCCGTCGAGACCCTTGACTATAGAGGTCATTCTCTTCCGAGTGCGGTAAGGCATCTTGCGGCAGACATCCTGCTTCCGCGTGAAGCAACACATCCGGAAGAAATGATGAGTCGAGAGCGTAAAGACTCCTTCGCAAGGTTTACCTCCCTCATTCCGACGCGTCGTGTTGATGTCCCCATGTCCGATTTGGCCTCACAGTACGACCTGTTCTCTGTAGGGAGCGACCAAGTCTGGAATCCAAACTACGTTGACAGTTACCGGTGGATGTTTCTTCGATTTGCAGATCGCCGGCAGCGTATTGCCTTGGCCCCAAGCATTGGCCTGAGCAGCCTTCAGTCACCTTATGCCCGTGCCATGATTTCCCGGGGGCTTCTCGGGTTCGATTATCTCTCCGTGCGAGAGGAGAGCGGGGCCGAGCTGATCAAAGAGCTCACAGGGCGCGATGCACAGGTCGTTATTGATCCGACACTCATGCTTACGCCTGAGACTTGGCGTAGAGTCGCAAATGGGCGCATGGTTCCTGACGGGGAGTACGTTCTGACCTATCTTCTTGGCGATAAGTCGGAAAGCCAGGACAAGTTTGTAGGGGAGCTCGTTTCTGAAAACAGGGCTTCGCTCGTCCGCTTGAGCGACAAGGCTCGCAAGGGTGAGATTGATGCTGGGCCTGCGGAGTTCATTGCTTTGATTGATGGGGCTTCCCATGTGGTGACGGACTCCTATCATGCAGCGGTCTTCTCAATCCTCATGAGCACCCCTCTGACGATTTTCAAGCGAGAGGGACGATCGAATCTGTTCTCGAGGCTCGCCACGCTTACCAAAAAGTTCGATCTGGGTGCGGCGGTTTTTGGAGAAGACTGCTTTTGTCCGGATGTGACGATAAGCCCTACGCGGCGTGAGGAAATACTCCGAGAGGAGCGAGAGCGGGTTGCTGACCATCTAGGTCTAAGTTCAGCATTGCTAGATACCTCATCACTCGTCCTGGGTGTCTAAGATTGGAGAGTAATGGGCCGTAAGCCAGAAATACTTATGCTGGGGGACAAGTGCTGTGGCTGCGGAGCATGCTCGGCTGCCTGCCCAAGAACTTGCATCCATATGGAAGAGGACGCGAGGGGATTTCTTCATCCAATCATCGACGAAAACAGTTGTGTCGGCTGTCTTGCGTGCGATCGGGTGTGTCCAGCACTGAACTCCCATAATAGAGATGACGTGCTTAGCGTGTCGTGGGCAAAGGCAAACGAAAAAAGCCTACTGCTCGCCTCTTCTTCCGGGGGCATTTTCGGGCTGTTGGCAAAACGTGTTCTCGACGCTAAGGGAGTTGTTGCCGGAGCCTCGTTTGACAATTGTCTCCGTCTTAGACATGTTCTGGTCGAGCGCGAGCAAGATCTCGACCCGCTTCGCTCATCGAAGTACGTGCAGAGTGTGGTTGACAAGGATGTGTACCATTCGCTAAGGAATGCAGTCCTGGAAGGGAGAAAAGTTCTTTTTTCGGGTACTGCATGCCAGGTTGCGGCACTTAGGGCATATCTAGGAGACCTTTCGAAAGAGGAAAACCTGCTGCTGGTTGATGTGGTGTGCCACGGGGTCCCTTCTCCGAAGCTCTGGAGACTTTGGGTTAGTTATCTTGAACGTAAGACTGGGTCAAAACTTGCTTCAGTGAACTTTAGAGACAAATCAACCGGCTGGTCATCGTATTCCGTGAGCTATCGCTTTGAGAACGGGATTGTAAGGAGGAGCCTTGCCGCTGACGATTGGTATATCAAGGCTTTTTCCAGAAACGCATCACTCAGGCCGTCATGTTTCTCCTGTCCGACAAAGGGGGCGTGCGGGAGCGATCTCACCCTTGGAGATTTCTGGGGTATCCAAGAAAAGCGTCCCTTCCTAGGATGGAGCGAGGGAATGTCGGCAGTAATCGTACGGACGCCAAGGGGCGTGGACGCTCTTTCGGAGATCTCTTCGTCCATTAGCTTCGACGAGATGAGCTTCGACCAAGTGTGCGCGTCAAACGGATCCGTCATCAATCCGTCGGAGAAAGGACGCTGCTTCGAGGAAATCATGGCTGAGCTGGAGAATGACGTTCCCTTTGAGACTATAGAAGAGCGGTGTCCGTTCCTGCGGAGTCCCGTGCAGCGATTGATAAGTACGCTGGGAGTGCTGCGTTCTCAGATAAACAGGATTATATGCAGATAGATTGAGTTGGCGTCTTCTCGATGGTATCGGGTCTTTCAGATAGGTTGTACCAAAACAGAATGAGCTGAGGAAGGCTTCCATGAATCCGATAGTATCCATCATTATACCGGTATATAACGCAGAGACGTTTCTGCGCCATTGTCTAGATAGTGCGCTTGGCCAGACGCGGCAAGACATCGAGGTAATTTGCGTTAACGACTGTAGTCAGGATGGGTCGCTCCTGATCCTGCGTGAATACGAAAGAAACTACCAAGGTAAAGTTGTCGTGCTTAACAATGAGGTCAACATCGGGGGTGGAGCTTCCCGTGAGAAGGCTCTCCAGGAGTCGCGGGGCGAGTTTGTCATTTTCCTGGATAGCGATGACTATCTCGAATCTGATTATGTTGAGACATATCTTAGAGCCGTCACGAACAGCGACGTTGATGTTGTTATCGGCGGGTATACAAAGGATTTTGGGAATCGTTACAAGTCATACCCTCCCGTAAAAGGCGTGTGGGGTCTCACGACTTATTCCATTTCTTGTGCAAAGATGTATCGACGATCTTTTCTTGTGGAGAACAGTATTAGATACAGCAGGATAAAGTGCGGAGAAGATATTCTTTTTGGAATGAACTTGTACGTGAGTGGCGCCCGGTTTCAAACAATAGAGTACCGCGGGTATCATTATGTGTACAATACGGCATCCACGACGAATAGTATGTCTGCCGATATGCACATGGAGAGAAATGTTGCGGCCATTTTCGACGAATTTTTATCCGAACGCTCCTTTGCCTCGCTAGATCATGTTGAGCAGGATGTTGTTGAGTATACGTATCTTGCCAATATGATAAATGCTCTTATAGTTTACAGCAAGGGATGCGGTCTCACGGAGATGCGAAAGCGTATAGAGTTCTTTCATAGGGATGTTCACCGGCGTTTTCCTAAACTTGCTGATAATAAATTCATTGGCATCCTTAAGCCTGCAGATCAGACCGCTAAAATTAGGCTGTCAGTCGGTGTCTTCATGATTCTTGATAGGCTTGGACTTTCACGTTTGATTTGCTATCCCGTTGCACTCTGCCGGTGAATTCAAAAACATAGATAAAGGAATTACTATGAAATATGGTGCACAAGATCACACTTTTGTAGTCTGTGCCTACAAAGAGAGCGAATTCCTCGATGACTGCATCGAGTCGCTGCTCTTGCAAACTGTGCCGAGCAACGTGATTGTGGTCACTTCAACACCGAATACGCATATTAAGTCTACATGCGCGCGCCATGACCTTGAATTGCGGGTCGGGACCCACGAAAGCGGCATCTCGCGTGACTGGAACTACGCGCTCTCCTGCGCGCGGACTCCGCTTGTGACCATCGCGCATCAAGACGATATTTACTTGCCAAGCTACGTTGAGGGCATGCTGAGTTCGCTGAATGACAGCAAGGACCCGCTCATTTACTTCTGCAACTACTCGGAGCTGCGAGGCTCTGACGAGGTGAGGGATAACACCCTGCTGAGGATCAAACGACTTCTGCTCTCTCCTCTCCGAGCTCGTTTATTGCACAACTCCAAGCTTGCTCGACGGAGGATCCTGTCTCTGGGTTCACCAATCTGCTGCCCGTCGGTAACCTACGTGACGAGCAACTTGAACGGTTTCTGCTTTCCAGAGAAGTTCAAGTGCGATCTGGACTGGCAGTCATGGGAGATTATCTCGAGGATGGACGGGAGCTTCGTTTACGACGACCACATCCGGATGTTCCACCGCGTCCACGCCGGTTCGGAGACGACTGCGCTCATTGAGAATAACATCCGGGGGGTCGAGGACCTAGAGATGTTCCGGCTTTTCTGGCCCGAACCCATTGCTCGGGGGCTTGCGCGAATCTACTCGACCAGCCAGCTGAGCAACAAGCAGTAGGCAAAGAGCAAGAAGACAATCTGGTCAGAATGCATTTCGGCAAGATGCTATTCTTTTTACCGGAGTTCTGCTCATCAAGGGATATGACGGAATGGAGCTTGCGATGAACGAGGGGCTGATGACTGACGAACCGGCCGATGTGCCGCGCGTCCTCGTCATCATTCCTGCCTACAATGAGCAAGAGAGCATCCTCTCGACGGTCGAGAAGATTAGAGCATGCGGATATGACTACGTCGTTGTGAACGACGGATCAAAGGACAATACGCTCAAGATCTGCCGCGAGAACGATATCAACGTCCTCGACCTGCCCCAGAACCTCGGCATCGGTGGGGCGGTGCAGGCGGGACACAAGTACGCCCAGCGCTATGGGTACGATATCGACGTTCAGGTGGATGGGGACGGTCAGCACGATCCGAGCTACATACCTCGGCTGGTGAAGCTTGTTGAGGACGGTGCAGACCTTGCCGTGGGCTCTCGCTTTCTTGAGAAGAGCGACGGGTTTCAATCCACGTTCATGAGGCGCGTGGGCATCACATGGCTTTCGTTCTGGATCAACCTCTTCACCGGAAGGCGGATTACTGACCCAACATCTGGCTTCAGGGCGAGCGGTCGCCGTGCGATCGATCTCTTCTGCAAGAGCTACCCGACCGACTATCCGGAGCCCGAATCCATCGCGCTGGCAATCAAGCTCGGCTTAAAGGTGGAGGAGGCTCCGGTGTGTATGCTTGAACGGCAGGGGGGAGTTTCTTCCATTGGCGTGCTGGCCTCAGCCTACTATATGATTAAAGTCTCACTTGCTATCTGGATTGCCTGTTGTTCCTCCAGAAAGGGGCTCTGATTGCTGATGAGCATCGTTCTACGGGCCCTTATTGCCATCATCTTCGTCGTTTTTCTAATCTGCGTCCTCAAGCTTGTTTCTCATGACAAGCTGCTGCTCAAGTATTCCCTGCTATGGATTCTGCTCTGCGGTGTGTGTCTTGTCTGCGACCTGTTTCCCGGAATCGTCTACTGGGCCTCGAACGTTCTCGGGTTCATCACGCCCTCGAACTTCATCTTTCTCGTGAGTATCGCACTGCTGCTGGCTATCGCACTCTCCCTGAGTGTTGCTGTGAGCCGTTCCGTTGTCGCAAACAAAAACCTGGCCCAGCGCATCGCGCTCCTCGAGAAGGAGCTGGAGCGGATCCGGGCCTGACACGCTGGCGAATGGGGGATGCGGACGAAAAGTTGGACCGCGAGGTCCGGACTGTAGGTCCGCATGCACGACAGGGAGGAAGTCAGTCGCGCCCGCGAGGCGCCGGGAGAGGAGTGGCGCGCCCGCGAGACCGGCGAACTCGTCGGCGTGCCCGCGAGACGATGGGGAGCTGGGCCGCCGGCCGCGCCCCGCGCGAGGGGCTGGCCCCCTGCGTAGAATCGGGGGCGACTGCAGGCGACGCGAGGAGGTGCCCGTGACGGGCGCCGAGAGGGCGGCCCACGGGGCCGCGATGACTGAGAACATGCTGCGCAGGACGGTGTTGGACGACCCAAGAGCGGCGGGCTCCAACCCCCGTTCAATCTCGGGGAAGAGAAGGGTCGAGCTCGGCGAGAGATTGCGCGCGGCGACAGGCCTGCCCCTCCGAGAGATCGCCCGTTTCTTGGGGATCTCGAGGAGCTCCTACGCCTATCACCGGGCCCGCCTCGGGTGCGACAGGTACGCCGGGCTCAGGGCCGGGGTCCGCGCCCTGCTCGAGGGGATGGGCGGCAGCGCCTGGCAGCCGAGAGCCCTCGCTCGTGCATGATGCGTCTCACGACCTTCTCCGAGACGCGCGCGCTTCGTCTCCTCAGCTCGGTGTGGACGGGCCGGTAGCCCCCGCCGGTGCCGGGCGTGGTCGAGCTGCGCCGGGGAGCCGTCGCCGTCTAACCTGCTCCTGCGCAACGACGGGACCCATATCCTCTCCGCCCCGGCGCCAAACCTGCTGTGGGCCACCGACGTGACCGAGTTCCGCCTGCCGGGGGCGCCGGGAAGTGCGCCTCTCGGCGGTTGTGGACTGCTTCGACGGCCGGTCGGTGGCCTGGCCGGTGGGACCGCGGCCGATGGCCGAGCCGGCGAACCCCAGCCTGCGGGCTGCGTACGCGACGCTCGGGGACGCCGAGCTGCCGACCGTCCACTTCGACTGCGGCGGCCATTACTGCTGGTCCGGGTGGGTTGGGATGTGCGAGGCCAACGGGCTGGTAAGGAGCATGTTGCACAGGGGGTAGGAGTTGCGACAACGCCCGCATGGAGGGCTTCTCCGGCACGCTCAAGAGCGAGCCCCGGCATCCGAGGGACTGGTCGGGGTAGACGAGGGGAGGGGCGTTCCTAGCGGAGTTCGACCGCTGGATGCGGTGGCTCCGGGAGGGCCGCGCGTCGCAGGCGCTCGAAGGGCTTACTCCCGACGAGCGCCGAAGGGCGCACGGCTACGTCGTATAGGACGTACAAGAAAACGTCCGCAGTCCTGATGACCATATATCTGAACGAAAACTTCCCCACGTGGCGACGCTCTCCTTATATCAGCGCCCAATATGCTTTCTCGCATGGAGGCGTGCTCGTCAAACTATGGGTTGTACAGAAGGTTTATAAACTCCATCTGATGGGAGCGTTTCTAGCCGCCCATCTCTTCATGATTGATTGCTTGAGTACTGCGCCTAGTTGGTACCGTCGTTCTGCATAAGCGGTACCGGCGTTCCGCATAACCGGTACCGGCCGGTGAACCCGATAACCTTTCAGTGAGGAGGGCGCCATCCGGGCGCCCTCGCCCGTTGGAAGGGGGCCCGCATGGCCACGAAGAAGGAAATCATGCGCCAGCTGCTGAAGGGGGTGAGCTGGAACGAGGCCGCTCGGTCCCTCGGCTGCAGCAAGGCGACGGTCGCGAAGTGCGCCGCGAAGATGGAGGAGGAGCGCATCGGCGCCGAGAGGCTGGAGTCGATGACGGACGCGGAGGTCTCGGGCCTCTTCGCCGACGGCCGGTCAAAGCGCGGCGAAGAGTACCTCGACCCCGACTACGCGCGCGTCTGCGACCAGCTCGCGAGGGTGCCGAAGATGACGCTCGCGCTGCAGTGGGCGCGCTACCTCGATTGTAACCCGTGCGGCAAGCGCCTCTACCAGTACTCGCAGTTCTGCAAGAAGGTCGGCGACTACGCCCGGACGCACGACCTCGTCGCCCGCATCGCGCACGAGCCCGGCAGGACGATGCTCGTCGACTGGGCCGGGCTCGCCGCCTCGGTCTTCGACCCCGTGACGGGCAGGCGGTCGCCCGCGTACCTGTTCGTCGCGTCGTTCCCCTGGTCGGCGTGGGTCTACGCGGAGTGCTTCCCCGACATGCGGACGCGCTCCTGGATCCAGGCCCACGTGCACGCCTTCCGGGCCGCCGGCGGGATCCCCGACATCCTCGTGCCCGACAACTGCGCCACCGCCACGGACCGCCGTCGCAAGTCGGAGCCGGTGAAGGTCAACGACGCCTACCTCGAGATGGCCGAGCACTACGGCTGCGCGGTGGTCCCGGCGCGCGTGCGCAAGCCGAGGGACAAGGCGTCTGCGGAGAAGGCCGTCGACCTGTGCGAGACGTGGGTGCTCGCCCCGCTGGCCGAGGAGAGGTTCACGTCCTTCGATGAGCTGAACGCCGAGGTGCGCCGCCTCGTTGACGCGCTCAACGCCCGCCCGTTCTCCAGGCGCGAGGGCTGCCGGGACGACGCCTTCCTCGGCGAGGAGAGGGCCGCGCTGAACCCGCTGCCCGCGGCCCCCTTCGAGTGGTGCGAGTGGCGCCGCTGCAAGGTGTCGCCGGACTACCACGTGCAGTGCGACAACATGCGCTACTCCGTGCCGCACCGCCTGGTCGGCAGGACCGTCGACGTCAGGCTCGGCGCCGCGACGGTCGCCGTCCTGGACGGCGGCGAGGTCGTCGCCGAGCACCGGAGGCTGCGCGGCCGGAGGGGCCAGTACTCAACCGACCCCGCCCACATGCCGCCCGCGCACCTCGAGGCGCAGTCGCTGTGGACGCGCGCGTGGTTCGAGCGCCGCGCCGGGGAGGTGGGCCCCGAGACGAAGAGGCTGGTGGCCGCCGTGCTCGACGCCCACCCGGTCGAGGCGCAGGGCTACGTCCCGTGCGCCAACATACTCTCGCTCTCGCGCAGGGGCCGCGCAGCCGAGCTCGAGGCCGCGTGCGCCCGCGTCAACGAGCTGGGCGGCGCCGCGACCTACACGCGCGTGAAGAACACGATGGCCGCGCTGAGGGCCGAGGCGCCCGCCCCCGGCGCCGCGCCCCCGGCGCCGGGGGCGCCAGCGGACCGCGCCGCGCACGTCGGCAGGGTCCGCGGAGCCGACCACTACCGCAGGGACAGGAGGTGAGGCCGGTGCTCAGCGACGAGAGGCTCGCCCTCTTCACGAAGTGGAGGGTCGGCGCCTTCGGGCGCAAGCTGCGCGAGGTCTGCGAGGACGAGTCCTACGACGACATGACCTTCGAGGAGAAGATCGAGCTGTGCGTGGACGCCGAGATCGAGGCGCGCGACGGGAGGAAGATAGAGAGGGCCGTGCGCTCCGCGAGGTTCAAGATCAAGGACGCCTGCGTCGAGGACATATACTACCTGCCCGACCGCAGCCTGACGCGCGACCGCGTAGCCAGGCTCGCGTCCTGCGCGTGGGTCGAGGCCCGCGAGAACCTCGTGGTCATCTCGGAGAGCGGCGGCGGGAAGAGCTACGTCGCGCAGGCCCTGGGCGTCTCGGCGTGCCGGCGGCTGATGTCGGTGCGCTACGCGAGGCTCAACGACATGTTCCGGGAGATCAACGTCGCCAGGACGGAGGGGCGCGTCTACGACGCGCTCGACCGCTTCTCGGGTCCGGACCTCCTGATACTGGACGACTTCTTCACGACGCCGATCGAGAACCCGCTCAACGCGGTGGACCTCTTCGAGATACTGGAGGCGCGCGAGGGCCGTGGCTCAACTCTCATCGCGTCGCAGCTGGAGCCCGACCAGTGGTACCTGAGAATCAACTCGGAATTGTGTGCCGACTCGATCCTGAACAGGGTCGTGGAGCACGCCAGGTTCCTGGACATCAAGGGGCCGAACATGCGCGAATACACCGCGAGACTGCGGGCCGGGAAGGACGAGGACTACTGGAAGTGACGTCCGGTACCCGGTAGGCGGAACACCGGTACCGCCTCGTCGGAGGGGCGGTACCGCTTATGCAGAACGACGGTACCAACTAGGCGCAGTACTCAATTGCTTATACGTTGACATTAAATGGTAGTTGGACTGAGTCGGATTTAAATCATTTTGTCTACTCAGTGGGAGTGTCGGGTGTCATAAATGAAATTATTACTTATACTGTTTGAGGTTGCGTTTGAGACTGAGTTTTAGTCCTGTTAGGCATAGACTTCAGAATGAGCTCCCATAACAGCCTCAGGCATCAGGGCCATTGTGGACTAGCAGTCTTTTCCTGCAGCGCGAGTGTCACATCGCTTAGCCCCTGCGTAGGACGTCTTCGGCTTCGATGTCCTACGACAATATGGTCGATGTAGAGGAAATCGCATAACATCCTCCTGATTCGCCAGCCTCCCCTTTGCCGCTTGCAATTGGCAAAGGGGAGGCTGGCGAATCAAATAAACACAACGAACGATACCATGCTGGTAAGCGATGCAAGCGTACAAATTATCTGTGGCGTCAGGACTCTGCAGACAGTTGGTTCAGTATAGGCACTTCTTGGCAGTAGCCTGAGCAGGCTAAAGCCTAAAAAAATTACTGGAGTTAGGTAGCGTTGCTGGCATCCGTTCACTGTACTGTAGCCCACTGGCGTAAAAGTAATATATAAGGAAGTGGCAACTAAAAAAACACTTGATAGGAAGACAATGGCAATCCACGTACGACTTGCGAGAGAGCTGCATATCCCGCAAGACTTCTCGTCAGTGTCGAGTATCGATACGACTGTCAAGACAATGAATAGATATGTTGAGAGCCAGGGTAGCGTTGCCCGTATGTCCCCGATGTAGGGCGAATAACAGATTGTGTATGGATCCGATTGAACTGGGGAGAGGTAGCCTAGCAGGAAATTGCCCATCATGCAGACAAACTCTACCGGGTGAGAGAGGATGTATGCAATCTGTCCCCCTGTGCTAACGCCGTCTCCCCCGCGCATGTCTCCGCTCTGTCCGGCTGGGGTAAACAGTGGGAGAATAAAAGTTAAGATGACTATAATAGCGACAATGACAACGCCGACATTGAATGCAATCCTAGTCCGTTTCGAAACAAACTTGGTGCGCGGCATAAGAAAAAAAAGGCCGAGCACGGGAAAATAGATTGCTTTAGGGCACAGCCCAATCATGAAAACAATGGCTGCAGATAGGAAGGAGCCGGCAGTTAACGAACGCTCTAGTCCAATTTCACGAAACACGAGAGCAACGCCAAGAGCCAAAAAGGCTATGACCCATGGGTCGTATGAATAGTTTGAAGCAAGGAAGATGCTGGATGGCAGGAGACCTATCATACTGAGAAGTATTTTTTTCGATGGAATAATTCGTATAGCATAGGTAAATACGATTGAATAAAAAATAAGATTCGCCCAACGTCCGAGAATAACCGCACCGGAAGCTCCAAGGCCCGCCAAGCGTGCAAGCCACAGGCCAATTGCTGAGGGAATATATCCAATCGAGTTGACAGTAAGAAGTGACTGGCCAGAACCAGGAGTGAGAAACTCGCTGCTAACCAAGCCCCCTTCTCCTTGCCTAAGATTTGCACGAGCTTCCTCAAGTGAGCTTATCGTAAGCTCAAGGTTTTCATAGTCAATAACATTGTTATGGACCCAAGGGACTGCTGTGAGATTAATATCGCCCATTGAGTACTCGCTGCTTCCAAGAAAGGACAGTCCGAGACTTCGGTCATAGTGAATTTGATCATCATAAGAGATGCCGGTGATGGGTGGGAGCGCGATGCACAAAAATGATCCCAAACAAAGAGCAAGCACCAAAAACGCATTTTCAGGATGTGCTGCGAGAGTGTGACGCATAAGGTATATCAGCCCTGATGCGATCACAAGGCTAAGGCAGAGAAAAGCAAGCCGTTGAGCTGCCGCACTATAATTCCATGCCCATACTCCAGTTATGAGAGAAACAACAAGGATAATAGCGAGGGTTAGGGCGGCAAGTCCAAGGAGGCCTTTTCTAAGCACAAATGGGTTGGCCTCGCGATGTTCTGCAGTTTTTACACTTACCTTATCCTGAGTAGAGCTCAGCTTTCGACTGCGGTTCCAGAGCAAGAGCGTAATGAGCGCGAAGGAACCGGCCGCATAGATGAGGACGCGCTTTTTTCCCCAAGCCGAAGGGTCAAGCGGGCTCGAGAGAGGAGAGCCCACAAGCGTGAGGAATTCAATGACGATGCCTGAGACAAACGAGATGCCTAGCACACCGGCTGCGATGCTCTTTGCGCTAGTTTTGCTGAATAGAGATGAGGCTTCGTGACAATAGAACCATAAGGCAAAGATAGAAAATGAAGCGATTATAAAAAGAATCACTATATAAAGTGTCATAGCCGATGGGTTACCAATCACCAAGCAAGAGAGCATGGCAATAAGACAAAGCGCTCCGATGGCCCCAGCAGCAATACGTTCTGGTTTGGTGAGGGAGGATAGAGCAAATTGACCCTTGTCAGTTTTAGCTACGAAAGAGTTTGAGGAACTCATGGTCCACCTTCGGTTACCGACAGAAGCATCAGATGACCTGACATTATACGTTATGGACTTGACTCTAGGGATATGTTGGCCTGAATTCTCACGTCAGGCGCAACAGAATAAAGGAACTGCATGTAGTCGCCTTGGCAAATCGAATCATTGTGTTATCCGTGACTCAGCATGAGATATCGACTAAGTCAAATCTAGTATTGTGGAAACGTATAGCGTGTATTTCGAGAAGTGGAGTGACATGCAGATCTTTAATAAGGGCCGCTGTCGAGGGGACGGTAAACTATATACCCTGTTTTTAGTTAAAGACTGTAATGTACGGTCGCTCAAGCTACAGTCATACGAAGTCGGTCACAAAACGCAACTACCCTGCTACTACAGAATCAACCCTCTCGATTCTTCAAGCTGCGAAATAACCGTTGCGCTCTTCGATACTCGCGGAGACCAGGTGCTGCAATTCTTCGATGCGCGCGACGGGGCTGCCGATTTTACGGTGAGACCACTATTCTACTCCCTTGCATCAAAAGTCAGCGGAAGGCTGGACAGGTCCCTTTGCGATAGGATTCGTTGTTTTGATACACGAGAGCACGCTGAGGGGGCATCTCTATCCTGCGATACTGCTATTGATACGACGGGGCGTGGGGTAATACTCAGGGGTTCGTATTTGTGCCGACGCGGCGGCAAACCGCTTACTGTGAAGGCATTTGATGTATACGGCCAAGAAGTGGGACTTGATTTCGTTGTGCTCGGCGAAGACAGCGAGCACGAGGATACCGCGTTTGTTCGCATGACCAGGCGCTGCTATTACTCGATTCGTGTTGGCAAACTAGATCACAATGTCTGCCTATCGCTTTTCAATGAGGATGGTGAGCTAGTAGATCCTCCTCTTGTTTTGGTTAAGTGGCGGCGGAAAGAGCTTGTGGATGAAATGCGCGCGCGCTGCGTGACGTCGTTTGATCAAAATGGGTACGAGAACTGGCTCTTTTCTCACCGCATCACTGCCGAGCAGGCACGCGAGCAGTCAATGCAGAGAATCGGGATTGCGCCGAAGTTCAGCATCATAGTGCCATTGTACAAGACGCCGCGCATGTTTTTTATTGAAATGGCTGATTCGGTCATCAATCAGACCTATAAAAACTGGGAGCTTATTCTGGTAAACGCATCTCCTGACGTTACCGAGCTGGTCGAGCTGGTCGAGGAGTATGCCACCAAGGACAGCAGGATAAAGGTGGTGTCCCTAAGCCAAAACCTCGGGATTACTGAGAACACTAATCATGGAATCAAGGTTGCCACGGGCGACTACCTCTGCTTTTTTGATCATGATGATGTTCTCGAGCCAGATATTCTCTTCGAATACGCGTCCGCAATAGACAAGAACCGGGACATCTCTCTTCTTTACTGTGACGAGGACAAAATCTTTTTTGACGGGCACTATGGCAACCCAACGTTTAAGCCAGACTTTAGCATCGATATGCTGAGAGACAATAACTACATTTGTCATCTGCTCACCGTGAAGCGAAGCGAGCTAAATCGCATCGAGCCCTCGGGTCCTGAGCTTGATGGCGCTCAAGATCATGCTATGGTTCTAAAAATCGTTGAGCTTGGTGGGCGGGTGCACCACGTGCCTAGGGTGCTCTATCACTGGCGGATGAGCGAGAGCTCGACTGCCGCCAATTCAGACAGCAAGCCTTACGCCACTGAGGCGGGGATTAGGGCTGTAAAGGATCACTTGGGGCGAGTCGGCCTATCAGCTGATGTAGAGTGCTCGCACGGCAGGGCTTTTCGGTATCTGCCGACTTATCACGTCTTAGGAAATCCGCTCGTCACGATTGTTGTTCCGACTCGACTAGACTCGACAATGTGCAAGAGCTTTATATCGATGATCGAGTCTACAAGCTATAGCAACGTTGAGGTTGTCTTTGTCTGCCCTGAGGCGAGGCTAACTATAAGTGACCCGTTCGGTCAATGGTTGTCGAGTGGTGTGCCAGTGCGTTGTGTTGGGATGGACACACCGTTTTCCATCAGTTCATGGATGAATGCGGGAGCGAAGTATGCCGCGGGGGATGTGCTTCTCTTCTGTCACGATGACGTTCGATGCGAATCGCCGAATTGGGTCGAAATTATGCTCGGACACGCTTTGAGGAGTGATGTCGGCATTGTCGGAACCATGACACTTTCAGAGGACAACATTGTCCAACAGGCCGGGATAACGTTCGTCGATGGGGAGTTCGTTAATCTGTCTGCGGGCATCTACAAAGATAGCCCAGGCTACATTATGTATCCGCTGACAACAAAGAATGTTTCGGTTGTAGACGGCTCCTGCATGATGATGCGCAGAGATGTGTTTGACGAGGTCGATGGGTTTGACGAAGGTTTCGTCGAGTCTTTCTCTAATGCCGATATTTGCTTTAGGGTGTCGAATAGGGGCTACGGTATTGTATACACTCCTGAAGTGGCGATGTATCATCGGTCTGTGACGAGTCTAGGCGCCGTAGGAGTTGTCAGAAAAACGCCTCAATATTATCGGGATAAAGCTCGGATGTATTCGCTCTGGGCAGACCTGCTCTCTAGAGGAGACAAGTACTTCAATAGGAACTTCTCTCGTAACCCAATAGACGCGGCGTCCTATCGCTTCGATAATGCTCCCTCGCAAGCGCAATGCGTTGTCTAGGGTCTGCTGGCCTCCCGGCAACAAACTCTTTCTAAGAATTGGGGGTCGGGGGGGGGTTCTGCTGGCTAGTGGGTGTCGAGCGCGAAGTACAGATTGTCCCTTCTGAGGTTGGGGTTCGAGTACGGATCTCTTCCGACGAAGTACTCGGGCCAACGCTGCATGAACAGGGCCTGCTCCCGCTTCCAGCGCACCGCCTTGCCATCATTTGCGGTATCGCGTCCTCTTGACGCGAACTCATGGTGATAGAGCTCGGCGTAGGGGGTAAAGGTGACGAGATAACCTGCGCGGATGACCCTTAGACAGAAATCGGGCGTCATTGAAGCCCACAGCAAAGTCCGGATCGTAGCCACTCGTTTCCCAGAAGACCGTTTTTCTGACCATCTGGCAGGCGCCGGTGACTGCGGAGAAGTTACCGGGTCTGACGGCGCGTGCAAGATAGCCGGGTCTTGACGGAGGAAAGTACTGGTTGACGTGAACGAGCGCATCGTATGCCCCCACGACCATGCCAGCGTGCTGAACAAGGTCATCGGCAAAGTAGAGCTTTGCCCCAACCACGCCCACCTCCGGCCGCTGCAGGTAGCCGAGCATTTCGACGACGCAATCAGGGGAGATGACCTCGGTGTCGTTATTGAGTAGGAGCAAATAGTCACCCTGGGCGTGGGACGCGCCGTAGTTGATGAGCCTCGAATAGTTGAACCCCCCATCCCAGCGCAGCACGCGCACGCGGTCAGGATGGCGACTGCACAGCTCGCTGTAGAGCTCCTCTGTAGCCGGGTCGGCGCTACCGTTCTCTACGAGCAGTACCTCGATGTTCTGGTAGGCGCTCGTCTCGAAGAGCGAGCGGACGCAGGGGGCCAGCATGTCGACATGATCTCTGGTCGGTATGATGACGCTGACGAGGGGCTGGGGCTCAGGGAGCGCGTAACGCACGCGGTAGACAAATGGCTCGTACGTCGTCTCAACTTGGGCGCCAATCTCCCGCTCCGTGAGATGGCGCTCCAGTGCTAGGCGCCCCGCCTCGAGCGCATAGGGCTTGCTCCCCACGTTTCCAGCGTTGGTGGAGTCCTCGTGAATGCGCCAGTGGTAGAGCACGCGTGCTACGTGGTGGAATCTTGCCCCGGCCCCGAGCGCGCGCAGCGTGAGGTCGTAGTCCTGCGCTCCGGAGACGTCCTCGGTCGAGAGGCCGATGCTTTCAATTAGCGCACGCTCGACAACAAGGAGGTGCGTGACGTAGTTGTGACTGTACAGCAGGTCGACGTTGAGGTCAGACTTGAAGGAAGGTTGGCCGAAGTCGCCGCTCTCGTGGAACGAGTCCTCATCGCAGTAAAGCACTTGCGGGCGCTCGTCGGGCGATTTCGCCCCAATGGCCTCGGCGTACCAGTAGAGTGCATCGGGTTCGAGCAGGTCATCATGGTCGACAAAGGCCACGTAGTCGCCCTTGGCTCGCTGGATACCCTCGTTCGTGTTCCCAACGATTCCAGCGTTCCGCTCAAGACGAACATAGATAACACGCAGGTCGCTTACCGCTGAGCACACACCCCGGACGACGTTGCTTTCGGGTGAGGCATCCAGAAGCAGGAGCTCCCATCTTGGGTAGCTCTGGGAGAGGATTGAGTCAACAAGCTCTCTGAGCCTGCTGGAATCAGACTGGAAGCAGGGAACCACAATACTGAAGCTGACGCCCATCGCGGAAGAGCGCTCGCGCTGCAAGGCTAGCTCCGGTGCGCTCGATCGATGCTGTGCGAGCCATGCGCGGTATCGATTGTCGTCCCCGCAGGCATCAAGGCTGGCAGCTCTGAATCCTTTGCGTAGCGAGGAGAGATGGCACGGGTCCATGCTGACAAAGCCGTCCGTGAGCAGTCCCCTCGGGTCGGACGCGCGCACGCTGAACCATTCGAGGCCTTCGGGGAGGCACAGGGCCAGTGTGACGCTGCTGACGCTCAGGTATGACGAGGCGGTCTGCCCACAGTCTCGCTCAAGGACGCGGATGTCGGCGTCAAGCTCGTTGCCGGCTCGGTCAAAGACGGCAATCTCGGGGTTGTGGTCGGACTGTTCCGCCTGCCACGCGACGCGCACGCGCAGCGACACGCCAGTCTCCCTTTCAAAGCAGCCCTGGACCGTCAGCTGGTAGGAGCCGGGCAGAAGGGCGTCAACGCCCTCGAGGAGCGCCTCAATCAGACCCCCCCGAACACGCCGGTTGGCACGAGACTCCCACACGAGCTTCCTAGGCTTGATGCGCAGCGTGGCTCGGTCGCCCTGCGGCCCTTCGTGCCACACCTCGAGAAGAGCCTTGCGAGCGGAGATTTCAGGAAAGTCGATGACGCAGTGGGATTCGGGCACATCGAGGCCGCGGAAGCGATAGGGCCTTATGCGGGCAGGGAGGCGGTGGCCGTTGATAACGAGGCTCGCCCTCAGAAGACCGCGAGCCGCTGCGGAGCGTGCTTTTGTGATGCCCTCAATGTCGACTCTCAGGTGGAGACGCCCATAGGCGCGGCATACCTCGTGCTGCGTAATTCTCATGCGGGCCAGCCTCTCAGGAACCTACGTGCGTCCATATCCTCACCACTATAGCCAATCAAGGTCTGAGGCCCCGCTCCCGATTGGCTAAACTAAGGGGCTGGGTTCTGCTCGATGCTCTAGTGCGCCGTAAGGGAGACACGTGGCCGACATCAAGATAATCATGGCATGTCACCGGGATGACATCGTTGTCCCCGACAATCCCCTCATCTATCCCGTCCAGGTTGGTGCCGCCCTGGCAGACCACCGTTTTGAGGGGATGCTCCATGATGACGAGGGGGAAAACATCTCTGAGAAGAATCCCTACTACTGTGAGCTCACCGCCCAATACTGGGCGTGGAAGAACCTCGACGCAGACTACTACGGCCTCTTTCACTACCGTCGGTATTTCTCCTTTGCGGACGAGCACTTTCCGACGAACCATTTTGCCGACGTGCTTCTCGACGCGAACGACGAGAAGACGCTCGAGAAGATTGGCCTCGAAGAGGGGAAGATGCGCTCGGTCATAGAGGGGTGCGACTTCATCCTCCCCGAGCGTGGTCAGTTCGTAGACAAGCTGACCATCCGCGAGCAATATGAGACGGCGGAGCAGCACCATAAGGAAGATCTCGACTGCGTATTGCAAATCCTCGAGGAGCGGCACCCAGAGATGATGGGGGCTGCAAACGCCTATCTCAACGGACGTTATGGCTACTTCTGCAACATGTTCATCATGCGCCGTGAGCTGTTCTTTGACTACTGCGAGTGGCTCTTTGGCATCCTCGAGGAGCATGAGCGGCGGCGTGACTTCTCAATGTACGACCACCGAGCCTATCGCGTGAGCGGATATCTTGCCGAGAGACTCCTGGGCGTCTACTTCACGTGGCTCAAGGAGCAGGGCCGCTATACCTATAAAGAGCTTCAAAGGCCGTTCTTCAAGGATGTTGTCAAGCCCAAGCTGCCGGCGCCCATCAAGACGTCCGACGGGTCCTCTCCGGTCGTGCTCGTTCTCTCTGCCAACGAGTATTACGTTCCCTATATGGGCACGCTGCTCGAGTCCGTCAAGGAGTCCGCATCGGCCGAGCGAACCTACGATGTCATCATCCTCCATCGAGACATCACGCAGCGTAGCCAGGACGTTCTAAACAGACTCGTGGCGGCGCCGAACTTCTCGCTGCGTTTCTTTGACACAACGCGCCTGATGCGTGATTACGAGAGTCACCTGTTCCTGCGTGGTCATTTTAGGATTGAGACCTACTTCCGCCTGCTCATGCAGGACATCCTCGCATCCTATGACAAGGCGCTCTATCTTGATAGCGACATGGTGGTGAACCATGACATCGCCGAGCTCTTTGACGTCAACGTGGACGGCTATCTTCTTGCGGCCGTGCAGGACGCTGACACGGCGGGCCTTTACAACGGCTTTGAGCCGCAGAAGAAAGACTACATGGACAACGTCATGAAGATGAGGGATCCCTACAGCTACTTTCAGGCGGGGGTCATCCTCTTCAACCTCGCGGAGTTTCGCAAGGCATATACGGTTGAGGAGATGTTCCAGTACGCGACGTCGTATGACTGGGAGCTGCTCGACCAGGATGTTCTCAACCATTTTGCCGAGGGCAGGGTCAAGTACCTCGACATGCGCTGGAACGTGGTGATGGACTGGCACGACATTCGCATAAACCGGATCATAGGTCGCGCGCCGCGCCAGCTTTATCAGGCTTATATGGAGTCGCGCAAGGATCCGTATATCGTGCACTACGCGGGGCCCGATAAGCCTTGGGATAACTTTGAGTCCGACTTCGCCGACTTCTTCTGGAAATACGCTCAGAGGACTCCGTTCATGCCTGTTATCTTAGAGCGCTCCTTCAAGCGGAAGCTTGACGAGCGCGAGTCGCTGACGCAGCGGGTTGGCAAGGTCATCAAGCCTGCATACGTCAAGCTCTTTCCGGACCACTCGATTCGACGGGAGAAGGTCGGCTATATTATCCGCAGGATTACGGGGCGTCAGTAACGAGATGCCGCGTACCGAGAGGGAACTGTGGGGCTAATCAGCGAAGGGGGAGTCCGTGGCCTCTCATTTTGCACCGAAGCAGCAAAACGTCGCATCTGGCTCAAGGCGGGCAGGAGCGACATCGGGCGTCCGGTCGCGCTCCAACGTCTCCTATTATGCTGCGAGAAGGCAGATGAGGGGCGGCGGAGACGGCGGAAAGCGCGTCGGCATCGTCGTGGGCATCGTGCTCGCGTTGATTCTAGTTGTGTGCGGAACGACGGGAGTCATGCTGTATCGCTCCGCTATGACGGTCAAGGATGACGCTTTGGCAATCATGGCCCAGGCCTCCGCTCTCAAAGAGAGTCTCAAGAACGGAGACGACGAGGCGCTCTCAAATGCGGTTTCCGTTGTTGTAGAGAAGACGGACTCCATTTATGGCGAGGTGAACACTCCGTTGTGGAGCGTCGCCTCGCTCATTCCCGTCGTGGGGGAGGATATCCGCTCGGTTCAGACGCTGGGCAACGTTGCCTACGAGTTGGTGAATGACGCGCTCGTTCCGGTTGCGGACAGCGTCTCGGGCATGGAGCTCTCCAGCCTGATTCAAGATGGCAGCATCAACGTTGCGCTCATTCAGGCCATGTCTGACTCCCTGACAGATGCCGCCCCCGTGATTCAGTCCTCGGTGGAGACCATCGCCAATCTTCCCGAGGCCCATATACCTCAGCTCCGTGAGGTCTTGGAGCAGGTTCAGGGTCCCGCGCGCGAGGCGGAGGGTGTGGTGTCGCAGCTCCAGAGCATCTTCGAGATGCTTCCCCAGATGCTCGGCGCCGATGGGCAGACGCGTTCGTATCTCGTTATCGCCCAGAACAACGCGGAGCTGAGAACGACAGGTGGCCTGCCGGGATCCTGGGGCATGATTACGGTTACCGATGGCGTGATATCGCTTGGTGAGTTCAGCTCGATTCTGCATGATCCCGGGCTGCGCGTGCCGGTTACGTCAGAGGAGACGAATGTCACATCCGTTGACATGGGTGCCGATCCGGCACAGGTCAACTTTACGCCCGATTTTGTCCGCGTCGGCGAGATGGCCCGTGAATACTGGATTCAGAAGGGGTTTGGCGCCGTTGACGGCGTGATTGCGATCGACCCCATCTTTCTCCAGAGGCTCTTGTCACTCACGGGTGGGTTCACCGCGCCAGATGGCGTTACGGTCGATGGGACCAACGCGGCGAAGGTCCTGCTGAGCGACACGTATTGGAAATTTGGCAACGACGGTGAGGCGCAGGACGCGTACTTCACTGCGGTGGCCGGCATGGCCTTTGATCAGGTCATGAGCGGGCTGGGCAATGCCGGGCTTACGGACCTATGGGATGTGATCAACACGTCTGGCGAGGACGGGCGTCTTCTCGTCTGGATGGTCAACGAGGAGGAGGAGAAGCTGATGGACGACCTCGGCTTCTCTGGCCGTCTGGAGACCGATCCGACAAAGCCCGTGCTCGGCGTGTACGTCAACGACGATACCTATAGCAAGATCAGCTGGTATACGGCAACGAACACCCAGATTGGCGAGGGCGTGAAGAATCCCGACGGGACGACCACGTACGACGTCGTGACCACCATCACCAACACCATCACGCCAGAGGAGGCCGCCACTGCGCCTCTCTACGTGTATGGGAACAACGAGGCCAAGCGCGACAACACGGACATGCTTGACATTGTGTTTTTCTACGCGCCCGCTGGCGGTACCATTACGAATTTGACGGCGAGCGATGGAGCGGTGTTCCCAGAATACGGAATCAAGGAGACCTCCTTAAGCGGACTTCAGGTCTATAGAACGAGGACTCACCTGCTCTCAGGAGAGACGGCCACCTTCACCTATCAGGTAACGGTTTCCGCTGAGGCAACGGAGCCCTTGGCGCTCCGCACGACCCCGCTTGCCCAGGAATCGCTCATGACAATTCAGGTTTCGGATGAGGGCAAGTAGATAATGGGTTTATCGAGGTGACCTTCCTCAGTTAGTGATAATTTGATTTTGAGTTCGCCGCTTTTGACATAGATTTATTTTGAGGAGGCTTCCGTGGCAAAGAATTGCATAAACGGAGCAGAGACCAAGGACACCCCCGGCGGGATTACCCGGCGAGACGCTCTGAAGCTTGCCGCCGGGTTTGGCGTCGCGCTCGGTACCCTTCCTGTTACCGCGTCGGCGGAGGAAGCTGCTTCGGAGGATGGTTTTGTTCCAAACAGCTGGCGCTATGACGATGGAGTGCTGCGGACGGACGTTGAGCCTGAGGGCATTTCTCTTTACAGCAGTACTCCTGCTTGGGGTAGGGATGAGAGCGGCAACTGGTGCAACAGCGTCGGCACCCCGATTCCGGGTGCGCTCCTGCGTGGAGTTGACGTGAGCGAGCATCAGGGAGACATCGACTGGGATACGGTCAAGAGTTCGGGCGACATCGACTACGCCATCATCCGTGCTGCCGCCTTTGAGGGCTCCACGAGCTCGCGTGATGGCAAGGACTACAAATGGGACCGCAACGTATCTGCGTGCGAGCGTCTCGAGATTCCCTACGGTACCTATATCTACTCCTACGCAACCACTGTCGAAGGGGCGCGAAGGGAAGCGGACTGTATCCTGGGCCTTCTCAAGGGCCATGCCCCCACATACCCAGTTTTCCTTGACATGGAAGATAACAGCACGCTTTCTGAATCAGTTGACCTGAATCAGATTGCTGCGGCTTTCTGTGAGAGGATCGAGGCGGCGGGCTACCAGGCCGGCATATACTCCAACCTTAATTGGTGGACCAATTACCTGACGAGCTCTACGCTCAACAACTGGGTGCGTTGGGTGGCGCAGTATAACGTCACATGCGACTATCAGGGTCACTATGACATGTGGCAGGCAACAAGCAAGGGAAGCGTTGCCGGCATCAAGGGGAATGTCGATCTCAACTTTGACTTTGTTGGTTTGAGTAGCGAGTATTCCAGTCAGACGACATGGGTCCGCGTATATGGGCAGCACGATCTCGACACGATGGCAAAAATATCCCAACAGGGGTGGTCGTCTTCTGATGCGGTGGTCATAGCGACAAGAGACACCTATTGGGACGCTCTTTCAGCGAGTGCGTTGGCCGGTCTCTATGGGTGTCCCATCCTGCTTACGACGGGCTCTGCACTTTCTTCCCAGACCAAGAGCGAAATTCAACGGCTTGGTGCAAAGACCGCGTATGTCATTGGCGGCCCCATCGCAATCGCCTCGGGCGTGGATGGACAGATTAAGGCGGCGGGTTGTCCAAACGTCGTCCGTGTATATGGCCAGGACCAGCAGGGCACTGCTCGAAAAATCGCCCAGCAGCTCATCAAGGCAGGGCATACGGATACGTGCATTGTGGCGACTTCGTGGAAGTTTCAAGATGCCCTAAGCGTCTCTCCGTATGCATACGCAGCAAAGGCGCCCATCTTCCTCTGTGAAACTGGTTCAAACACTCTTTCGGAAGAGTCTCTCGCCATTATCAGGAGTGCGGGCTTTAAGAAGGCGCTTATTGTCGGCGGAACGATTGCCGTCAACAAAGACGTTGAGGGAAAGCTTCGGAGCGCTGGTATTTCAAGCCCCGAGCGAATCTGGGGCCAGACAGAGTATGAGACGAGTGAGGCAATTGCCAAATGGGAGATTGCCCAGGGCATGGGCTCATCCCACATGGCGGTTGCCACTGGATTGACTTACTTTGACGCGCTCGCCGGAGGGGCGCTCTGCGGAAAGAACAACTCGGTTCTTGTCATTACTTCAGACCACAATCGTCACTGTCTGACGAGCTTTGTTCCGACTCAGAAGGGCAAAGTCGAAAAAGGTTACGTCTTTGGTGGGGAAATCGCCGTTTCCAAGAAGAGCTGGCTAACGCTGCTGCGGTACTATCTTTATTAGCAGTTAGATACGGCGGCTGGCGAAAATGCATTTTTCGCCAGCCGCCACGCGAAAGCCTAATGCTTTGACAATGCTCTTTTTATAGCTCTTGGAAGCATGGTTAGAATAAGGCCGGCTCTGAATGACTTTGAACCTCTTACCTGTTGGAGTTCTTCCTCTGTAGCAGCAAGCTGTTGAGCTAGATGTTCAATCTTGAAATGGAGACGGCCTCTCTCTTGTTCGAAAGACTTCAGGTGAGCTTTATATGCCTTGAACACCTCATCCCACATAATTGACTCTTCTTGTGAGATGCGCGGCAGCGTAGAGCTGCTACACAGGGAGGCAAAGCACGATACCCAAAAGGCCTCATAATCGTATTTCGATAATTCACGTATAAACGATCTCCCAAATTCACCCATCTCGTGGGCAAGCGTCTTGTCCGTGAGCACTTTCGCAAGTGCCTGAGCGGCAGCAGAGGCGTCATCTTGTGGGATTTGGATGACTGCCTTATTATCACGCGTAAGCGTGAGGTAGGGAAGATCATAAATTACGCAGGGGAGTCCCGAGGAGAGCGCCTCTCCAAGGGAGAGGGACCAGCCTTCTCGCTCCGATGTCATCAGAAATGCGTCGGCTTGTCGGTAGAAGCGCTCCATATCCTCTGCGCGCTGCGGCCCACAAAAAACAATGTGGTCGCTGAGCTCCGAATCAATCTGCCGCCTCATACTCTCAACAATACTTGGGTCTTCAGGTCCAACCATAAGGAGCCTGGCATCTGGAACAAGTTTGATAAGTTCTCTCATAATGGGAATGACTCTATCGGGCCTCTTGTCAATGTGGACGCGAGCGGGCCATAAAATAGAATGGCCGCAGAGCTCTGCAGGGTTTGTAGGAGGCTGAAGTGTGATTGGGTTGTTTGTTGCCAGGACATTTTCGTTGAATCTGCTCCAGAAACAACGGTCGGTCTCACTGAGGCATACAATTCCGTTTGCAGCAACATATTGAAGCGGGATATCTGCATAGTGTGACGGCAGTGTGTCATCTAAGAAAAACAGGGAAAACGAACTCTGGATGTAGAGTAACGTCGGAATGCCCAGCATCCGAGAGCTCAGTATGTCAAATGCTATGCAATCAGAGAACCATTGGGCAAAGACAAGTAAATCAACGGCATTATCTTGCAGAATCCTCTGTAACGCCTCGCATCGAGTTTGATAGTTAGTTGCAGTGATTCCAACGTAAGTGGGCAGGGTCAACCTGGTGACGCTCGGAGGCAGCTCGTAATCGTCTTGTTGCGGCTCGGTATTGGTGAGCACGATTACACGGTATCCCATCTGGGCCCACAGTTTGGCAAGATCCCTAGTTACTCGCTCGCCTCCCCCAATGCTGAGCGAGTGGAAGAAGATAGCGATGGTGAGCACCTCGTTCGTCTTTATTTGAAAAAAAGGCGAGGCGACAGCCGCTTTGGCGAGCACACTGGGCTTATCCCAGTAATCTATAGCTAGTTTTGATATGGCCCGGCTTGGAGAGCAGCTGGATAATGTCCGTTCAATATCGAGTGCAGCAGAATTCATCGTGTCACAGCTCAAAATATCGTCCATCCTACTCATGATGCTCCAAGCCGTCGCCATTCAATTCGTCTTTGTCATTGTAATTGACGGACTGTATGCTGAGCGCTGATTGGCCTTGTTGAATATGAGCTATAATTCAGATAATCGAAAAGAATGGGAGAAAGTTGCATAGAATGGTCCATAAAAAGTACTTAGCTACTGCGGTCTGCTTGACCCTGCTCCTGTCTCTGATACCCCTGACTGCGTCTGCTTTATCTTCGGGTGAGGTTGACGACAGTTTTGGACAGGGGCAGATTGTCGTAGACAATGCTGGCCAGGATTCCAATGACGATTCCAGTCTATCTGAGGATTCAAACGAGGTTGCTCCCGACGTGGAAATCGATGCCCCTGGCTCAAATGAAGCGCTTTCCTCTAGTGATGAGGATCAAATTGTGGGGGATGAAGCGGCCGAGCCTGATTCGTTGCTGGAGCCAGGTGCTGAGGCGGAGGGCATCGTCGAATCGTACTCTCTCACGATGCCTGCAGACTCCCCGTCTGGCTGGAGTCGGGTGTACGGTCAAAATCAGCTGGACACCATGAGTGAGGTCTCGAAGACTGGCTGGAGCAAGTCCGACACCGTGGTCATTGCCACCGATGCGACCTATTGGGATGCCCTCGCCGCCAACTCGCTGGCTGGAGCTCTCAACTGCCCCGTTTTGCTGACGTCTAAGAACACTCTCTCCAGTCAAACGCGCGCGGAGATTCAGCGTCTTGGTGCTAAGAAGGCATATGTATGTGGCGGCCCGATTGCCATTGCATCTGGCGTCGATCAGCAAATTCGCGCCGCTGGTTGTGCCGAGGTGGTGCGTGTCTACGGCCAGGATCAGCAGGGGACCTCGCTCAAGATTGCCGAGCTCGTAATGCAGCTCAAGCCCTCCTCCTCTGTCATTGTCGCCACTTCGCGGACCTTCCAGGACGCGCTCTCTATCGCACCATACTCATATGCGAACAGCATACCGGTGCTGATTTGCCAGTCGGGATCGAACAGGCTTACCAATGACGAGCTCGCTTTCCTTTCGCAGAAGAAGATTACGTCTGCCCTTATCGTTGGCGGCCCCATTGCGGTCTCCAGCTCTGTAGAGTCTCAGCTGAGCTCTAAGGGCGTTTCGAGCGTTGAACGGAAATACGGGCAGACTGAATACGAGACGAGCGTGGCTATTGCTGAGTGGGAGCTTCAGCACGGCATGGGGCTTACGGCTCCAGGAATCGCCACGGGCACTACGTTCTACGACGCGCTTACCGGTGCCGGCCTCTGCGGAATGAACAAGTCTGTTCTGTTGATTGCCTCCAGCTACAACCGTATTGCTCTTACGGACTTTGTCTCACAGCATAGAGGGCAGATGACCGGCGGATACGTCTTTGGCGGGCCGATCGCTGTGTCCGACAGCGTGTACGAGACGCTGGAGTACTGTTTCAAGAACGGCTATTCCGATAGCTATGCGACGACTGAAGAAAAGCGCTATAGCGCCGTTTACAACTACGAGTTCTATCGAACGAAGTACCCCGATATCGCTGCCGCCTATGGCAACAATAGAACCGCCACTCTGAACCATTTCCTAACATACGGCATGAGCGAGAAGCGTCAGGGTTGCTCGGGCTTCTCCGTTCAGTCCTACTACAACCAGTACGAAGATCTTCGCAAGGCATACGGAACAAATTGGAAGGCCTTCTACCAGCACTACATCCAGTATGGCAAGGCCGAGGGGCGCGCTGGCACCGGCTGCACCACGCTGCAGGGCTCCTGGCAGTATCACAACGTCGCATGGGCCGGTCAGCCGAACAGCTACTACTGTGGTCCGACCGCTGGCTATATGATTCTGCGGAATGCTGGCGCCACTCGCTCGGCATCTGGCGCGTCGCTTACCATCAACAACGTCGCCCGTTACATGGAGACTGACCGCTATGGCTTTACGAGCTTCAATAACGGCAAGTTTGCGCAGGGCATGAACAGCTGGCTGGGGCGCTCGGTGTACGCGACCACGTCGCTTCCCTCGTACAGCACCGTGAGAAGCGCCGTGCTGCGCTCCTACGAGAACGGCTACGCCACCGCCTTTGACGCCCATGAGCGTCGCGGCGGCCCGCACTACAACGGCCATAACAACGGAACCTACTCGCACATCGTGGTCGTTGATGCTTACAACAAGGACACTGATGCCGCGACGATGGTCGATCCTGGGGCGGGCACCGTCTGGTGGGGAGCATCCCAGAAGTTCTCGTATAACCTCTCGAGCTTTGTCGCGAACTTCGTGAACGCGCCTGACTGGGGCTATCGCGACGGCATCGGCATGTACTACGCAAAGTAGGCAGGCAGCAATGGCGGGGCATTTCAAGCAGGAGGACACGAAAAAGCGCTCGCGGCGGCCGTTGGTGGTCGGCGCTGTCGTCGGGGTGCTGGTCGTTGCTGCTGTTGGCTTCATCGCGTGGAAGGTGGTCTTCTCCCCAAAGGAGCTGTCCGTTGAGGTCCAGGAGGAGCCCTCCTCCCTGGTGACCGATCCGCCGGCAGACGTGGGCGCGCAGGAGGGGGCGTCGTTGCCCTTCTCCCTCTCGGATGTTCCGACCGATGCTGCCGTCACCGAGGTATCCGCGCAGGGCGATCCCGCCGCGCTCTCGGACGAGTGGACATTTGGCGGCGACTACGTGACGATCGGCTCGTTCCCCGTTGACGCCGACACCGTCTTTGGTTCCACGACCACGACCCCCGACAACTCCGCCTCGTATGCCGCCTCGCTGATTCGGCGAGACGGCAGCGCGACGCAGCTGGAGACGCCCGATCTGCTCGGCACGCTTGCCTGGGAGCCGCAGGATGGTTCCGGCAATGCGTCGCGCGTGGTCTGGCGTTCCTCCTCCATGAGCTTCACGCCGTTCAGCGGCGCGGATAACTGGCGCGTCCAGGCATGGTCCGAGGAGACGGGCTCGTCAGTGGTTCTCGGCACCGCCTCCGACCTTAACGGGACCGACGAGACGCCCATGCTCGACGCGGAGGTCGTTCCTACCGCCAATGCCAAGAACGCCTTCTTTGCGTCGTATCGCAAGGAGGGGGAGAACTGGGTTCCGTCCGTGCTCGCCTACGACCTCGATGCCGCCGATCAGGACGCCACGGTCTTGGGCGAGGGGTGCTACCCCGCCGCCACGACCGAGGGTGCGCTCTGGGCGGGAGACGTTGCCAGCCTTGATGAGGCGCTCTCCTACGGTACGCTCTATCGCTGGGACGGCTCCGAGTCCACGCCGGTCTTCTCGGTCTCCTCAGAGGGAGACACCTGGAGCATTTCCGGCGTGTGGGCGAGCGACGGCTACCGCGCGGTGAGCTTCTCATCGTCCGATGCCACGGCAGGTGCCTACATCGGCATCTGGGAGGGCGACTTTGAGCGTTGCGTCGCCTGGCTGCACGCTCCCGCGCCGCGCGTCATCGCCTCGATGAACGACGAGTGGATCGTCTGGGGCGCCGGGTCCGAGCTCGACAATCCGGGGATGTTCGCGTTCAACTTTGCCACGGGGTCCACCGCGTACCTTGGCTCCGCTCCCGGCTACTCTCGCCCGTCGATCGCGCGGGACAACAACGCCGTGATCGTGCCCGAGTGCGACGGGCAGAACGCCGCCGTGTTCCATGTGGGGGTGCTTGGGTGAGGCGCGACGAGGCAGTGAGGTGAGCCCGTGCGCGCGCTTCCCAAACAGTTCCTGAAGTTCAGCGTCGTGGGCGTGTCGGCCACGGTGATTGACTTTGCCGTGCTCATCGCCCTCACGGAGTGCGCGGGCCTGGATCCCGTGCTCTCGGCGGCGGTGTCCTTCACGGCGTCCGTGATCTACAACTACGTGGGGTCCATGCACTTTGTCTACACCCGCCGCGACGACCTGCGACGCGTGACCGAGCTGGGCATCTTCGTGGTGCTCTCGCTGGTGGGGCTCGCCTTGAACGAGGCGCTCATGTGGCTTGGCGCGGCGGTGCTCTCGATGAACTATCTCCTGGCAAAGCTCGTGGCCACGCTGGTGGTGACGCTGTGGAACTTCTTCTCTCGCTACAGATGGCTTGATGCCACCTCCAGCCATCAGCGCGAGAAACACGCCTGACGCTTGTTCTTCTCGCCCCACCGGTGGCGAATCGCCCGCCGGCGGATTGTCGCGTCTGAGGGAGGCGATTCGGGGTAACATACCCCTTGTGGCAATCGCCACGGGTATCGCGCGCGAGCGCAGCTTTTGCCCCGCGGGGCAGAGAAAGAAAGGCACGACATGGCTCAGGGTACTGTTAAGTGGTTCAATCCGGACAAGGGCTACGGCTTCATCTCCCGTGAGGATGGGGACGACCTGTTCGTTCACTATTCCGAGATCCAGATGGACGGCTTCAAGACGCTGGACGAGGGCCAGGCCGTCGAGTTTGACGTCACCACCGGCCAGAACGGCAAGCTTCAGGCCTCCAACGTTCGCAAGCTCTAAGCTCTGACGAACATGGCGACTTGGAGGGGCTCGGACGCAGGTCCGGGCCCCTTTGCTGTGCGCATCGTCCTCCTCGCTTGTACGCAAATCGCCGAGGCGGAGCATCTACGGAAACGCGGGGCATTTTCGGGCCCGTTTTCCGTAGATGCTCCGCCTCGGCGCGTGTGCGGGGGGCGAAACGTTGTCCCGCGCCCGCGCCGCTCCTTGACAACAATCCGAAATCGGACTAATGTGTTCGGCCCACAAGACATCGGAGGGAAGGGGAGCGGTGCCAACGCCCGACCAGCTCACGAGCGCGCGCGAGATCGACGTGCTCTACCGCGAGAGCGACAAGCTCTACTACGAGCTCGCGCGCGACTGCGGCCTCTCGGAGACCGCGTATTGGATCATCTATGCGCTCGAGGTCTCCGGCGGCAGCGTCACGCAGCGCCAGATCGCGGGAGACTTCTCGTACTCCAAGCAGACCGTGAACTCCGCGCTCAAGACGCTCGAGGCGCGCGGCCTCGTCGAGCTCGCGAGGGACGCGGCCGACCGCCGCGCCAAGCTCGTCTCGCTCACGTCCGCCGGCCGCTCCTTCGCCGCCGAGCGCATCCGTCCGGCCATCGCCGCGGAGGACCGCGCGTTCACGAGCCTCGCGCCCGCCGAGCGCGCCGAGCTCATCCGCCTCGTGCGCGCCTACGCCGTCGCTATCGACGCCGAGCTCGCGCGTCTGAGGGAGGGGGATGACGCATGAGCGAGAAGAACGTCGAGAAGAGCGCCGCGCCCCGCCGCGACTACTCCAAGCGCACCTCCGCCCGCCTGCTCCTGAGCCTGATGGCGCCCTACAAGGGCCTGCTCGCCGCGATCTTCGTGGCGTCGCTGTGCGACATGACGGGCATGCTGTTCATTCCCACGCAGCTCTCGGCCATGGTCAACGTGGCCGTGAACACGCGCGACATGAGCGCGCTCATGGGCCATGGCGTGGCCATGCTGATCGCCGCCTTCGTGGGCTCGGGCGGCTATCTCACGACGGTCTACCTCACCTCGCGCCTCTGTGCGCGCGTGGGCCGCGACCTGCGCATGCGCGTCTACGAGGCGTCGCTGGCCTTCTCGGCCTCCGACTTCAACGCCTTTGGCACCGGCTCCATGATCACGCGCACGCTCTCGGACGCCAACGTGGTCCAGCAGACGCTGCTCATGTCGATCCTCATGATCTTCCCGGTGCCCATCGCCTGCGCGATCGCGGTGGCGCTGGCCTTCTCCACCGACGTCGTGATGGGCTGGGTGCTGCTCGTGGTGACGCTCACGGTCATCGGCGTCTGCGCCGCCGCCGTGGCCAAGTCCGCGCCCATCTTCACGCGCCTCCAGGGCTTCATCGACAGCATGAACACGCGCCTGCGCGAGGCCATCACCGGCGTCCGCGTGATCCGCGCCTTTGGCAAGGAGGCGCACGAGCGCGCCCGCCTCGACGAGACCTTCTCGGACTTTGCGAGCAACGCCATCCGCGTGAACTTTGTCTTTGCGCTCACGGACTCCATCACGTTCTTCCTGATGAATGCCGTGGAGGCGGCGATCATGTGGGTCGGCGCAGACCGCGTGGGCGCCCACGCCATGCAGATCGGCTCGATCAGCGCGCTCGTGGAGTACGCGATGCTCATCATGATGTTCCTCATGATGGCGCAGTTCGCGATCCTGCAGGTGCCACGCGCGCTCGCGTGCCTCACGCGCGCCGCCGAGGTGCTGGGCGTGGAGCCGGAGATCGCGGATGACCCTGCGCCGCGCGCGCTCGCGCCGGCCGAGAAGGACGCCGAGGTCGCGCGCTTTGACCACGTGAGCATGCGCTTCTCGGACGCCGACGAGGACACCCTGCACGACCTCACGTTCTCGCTGCGCCGCGGCGAGGTCACGGCGATCATCGGCAACACGGGCTCGGGCAAGTCCACGATCGCGCGCATGCTGCTGCGCTTCAACGACGCCACGGGCGGCAGCCTGAGCTTCGGCGGCGTTGACGTGCGCCGGCTCACCCAGGCCGACCTGCGCCGCCGCATAGCCTACGTGCCCCAGAAGGCGTGGCTCTTCTCGGGCACCATTGCCGAGAACCTGCGCCATGGCGACGCCGAGGCCTCGGACGAGCGCCTCTGGCACGCGCTCGACGTCGCGCAGGCGGGCTTTGTGCGCGAGCTGCCGGACGCTCTCGGGACGCGCGTGGCCCAGGGCGGCACGAACTTCTCCGGCGGGCAGCGCCAGCGCCTGGCAATCGCTCGTGCGCTCGTGCGCCGCGCTGACCTCTACGTCTTTGACGACTCGTTCTCCGCGCTCGACTACAAGACCGACGCCGCGCTGCGCCACGCGCTCGCGGGCGAGCTCGCGGGCGCGGCCACGCTCATCATCGCGCAGCGCGTGAGCACCATCCACGATGCCGACCAGATCGTGGTCCTGAAGGACGGCGAGGTCGTGGGCCTGGGGCGCCACGACGAGCTGATGGGGAGCTGCCCCACCTATCGCGAGATCGCCGAGTCGCAGACGAGGGGAGGCGTCGCCCATGACTAGCGAGAAGAACCGGGAGCTCGACGAGGCCGCCGAGCTCGGGCGCGGGGAGGTCCCGGCCGCGGAGGAGGAGCTCGAGGTCCCGACCGACGCTCTCGGCACGGCACGGCGCCTCTGGGCCGCGGCCGCCGGGCAGCGCTGGCGTCTCGTCGTGGCGGCGGCCTGCTCGGTTGCCTACGTGGCCGGCTCGCTCGGCGCCACCGCCTACAGCGCGCACCTCATCGACCTGCTCTGGGCCAACATCCAGGCCGCCTTCGCGAACGGGGAGAGCTTTGTCGTGGCCGTTGGCAACGGCGGCGAGGAGATCCTCGTGTTTCTCGGCATCTGGACCGCGGCGTGGCTCTTCTACACCGTGCAGGTGCTCGTCATGGCGAGCTTCGCGGAGCGCCTGAACCTGGGCCTGCGCGAGCGAATTGCCGAGAAGTGCGCGCGCCTGCCGCTCTCCTACTACGACGCCCACCAGCCCGGCGACACGATCAGCCGCGCCACCAACGACCTCGACAAGGTCTCCGAGGTGCTGCAGCGGGGGCTCCTGCAGCTGCTGATCGCCGTGGCGATGGTCGGCGGCGCCATCGTGATGATGAGCACGTACAACCTGATGCTCACGGGCGTCTTTGTCACGTTCGCCCTGCTCGCGACCATAGCCACCAAGATCGTGACCGGCGCGACGCTCAAGCTTGCCGCCGCGCGTCAGGCCGCGCTCGGCGAGCTCACCGGGCGCGTGGAGGAGGCCTACTCCGGCCGCGCCGTGATCAAGGCGTTCGGCCGCGAGGACGCGAGCCTCGCCGACGTGCGCGCGGCCGCCGAGCGCCTCGCGCAGGCGTCCGGCACCGCCGACTTCGTGACCAACGCGATCGCGCCGGCCATCCGCCTGCTCATGCGCCTCTGCCAGGTGACCGTGGGTCTTCTCGCCGGCGGCATGCTCGTCATGGGGCAGATCTCGGTCGGCGTCTTCCAGGCGTTCTTCCAGTACGTGATGCAGGCCTCCGAGCCCTTCACGCAGCTCTCGCTCACGGTGAACATGCTGCAGGGGGCGCTGGCCGCCGCCGAGCGCGTGTTCCGTCTGCTCGACGAGGCGGAGGTCGTGCCCGACCCGGCCGAGCCGGCCGCGCTGCCGGAGCCCGTGCGCGGGCGCGTGGCATTTGAGCACGTGCGCTTTGGCTACGCGCCGGACCGCCCGCTCATGCGCGACGTCTCGCTCGTGGCCGAGCCCGGGCAGAAGGTCGCCATCGTCGGCGCCACGGGCGCGGGCAAGACCACGCTCATCAACCTGCTCATGCGCTTCTACGAGGTGGACGGCGGGCGCATCACGCTCGACGGCGTGGACACCCGCGAGCTCACGCGCGCCGAGCTCCGCCGCCAGTTTGGCATGGTGCTGCAGGACGCCTGGCTCTTCGAGGGCACGATCGCCGAGAACATCGCCTACGGCAAGCCCGGCGCCACCCGCGAGGAGGTGGAGGCGGCCGCCCGCGCGGCGCGCGTGGACTTCTTCGTGCGCACGCTGCCGCACGGTTACGACACGCTGCTCGCGAACGACGCCGAGAACATCAGCCAGGGCCAGCGCCAGCTCCTCACAATCGCGCGCGCCATGCTCACCGACCCGGCGATCCTCATCCTCGACGAGGCCACCTCGAGCGTGGACACCCGCACCGAGCAGGCCATCGTTCGCGCGATGGAGGCCATCATGGAGAACCGCACGAGCTTTGTGATCGCGCACCGGCTCTCCACGATCGTGGACGCCGACCTGATTCTGGTGATGGAGGCGGGCACGATCATCGAGCAGGGCACGCACGAGGAGCTGCTCGCCGCCGGCGGCGCCTACGCCGAGCTCTACCGCAGCCAGTTCGCGTAGCCGCTTTGCGGCCCTTCTCGCCACTTCGCCTCTTTCTTTCGCCGAGACGGAGCAATTACGGAAAACCGGCCCGATTTTGGGGCGATTTTCCGCAGATGCTCCGCCTCGGCGAATGGGGGGCAGGAACGGGCGGGCGAGAAGGACGTCAGATCCGGGCCTGCGCGCGGACGATGCGCGGCCGCTCGCCCGCGTAGTCGAGCCGGGAGCTGCGTGTGATCACCGCGGGTGCCTCGGTGGGCCAGGAGTCGGGGTCGCGCGGCACGTCGTAGCGCGCGAGCAGCGGCCCCAGGCGCGCCGGGTCGCGAGCGTCGTCGTAGGAGAAGCGCGCGATCGCGGGGTGCAGCGCGGTGAGGTGCGCCTCGCGCAGCCGCTCGTCCTGCATGACGCGCAGCGCGTCGCGCCCGCCCATGAGCTCGGGCCGCGTCGTCTTCTGCCGCCCGTCGAGCTCGCCGATGATGATCGAGCCATCCGCGCAGAGCCACAGGAAGTCCACGCGAAACCACATCCCCGGTTCCACGGGGTCCTCGATCCACACCTGCAGCTCGGGCAGGGCAAAGCCGAGCGCGCACATCGTGGCCCGCGCGATCGACTCGCCGCCGCTCTCGGCGCGCGCGTCGGCGAGCGTGGCCACGCGGGCGGCGCGGCGCACGCCCCGATGCCCGCGAAACTCCGCACGGAGAAACTCGACGAGGCCGCGCGGGGACATGCCGCCCGCTCGCAGGGCCGCGTCGGCTATGGCGAGCGCGTCGGGCGTCTCAAAGCCCGCCAGGCAGTCGAACACGGTCCGCCAGAACCGCACGAGGGGAAGGCCGCCCACCATCTGGACGGCGTCGTCCGCCAGGTGACGGCGCACGATGCCGGGGCAGGAGCGGTAGCTCGCGCCCGAGGGCGCGGCGACGAACACATTGGCGAGCAGGTCCCACGTCACGGGCAGCCCGTAGGCGACGGCGGCCGACGCGCTGCAGAAGCGCCAGCCGGGATGGGTGGGGGCGAGGGCGCGCATCAGGTGCAGGGCCCTCTCGGGAGGCTCCAGGCGCGCCCAGGCGCCCGCGCGAAAGAAGAGGCCGCGCACGGGCTCGACGATGACGTCCGCACGGGCGCGCATCGCCTCGCGCAGCAGGCGGTCGTCGGGCGCGTAGCACGCCCCGAGCCGCTCCGCCTCGTCAAGCGCCGCCCCGACGTTCTTCTCGACCGCCTCGCTCATAAACCCTCCTCAGCTTAGGGAGAGTTTACCTTAAAACTAATGAGGAACAATCAATAGATGAAAAACGTTGTCCCTGCATTCGCCGAGACGGAGCATCTACGGAAAACCGGCCCGATTTTGGGGCGATTTTCCGTAGATGCTCCGCCTCGGCGAAAGAGGGAGGGCGTGTGGGGGGGCGAGAAGGACCGGCGAGAAGAACGGCTAGTCGCAGGCGCCGCAGGAGGCGCAGGCATCGCTCTTGGGCGCCGCGGGCGCGTCGCGCTGGTCGGTGTTGTAGAAGCCCGACCCCTTGAAGACGATGCCGGAGGGGTCAAAGACGCGCTCGGCCACGTGTCCGCAGCTGGGGCAGCTCACCGTGGGGTGGGCGCTCATCGGGTGCTCCACCTCGAACGTGGTCCCGCAGTCCGGGCAGTGATAGTCGTAGCGTGCCATGGCTTCCTCCGCAAACACAAACAAACGCAAACGTCCAAACGTCTGATACTGTACCCAACCTCGCGGAAAAATCCCGCGGGATTGTCGAAGTATGATGGTGCTCCAACCAACAAAGGGGGAGAGATGGACATAGCGGGCGCGATCTTTGACTGCGACGGGACGCTCGTGGACTCGATGGGCATGTGGACCAGCGCCTTTGGGCGGCTGTGCGCGCGGCATGGGGTGAGCGACGTGCCCCAGGAGCGCGTGGAGTCGATCTCGCTGCTCGACGGCTGCGCGCTTCTGCATGACGAGTACGGCGTGGAGGCGGGCGCCGACGAGCTCTACGAGGAGATCTGCGCCCTCGTGCGCGACGCTTACGAGCACGAGGTCGAGCTCATGCCGGGCGCCCGGCGCTTCTTGGACGAGCTCGCCGCCGCCGGCGTGCCCATGATCGTGGCGAGCTCCACGCCGGTGCGCGAGCTGCGCTGCTGCCTCGCGGCCCACGACCTTTCGCGCTACTTCGTCGATGTGGTGAGCACCGAGGACGTCGGCGGGCGCGACAAGGAGTTCCCGGACGTCTACCTCGAGGCGGCCCGGCGGCTGGGCGCGCCGCGGGAGGCCACGTGGGTCTTCGAGGACGCGCCCTTTGCGTGCGGACGGCCCGGCGCGCGGGCTTTGCCGTGGTGGGCCTCATGAACGACCACGACGGCCGCCGCGAGGAGGACGTGCGGCCGCACTGCGACGTCTTCGTGCACGGCTTCGCCGAGCTCTCGGTGCCGCTGCTGCGCGACTACGAGCGCCCGCGCCCCGCCCACGGCGCGCCGCTCGCCGCGCTCGTGGTGGCGGGCTCGCCCGAGCCGAGCTCGCCCGAGCTCGTGGCGCGCCTGGCCGACGAGGCGGACTACGTCGTGGTGGCCGACGGCGGCGCGGACGTCTGCCGCGCGGCCGGCGTGGCGCCCGACGTCCTCTGCGGCGACGGCGACTCGGCCTCGCCGGAGGCCTCCGCGTGGGCGCGCGCCGCGGCCCGCTCGTGCGTGGGCTTCCCGACCGAGAAGTACGCCACGGACCTCGCGCTCGCGCTCGACTGCGCGCGGCACGAGGCGGCCCGGCGCGCAGCTCCGCTCGCCCTCACGCTCACCTGCGCCGCGGGCGGCCGGCCCGACCACGCGCTCGCCGTGACGGGCCAGCTCGCGGCGTCGGGCGCGGCGTCGGCGCGCGAGGTGGAGGACGGCTTTGAGCTGCGCATCGTCTCGGCGGGCGGGGAGCGTCGCTGGGAGCTCGGGCCGGACGCGGTCGGCCGCACGTTCTCGGCGATCGCCGTGGCGCCGGACACGCGCATCGACGAGCGCGGCATGCGCTGGGAGCTCACCGACATAGCCGATGGGCTTCTCGACGACCTCGGCGTCTCGAACGTGGTCACCGCCCCGGACGCGAGCGTCACCTGCCGCTCCGGCGCCGTGGCGGCATATCTTCTGAACGATAGGCCCCAACAGGTTGCGCGCCCCGACACAAACGCCACAAATGCTTGAGGTTTTGTGTTGCGGCCGCGCTGCCGTGTGCTATAGTTGGCGAGCTGTGTAAAAGCGGGCGCGAGAAGAGCGCCGCGCCCCCGAGGAGGTACGCATGTCCAAGGTCTGTGAGTTCTGCGGCAAGCACCGCCGTCGCCGGTCGTTCCATCAGCCACTCCCACCGCGTGGTGAACCGCACCTTCAAGCCCAACATCCAGCGCGTCACCGTGGTCGTTGACGGTCACCGCCGCAAGGCCAACGTGTGCTCCCGCTGCCTCAAGTCCGGCAAGATCGCCCGCAGCTAGCCCCTGCGGAACGGCACGTCGAGGGACCGTCTGCGGACGGTCCCTTTTTTGTGGCGCGCGGGCCGAGCGTTCCCGCGAGGGGCCCGCGTCGTGTGCCTGCGCTATAATCGGTGCATTCAGACAGCTCTCCCTATCTGAGAGGAGTTCGCATGTCAGGGGTTGTTCCGGGAACGCTCAGGGTCTCCAACGACTGCATCGCCGACCTCGCCGGCTACGCCGCGCTCGAGTGCTACGGCGTGGTGGGCATGGCCGAGATCGACGAGCAGGCCGGCGTCGCGCGCCTGCTGCCGTCCTTCCGCCTGCGCAAGGGCATCGACGTGGCCGCCGCCGGCGGGCGCGTGAGCGTCGATCTGCACGTGATCGTGGAGCAGGGGGTCAACATGGCCTCGGTCGTGGGCAACCTCACGAGCTCCGTCAAGTTCCTGCTCAAGCAGATCGCCGAGCTGGAGAACGTGGACGTGAGGGTCCACATCGAGGGCCTGCGCAACGCGCGCTAGCACCTCTCGCACCATAGGCCCAAAGAGAAAAGGTCCTCGAAGATGATTTCGTCTGTCGTCCGCACGTGCTTCCCCGTTGCCGCCCAGGTCGTGGCCGACCGCGCCGAGGAGATCAACAAGCTCAACGTCTTCCCCGTGCCGGACGGAGACACCGGCACCAACATGTCGCTCACCCTGGGCACGGTGGTCCGCGAGGTGGAGGCCCTGCCGGCCTCGGCCTCGATGGAGGACGTCTCAAAGGCCATCACGCACGGCTCGCTCATGGGCGCGCGCGGCAACTCCGGCGTCATCACGAGCCAGATCCTGCGCGGCATCGCCGAGGGCCTCTGCGACGCCAAGAACCCCGAGCACGCCACGCCGGGAGACGTCGCCCACGCGCTGCGTCGCGGCGTGAAGGTGGCCTTCAAGGCCGTGCGCAAGCCGGTCGAGGGCACGATCCTCACCGTCCTGCGCGACGTCTCGGCCAAGGCCGACCAGCTCGAGAAGAGCCGCGACCTCGCCACCCGCGACATGCTCGACGCCCTCGTCGTGGAGGCCTACGAGTCCGTGGCGCGCACCCCGGAGCTCCTGCCCGTCCTCAAGGAGAACGGCGTCGTGGACTCCGGCGCCTTCGGCTTCGCCGTCTTCATGGAGGCCTTCGTCAACGCCGCCACCGGCAAGGCCGGCGAGCTCACCGACTTCAAGACCACCGTGGACGCCAAGGCCGACGTCTCCGCCAAGGTCCAGATCGAGCTCAACGACGACTGGGAGGGCTCGGAGTTCCGCTACTGCAACGAGTTCCTCTTCAAGGCCGAGAAGCCCTTTGACGTGGACGAGTCCCTGGCCTACCTCGCCACGCTCGGCGACTGCGAGCTCATCGTGGGCGCCTATCCCGACTTCAAGGTCCACGTGCACTCCAACGAGCCCAACCGCGTGCTCGAGTACATGCTGCGGTTTGGCCAGGTCTACGAGGTCTTCATCCACAACATGGACATGGAGTCCCACGACCGCACCGCCAAGATCGCCGCGGACCAGGCCACGCAGGCCGAGAAGGACGCAGGCCCGAAGAAGGCCCTCGGCTTCGTCGCCGTGGCGGCCGGCTCGGGCGAGGAGGAGATCCTGCGCTCGCTGGGCGTGGACGTGGTGGTCTCCGGCGGCCAGACCATGAACCCCTCCACGGCCGACATCCTGACGCAGCGCTCGACTGTGGGCGCCGAGCGCGTGATCGTGCTGCCCGGCAACGGCAACATCCGCATGGCGGCCGAGGCCGCGGCCAGCGCCTGCGAGGACGCTCAGGTGGCCGTCGTCCCCACCAAGACCGTGCCGCAGGGCTTCTCGGCCATGTTCGCCGTGGACCCGGAGGCCTCGCTCGAGGACAACGTGGCGGCCATGACCGAGGCCATCGCCGACGTGCGCGGCGGCGAGGTCACCACCGCCGTGCGCGACTCCCAGGCCGCCGACGGCACGCCCATCCACGCGGGTGACGTCATGGGCATCCAGGACGACTCGATCGACGTCGTGGGCACGGACGTCGCCCAGGTCACCCTCGACCTCATCGCCAAGATGCAGGACGAGGAGGAGGGCGACTCGCTCACCATCCTCGCCGGCGCCGACCTGGACGACGCGGCCTTCGAGGCGCTCGTCGCGCGCATCGAGGAGGCCCAGCCCGACCTCGAGGTCGACCCGCACCGCGGCGAGCAGCCCCTCTACCCCGTGATCTTCTCGATCGAGTAGGCCCGTGGGGGCGCGCCCCGCCATAGCGACCGCAGCGGAGAGGGTGCAGCGAACCTGCGCCCTCTCCGACTCTGTGTCGCGGCTGCGCTACGTGAAGGGCGCCCGCGGGGAGGCGCTGGCGCGCCTGGGCATCCGGCGCGTGCGCGACCTCCTGCTCCACGTGCCCCACCGCTACCTGGACTTCACCCGCGTGACCAAGATCGCGCTCGCCGATGTGGGCACCGACGCCACCGTGGTGGCCCGCGTGGACCGCGTCACGATCAAGCGCCCCAAGCCGCGCCTCGTGCTCGTGGAGCTCGCGGTGATGGACGAGACGGGCGTGCTCATGGCCACGTTCTTCCGCCAGCCGTGGGTGGCCGAGCAGGTGCACGAGGGGGACGTGGTGGCGCTCTCGGGAACGGTCGGCTTTGGTTACGGCTTCAAGCAGATGAGGGGGCCGTTCTACGAGGTCGTCACCGGCACGGGCGACGCGGGCGACTACGCGCGCGTGCTGCCGGTCCACCCGGTGACCGAGGGGCTCTCCGCGAGCTGGATGCGCCGGATCGTCTCCGCGGCGCTCGCCGACGCCGGCGACGTCTGCGACTGGCTGCCGGCGCCGCTCGCCGCGCGCCGCGGCCTCATGACGCTCGCGCGGGCCCTGCGCGAGGTGCACTTTCCCTCCTCCGTGGCGAGCGCGGCCCGCGCGCGGCGCCGGCTCGCCTATGACGAGCTGCTGTGCCTGCAGCTCGCGCTGCTCGCGCGCCGTCAGATCGAGCTCGCGGGGGCGGAGCCCGTCGCCCACGTCACGGACGGCCCGCATCGCCGCGCGCTGCTCGACGCGCTGCCCTTCTCGCTCACCGACGAGCAGGACGCCGCCGTGCGCGAGATCCTCGCCGACATGGCGGCCCCGCGCGTGATGAACCGCCTGCTTTTGGGCGACGTGGGCACCGGCAAGACGGCCGTGGCCGCCGTGGCGCTCGCCGCCTGCGCCGACACCGGCACCCAGGCCGCCGTCATGGCGCCGACGTCGGTCCTCGCCCGCCAGTACGCCGAGAAGCTCGGCCCCGTGCTCGACGCCGCGGGCGTGCGCTGGGCGCTCGTCACCGGGGCCACGCCCGCGCCCGAGCGCGCCGAGACCGAGCGCGCGGCCGCCTCGGGCGAGCTCACGGTGGTCTTTGGCACCACGGCGCTGCTCTCGGAGGCGCTGGGGTTCTCGGCGCTCTCGCTCGTGGTGATCGACGAGCAGCACCGCTTTGGCGTCGGCGAGCGCGCGGCGCTGCGCAGCAAGGGCGCGGGCGCGGACCTGCTCGCCATGACGGCCACGCCCATCCCGCGCACGCTCGCCCTCTCGCTCTATGGCGACGTTGACCTCTCGCGCATCCGCCGCCGACCGCGCGCCGGCGCGGGCGTGACCACGCACGTGACCTCGCCCGGCAACCTCGACCTTGCCTGGGGCGCCATCCGCGACGCGGCGGCGGCGGGGCACCAGGCCTACGTGATCTGCCCGCTCGTGGACGAGGCCGACGGCGGCGAGGCCCTCGACGACGTCCCCGAGTCCCTGCGCGCCGGCGGCTCCCGGCCGCGCTCGGCGCTGGCCACCCTGGAGGAGCTGCGCCGCCAGGTCCTGCCGGGCCTCGCCTGCGACGTGCTCCACGGGCGCATGGCGGCGGCCGAGAAGGACCGCGCGATGGAACGCTTTCGCTCCGGCGAGACGCAGGTGCTCGTGGCCACCACGGTCGTGGAAGTGGGCGTGGACGTGCCCAACGCCACGGTGATGGTGGTGCTCGACGCCGACCGCTTTGGCCTGGCGACCCTGCATCAGCTGCGCGGGCGCGTGGGCCGCGGCGACGCGGCCGGGACGGTCTACCTCGTCAGCGCCGCACGTCGCGACAGCCGCGCCCGCGAGCGCCTGGCGGCCCTCGAGGCCACCGCGGACGGCTTCGAGCTCGCGGAGCTGGACCTGCGCCTGCGCCACGAGGGCGAGGTCTTGGGGTATCGTCAGAGCGGCGGCGTCTCGCTCGAGGTCTCCGACCTCGACGCGGACCGCGACCTCGTGGAGTGGGCCCACGCCGACGCCCGCGAGCTCGTCGACGCCGACCCGCGCCTCGCCGCGCCCGCGCACCGGGCGCTCGCGCTCGAGGTGCGCGACAGGTTTGGTGCCTACTTCGAGGAGCTGGAGCGCGCATGAGGATCGTCGGGGGAAGGTGGCGCGGCCGCCAGATCGAGGCTCCGGAGGGGCGCGGCGTCACGCGCCCCACGACCGACCGCACGAGGGAGGCCGTCGCGTCGATGGTCCTCTCGGCGCGTGGGCTCGACCTCGCGGGCTGCTCGGTGCTCGACGCCTTCGCCGGCTCGGGCGCGATGGGTCTCGAGCTCGTCTCGCGCGGGGCGGCGCGCGCCACGCTCGTGGACCGCGACCGGCGCGCCGCGGCGCGCATCCGGCGCACGGCCTCCGCGCTCGGGGCCGGGCCCGGCGAGGTCGTCGCCGTCGCCGGCGACGTCTTCGCGCTCGCGGCGCGCGGGATCGAGGGGGCGCCCTTTGACATCGTGTTTCTCGACCCGCCCTATGCCGTGGCGGCCGAGCGGGTCTCCGCGCTCATGGACGAGCTCGCGGCCACGGGCCAGCTCGCCTGCGGCGCCGTGGTAGTCTACGAGCATGCCGCCGACGCGGGGCCGCTCGCCTGCGCCGCGCTCGCGCCCGCCCGCTCCCGCACGCGCGGCATCACGACCGTCGACCTTCTGGTCGCCGCGAACGAACAGGACACGCAATGAGCACAGAGACCATCACCCACGTCGTGGTCCCGGGCACCTTTGACCCGGTGACGCTCGGCCACATCGACGTCATCCGCCGCACGCGCCGGCTCTTCCCGCGCGTCACCGTCGCGGTGGCGGCCTCCGCCAACAAGAACGGCCGCGGCACCACGTTCTCGCTCGAGGAGCGCGTGGAGATGATCCGCGAGGCGCTCGTCTGCGAGGGGCTGCCGGACGACATCGAGGTCGCGCCCTTCACCGGGCTGCTCGTCAGCTTTGCCCAGGAGCTGGGCGCGGGCGGCGTGGTCAAGGGCCTGCGCGCGATGACCGACTTTGAGTACGAGCTGCAGCAGGCTGACCTCAACAGCCATCTCTCGCCGGGCCTGGAGAGCGTCTTCGTCATGTCGAGCCCGCAGTACGGCTACGTCTCGTCCTCGATCGTGCGCGAGATCGCGTCGATGGGCTCGGACGTGAGCACGCTCGTGCCCGCCAACGTCAACGAGCGCCTGCTCGCGCGCTACGCCCGCTAGCCCGGCCTGCCGCGGCCCGGGCTCCTGCGAGGGGAGGCGATAAGGACGGCCGCCTTACCGCCCGCCGCGAAACCGCCACAACCCGCGCCCGCCCTCAGCCGCGCGTTAATCGGCGTCTGCGCAATCTGCTACTATGACGATGATGGAGCCTCTGCGCCCACCATCCGATGAGTCACGCGAAAGGAACCATAGATGCAGCCAGGTGAGGAAATCGAGAGCTTGGTGGACGAGCTCGAGCAGATCGTCAACGAGGCAAAGTCCCCGCTCATGGACAACGGCCAGAAGAAGATCGTTGACGCCCAGGACGTCTACGAGATCCTGGACGAGATCCGTCGCGTCTTCCCGCAGGAGTTCTCCGACGCGCGCCGCATCCTCAAGGAGGAGCAGGAGATGCTCGACCGCGCGCAGCAGCAGGCCAGCTCCATCATCGCGGACGCCCAGCAGCAGGCGATGATCCTCGCGGGCGACCAGGAGGTCGTGCGCCTGGCGCAGCAGCAGGCCGACGGCATCCGCGACCAGGCCGCCCAGTACGAGCGCGACACCCGCTACAACGCCGAGGAGTACGCCGACACCGTGCTTGCGCACCTCGAGGAGAACCTCAAGAGCCTCACCAGCTCGGTCACCCGCGTGCGCCAGACGCTCGACGAGAACTCCGGCCCGCGCAACACGACCAACAACGTGCCCTGGTAGCCGTCATGCAGCCGCTTTCCCTCGCCCTTGACGAGCGCCTGGCAGGCGCCGGCGACACGATGCCCATGGCGGGCCACCTCGACGAGGCGGCCTACGAGCTCGGCGACCACGAGTTCGCGCTGCCCGACGGCATCGACTACGACCTCGTGCTCACCAACGCCGGGGAGGGGATCCTGGCCACGGGACTCGTCCGGGCGCACGTGGTGGGCACCTGCGACCGCTGCCTGGAGCCCGCCGAGTTTGACGTCGCGGGCGAGGTGGACGGCTACTACCTCTTCGAGGAGCCCGAGCGCCTCGCGGAGGACGAGGACGACGCGGACTACGAGCTGGTCTCGCCCGACCGCACGATCGACCTCTCCGGCGCGCTCGTCTCGGCGCTCGTGATGGAGACCCCGTTCGTGGTGCTGTGTCGCGAGGACTGTCGCGGCCTCTGCCCGGTCTGCGGCGCCAACCTCAACGAGGGCGACTGCGGCCACGCGGCCCAGCTCGAGGCCGAGCGGGAGGCGGAGCGTCTGGCGTCGTCGCCCTTCTCGGCGCTTGCGGGGCTCGACCTCGGCGGGGACGGTGACGGGGGCGCCTCCGCGCCGTCGGAGTGAAGAATTGCTGAGCGCGTGTTCTTCTCGCGCACTCGTGCTATAGTGTCTCCTTGCGTGAATCGGTAATGAGCGCCTCCGTGGGCGAGCGGCGGGCGCCTTCGTGACAAGAGAGGTTTGACATGGCAGTACCCAAGCAAAAGAAGGGCCGCGGCGCCACCCACTCCCGTCGTTCGGCCAACAGCAAGCTCGGCGCGCCGGCGCGCTCCGTGTGCCCGCAGTGCGGCGCTCCCAAGCTCCCGCACCACGTGTGCCCCAACTGCGGCCACTACAAGGACCGCGAGGTCATCGTCACCGAGTAGCGCAGCGCTCAGACGACGTGTCAGGGGTCGGGCCCTCGGGTCCGGCCCCTTTTGCGTGCCGCGGCGTTCTTCTCGCCGACGCGTCCCGGGAATCGGCTCCCTCGTCCCGACGTTTTCTAAGAATTGTCGCCCTTGTTCCGAGGGCATCTAAGAATTGCCGGCCTTGTCCCTGAGCCTCCTGGAAAACGCCGTCCATGCGCGGTCAAACTCTAGGAAATGGAGCCCTTGTCCTCCCGATGTCTAGCAATGCGCGCCCTTGTCCCGCTGAACCCACTTTGGGCGGTACAAGGCCGGCAATTCTTAGAAGACGCTGCGACAAGGGCGACGATTCCCGGAACATGCCGGGCGAGAGGGACGGGCGACGTGCGCGACGTGGCATAATGGGGTGCGGAGAAGAACGTGCGAAGGGGGAGAGATGACCACCATCTGCGTAGACGTCATGGGGGCGGACAAGGAGCCTCCGGTCCTGCTCGAGGGCGTGGCCCAGGCGCTTGGGGACGACCCGGAGCTCTCGGTGCTCGTCGCGGGCGCGGCCGAGGTCGTGGAGCCCTTCGCCGCCGCCCACGAGCGGGCGCGGGCCCTCGTGACCACGCAGGTCATCGCGATGTCCGAGCACCCCGCCAATGCCGTGCGCCAGAAGAAGGACGCGAGCATCGTGCGCGCCGCGGCCGCCGTGCGCGCGGGCGAGGCCGACGGGCTCTTCTCGGCCGGCTCCACGGGCGCCGTGCTCACCGCCGCGACCTTTGGCGTGGGCCGGATCAAGGGCATCAAGCGCCCCGCGCTCTCGCTGCCGTTCCCCGGGATCTCCGGCAGGCCGACGGTCTTTCTGGACATGGGCGCCAACGCCGACGTCAAGCCCGACGTGCTCGTGCAGTTCGCGCACATGGGGCGCGCCTACAGCCGCGCGATCCTGGGCGTGGAGGAGCCGCGCGTGGGCCTGCTCTGCAACGGCTCCGAGGACACCAAGGGCTCGGAGATGGCGCTCGCCTACCACGCCGCGCTCGAGTCCGGCAACTGTGGGTTTGCGGGCAACGCCGAGGGCACGGACCTGCTCGCCGGCACCTTTGACGTCATCGTGGCCGACGGCTTCACCGGCAACGTGGCCCTCAAGTCCATCGAGGGCACGGGCAAGTTCGTCATCAGGCGGCTCAAGGCCGCGATGGAGGCGTCGCTCACCAACAAGGTCGGCATGGCGCTGCTCGCCGGCTCGCTCAAGGGCCTCGCCGCCGAGATGTCCGGCGACGAGTACGGCGGCGCGATCCTTTTGGGCCTGCGCGCGCCGGTCGTGAAGGGCCACGGTGCCACGAGCGCCCAGGCCGTGCGCAAGGGCACGCTCGCCGCCGCCGCCGCGGTGCGCGCCGGGCTCTGCCAGAAGATCGCCGAGGCGCTGTAGCCGCACCACGAGCCCTGCGCCCACGCCGCGCGCGGGGTAGAATCGTACGACAGCCAACCCAGAGGAGGAACCATGGACCGCGACGCAATTCTCGCCAAGGTCATCGAGGTCACGCAGGACACGCTCTCGCTCGGCGCGGACGTGACGCTCGCCGAGGACACCGACCTCAAGAAGCTCGGCGCCGACTCGTTTGACCTGCTCGAGCTCGTGACCGCGCTCGAGGACGAGTTCTCCATGACCTTTGCCGACGACGCGGTGGGCTCCATCGTCACGATAGGCCAGGTCGTGGACGCCATCGCCGCCGCCCAGTAGCGGGGGTCCGATCGTTGAAGCTGCAGACGAGGGTGGCCGAGGCCGAGCGCATCTGCGGTCACCGCTTTGAGAACCAGGGGCTGCTCGTCAGCGCGCTCACGCACCCCTCCGCGGCCGAGGGGCGCCCGGTCTCGGCCTCCTACGAGCGCCTCGAGTTCCTGGGGGACTCCATCCTGGGCGCCATCGTGGCCACCGACCTCTTCGAGCGCTTCCCCGAGATGGACGAGGGCGCCCTCACGCAGGCCAAGATTAGCCTCGTCTCGGGCAAGATGCTCTCGAGCGTGGGCGAGCGCCTGGGGCTCGCGCCGCTCATCGTGATGGGGGAGTCCGAGCGCGGCACCGGCGAGCGCGGCATGCACTCCGCGCTCGAGAACGTCTACGAGGCGCTCGTGGGCGCGCTCTACCTGGACGCCGGCTACACCGCCACGCACGAGTTCGTGCTGGCGACGCTCGGCCCGGAGGTCTCCCCGGCACTGGCCGAGAAGCCCATCAGCCCCAAGTCGCGCCTGCAGGAGGTCACCCAGCGCGATCTGCACTGCGGACCGGAGTACAAGCTCGTCTCCGAGGAGGGGCCGGCGCACGACCCCACGTTCACCTCGGTCGTCCTCGTGGAGGGCCGCCGGATCGGTCGGGGCACGGGCTCCTCGAAGAAGTCCTCCGAGAGCGCCGCCGCCATCGACGCGCTCGTCCGTCTTGGCTACGCCGAGAAGGACGACTTCGCGGGCGCCGGCATCACCAACTAGCGCGGGAGGCGGGGCGTGTACCTCAAGTCGCTGACACTCAAGGGCTTCAAGTCGTTTGCCGACCGCACGCACATGGTCTTTGATCCGGGCCTCACCGTGGTGGTGGGCCCCAACGGCTCCGGCAAGTCCAACGTCTCCGACGCGATACTCTGGGTCCTGGGCGAGCAGAGTGCCAAGCAGCTGCGCGGCCAGGCCATGGAGGACGTGATCTTCTCGGGCTCCTCGGCGCGCTCGGCGGTGGGCGTGGCCGAGGTCACGCTCGTGCTGGACAACTCCGACCGCACGCTGCCCATCGACTTTGCCGAGGTGGGCATCACGCGGCGGATGTACCGCTCCGGCGAGTCGGAGTACCTGATCAACGGCGCGCCGAGCCGCCTCATGGACGTCCAGGACATCCTGCACGACTCGGGCCTGGGCAAGGACACGCACTCGATCATCTCCCAGGGCAAGCTCGACTCCATCCTCTCGAGCCGCCCGGAGGAGCGGCGCGCCCTCATCGAGGAGGCGGCCGACATCTCCAAGCACCGCCGCCGCAAGGAGCGCAGCCAGAAGAAGCTCGTCTCGATGGACGAGAACCTCGCGCGCGCCAAGGTGCTCGCGCGCGAGATCGCCCGCCAGCTGCGCCCGCTCGAGCGCCAGGTGGACAAGGCTCAGCGCGCCCGCCAGCTCGAGGAGGAACTCAAGGGGCTCGAGATTCAGCTCGCGGTGGACGACCTGCGCCGGCTGCAGGAGGACCATGCCCTGCTCGCCTCCCGCGGCAAGGAGGCCGACGCCGTCTGCGAGCTCGCCCAGTACCGCTTGGACGAGAAGAGCGCAGAGCTCGAGAAGCTCCAGTCGCTGCTCGAGCAGAAGGGCCTCTTCGTGGGCGACCTCGGCGAGCAGCGCCGCCGCATGCAGGACCAGCTCGGCCGGATGGACGCGGACATGCGCCTTCTGGAAGAGAAGGGCAAGAACATGGTCGCGCGCCTCTCGGACCTGCGCATGCAGCTCTCCTCGATGGAGAAGCAGCGCGCGGACGCCGCCGCCGAGCACGAGGAGGTGGCGGGCGGCCTCTCCGACGCGCGCGTGCGCGAGGCGAGCCTGCGCGAGGACGTGCGCGAGCTCGAGGAGGCAGCGAGCGCGGCGGGCGAGCGGCGTCGCGCGATCGACGAGGAGCTCTCCGCGATCACCGCCGACGAGCGCGCCGCACGCGGCGAGGCGGACCGGGAGACCCTCGCCTACGCCAAGCTCGAGGACCAGATCGCGAGCGCCGAGGTCGAGGACCAGATGTTCGCCTCGCGCCTCGAGCAGCTCGACGAGACCGTGCGGACGACCGAGGAGGCCGTGGCGGAGCGCACGGAGCGCGCCGAGGACCTCGAGGCCGCTCTCTCCGACGCGCGCGAGCGCGAGTCGGGCCTCGCGACCGCCATCGCCGGCCACGCGGGCGCCCTCAGCGCGGCGCGCGACGAGCACGCCGAGGCCCAGCGCGCCCTCTCGTCGGCGACGGCCACGCTCGACGCCCTGCGCGCCGTTGACACCGACGTCGAGCTCGCGAGCCCGCTCGTGGCGGCCCTCGCTGCCGACGAGGCGCGCGTCCGCTGCCGTCTGGCCGACCTCGTGGACGCCGACCCCGCGGTGGAGTCGCTCGTGGAGCGCCTGCTGGGCGACGACCTTGCGGCGCTCGTGGTCGCGGGCTCCGACGACGTCACGACGCTCGTGGAGCGTGCCCTCTCCATGGCCGACAAGGGACGGCGCGGCCGCGATCGTCTCGACGGCGCCCGCCGGGCGCGCCCCCGTGGACCCGGGCGCCCCGGGCACGCCGCTCGTCTCGCGCCTGCGCGCCTCCGACGAGGCCCGCCCGCTGCTCGAGGCCCTTCTCGGCAACGTGCGCCTGGTGGACGGCGCCGCCGCGGCCGTGCGCGCCCACGAGGAGGCGCCCGGGGCCACCTACGTCACCGAGGACGGCGTGGTCGTCCTGCCGACGGGCGCGTGCGCGTGGGCGCGGCGCCCTCGAGCGAGGCCGGCGCCCTCGAGCGCAAGCGACGCATTCGCGAGCTCACGGCCGGCATGGGCGCCCTCGAGGAGCGCCTCGGCGCCGCCGCGGACGCCGTCTCGGAGGCGGAGGCGCGCCTTGCCGCCGCGCGCGAGCAGGAGGCCGCCGCAAAGGGCGAGATCGCGCGGCTGCGCGCCGAGCTCACCTCCGCGACCTCCGAGCGCGGACGGCTCGAAGCGCAGCTCGCGAGCGCCATCTCCGAGCGCGCGCAGGTCACCAAGAGGCGCGCGTCCGCCGCGGAGCGCGCCGCCGCGGCCCGCGAGCAGATCGAGCAGCATCGGGGCGCCGCCCGGGCGGCGCGCGAGCGCGCCGACGAGCTGGCCGGGCGCCTCGCCGAGCGCACCGCCGAGCACGATGCCGCGGTCCGCGCGCAGGGCACGGCGTCCAAGGAGCTCTCCGACGGCCGGCTGGAGCTCGCCATGACGAGCGAGCGCCGCGCCGCGCTCGAGCGCCGCGAGCGCGAGCTCTCCGCCCGCGTGGCCGAGCTCGATCAGCGCATCGAGGCCACGAGGCGCTCCTCGCGCTCGCTCGAGGTCGTCCGCCTGCGCGTGGACCCGCTGCACGACCGGATGGACGCCGTTCGCGCCCGCGCCCTCGAGTGGGCGGCCCGCCTCAAGGACCGGGCGTCGCTCGCCGAGGCCGACTCCGACTCGCTCAAGCGCACCATCGGAGACGCGCGCGTGGCCGTGAGCGAGGCCACCGCCGAGCTGGAGTCCGCCCGTGCCGCCGCCACGGAGGTCAAGGTCGACCTCGGCAAGCTCGAGGTCCAGGTGCAGACGGCGGTGAACGCGATCGTGGCGACCGGGGCCGTGCTCGACGAGGCGCTCGAGTGCTCGCCGCCCGACGACCGCGACGAGGCCGAGCGCCGCGCGGCGTCGCTGCGCTCCCAGATCGAGTCGATCGGCCCGGTCAACGCCGTGGCCATGGACGAGTACCTGCGCCTCAAGGAGCGCTACGACTACATCGACGAGCAGGTCACCGACCTCGAGGACGCCCGCGCGGCGCTCCGCAAGATCACGGCGGCCATCGACCGCAAGATGCGCAACCGCTTCCTCGCGGTCTTTGAGCGCGTGAACGCCAACTTCGCGGAGATCTTCGCGCTGCTGTTCCCGGGCGGCCAGGCCCACATCGAGATGACCGACCCGGACAACCCCGGCGAGACCGGCATCGAGATCGTGGCGCAGCCCCGCGGCAAGAAGATCGCCAAGATGATGCTCATGAGCGGCGGCGAGAAGTCGCTCACCGCGCTCGCCCTGCTCTTTGCCGTCTACAAGGTGAGGACGGTGCCGTTCTACGTCTTTGACGAGGTGGAGGCCGCGCTCGACGACTCCAACCTCTCCAAGCTCCTCGATGCGATCGAGCGGCTCAAGGAGTCCACGCAGCTCATCGTCATCTCGCACCAGCGCCGCACGATGGAGCAGGCCGACGTCCTCTACGGCGTCTCCATGCAGGCGGACGGCGTGAGCCATGTGGTGTCCCAGCGGCTCGACCGCGCGACCGGAAAGGTGGTTGATGCGTAAGATGGGCCTTCTCGACAGCCTGAGGGCGGGGCTCAAGCGCTCCCGCGAGGCGATCAACGAAATCTTCTACATGGGCGGCGAGGTGGACGAGGACTTCTGGGAGGACCTCGAGGACACGCTCGTCATGGGCGACATGGGCGCCGAGGTGGCCCTGCGCGTGACCGACGACCTGCGCGAGCAGGCCGCGCGCGAGAACCTCCGCCGCGCCGACCAGCTGCGCGACGCGCTCGCGCAGCGGCTCGCCGAGGAGTTTCCCGCGGCCGCGCGCGACCCCTTCCACGACCTCCCGAGCTGCGTGCTCTTCGTGGGCATCAACGGGGCCGGCAAGACCACCACGGTCGGCAAGCTCGCCGGGCGCGCCCGCGAGGCCGGCACGCGCTGCCTCATCGGCGGCGCCGACACCTTCCGGGCCGCCGCGATCGAGCAGCTCGAGGTCTGGGGCCGACGCGCGGGCGTGGACGTGGTCACGCGCGAGCGCGGCGCGGACCCGGCGAGCGTGTGCTACGACGTCGTGGAGGAGGCCGAGCGCCGCGGCGCCGAGCTCGTGCTCATCGACACCGCCGGTCGCCTGCACACCTCCTCCGACCTCATGCGCGAGCTCGCCAAGGTGGTGAGCGTCACGCGCAAGCGCTCGCAGATGCCCGTCTCGGTGGTGCTCGTGATCGATGCCACCACGGGCCAGAACGGCCTCAACCAGGCGCGCGAGTTCAACGACGCCCTCGAGATGGACGGCCTCATCGTCACCAAGCTCGACGGCACCGCCAAGGGCGGCATCGCGCTCGCCATCTCCAGCCAGCTGGGCCTGCCCATCTATCGCATCGGCGTGGGCGAGACCCTTGACGACCTCCAGGCCTTCGACGCGCTCGAGTTCTGCCGCGCGCTCGTGGGCGAAGGGATGTGACCATGTTCAACTCGCTTTCCGACCGCCTCCAGGACACCTTCGAGAAGCTCCGCGGCAAGGGTCGCCTCACCGAGGACGACATCAACGTCGCGATGCGCGAGATTCGCATGGCGCTGCTCGAGGCAGACGTCAACTATCGCGTGGTCAAGGAGTTCGTCGCCCGCTGCAAGGAGAAGTGCCTCACCGCGGACGTCCTCTCCTCGCTCACGCCGGCGCAAAACGTCGTCAAGGTGGTGCTCGACGAGCTCACCGTCCTTCTCGGCTCCACGGACTCGCGCCTCACGCTCGCGCAGAATCGCACGCCCAACGTGATCATGCTCGTGGGCCTGCAGGGCTCGGGCAAGACCACGGCCGCGGCCAAGCTCGCCTACCTGCTCAAGATCCAGGGCCACAGCCCGCTTCTGGCCGCCTGCGACACGCACCGCCCGGCGGCCGCCGACCAGCTGGCCACCCTCGGCGGCGAGATCGGCGTGCCGGTCTTCCGCGGCGACGGGACCGACGCCGTTGCGGTGGCCGAGGGCTCCATCAAGGACGCGGTCGAGCGCCTCTGCGACATCGTGATCGTGGACACGGCGGGCCGCCTGCAGATCGACGAGGAGATGATGGAGGAGGCCGTCGCGATCAAGCGCGCGGTGCGCCCCGACCAGATCCTCATGGTCGTGGACGCCATGACCGGCCAGGACATCGTCAACGTGGTCACCGAGTTCGCCAACCGCGTGGACTTCGACGGCGTGATCATGTCCAAGCTCGACGGCGACGCTCGCGGCGGCGGCGCGCTCTCCGTGCGCGAGGTCACCGGCAAGCCGATCAAGTTCGTCTCGATGGGCGAGAAGCCCGACTCGCTGGAGGTCTTCCACCCCGACCGCATGGCCAAGCGCATCCTGGGCATGGGCGACGTGGTGGGCATCATCGAGCAGGCTCAGAAGGTCGCCGACGAGCAGCAGGTGGCCGACGCCGAGCGGATGCTCCGCGAGGGCTTCACGATGGACGACCTGCTCGCCCAGATGCAGCAGATCCGCAAGATGGGCGGCCTGCGCAAGCTCATGGGCATGATCCCGGGCATGGAGCGCGCCATGCAGCAGATGCCCCAGGCAGCCGACGACGAGCAGCTCACACGCATCGAGGCCATCATCCGCTCCATGACCCGCGAGGAGCGCGCCCGCCCCAAGATCATCAACGGGCAGCGCCGTCGTCGCATCGCCGCGGGCTCGGGGCGCAGCGTCCAGGAGGTCAATCAGCTCATCAAGCAGTGGGGCGAGATGAACAAGATGATGGGCCGGATGCGCGGGATGGCGGCCCAGGCCGGCGGCGGCAAGAAGGGCCGGCGCGCCATGCAGCAGATGATGCGCGGCATGGGCGGCGGCCCGGGGAGGCCGTTCTAGCGACGCCCCCTCCGCTCGGGGACCTCGCCTCTGAGGTTTGGGTTCACTTTCTTTGCCCTGCAAGGTCTTCTCGCAAAGTAAATAACGTATATCCCCAGATAGAAGTGGGTATCTAGTTTGGGTTCACCGTTGTCTGAAGCCGACGGTGAACCCAAACCTTCAGAGGGATGAGACTCAGCGGCACGTGGTCGGCTCAGGGAGCGCGGCGTGGCCCCAGTGGATGCCGTCAACGCGCTCAAGCGCGTCATGGAGCGCCTCGCGACGGGCGCGTCCGAAGGCGAGGTCGTCCGCGGGAAGGCGGAGGTCGCGCCTGATCTTTTCCACGATGTCGTCCATGTAGGCGATGTCGTCATAGTGGGCCTTGCGGATCTCGTAGGGCTTTATCCCGTGCGCGAGCAGCTCGTTTCTGCGGGTGTCGTCGCACTCGGCGACGACGGGATCGTCATGGACCCTGCCCTTGTAGTCAACGGCGACACCGCGGAACGGCATGCTCGGGTCCGGTCCGGTCGATGGGGGAGCGAGGATGAGGATGTCGGGCTTTCGTACGCGCTTCGCATCAAACTCCCTGCCGATGGCCTCCAGGTCGAGCTCCTCGTTTAGCGAGACCACGTCGAGGCCGTAGCCGCCGATCTCGGGCGCGCCTCGCAGCCTGAGCGCCAGCTTGCTCTCATAGGGCGACCCCGAGTCCACACTCACGAGCGGCAAGGCGGCCCGAACCTTGCCCGTGCCATGGCAGCCTCGCATTCGGGAGAGAAGTGACTCGATGCCCCCTCGCGTCGTCAAGGGAGCATGTCGCTGCAGCATGCCTCCCTCGGCGTGCTCGGCGATGGCGTACGTTCCGCAGAGCTCGCACATGAGCAGCGCCTCGTCCAGCTCGGTTGCGACCTTCGCCATCTGGAGCGGGAGGAGCTCGGGTGAGGTCACGCAGACGTTCTCCGCTATGCGGACGAAGGCGTCGCGCGGGTGAGAAAACCTCGTGACGTGACGCGTGACGAGTCTTGAGGAGTGGCTGGTGCGATCGCTCGAGACGAGCAGATGGATCGGCCGGGACAGCGCCTGCAGGGGAGGGCAGTCGGCGAGCGCGCGCTCGATCTCGTCCCTGGAGGGGAGACGCTCGGGCAGATAGTCGGTGCGCTCGTCCCACTCTGCCATGAGCCCGGGACATTCCGGCAGGCGCAGAGCCTCGAGGGCCGACGTGTAGGTGAGAACGAGTGACATGCCATGAGGATAGGACGCCGGGCGGTCGAGCGCGGGTCGTTTGAAAAAACTCGGGTCAGGCTCTTGCATGAGACAGGCATGAAGTTCCGCGTTTCCGAGAATTTGCTGGTGCAGGCCGTGCGGAGATATGCGTTCTGAAATCGGCCGTGGCCGTTTGCCGGCGTTGGGGCGCCGCTCGTCCCTGGCCGAGGCTCATCCGATTCCCGACGTGGCCTCTGGGGTCCTTTTGAGGTTTGGGTTCACTTTTGCGGAGGACGTGCGATGACCGCCGGGAAAATCGCAGGTAGAAAGTGGTGCACCTAGACGGCATGTCCGCCGAGCGCGAAAAAACGAACCCAAACCGCAGAGGGCCTGGGCTCGGGGGTATGCATTGCCTGTGAGGCGCGAGGACTAGTAATGCACCACCACGACGTCGCCGACCTTCACGAGGTCGTAGAGCTCCGCCGTCTTGTCCACGGGCAGGTTCACGCAGCCGTGGCTGCCGTTCCACTGGTAGATGGTGCCGCCAAAGCTGCCGCGCAGTCGGCGTCGTGCAGGCGACGAGGTTGCCAACGAACGGGATCCAGTAGGCGACGTGGCTCTCGTAGTCGGGCTCGCCGTCCTCGTTGTAGTCGAGGCCGTAGAGCGTCTGGTCGCGGCCCATGTGGTCGTTCACCACGTTCACGCCGGTCGGCGTGTCAAAGCCCTGCGAGGTGTTGCCGCTGACGCAGTCGGACTCCCAGATGACGGAGCCGTCGTCACCGTACATGCGCACGTGCTGCTCGGTGAGGTCGATGTCGATGTAGCGCTGGCCCCAGTCGCGACCGCCGTCGTCCGGGACGACCTGCCCGCGCGACTCAAAGGGCACCTCGACCGCCTGCGGCGTGCCCGAGGACACGGCGGCGACGAGCGCGTCGGCCACGCCCGTCTCGTTGACCTTCCATCCGTAGCTGCCGCCGGAGACCGTGACCTGCTTGCCGTCGGCGCGGGTGTAGGTGCGCTCGGCGCCGACCGTGTCGAGGCGCTCCACGCTCTGGTTGGCCCACGCCGCCGCGGCGTCGGTGCTCAGCGCGACGGAGAGGTCGTCACCCACGCTGACCCAGCTCGCGATGACGTCGGGGGTCACCTCGGCCGCGGTCTCGCCGTCGAGCGTGAGGGTGGTCCCCGCGGCGGAGAGGTAGGCGTTCGCGGTATCGACCGCCGCGTGAAGCGCGTCGTCGGAGCCGGTGAGCTGCTCGTTGCCGAGCACAATCTCGGCCTGCTGGTTGGTGAACCCCTTGGCGAGCGCGTCCACGAGCGCGTCCTCGTTGAGGTACTGCGCGGTGATGGAGGGGTCGAGCGAGAAGGCGCCCTTCTCGGCGTCAAAGACGACCGCCTTGCCGCCGAGGCTCGTCGCGCTCTCGCGGGCGGCCGTCTCGAAGGGCTCAAAGAGGGCGAGCAGGGCGTCGCGGTCAAAGACGACGGCGCTGTCGGCGCTCACCTGGCGGGTCCCCTGGGCAACGTGGAGGGGCCACGCCCAGGGCTCCGTCGCGTCGACGGCCTCCTGTGCGTAGGCGTCCCCGTCGTAGGCGAGGTCGATCTGGTCGGCGGAGACGGTGAGGTCCACGCCGTCCCCGGAGACGTGCGCCTGGTAGGAGGCGAGCGAGCCCGCCTTCTCCTCGGCGACCTCGCTCACGGGGCGGAGCGAGACGTCCACGCCGTCGAGCGTCACGCCGGGCATGAAGACAAAATGGAAGGCCGCGACGCCGCCGAGATAGACGAGGGCCGCGATGCCGAGCAGGACGGCCGGTATGATCAGGAGGAGTTTGCGTCCCTTCTTGGACGTGCGCTCGCTCTTCTGCGGAGTGCTCATATGACTTGCCATAGGTCACCTTGCATCGTACGAAGGATGAGTCATGCGTTTTCAGCCCTTGTATCGTACCCTAGGTTGGGCCGTCCGGCCGTGACATGTTGTCAGAGTTGATGGGAGCGTGACGATGGCGCACCGGGTATTCGTGACGGATCTGGGCGACGCGCGGCTCGACCCCTACGCGCGCCTGACGGAGCATCAGCTCAGGTCCTCTCTCGAGGCGGAGCGCGGGCTGTTCGTTGCGGAGTCACGCACGGTGGTGGAGGTGGCGCTCGACTGCGGGGCCGAGCCGCTCTCCTTTCTGGTGGACGAGCGCGACCTCGCGGCGAGCGAGCGGGTTCTCGAGCGGGCGGGCGCGGGGGTTCCGCCTACGTGCTGCCGCACGAGGAGGTCGCCCGCCTCACGGGCTTTCGCCTCGCGCGCGGCCTGCTCTGCGCGATGCGCCGGCCGCCCGCGCGCACGGTCGGGGAGGTCATCGATGGGGCGCGGCATGTCGCCGTGCTCGAGGACCTGGTCGATGTGGCCAACGTGGGGGCGCTCTTCCGCAGCGCCGCTGCGCTCGGGGCGGATGCCGTGGTGCTCTCGCCCCGCTGCGCCGACCCGCTCTCCCCGCCGCGCGCTGCGCGTCTCGATGGGCTGCGCGCTCAAGCTGCCGTGGGCGCGCGCCGAGCGGGACGCCTGGCCGGCCGCCACGATCGGGGAGCTGCGCGCGCGGGGCTTCTCGACGATCGCGCTCGCCCTGGAGCCGGGTGCCGTGTCCCTCGATGACCCCACGCTGCTCCGCTCCGAGCGGCGCGCGTTGCTCTTTGGCAACGAGGGCGCCGGCCTCGCGCCCGAGACGCTCGCCGCCTGCGAGCGCACGGCCGTCATCCCGATGGCGCGCGGCGTGGACTCGCTGAACGTGGCGGCGAGCTCTGCCGTCGCGTTCTGGCAGCTCTTCCGGTAGCGTGGTCCTTCTCGCCTGCCGATGCGACCATCGGCGGCGTCCAGCGACCGTCAGCAAAACCCTGTTTTTGGGTAACCTGACGTCACGTGCCTCCGGAGGGGCCGATTCTGCGATCAACCAGTCGGTTTTGGGCAACAGGTTTTATGTGCCGTGGGCGAGAGGGGCCGCGGGGCCGTCGATTTGCCACGCTTCTCAAGGAAGTGGGCAACATCTTTGATGCCCTTCTCGCCTTGAGGCGAGGTCGCATCAAAGATGTTGCCCAAAATCGCAAAGTTCGCGCGCGGGCGGCGTGGGGCACACGGGCGGCGAGAAGGCCTCGCTACTGCGCGGCGTCGGCATCTTGGGGCAAAGCCGTCGTCGCGGGTGAGGATGTTCATGAACTCCTCGCCGGTGATGGTCTCCTTCTTCTGGAGGTAGTGCGCGATCTCGTGCAGCTTGAAGCGGTTCTCGCGCAGGGTCGTGAGCGCGGTCTGGTGGCCCTCCTCGACGAGCGCCTGGACCTCGGCGTCAATCTCCTGGGCCGTGCCCTCCGAGCAGGTGAGCTGCTGCCCGCCGCCCAGATAGCGACTTGAGGGCTGGCCGAGCTGCACCATGCCAAACTTGTCGGACATGCCGTACTGCGTGACCATGGCGCGCGCGAGCTGCGTGGCCTTCTCGATGTCGTTGGAGGCGCCGGTGGTCATCTCGTTGAAGATGAGCTCCTCGGCCGCGCGCCCGCCGCAGAGCACCGCGATCTTGTCCTTGGCCTCCTGGCGCGTGGTGAGGAAGTGCTCGTCCTCCTCGACCTGCATCGTGAAGCCGAGCGCGCCCGAGGTGCGCGGCACGATCGTGATCTTGGAGACGGGCGCCGAGCCCTTCTGCATGGCGGCCACGATCGCGTGGCCGGTCTCGTGGTAGGAGACGACCTCCTTCTCGTGCGGGGAGAGGACCGTGGACTTCTTCTTCTCGCCGGCGATGACCACGTCCACGGACTCGAGCAGGTCCTCCTGCGTCACGCGGCGCCGGCCGAAGCGCACGGCGCGCAGCGCGGCCTCGTTGATGATGTTGGCGAGGTCGGCTCCCGAGGCGCCCGGCGTGGAGCGCGCCACCACGCCGAGGTCGATGCCGCTCTCCATCTTGACGTCGTCGGCGTGGATCTTGAGGATGGCCTCGCGACCGGCGAGGTCCGGGAGCTCCACGGGGATGCGGCGGTCAAAGCGGCCGGGGCGCAGCAGGGCCGGGTCGAGCGACTCGGGGCGGTTGGTGGCGGCGAGCACCACGATGCCCTTGTGGTTGTCAAAGCCGTCCATCTCGGAGAGGAGCTGGTTCAGCGTCTGCTCGCGCTCGTCGTTGGAGGAGAGCGACGTGTCGCGCCGCTTAATAGATATACGTATAGCGTCGATGAAGACGATGCAGGGGGCCTTCTCGCTCGCCTGCTTGAAGAGGTCGCGCACCTTGGCGGCGCCGCGGCCGACGAACATCTCCACGAAGGCCGAGCCCGCGATCTGGAAGAACGTCACGCCGCCTCGCCGGCGACGGCTTTGGCGAGCAGCGTCTTGCCCGTGCCCGGAGGGCCCACCAGAAGCGCGCCGCGCGGGCAGCGCGCGCCGATCTCGTTGTACTTCTCGGGGTTCTTGAGGAAGGAGACGATCTCCTGGAGCGACTCCTTGGCCTCGTCCTGGCCGGCCACGTCGCGGAACGTCACGCCGGTCTCCTCGCCCTTGATCTCCTTGGCGTTGGACTTGCCGAGGCCGCCGCCCCCGAAGCCGCCGCCAAAGTTCATCGACGGGCCGTCGTCGCCCATCGCCTTCTTCATGCGGCGGTTGAGCCACCAGCCGATGCCGAGGAAGACGAGGATGGGCAGGCCGTAGGAGATGAGCAGCATGAGCCACAGGTCGCCGGAGGTGTCCTGGATCTCGGCGACCATCGCGACGTCGTGCTCCTCGAGGAGCTGGGAGGCCTGTTCCTCGGCGCCCGGCCACTGGACCGTCTCGTAGATCTTCTGCGAGTCGCCCTCGCCGGTCGTGAAGGTGATCTCGGAGCTGCCCACGGTGGTCTTGGCCGAGGTCACCTCGCCCTTCTCGACCATCTCGACGAACTGGCTGTAGTCCACGGTCTGCACCTGCGTGGCGCGCAGGTTGGGGTAGATCGTCTGGCTGATCGCGAGGTACGCGACGATCGCGATGAGGATGTAGAGCAGCATCGAGCGCCGGCGCTTGTTGTCGTTCATGTCCATCGTGCGTTGTGCCCTTCGTGAGTGGGTGGAACTCTGGAACTGCGTTCAAAGATACCCACATCGCCCGGTATCTTTCGCAGTGCGCCGCCGCGTGCGCAAGAAAACCCGACGCGCCGCGAGGCGAGGGGCGCGCTACGAGCGCTTCTGCCGCTCCTGGAGGTCGCCCGAGCGGTAGGCGTCGAGAAGGGCGCGCAGGTCGGCGATCTGCTCGCGAATCTCGTCCCCGGTGTCGGTGTCGCCGACGGTGAGCGGGCGCGGCTCCAGCTCGAAGCGGTCGTCGTCGCTCATGATGTCGGCGTTGAGGTCCAGGACGTCCGCGATCGAGCCGAAGGGGCGGTGGGCCTTGATGCGCATGCCGCGCGGGTCCGAGATGAGCGTGTAGCCGCCGATGCCGGTGGTCTTGTGGTAGGCCTGGCAGAAGCCGCCGTCGATGACCAGCAGGTGGCCGCCGGAGCGGACGGGCCTCTCGCCCTCCGAGGCGTGGACGGGCGTGTGGCCGTTGATGATGTGGCCGTGCTCGGGGTCCACGCCAAACTCCTCGAGGACGCGGCGGCAGACGTCGGCGTCGTCCGTGAGCGCGTAGTAGGGGTCGCGCGGCTCCTCCCAGGTGGAGCGGTCGACGAAGTAGGTGCGCTCGAAGGTCTTCATCAGGCGCCCGGAGAGCGGCGAGTAGCGGCCGCACCACAGGTACCACATCCAGTCGAGCGAGACCTCGTCGTGCTCCTGCCAGGCCCGGCGGGCCAGGCGGTCGGCGTAGTCGTAGTAGGCCTTGCCGGCGAGCAGCCGTCCCTGGTGGTTGACCGGGTGGAAGGTGCCGTCCTCGTTCATGGGCACGCAGGCGTGGAAGAGCACGTCGTCGTTGTGGACGAGGTAGGCGCTGCCGCGCTCGTAGAGGAAGCTCACGTGGGCGTTCAGCTTGTAGGAGCCGCGGACGGCGGAGAGCAGGTTGTCCATCACGCGGATCTCGTCCTCGGAGAGCGCGTAGGGGTCGGACCAGTCCACGGTGGGGAAGTCGCGCGTCACGAGCTCGTACTCCCGGCCGTCCACGACGCAGACCCCGCGCCCGGCGTCCACGCGTCCCAGCAGCAGGCGGTCCTCCATGTGCCAGTTGGGGTGGCGCTGGATCGTCTGGCCCTCCAGCTTGAACAGGATCACCGAGATAGCCTTCTCGAGCGGGCTCATGGCCTCGCCGGCCCGGTAGGTGGCCTCGGCGAAGAGGGCCAGCTCGCGCAGGGAGATGCCGTAGGCGCCCTCGAGGATCTTGAGGGAGTCGTAGCGGATGTTGTTGCGGATCACGGCGGCGAGGCACGTGGCCGAGCCGGCGGCGGCGCCCATCCAGACGATGTCGTGGTTGCCCCACTGCAGGTCAACCGAGTGGTACTCCATGAGGCGGTCGAGGATCTTGTCGGCGTGGTCGCCGCGGTCAAAGACGTCGCCCACGACGTGCAGGTGGTCCACCGCGAGGCGCTTGATCAGCGACGCCAGGCTCACCACGAAGTCGTCGGCCGAGCCGGTGTCCACGATCGTGTCGATGATGCGGCGGTGGTAGCTCTGGCGCTCGTCGCCCTCGCCGGGGGAGGCGTGGAGCAGCTCGTCGATGATGTAGGCGTACTCGGGCGGCATGGCCTTGCGGACCTTGGAGCGCGTGTAGGAGTCGGAGAGGTAGCGCGCCAGGCGCACGAGGCGCATGAGGGTGATCGCGTACCACTCCTCGCTCACGACGCCGGACGCGGCGAGGCGGCGGAGCTTGCGATGCGGGTAGTAGATGAGCGTGCAGAGGTCGGCCTGCTCGCCGCCCGTGAGCTCGAAGCGGAAGATGTCGGCCACGCGCTCGCGGATGACGCCGGAGCAGTTGTTGAGAATGTGCTTGAACGCGTCGTACTCGCCGTGGACGTCCGAGATGAAGTGCTCGGTGCCCTTGGGCAGGTTGAGGATGGCCTCGAGGTTGATGATCTCCGCGTAGGCGGAGCGGACCGTAGGGAACTTCTCGGAGAGCAGCTCGAGGTACTTGCGGTCAGGCATGCGGGTCCCTTCTCGACGGGCTTCCCTTTGGTCCATTGTATCCGCCGCGTGCGCCGGCGCCGCCGATGCGCCGCGCGAATCGGGTTTATGGCAGCGTGCCGCGGGTGCCGCCGAGCCCCCGTGGTTTTGGGCAAAACGTTTGATGCATGGCGTGAAGAGCGGCCCGTCCCGGAAGCCTTCCTCGCCCAAAATCGGGGAGATCTTGGCGCCGGGAGGTCCTTCTCGGCATCTGGGGCTGCCGAGAAATGCCGCCGCATAAAATCATTTGCCCACAAACCACCGGTTTGTTGCAAAACCGCCCCCTCGGCGAGCGCGCGGGGCCCCGTTACCCAAAACGCGTCGATTCGTGGCGAACCGGGTGAGAAACGCGCGCCGTCCCCCGATGTGCCCGGCAAACGTGCTACCATGCCTACCCAAGGCGTTGACGGGGAGAGTACCCGGGGGCGCGCGGCCAAGAGAGAGCGGGGACGGTGGGAGCCCGCGGTCGCGTCCCGGCGAAGATCACCCCCGAGCCGCGGCCCCAAAGCGTGTCGGGAGGACGTTCTTCTCGGTGCGCGAGTAGGCGTCGCCGGAGTGGCCGCCGACACAGGCCAGCCGAGTACGGCGGATGTCCGCTCGCTGGGTGGTTCACAAGCGAAGTGCCTCGGAAGCGCTTCGTCCCAGCACGTGGGACGGGGCGCTTCTTGCGTTCCGGATGACGGAAAGAGAGGAAAGCGTGGCCAAGAACGAGTACAAGAAGACGACGAACCTGCCGAGCACGGGCTTTCCCATGCGCGCCAGCCTGGCCCAGAACGAGCCCAAGCGCCTGGCGATGTGGGAGGAGAACCACGTCTACGAGCAGATGATCGCCAAGAACGAGGGACACGAGAAGTTCGTCCTGCACGACGGCCCCCCGTACGCCAACGGCCCCATCCACCTGGGCCACGCGCAGAACAAGATCTCCAAGGACGTCATCAACCGCTACTGGTCCATGCGCGGCTACCAGACGCCCTACGTCCCCGGCTGGGACTGCCACGGCCAGCCCATCGAGCACAAGGTCGAGACCATGCTCGGCACGGAGAAGTTCAACCAGCTCCCCACCGAGAAGATCCGCGAGCTCTGCCGCAAGATGGCCGTCGAGCAGGTTGACACCCAGCGCCAGGGCTTCAAGCGCCTGGGCGTGCTGGGCGAGTGGGACAACCCCTACCTCACCTACGTGAACGACTACGACGCCACCGACGTCGAGATCTTCAAGGCGATCTTCGACGCCGGCGCCATCACGCAGGGCTCCAAGCCCGTGCACTGGTGCTCGCACTGCCACACGGCCCTCGCCGAGGCGGAGATCGAGTACGGCGACGAGGTCAGCCCCGCCATCTTCGTGCGCTTTGAGATGACCACGGTGCCGGAGGGCCTGGAGGAGTGGGCCGGCAAGCTCTTCGTGGACATCTGGACCACCACGCCGTGGACGCTTCCCGCCGACGACGCCGTGATCTGCCACCCCGAGGCCACCTACGTGGCGCTCGTCCACGACGGCCGCGCGGAGATCGTGGCCGAGGCGCTCGCCGAGCGCTGCGCCGCCAAGTTTGGCTACGGCGAGCTTGAGCTCGTGCGCGGCGCGGACGGCGAGCCCTGGCGCGCCACCGGCGAGGCCCTCGCGCACAACCGCTACAAGCAGCCGATCTTTGGCGACCAGGGCGAGACGGGCGAGTTCATCTACGCCGACTACGTCACCCTGGACGACGGCACGGGCATCGTCCACTGCGCGCCCGGCCACGGCGTGGACGACTACCTCGCCGGCCAGAAGTTCGGCATCCCCACGGTCATGCCGGTTGACGACGACGGCCGCTTCTTCGTGGGCGACGGCATGGGCACGGGCGGCCCGTGGTCCGGCATGGAGGTCGACGAGGCCAACCCCAAGATCATCGAGTGGCTGCGCGAGCGCGGCACGCTGATCCTCCACGAGGACATCAACCACAGCTACCCGCACTGCTGGAGGTGCAAGGAGCCCGTCATCTTCCGCGCCACGAGCCAGTGGTTCGTCTCGATGGACAAGCCCCTGCGCGGCGGCAAGAGCCTCCGCGAGCAGTCGCTCGAGGAGCTCTCCAAGGTCAAGTTCTATCCCGCCCACGCCATCAAGCGCATCGGCTCGATGGTCGAGGGTCGCCCGGACTGGTGCATCTCCCGCCAGCGCAACTGGGGCGTGCCCATCCCGGCCTTCACCTGCCAGGACTGCGGCGAGACCGTCATGAACGACGACACGCTCGACGCCGTGATCGAGCTCTTCCGGAGCAAGGGCTCCGACGCCTGGTTCACCGACGACCCCGCGAGCTACCTCGGCGACGCCTGCGTCTGCCCCAAGTGCGGCGGGCACCACCTCAAGGCCAACAAGGACATTCTGGACGTCTGGTGGGACTCCGGCGTCTCCCACACGGCCGTCTGCCGCCACCGCGACAACCTCACGTTCCCGGCGGACATGTACCTCGAGGGCTCCGACCAGCACCGCGGCTGGTTCATGAGCTCGCTCATGACCTCCGTGGGCGCCTACGGCGTGGCGCCGTACAAGTCCGTGGTCTCGCAGGGCTTCACGCTCGACGGCCAGGGCCGCAAGATGTCCAAGTCGCTCGGCAACGTGATCGACCCCAACAAGGAGTGCGACACCCGCGGCGCCGACATCCTGCGCCTGTGGGTCACCTCGGTCGACACCTCCAACGACATCCCCTGCGACGCGACGATCCTCGACCACGTGGGCGAGGCCTACCGCCGCTTCCGCAACACGCTGCGCTTCCTGCTGGGAGAGATCGAGGGGCAGTTTGACCCGGCGACCGATGCCGTCCCCTACGACGAGCTCCTCCCGTACGACAAGCTTACGCTCGCGCGCCTCTGCCAGGTCCACGACCAGGTGAGCGCCGCCTACGAGTCCTACCGCTTCAACGTGGTCTACCGCACCCTCTACGACTACGTGATCACGGAGCTCTCCAACGGCTACCTCAACGCCACCAAGGACCGCGTCTACTGCGGCGAGAGGGACGGCTTCGAGCGCCGCTCCGCCCTCACCGTCTGGGCGCAGATCCTCTCCATGCTTGTCCACGACCTGCAGCCCATCCTCGTCTACACCACCGACGAGGTCATGGCCTACCTCCCGGCATCGCTGCGCGACGGCCAGGAGTACGCGGCCCTTCTCGACTGGTACCAGGCTCCCTGGACCGCCGATGAGTACGAGCCCTACCTCGCCGCCTACGACGCCGTGGTCGAGGCCCGCGCCGCCTTCACCAAGGCCTACGAGGCCGCCGTGGCCGACGGCGCGCTCGCCGAGAAGACCACGCAGGCCGCCCGCGCCACGCTGACGGCGCCCGCGGAGCTGCACGAGCTTCTCGCCGGCGAGCTGGGCTGCGACCTCGCCGAGCCGTTCGTGTGCTCCGAGGTCGAGCTTACGGCCGGCGACGAGCTTGCCTGCTCCGTGGAGCCCGCCCACGGCGAGAAGTGCCCGCGCTGCTGGAACTTCCGGGAGCTCGGCGAGGACGGCCTCTGCCCGCGCTGCCACGACGCCGTGGCCGCGCTCGGGGAGTAGGGCTTGGCCGGCCGCGACGCCACGAACTCCGCCCGCGTGCGGCGGCTGGCGCTCTTTGCGCTGGTCGCCGCCGCGGTCGTTGCGCTCGATCAGCTGAGCAAGCTCGCCGCGCGCGACCTGCTCGTGCCGGGCGAGCCCGTCACGCTGATTCCCGGCGTGATGGACCTGTCGCTGATCTACAACACCGGCGCCGCGTTCTCGATGGGCGAGGGGGCGGGCCCCCTCTTCGTGCTCGTCGCCGCGGCGATGTGCGCCGCAGGCGCGTGGGTGGCCTGGCGTCGCACGGACGTGCCGCTGCCGCTTCTGCTCGCGGTCGCGTGCGTGGTCGGCGGTGGCATCGGCAACGCGATCGACCGCGTGGCCCTCGGAGCCGTCACGGACTTCTTCATGACCACGTTCGTGGACTTTGCGATCTTCAACGTGGCGGACATTTTCGTGACCTGCGGCGTTCCGGTCGCATTTGTGCTCTGGTGGCGCTGGGACGTGGCTCGCGAGCGAGCGGAGCGCGGCTAGATTCATCTCGTCTGTAGTTTTTGGCGGTCATCCCAAGTACAGACGATTTTTCTAGTCGCATATCCGCAGGTACACCGTTTGTTTGTCTCGTCTGTACTTCACGGGTGGCTGAAAAACAACAGACGAGATGAATTTGACGAGAGAAAGGGGCTTTTGGGTGCAGCGCGTCGTGAACCTGCTCGTGGGGCCCGAGTCCGACGGCATGCGGCTCGATGCCTTCCTCGCCAGCGCCGAGGGGATGCCCTCTCGCTCCGCCTGCGCGCGCCTCGTGGAGGACGGCGCCGTGACCATCAACGAGACCCCGGCCACCGCCAAGTCCGAGAAGGTCCTTCTCGGCGACCGCGTCCGCGCCACGGTGGAGGAGCCGGAGGCCGCGTCCGGCCCGCTCGCCCCCAACCCCGACATCCCGCTCGACATCCGCTTTGAGGACGAGCACCTCATCGTGCTCTCCAAGCAGGCGGGCCTCGTCTGCCACCCGAGCCCCGGCCACGTGGACGACACGCTGGCCAACGCGCTCGTGGCTCACTGCGGCTACGGCCATCTGGGGCTCCTCCAGGGCGATGAGCGCCCGGGCATCGTGCATCGCCTCGACATGGAGACCTCGGGGCTCATGGTCGCCGCCAAGGACGACGCCACCCAGAGGGCCCTCCAGGACCTCATCCGCCTGCGCGTGCTCGACCGCCGCTACGTCACGCTCGTGCACGGGCCGATCGCCCATGACGAGGGCACCATCGAGACGGGCATCGCCCGCTCCACGCGCGACCGCCTCCGCATGGCGGTCTCCGACGCCCCCGGTGCCCGCGAGGCCATCACGACCTTCCGCGTGCTCGAGCGCTTTGAGGCCGGCCCGCGCGACGACGGCTACACGCTCATCGAGTGCCACCTCTACACCGGGCGGACGCACCAGATTCGCGTCCATTTGCGCCACGTGGGGCACCCGCTCGTGGGCGACCCCCTCTACGGGCGGGGCGACCTGCGTCAGAACCTCGGCCTCTCCCGTCAGTTCCTGCACTCCTGGCACATCCGCTTTGACCATCCTGTTACGGGAGAGACGGTGGAGCTTGCGGACACGCTGCCGGACGACCTAGCGGATGTACTAGAATCACTGGCCAGACGGTCCATGGGCCGGACGCCGGTGGGGGAGGGGATCTGCCCGCGGCTGACGCCCGCAGGACGAGGCACGCGGTGCGAAGGGTAGCGGATGGAGTTCAACCAGTTTGGTCTCACGCCCATCGTCATCTTCAACTTCCTCATCTGGGCGTTCTTTACCTTTGCGTATCTCTATCAGGCCATCTACATGCTTCGGGCCCTGATCCAGGGCACGGTGCGCCTGCCCGAGGCCAAGCGTCGGCACAGCTACGCGTTCGTGATCGCGGCCCACAACGAGGAGGCGGTCATCGGCAACCTCGTCGAGTCCATCTACGCCCAGGACTATCCGCGCGAGCTCATGAACGTCTTTGTGGTCTGCGACGCCTGCACCGATGACACCCACGCCGCCGCCGAGGCCGCCGGCGCCACCGTCTGGGACCGCAACGACCTCGCCCGCCGCGGCAAGAGCTGGGCGCTCGACTACGCCTTCGACCGCATCCTCAACGACTACGGTGACGCCTACGAGGCCTTTGTTGTCTTTGACGCCGACAACCTCGTCGCGCCCGACTACCTGTCCGTCATGAACCAGGCCTTTGATGCCGGCTACCTCGTCTGCACGGGCTACCGCAACTCCAAGAACTTCGACTCCAGCTGGATCAGCGCCGCCTACGCCATCTGGTTCATGCGCGAGGCGAAGTTCCTCAACAACGCGCGCATGATGTCGGGTACGAGCTGCGCGATCTCGGGCTCGGGCTGGCTCGTCTCCGAGCGCATCATCCGCGGCATGCACGGCTGGGACTTCCACACCCTCACGGAGGACATCCAGTTCTCCACCTTCTGCTGCGCCAACAACGTGCAGATCGGCTACGCGCCGGCGGAGTTCTACGACGAGCAGCCCGTTACCCTCAAGGCGTCCTGGACCCAGAGAATGCGCTGGACCAAGGGCTTCTACGAGGTATTCTTCTCGTATGGGCGCGACCTCGTGAAGGGCATCTCAAAGGGGCGCTTCGCGAGCTACGACATGCTGATGACCATCGCCCCGGGCATGATCTTGACGCTGCTGTCCTTCTCGGTCAACGCCACCTACCTGGTCATCGGCTCGCTCAGCCACGGCTTCTTTGCCACGCAGGCGGAGCTCGACATGTGCGTGGGGTCGCTCATCATGACGTTCGCCTCGCTCTACGTGACCTTCCTCATCCTGGCCGCGATCACGACGGTCTCCGAGCGCTCCCACATCCACGCCAGGAAGCGCTGGCGCGTGGTGGCGAACGTCTTCACGTTCCCGCTCTTCATGATGACCTACGTCCCCATCACGGTGGCGGCGCTCTTCAAGAAGGTGGAGTGGGTGCCCACCAAGCACGACATCGCCGTGGACGTCAAGGACGTCGTCGGCGCCTAGACAGGGCCGCTCGGGCACGCCCGGCGGGCGGATGGTACACTACGCACAGGCGCGGCCCGTTCGGGGCCTCGGGCAACAGAGAGGAGCCACCACATGGCAACGTTCTTCGAGGGGGAGTCCCACACCTTTTCCGAGTATCTTCTCGTTCCCGGCTACTCCTCAGCGGAGAACATCCCCGACAACGTCTCGCTCAAGACGCCGCTCGTGAGGTTCCGCCGCGGCGAGGAGCCCGCGCTCAGCCTTAACATCCCCATGGTCTCGGCCATCATGCAGTCGGTCTCCGGCGTCGACATGGGCGTGGCGCTCGCCATCGAGGGCGGCCTCGCCTTCATCTACGGCAACCAGACGCCCGAGTCCGAGGCCGCCATGGTCAAGGCCGTCAAGGACCACAAGGCCGGCTTCGTGGAGTCCGACTCCACCCTCACGCCCGACATGACGATGGAGCAGGTCATGGAGCTCAAGGCCCGTACCGGCCACTCCACCATGCCCGTCACCGACGACGGCTCCTCCCGTGGCAAGCTCCTCGGTATCGTGACCAGCCGCGACTACCGTCCCACGCGCGACGACCACCAGAAGAGGGTCCGCGAGTTCATGACGCCGCGCGAGAAGCTCATCGTGGGCGACAAGGACATCACGCTCAAGAAGGCAAACGACGTCATCTGGGACAACAAGCTCAACGCCCTGCCCGTCGTTGACGAGAACGACCACCTGGTGGGCATCGTCTTCCGCAAGGACTACGACCAGCACAAGTCCAACCCCAACGAGCTCCTGGACGCCAACAAGCGCTACATGGTGGGTGCCGGCATCAACACGCGCGACTATGCCGAGCGCGTGCCGCTGCTCGTGGAGGCCGGCGCCGACGTGCTCTGCATCGACTCCTCCGAGGGCTTCTCCGAGTGGCAGAAGCGCACCCTCGAGTGGATCCGCGCCAACTACGGCGACTCCGTCAAGGTGGGCGCCGGCAACGTCGTGGACGAGGAGGGCTTCCGCTTCCTCGCCGACTGCGGCGCCGACTTCGTGAAGGTCGGCATCGGCGGCGGCTCCATCTGCATCACGCGCGAGACCAAGGGCATCGGCCGCGGCCAGGCTTCCGCGGTCATCGACGTGTGCCGCGCGCGCGACAAGTACTTCGAGGAGACCGGCGTCTACGTGCCCGTGTGCTCCGACGGCGGCATCGTCTATGACTACCACATGACGCTCGCCCTGGCCATGGGCGCCGACTTCATGATGCTCGGCCGCTACTTCGCCCGCTTCGACGAGAGCCCCACCGAGCGCGTCAACGTCAACGGCCAGTACATGAAGGAGTACTGGGGCGAGGGCTCGGCGCGCGCTCGCAACTGGCAGCGCTACGACCAGGGTGGCGCCTCCAAGCTGGGCTTCGTCGAGGGCGTGGACTCCTACGTGCCCTACGCGGGCTCGCTCAAGGAGGGCGTGGGCCAGACCATTTACAAGATCAAGTCCACGATGTGCAACTGCGGCGCCAAGACCATCAAGGAGCTGCAGGAGAAGGCGCGCCTGACGCTCGTGAGCTCCACCTCGATCGTCGAGGGCGGCGCGCACGACGTCGTGGTCAAGGACTCCCAGCACAGCGTGAGCTACCGCTAGCATCCGTGATGCGTCCTGAAAATCGAGGCTGCGGCGCACCTGACGTGCCGCAGCCTCTTTTTTAAGGACATCCGCCGAGAAGAACCGCAGGTCGAGAAAAACGCCAGTGCCGCAGCCTCGATTTTCAGGACGCTACGGGACGTCGCGCCGAGGTTCTTCTCGCCCTCCCGGAGGTTATGCGACGTCGCCTAGGTTATGCGGCATCGCTGAGGTTATGCAAGCAGTTGCGCTATTCATATCTGCAGGTATTCGACTTGCCGAGAAGAACCCGCGGCTGTGGTGACGCCGCATAACCTACGACATGTCGCACAACCTACGACGTGACGCTCCGTTCTTGTCGCCAAATGCGGCGGTGCTGCTACAATGGCACGGTTGACCATCACGCACGAAGGAGCCACGCAGATGAGCGACGCCGAGAAGAACTTCGAGGTCCCGGCCTACGACGCCGAGGAGATCGAGACCCGCTGGCAGGCGGAGTGGGACGCCGAGGAGCTCTACAAGACCGAGGAGAGCCCCGAGAAGCCCAAGAAGTACGTGCTGGAGATGTTCCCGTACCCCTCGGGCGACCTGCACATGGGCCACGCCCGCAACTACACGATCGGCGACGCCATGGCTCGTCAGGCCCGCATGCGCGGCTTCGACGTGCTGCACCCGATGGGCTACGACGCCTTTGGCCTGCCCGCGGAGAACGCCGCCATCAAGCACAACACGCAGGCGAGCGTCTGGACGCACCAGAACATCGCGCAGGCCACCAAGACCATGCGTCGCATGGGCTTCTCCTACGACTACGACCGCATGTTCAACACCTGCGACCCCGAGTACTACAAGTGGGGCCAGTGGATCTTCCTCAAGATGTGGGAGAAGGGCCTGGTCTACCGCGACAACTCGCCGGTGAACTGGTGCCCCGGCTGCCAGACGGTGCTCGCCAACGAGCAGGTCGTGGACGGCAAGTGCTGGCGCTGCGGCTCCGTGCCCGAGAAGCGCGCGCTCTCCCAGTGGTACTTCAAGATCACCGACTACGCCCAGGAGCTGCTCGACGACCTCAAGAAGCTGGAGGGCAAGTGGCCCGAGCGCGTCCGCGCGATGCAGGCCAACTGGATTGGCCGCTCCGAGGGCGCCGAGATCGACTTCGCGCTCGCGGCCGAGGACGGCGTGACCCCCACCGACACCACGATCACCGTCTTCACCACGCGCCCGGACACGCTCTTCGGCGTCTCCTTCTTCCTGCTGCCGCCCGAGAGCCCGCTCGCCGCGGAGCTCGTGGCCGGCACGGAGCATGAGGCCGCCTTCCTCGAGCTCAAGGCCGCCGCGGAGAAGGTCTCCTCGGTGGACCGCCAGGGCTCTGAGCGCGAGAAGCACGGCGTCTTCACCGGACGCTACGTGATCAACCCGGTGAACGGCCGCCCGGCGCCCATCTGGGTCGCCGATTACGTCCTCATGGACTACGGCACCGGCGCCGTCATGGGCGTGCCCTGCGGCGACCAGCGCGACTTCGATTTCGCCAAGAAGTACGGCCTGGAGATCGCCCCGATCATCTGCGAGAAGGACGACCCGCTCTACGAGCGGCTCAAGGACGAGCACGAGCTCGTGGTGACTTCGGTGGACTGGGACCACGCGATGGAGGCCGAGGGCTACCTCGTGCAGTCCGGCCAGTTCACCGGCATGAAGGGCGGCAAGCACTCCGAGGCCGTGGATGCCATCATCGAGTGGCTCGGCCAGCAGGGCCTCGGCCGCAAGACGGTGCAGTTCCGCCTGCGCGACTGGCTCATCAGCCGCCAGCGCTACTGGGGCAACCCCATCCCGCTGATCCACTGCGACGACTGCGGCGACGTGCCGGTGCCCTACGAGGACCTGCCCGTCACGCTGCCGGACGCGCTCGACCTCGGCGCCGGCGAGACGCTCGCCGCCTACGCGCCATTCTACGAGACCACCTGCCCCAAGTGCGGCAAGCCCGCCAAGCGCATCACCGACACCATGGACACCTTCACGTGCTCCAGCTGGTACTACCTGCGCTACTGCGACCCGCACAACGAGGAGCTGCCCTTCTCGCGCGAGGCCGTGGACCGCTGGATGCCGGTGGACAACTACATCGGCGGCATCGAGCACGCCATCCTGCACCTGCTCTATAGCCGCTTCTTCACCAAGGTCCTGCGCGACCTCGGCATGATCGACTGCGACGAGCCCTTCACCAACCTGCTCTGCCAGGGCATGGTTAAGGACGCCAACGGCGACACCATGTCCAAGTCCAAGGGCAACGTCGTGCCGCCCTCGAGCGTGATCGAGCCCTACGGCGCGGACACCATGCGCCTGGCCATCCTCTTCATCGCCCCGCCCGAGAAGGACTTCAACTGGGACGAGGAGGCCGTCGCCGGCGCCAACCGCTTCATCAAGCGCGCCTGGCGCGTGGTGTGGCTGCTGTCGCAGGGCGCGGCCGCGGGCGCCGTGGACGCCGGCGCGCTTGACGCGGCGGGCAAGGAGCTCTGGCGCACGCTCAACGCCATGGGTCTCAAGTGCACCGCCGACTTCGACCGCCAGCAGTTCAACACCGCCATCTCCGCCGTCATGGAGATCACCAACGCGGCGTCCAAGTACGTGAACGACGTGGCTGCCGAGAAGCGCGACCCGGCGCTCTGCTTCGCCGTGGCGCACGCGATCGTGACCATGCTCGCGCCGATCTGCCCGCACTGGGCCGAGGAGCTCTGGCACAAGGCGCTGGCCCAGGAGGGCTCGGTCTACAACGCCGCCTGGCCGGAGTTTGACGCCGAGGCCGCCAAGGCCGACGAGGTGGAGATCGCGGTCCAGATCAAGGGCAAGGTTCGCGGCCGCATCACGGTCGCCGCCGATGCCTCTGACGAGGAGCTCGAGGAGGCCGCCAAGGCCGCCGTCGCCGCCCAGCTCGCCGGCAAGGAGATCAAGAAGGTCATTGTCATCAAGGGCCGTCTCGTGAACATAGTGGCGGTGTAGGACCTCACGCCGGCCGAGAAGGCCGCCGCTTGTGGGCTTCTCGTGGAGGGTCGCTTGACGGAAGGCGAGAAACACCGTAGACTAGCTGCGTATTCGAAGCTGTAACCGTAGGAAGTGGGGTGGATCTTCTCGCCCCGCTTCCTTTCTGTATGAAGACGGGAGGGGAGAGATGCCCAAGACCGGCATAGAGCAACAGATCATCGACGCGCTGGAGGCCCGCGCGGCCGAGCGCGGCATCGATGTCGTGGACGTGGAGGTCGTCGGCGCGAGCAAGGCGCCGTGCGTGCGCGTGCGCATCGATCACGCCGACGAGTCGCTGCCCACCATCTCGCTCGACGAGGTGACCGCCGAGACCGAGTGGATCTCCGCCGCGCTCGACGAGCTGGACCCCATCCCGTCGAGCTTCACCCTCGAGGTCTCGAGCCCCGGCATGGCCCGTCCGCTGCGCCGCCCGCGCGACTTCGAGCGCTTTGCGGGCGAGACCGTCTCGCTCTCGCTCACGCCGGGGGAGGGGCGCCGCCGCTACACCGGGCGCCTGCTCGGCATCGAGGACGGCACCGTCGCCCTCGAGGTTGACGGCGGGCGCGTGGAGCTCCCGTTCGACGACATCAGGAAGTGCACGATCAAGCCGGACTTCTCCGCGTGAGATTCGGCCGTAGAAAGGACACCACATGGCTTCTGAGATGATGGCGGCCCTCGAGCAGCTCTGCGAGGAGAAGCACATCGACCAGCTCGACCTCATCACCCGCCTCGAGCAGTCGCTCGCCAAGAGCTACGCCGACGTGCTCCACCTGCCCTTTGGCGCGCGCGTCACGATCGACCGCGCCACGGGCAAGGTCTATGTCTACGAGCTGGTGCCGGTGGGCGAGGAGGACCCCGAGACCGGCGAGTACGCCGAGTTCGAGGAGGTCGACGTCACGCCGGCCGACACCTCCCGCATCGCCGCCCAGCACGCCAAGGCCGAGATCCGCGCCATCGTGCGCAACGCGGCGCGCGTCCAGATCTACGAGGAGTTCTCGCAGCGCGTGGGCGACATCATCACCGGCACGGTCCTGCAGTCCACGCCCGACTTCACGATCATCAAGATCCGCGAGGGCGTGGAGGCGGAACTGCCCCACTTTGACCAGCGCCGCCACCCCGAGGAGCGCAACGAGCGCCCCGCGGGCGAGCGCTACAGCCACAACCAGCGCATCCGCGCGATCATCATCGACGTGCGCGACCCCAACTCCACCCAGCCCGTGGTGCGCGGCGAGCGCCAGCGCCCGCCGATCGTGGTCTCCCGCACCCACCCGGACCTCCTTCGCCGCCTCTTTGAGCTGGAGGTGCCCGAGGTTTACGACGGCGTCGTGGAGATCCGCAGCATCGCCCGCGAGCCCGGCGTGCGCTCCAAGGTGGCCGTCTCCTCCAACGACGACCGCCTCGACCCGGTGGGCGCCTGCGTGGGCCCCAAGGGCAGCCGCGTGCGCACCGTGGTCTCCGAGCTGCGCGGCGAGCGCGTGGACGTGGTCCTGTGGAGCGACGATCCGGCCCGCTGCGTGGCCGCGGCGCTCTCCCCGGCGCGCGTCTCCCGCGTGGTGATCGACCCCGAGACCGGCTACGCCACGGTGGTCGTCCCCGACGACCAGCTCTCGCTCGCGATCGGCAAGGAGGGCCAGAACGCCCGCCTCGCCGCGCGCCTCACGGGGCTGCACATCGACATCAAGAACGAGTCGCTCGCGGCGACCGTCCTGCGCGACCTGCCGCGCGCCGCGGTCGAGGACGAGGCGGCCGAGGACGGCGAGGCGCACCGCTGCGAGTACGTGGGCCCCACGGGCATCCAGTGCCGCAACATGGCGCGTCCCGGCTCGCGCTTCTGCGGCGTCCACGAGGAGCTGGCGGCGGCTGAGGTCTCCTCCGACCCCGACTCGCTCATCTAGGACGGCACGCAGGACGCTCACACGACCCTCTGAGGCCCCGTGCCTCTTGCTTGGAAGGTAGGTCACATGGCAAAGACGCGCGTACACGACCTCGCGAAGGAGTACGGCATCTCCAGCAAGGAGATGCTCGAGCACCTTCGCGACATGAAGATCCCGGCTAAGTCGGCGTCATCGACGCTCGAGGACGCCTACGTGTCGATTGTCCGCAAGAAGCTCAAGCCCATCCTCGAGGCCCACGCCGCCGAGATCGAGGCGCAGAAGCGCGCCGAGGAGGAGGCCAAGGCCGAGGAGGCCCGCATCGCCGCCGAGAAGGCCGAGGCCGAGCGCATCGCCGCCGAGGAGCGCCGCGAGCGCGAACGCGCCGAGGAGGAGCGCCGTCGCGCCGCGGCCGAGGCCGAGCGCAAGGCGCGCGAGGAGGCCCGCGCCGAGGCCGAGCGCAAGGCCAAGGAGGAGGCCGAGAAGCACCGCGTGCGCGACAACGCGCCCAAGAGCGTCCCGTCCTTCTCGTCGCTGCTCGACCAGATCGCGCAGCAGGAGCAGATCCTGAAGCAGCAGGCCGAGGAGTCCGCCCAGAAGAAGGCCTCGGGCCAGGGTCGCGGCCACGAGCGCGGCGGCGCCCGCCGCTCCGACAGCCGCCCCGCGTCCGTCTCCGCCGCCCCGGCCCCCGCGCCCTCGGGCGACGCGGGCGGTCGCGGCCGTCGCGGCAAGAAGGGCCGTCGCGGCGACGAGGGCGAGGATCGCTACAGCCGCATGGCCCGCGAGGCCGAGGCCTACAACCGCAGCCGCGTGCTGGAGGAGGCCCGTGTGGCCGTCGAGGAGGCGTCGCGCGAGTCCACCGGCCGTCGCAAGCGCCGCAAGGAGCGTCGCCAGAAGCAGGCCGAGGAGCACGCCAAGGAGCAGCGCATCGAGGAGGCGCTCGCCAACGACCAGGACATCTCGCAGCTCGACACCGTGAAGGTCCCGCAGGGCTCCACGGTCCAGGAGCTCGCCGAGCTCCTGGGCGTGCCGGCGAACGACATCATCAAGCGCCTCTTCCTGCTGGGCACTCCGCTCACGCTCACCGAGTCCATGTCCGACGAGCTCATCGAGCTCGTGGCCGACGACCTCGGCCGCGACGTCAAGGTCATGACCAAGGAGGAGGAGAACTCCTTCACCTTCTACGACGACCCGGCCGACCTCAAGCCGCGCCCGCCGGTGGTCACGGTCATGGGCCACGTTGACCACGGCAAGACGTCGCTTCTGGACGCCATCCGCCACACGGGCGTGGCCGAGGGCGAGGCCGGCGGCATCACGCAGGCCATCGGCGCCTCCCAGGTCAAGGTCAACGACCGCCTGATCACCTTCATCGACACCCCGGGCCACGAGACCTTCACGGCCATGCGCGCCCGCGGCGCCAAGGTGACCGACATCGTCATCCTGATCGTGGCCGCCGACGACGGCGTCATGCCCCAGACCGTGGAGTCGATCAACCACGCCAAGGCGGCGGGCGTGCCCATCATCGTGGCCGTCAACAAGATCGACAAGCCCGGCGCCAACCCCGACAAGGTGCGCCAGGAGCTCACCGAGTACGGCATCATCCCCGAGGAGTGGGGCGGGCAGAACATGTTCGTCAACATCTCCGCCAAGAAGAAGATCGGCATCGACGAGCTGCTCGAGACCGTCCTTCTCCAGGCCGACGTGCTGGAGCTCAAGGCCAACCCCGACACCTTTGCCTCCGGCAACGTGCTCGAGGCCAAGCTCGACCGCGGCCGCGGCTCGGTGGCCACGGTGCTCGTGACCCGCGGCACCCTGCGCATCGGCGACGCGCTCGTGGCGGGCATGGCCTACGGCCGCGTCCGCGCGATGCTCGACCCCAAGGGCAACTCGGTCACCGAGGCCGGCCCCTCCGACGCCGTGGAGATCCTGGGCCTGCAGAGCGTGCCGATGGCCGGTGACGAGTTCCGCGTCTTCCATGACGAGCGCGACGCGCGTCAGCTGGCCGACGAGCGCGCCCTCAAGGCCCGCATCGAGGAGCAGAACCGCGTGAAGCACGTCACGCTGGAGAACCTCTTCGACACGATGGCCGACGCCGAGGTCAAGGAGCTCAACCTCATCATCAAGGCCGACGTCCAGGGCTCGATCGAGGCGCTCCAGGACTCCCTCGACAAGATGGACCAGTCCGAGGTGCGCATCAACACGATCCACTCCGCCGTGGGCGCCATCACCGAGACCGACGTCATTCTCGCCGACGCCTCCAACGCCATCATCATCGGCTTTGGCGTGCGCCCGGAGGCCAAGGCCAAGACCGCCGCGGAGCGCGACGGCGTGGAGATCCGCACCTACAGCGTCATCTACAAGGCGATCGAGGACATCGACGCCGCGCGCATCGGCATGCTCAAGCCCACCGAGGTCGAGGTCCAGACCGGCACGGCCGAGGTTCGCGACACCTTCAAGGTGCCCAAGGTCGGCATCGCCGCCGGCTGCATGGTCCAGGAGGGCGAGATCTCCCGCGACGACCAGGTGCGCCTCGTGCGCGACGGCATCGTGGTCTACGAGGGCAAGATCGCCTCGCTGCGCCGCTACAAGGACGACGTCAAGAGCGTGAAGGCGGGCTTTGAGTGCGGCATCGGCCTGGAGAACTTCCAGGACGTCAAGCCCGGCGACCAGATCGAGGGCTTCCGCATCGACCAGGTGGCCCGCACGGAGTAGCATCCCTCAGGGACGGGGCCCGCGCGGCCCCGTCCCGCCTTGGAGCAGAACATGAAGCAGAACCAGCACTCAAGAAGGATGGGCGAGCAGGCGCGCGTCAAGCTCGCCAACATCCTGCTCTTTGAGATATCCGACCCCGACCTCGCGCTCGTCACGATCACGGGCGTGGAGGTCTCCGTGGACAAGAGCTACCTGCGTGCCTACGTGAGCTGCGATGCCGACCGCTACGACGAGGTCGAGGCGGCCCTGGCGCGCGCCAAGGGCCGCATCCGCTCGCTTCTGGGCCGTGCGCTCGGCTGGCGCGTGACTCCGGAGCTGGACTTTCGCATCGACACCACGACCGACGAGGCGGAGCGCATCAGCCGGGCCCTGGAGGACGCGCCCGCCACGCTCGCGGTGGAGAAGGACGAGTTCGGCTATCCCGTCGAGGGGGCGCCGGACGAGAAGGACGAGGGGTAGGGGGCGCCGTGCTGTGTGACGAGGCCGTCATGGCCGCCCAGGCCCCGAGCTTCGACGCGGTGACGCGGCTCATCGAGGCCGCGCGCACGATTGCCGTCTGCGCGCACACCTCGGCCGACGGCGACGCCCTCGGCTCCGAGCTGGCCCTCGTCGAGCTCATCGAGCGCCGCTGGCCCGAGAAGCGCGTGAGCGCGCTGCTCGCCGACGACGACGTCGTGCCGCGCATCTACCAGTTCCTGCCCGGCGCGGAGCGCCTCGTGCGCGCCGTTGACTACCGCGAGGACCCCGACCTCTTCGTCTGCGTGGACCTCTCGCAGCCGGGGCGCCTCGCCGACGCGCGCGCCGTCCTCGAGCGCTCCGCCCGCGTGGCGGTGCTCGACCATCACCCCTCGGCCGAGACCTTCTGGGACGCCGGCGTGGTTCGGCCGGACGCGGCGGCGGCGGGCGTGATCGTGGCGGAGTACGCCCTTCACCTCGGTGAGGAGCTCACGCCCTCGATGGCGCAGAACCTGCTCTGCGCCCTCGTCACCGACACCGGCCGCTTTCAGTACCAGAACGCCAACGGCGAGGCCTTCCGCGTGGCGAGCGCGCTCGTGGACGCCGGGGCGTCCCCCTCCGACGTCTCCCTGCACGTCTACCAGAGCGACCGCCTGAGCTACCTGCACCTCTCCGCCACGGTGATGGGACGCATCACGACCTTCGAGCAGGGCAGGATCGCCTACAGCTACGCCACCACGGCCGACCTGGAGGCCAACGCCGTCCCGGTGGCCGAGTGCGACGGCCTCGTGGACATCGTGCGGCGCGTGGACGGCTGCGAGGTGGCGCTCTTCCTCAAGGAGGTGCCCGGCGGCAGGGTCCGCGGCAACCTGCGTGCCAAGTCCGACCGGGACATCTCGATCGTCGCGCGCGAGATGGGCGGCGGCGGCCATCCCGCGGCGGCCGGCTTCACCGTGGAGGGCGACATCGACCAGGCGCTCGCGGTGGTGCTGCCCAAGCTCCGCGCGCTCTACGCGGACGACGGGGAGGCGCGATGAGCCGTCGGCCGAGCGCGTTCTCCGCGCTCGTCGCCATCGACAAGCCCGCCGGCCTGACCAGTCACGACGTGGTCTCCCGCGTGCGTCGCGCGGTGGGCGAGAAGCGCGTGGGGCACGCCGGCACGCTCGACCCCGCGGCGACCGGCGTGCTCGTGGTGGGCATCGGCCAGGCCACGAGGCTGCTGGGCCTGCTCACGCTCGAGCGCAAGGGGTACCTCGCGACGCTTGCCCTCGGCGCCGAGACCACGACCGATGACGCGGAGGGCGAGGTCACGGCCACGGCGGCGGTGCCGCCCGAGCTGCTCGAGCCCGACCGCGCCGCCGAGGAGGTGGCGCGCCTGGTGGGCGAGCGCGACCAGGTCCCGCCGCGCTTCTCGGCCGTCTCCGTGGGAGGGCGCCGCGCCTACGACGCGGCGCGCGCCGGCGAGGAGCTCGAGCTCTCCGCCCGTCACGTCACGATCCACGCCGCCATGCTGGTGGGGGTGCGCCCCGACGAGCGCTCCTGGGTCGTGGGCCTGGACGTCTCCAAGGGCACCTACGTCCGCAGCATCGCGCGCGATCTCGGGCGCGAGCTGGGCTGCCTCGCGCACGTGAGCGAGCTGCGCCGCACGTTCTCCGGCCCCGTGACGCTCGCCGACTGCGTGAGCCTTGACGAGCTCGAGGAGCGCGGCGCCGACCTCGCGCGCGAGCGCTGCCTCGACCCCGTGGCCGCGCTCGGTCTGCGTGTCCGCGACCTCGCCGTCGAGGAGGTCGCGGACGTCGTGAGCGGGCGGCGCATCCCGGCAGGCGCGCTGCGCGACGGGGGCGCCCCGGCGCCCGAGGAGCGCGTCGCGCTCGTCTTTGACGGCGGGCTCGTGGGCATCTGGCGACGCGAGGGCGCCCGCCTCGTCTGCGTCTCCAACTTCCCCCAGGGCATCGAGGGGGTGCGATGAGCGAGCAGAACCTCGAGCGGTGGCTCCTCGCGCTCTCGCCGGAGAATCCCGTGGGGGGCGCCGGGAATGTTCTTCCGAGAAGTGCGCTGCGCGGAACTTCTCTACAGAACATTCCCGGCGCCCTCGCGGACGTCTCCTTCGTTGGAGTCGATGGCCCCGCAACGTCTCAGACCCCCGACGTGTCCGGTCTGGGCATTTCGGAGAGAAGTTCCGCGCAGCGCACTTCTCGGAGAAATGCCCAGACCGGCTCCCGCCGCGCGGTCTGCGCGATCGGGGCGTTCGACGGGGTGCATCTGGGGCATCGCGCGCTGATCGAGCGGGCGCGGGCCGAGGCGGAGGCGCGCGGGGACGAACTCGTCGTGGTGACGTTCTCGCCGGACCCGTCGGTCGTCCTCGCCCCGGACCATCCCCAGAGGCTGCTGCTTTCCGACGGGGACCGGATTGGCGCGCTCGGCTCGATCGAGGGCGTGGACCGGGTGGTCGTGCTGGACTTCACGGCGGAGCTGGCGGCGCTCCCGTACGAGCGGTTCGTGCGCGAGACGCTCGGCGGCATCATGGACCTGGGCGTCATCGTCGTCGGCGCGGACTTCTGCCTGGGCGCCGGCGGGGCGGGCACGGTGGGCGCCCTCGCCGAGCTGGGGCGCACCGACGGCTTTGAGGTCATCGGCGTGCCCCTGCTCAACGAGGGCGGCGCGCCCGTCACGGCGAGCCGCATCCGCGGCCTGCTCGGCGAGGGTCGCGTGGAGGCGGCGGCGGGGCTGCTCGGGCGCTGTCACGTCGTCTCCGGCGAGGTCGAGCACGGGCGCGGGGAGGGGACCGGCTTTGGGTTCCCGACGGCCAACGTGCGCGTGCCCGCCGCCCTCTGCCTGCCCGCCGAGGGCGTCTACGCCGGCTACGTCGTCCGCGGCGACACGGCCTGGCCGGCGGCGATCAACGTGGGCAAGCCCCGGTCCTTCTCGCCCGGGGAGGAGGGGGAGCCCTTCCTGGAGGCGACGCTCCTGGGCTTTTCCGGCGACCTCTACGGCGCCGAGGTCCGCGTGGCCTTTGCGCGATGGCTGCGCGCGCCGCGGTCCTTCTCGTCCGTCGGGGAGCTCGAGCGCGTGGTGCTCTCCAACGTGTCCTGGGTGCGTGTCACGCTGGGCGAGCGGGGCATCGACCTGTCGAGGGGAGGCGGCGCGTGATCTCTGACGAGGACAAGGAGCGGGTGCGGCAGGCCACGGACTTAGTGCAGCTGGTCTCGGAGACCGTGGAGCTCAGGCAGCGCGGGCAGGAGTTCTGGGGCTGCTGCCCCTTCCACGGTGAGAAGACGCCCTCCTTCAAGGTCAACCCCGTGACGGGGCTGTGGCACTGCTTTGGCTGCGGCGACGGCGGCGACGTCTTCTCCTACGTGCAGCGCCGCGAGAACCTCGACTTCCCGGACGCGATTCGCTACCTGGCCGACCGCGCCGGGATCGAGCTCTCCGAGGAGCGCTCCGCCCGCCGCGGGCCGCGCAAGAGCCGCCTCGTCGAGGCGCTCGAGGAGGCCGAGGGGTTCTACCACCTGATGCTCATGCGCGGGCGCGGCGAGGGGCCCGCCGAGGCGCGGCGCTACCTCGCGGGGCGCGGCTTTGGCTCGGAGGTGTGCCGTCGCTGGGACCTCGGCTACGCCCCGGGGCGCGGCTCCCTGGTCGCGCACCTGCGGGAGCGGGGCTTCACCGCCGCGGAGCTGGTCGCCGCCGACCTCGCGCAGGAGCGCTCGGGCCGCCTCGTGGACCGCTTCTACGAGCGGGTGATGTTTCCCATCCACGACGAGCGGGGCCGCGCGATCGCCTTTGGCGGCCGCGTCATCGGGGCCAAGCGGGACAACGTGGCCAAGTACGTGAACACGCGCGACACGGCCGCCTTCAACAAGGGCAAGCACCTCTTTGCCTACGACCGCGCCAAGGAGGGCATGGCGGCGACGGGGGAGGCCATCGTCTGCGAGGGCTACACCGACGTGATCGCCCTGCACGAGGCGGGGTTCACCAATGCCGTGGCGGCGCTCGGGACGGCCTTCAGGCTGGACCACGTGCGCCTCATGGAGCGCCAGCGCGTGAGCCGCATCATCTGCCTGTTCGACGGGGACGCCGCCGGGCAGCGCGCCGCCGAGCGGGCGGTCCGCTACGTGGACAGGACCCCGGCCGCGCTCATGTGCGTGGTGCTGCCGGACGGGCAGGACCCGATGGAGTTCCTGGCGGCGCACGGGGCCGAGTCCATGCGCCGCCAGCTCGACGGCGCCCGCCCGCTGATGGACTTCGTCTTTGAGAAGCGCCTCGAGGGCGCCGACCTCTCCGCGCCCGGGCGGCGCGTGCGCGCGCTCGAGGAGATGGCCGGCGTGCTCGCCCCGCTCAAGCGCTCGGTCCTGCTCGACGAGTACGCAACGCGTCTCGCCGACGCGCTCGGCCTGGACGTGGGGGACGTCAAGCGCGCCATCCGCGAGGCGCCCGTGCGCGAGCTCGACGAGGAGCGGCAGGCCCGGACGGCTCCCGCCGAGGTCGCCCCGGCCCGGCGCACGCCCCGGCCGGCGGCCCCGTCCGCCCCGGCCGACGACGAGGGCGAGGCGCCCGCCGACTACGTGCCCCTCGAGGCCTATGACGCCTCCCCCGTGCCGCCGGTTGCGCCCGGCCCGGTCCCGACCGCCGCTCCCGAGGCCCTCTCCTCCGACGAGCGCGCGCAGCTCGCCGCCGAGCGCGAGCTGCTCTGCGCCATCGCCCAGCGGCCGGACGCCATGCGTGCCTTTGGCGGGAGGATCGCCGGGCTCGCGTGGTCGGACGAGCGCCACGAGGCGATGGCCTGGGCGATGCTCTCCACGCCCGAGGGCACGTCACCGGCCGAGGTGGTCGCCGCGGCCTCCGCCGTTGTCCCCGACGCCCCGAGGGTCCTCTCGGGCGGGCGCGTCCTGGACGAGGAGGGGCTCGCAGACGAGCGCAAGCCGGAGTTCATCGTGGACGCCGTCGAGCTCTGCTCGTGCCGCCGGCGCATCCGCCAGATTCGGGGCCGTCTGCGCTCCAGCGCGCCCGACGAGGACTCCGAGCGCCTCTTCGCGGAGGCGACCGAGCTCCAGCGTCGCGCGAGCCAGCTCGCCATGCGGCTCTCCTCGGCCTTTTCCGAATAGCTTTTGGGTATAATCTCGAAGGTTTATACGTCGAAAGGACACTTGTGGCTGCCAAGAAGACCAACGATGACATCAAGCTCTCCGACGACCTGAGCAGGGTCGTGGACGGCCTGGTGGCCGGCGCGGGCCCCTCCTCGAGCGTGAGCGAGGACGACATTCAACTCGCGGTCAAGGACATCGACGTCGACTCCGATGAGCTCTCCGACCTCTATGACGCGCTGCGCGCCCGCGGCGTGGAGGTCAGCGCCTCTCCGGCCTCCGAGGCGGGGGAGGACTTCTCCTCCGACGCTTCGGTCGAGGACGGCTTTGACGACGGGGACGACGACGAGGTCGACGCCTTCGATGACGAGGACGGCGAGGAGTCCGAGAGCGTCGCCGAGGCCAAGATCGTCAAGGAGGCGCTGCGCTCGGTGCCCAAGGCGCGCGTCGCCAAGCCCAAGCGCTCCTCGCGCGCCCGTGCCCGTCGCGCCGACACCTCCACGGCCATGCTCACCGGCGACCCGGTGCGGATGTATCTCAAGGAGATCGGCAAGGTGGATCTGCTCACGGCCTCCGAGGAGGTCAACCTGGCCATGAAGATCGAGGCCGGGACCGACGCCACCGAGAAGCTCGAGGCCGCCGAGGCGGGCACGCTCGAGCTCACGCGCGCCGAGCAGCGCCGCCTCATGCGCATCGAGCAGGTGGGCCTCGACGCCAAGCAGCAGCTCATCTCCGCCAACCTGCGCCTCGTGGTCTCCATCGCCAAGCGCTACGTGGGGCGCGGCATGCTGTTCCTGGACCTCATCCAGGAGGGCAACCTCGGCCTCATCCGCGCGGTCGAGAAGTTCGACTACACCAAGGGCTTCAAGTTCTCCACCTACGCCACCTGGTGGATTCGCCAGGCCATCACGCGCGCGATCGCCGACCAGGCCCGCACCATCCGCATCCCGGTGCACATGGTCGAGACCATCAACAAGCTCATTCGCGTCCAGCGCCAGCTGCTGCAGGACCTCGGGCGCGACCCCACCCCCGAGGAGATCGGCGCCGAGATGGGCATGAGCCCCGACCGCGTGCGCGAGATCCAGAAGATCTCCCAGGAGCCGGTCTCCCTGGAGACGCCGATCGGCGAGGAGGAGGACTCCCAGCTCGGCGACTTCATCGAGGACGCGAGCGCCGTCGCGCCGCCCGAGGCCGCGTCCGACTCGATGCTGCGCGAGCAGCTCGACCAGGTGCTCGACGGCCTGGCCGACCGTGAGCGCAAGGTCATCAAGTTCCGCTTTGGCCTGGAGGACGGTCACCCGCGCACGCTCGAGGAGGTCGGCCGCGAGTTTGGTGTCACGCGTGAGCGCATCCGTCAGATCGAGAGCAAGACGCTCGCCAAGCTGCGCCACCCGAGCCGCAGCGGCCGCCTCAAGGATTACATGGAGGACTAGCCGTGTCGCCCAACCAGAAACGCTTCAAGATCGTCTCTTTGGTCATCCTGCTCGTCTCGCTCGTTCAGGTGGTCGGCGGCGTCCTGCTCTTGTTGGGCTCGCCGCTCGCCGCGGGACTGCGCGTGAGCGTGGGGGAGGCCACCCATGACGGGGCCCTCGCCGCGGAGGTCCTCGGCGTCCTGTCGCTCGTGGTGGGGCTCTATTGCCTGGCCGTGGGCGTGACCGGGGCGCGCGCGGCCAACAGCCCGCGCAGCGTCGGGAAGTTCAACGTGCTCGCGGCCGTCATGCTCGTCGCCTCCGTCGTCCAGGTGGTCCTGGGCGTCATGTCCGCGCAGGTCGGCTGGGTCGAGGTCCTTCTCGCCCTGCTCGCCGTGCTGGGGCTCGTCTTTGCGAACCGTGCCCACGACGAGGCAATCGACCGCTAGCGCCCTCTGCGCGCCCGATGGCCGCCCGTGACCGCAGCGATGCCGTCACGGGCGGTTTTTTGATGCGGGGGGCTGCTAAGCCGCGCCCGTTTCTAGGAATCGGCGACCTTGTCGCAGGGGCGTCTAGAAAGCGGAGCCCGTGTACCTCCGCCGCGCGCAAGGTCCGCAAAAGCTAGAAGACCTAGCAGCAAAACCAGCGGAATTCTGGCACATATGACGCCAGAGCGCGCACCTGCGCTCTGCTACGCGGTCCCTGGCGCAGCAACCCTCCGAATTCCTAGACGCACCCGTGACACGCCCGCCGATTCCTGGAAGCCATGCCGCTGAAAGCTGTCGCGCATACGAAAAGAGGCCGCGGAAAACTCCTCGGCCTCGTCATCTCATGGCTCCCCGGGTAGGATTCGAACCTACGACACGCTGATTAACAGTCAGCTGCGCTACCACTGCGCCACCGGGGAATGTGTCGTTCGCACAAGAGAACAGTATACGGATATGACGTCCGCGCGCAAGGGCAAATTTCAAAAAAGTCGTGCCAGCCCGTCGCGGGCGCCCGCGCCGACTCTGCCGTTTGTATGTCCGTCCCGGTGGCTGTGCTAGGATTTCTGCGGTAGCAACCCTATGACCGGAGGACGCCGACCTTGAGCCACACCACATCGACTGCCGAGAAGATCGTGCACGTCTCGAGCAGCTTCGCCAAGGACCGCTTCATCCTTCAGCAGCTCGTGAACAAGGACTTCAAGCTCCGCTACCGGCGCTCGGTGCTCGGCGTGGTCTGGAGCGTGCTGAACCCGCTGCTCATGATGATCATCATGAGCTTTGTCTTCTCGTACTTCCTGCGCGGCTCGAACGTCGAGAACTACCCGCTCTACCTCATCGTGGGCAACATCACCTTCTCGCTCATGAACGAGTCCACCAGCTCCGGCCTGCGCTCGATCATCGACGCCGCGCCGCTGCTCAAGAAGGTCAAGGTGGACCGCTGGGTCTTCCCGGTTCAGAAGGTCTTCTCGGCCGCCTTCAACTTCTCGTTCTCGCTCATCGCGGTGGCCGTCGTCATGCTGTTCTTCCGCGTGGTGCCCACCTGGCACATCGTGTGGATGGTGCCCGCGCTCATGCTGCTCATGGTGTTCTGCATGGGCATCAGCCTGCTCATCGGCTCGCTCGCCGTCTTCTTCCGCGACATGATCCACCTCTGGAGCGTGGTTATCACGGCCTGGACCTACCTCACGCCGATCTTCTGGGACCTGTCGCTGCTCACGGGCTCCAACGCCCCCTGGTTCGTCATCGCGGTGGTCAAGCTCAACCCGATGTACAACTACCTCGAGATGATGCGCTGCGCCATCGTCTACCAGACGAGCCCCGATCCGATGGTCATCGCGCTCTGCGCGATCTGGGCGGCGGCCTTCCTGGCGCTCGGGCTTCTCGTCTTCCGCAAGACCGAGCACAAGTTCATCCTCTACATCTAGGCGGTCTCACACATGGCACCCACCACCGACGACTACGCCATCGAGGTCAACGACGTCTCGATGATCTTCAACATCGCGTCCGAGCAGCTCAACAACCTCAAGGAGTACTTCATCAAGCTCATGCGGCACGAGCTGTTCTTCAAGGAGTTCCGCGCGCTCGACCACGTGAGCTTCAAGGTTCGCCGCGGCGAGGTCGTGGGGCTCGTGGGCACCAACGGCTCCGGCAAGTCAACGATGCTCAAGTGCATCGCCGGCGTGCTCGAGCCCTCCGAGGGCAGCGTCACCGTGCGCGGCAACATCGCGCCGCTCATCGAGCTGGGCGCCGGCTTTGACCCGGAGCTCACGGCGCGCGAGAACATCTACCTCAACGGGGCGCTCCTGGGCTACACCCGCGAGTTCATTGACGATCACCTCCAGGAGATCATCGACTTCGCCGAGCTCCAGAGCTTCATGGACATGCCGCTCAAGAACTACTCCTCGGGCATGGTGGCGCGCATCGCCTTTGCCATCGCCACGGTGACCGAGCCGGACGTCCTCATCGTGGACGAGACGCTCTCGGTGGGCGACGTCTTCTTCCAGCAGAAGTGCGAGGAACGCATCCAGCACTTTATCGAGTCCGGCGACGTCACGGTGCTCTTTGTCTCCCACTCGATGGAGCAGGTCGAGCGCATCTGCCAGCGCGCGGTTTGGATCGAGAAGGGCGTCCAGCGCATGGATGGCCCCGTCGAGGAGGTCTGCGCGGCATACCGCGCGCAGTTCGGCTAGGCGAGAAGGACGGTCGGCCCGCGACGAGGGGCCTTCTCGCGCGCGCGGCAGGTTCCGGGCTGCTATGCTGTTGCGGAGCGGGGCGCGCTCCCCGCGCGATTTTCCGAGGGAGAGGGGCCATCATGGGTTTTCTCGATAGCGTGCAGTCAACGTTTAACCGGGGGGTCGCGGCGGCGGGCCGCACGACCGACTCGGTGAAGCTCAAGAGTCAGATGTCCGACGCCCTCAAGCGCCGCCAGAACCTCGCCGCCCAGCTGGGCGCGAGCCTCTACGAGCTCACGAAGGACGACCCCAGCTTCCGCGCCGGTCGCGAGGCGCTCTACGACGGCATTGCCGCGGTCGATGCCGAGCGCGCGCAGATTCAGGTTGAGCTCGATCGCATCGAGCGGGAGGCCCAGGCCGCCCAGAACGCCGTCATGCGCCTTACCTGCCCGTTCTGCGGCGCGCAGGTTGGCGCCACCGACATGTTCTGCGCGGGCTGCGGCAAGCCCATGGCCGAGATTCAGGCTGCGCTCGCCACGGCTGCCCCGGCGCCCGCCGTTCCCGCGGGCGGACCGACGTGCCCGGCGTGTGGCGCGCCCATGAACGTCGGCGATCTCTTCTGCATGAACTGCGGGCACAAGCTTGACGCCCCGGCCACGGCCCCCGAGCCCGTCGCGGTGCCCGAGGCTGCTCCGGCGCCTGCCCCTGCCCCCGAGCCCGTTCCGGTGCCTCCGGTCCCGGAGCCCATGCCGACTCCCGAGCCCGCCGCGGAGCCTGTCCCCGCGCCGGAGCCCGTGCCGCCCGCTCCTGAGCCGGCCCCGGTGCCCGAGCCCGAGCCCGTTCCGGTGCCGCCCGCGCCGATGCCCGAGCCGCCTGCCCCCGAGCCCGCCCCGGCGCCGGCTCCCGCGTCCGAGCCGCTCGCGTTCTGCCCGGAGTGCGGCACCCCCGCCGCCCCCGGTGACCGCTTCTGCATGAACTGCGGCCACCCGCTCGCCTAGTCGTCCCTCTCGCCTGCCTCATTTCCGCGCCCATTCACCGAGGCGGAGCATCTACGGAAAATCGGCCGAAAATCGGGCCCGTTTTCCGTAGATGCTCCGCCTCGGTGCGGCTGGGCCCGCCCCAACCGCTTGACCGCCGCCGTCCGCCCCTCTTGCCCTTGCGACCTCGCGCCCAGTGGCGTACAGTGAGGGGGATTCTTTAAGCCGGTGCGAGACGCCAGCAAGGTCAGGTCCCCCGGGACGCTTCCATACGCCCTTCTCGACGCTCGCGCCGCATACGGCAGGGCGTCGTTTTTGTACGGAGGGAGTCCCATGGAGCAGCCAGAGCTCAAGGCCCAGATCATGGACGAGCAGGCCATGGCCCGCGCGCTCACTCGCATCGCGCATGAGATCATCGAGAGGAACGAGGGCGCCGATGGCGTGGCCCTGGTGGGCATCGTGCGCCGGGGCGCGGCGTTGGCGCCCCTGCTCGCCGACGAGATCGCCAAGATCGAGGGCACGCGCCCGCCCGTGGGCTCCCTCGACGTGAGCTTCTACCGCGACGACGTGCGCCGCAAGATCGCGCCGGTGGAGTTTGGCACCGACATCCCCTTTGACGTGGACGAGCGCGACATCGTCCTGGTGGACGACGTCCTCTACACCGGCCGCACGATTCGCGCCGCCCTCGACGCGCTGATCGACCTCGGGCGCCCCCGGACCGTCCAGCTCGCCGTCATGGTGGACCGCGGCCACCGCGAGCTCCCCATCCGCGCGGACTACGTGGGCAAGAACGTGCCCTCCTCCCACGAGGAGGACGTCCGCGTGACCATCGCCCCCTACGACGAGACCACAGCGGTCGAGATCTGGACCACGACCGCCGACTAGAGCACAGGAGGTGCCCCCATGCTGTCCGTCAAGCACCTGATCGACACGACGAGCCTCACCGCCGACGACATCACGCAGATCCTCGACACGGCGCGCTCGTTCTCGGAGGTCAACAAGCGCGCGATCAAGAAGGTCCCCGCGCTTCGCGGCCGCACGATCGTCAACCTCTTCCTCGAGCCGTCCACGCGCACCAAGAGCTCCTTCGAGCTCGCCGAGAAGCGCCTCTCGGCCGACTCCCTCTCGATGGGCGGGGCCACGAGCTCCGTGGTCAAGGGCGAGAGCCTCGCCGACACCATCGAGACCATCGACGCCATGAACGTGGACATGTTCATCTGCCGCGCCAAGCTCGCCGGCACGCCGCAGAAGATCACCGAGCACACCGACGCCGTCGTGATCAACGCCGGCGACGGCAAGCACCAGCACCCCACCCAGGCGATGCTCGACCTCTACACCATCCGCGAGAACTTCGGCCACCTCGACGGCCTCAAGGTGGCCATCGTGGGCGACCTCTCCCACAGCCGCGTCTGCGGGAGCCTCGTGCCCGCGCTCAAGACCATGGGCGCCGACGTCACGCTCGTGGGCCCGCCCACCTTCCAGGTTGACGACTCGGACTACTACGGCGTGCCGCAGACCGCCGACCTCGACGCCGTCATCCCCGAGATGGACGTCGTCTACATGCTGCGCGTCCAGCTCGAGCGCATGGAGGGCGCGGCGATTCCGTCCCGCCGCGAGTACAACCGCCTCTGGGGCCTCGACATGAGCCGCGTGAACAGGATGAAGCCCGAGGCCATCATCTGCCACCCGGGCCCCATGAACCGCGGCATGGAGATCAACGCTGACGTGGCCGACTGCGCGCGCTCGCGCATCCTCGACCAGGTCAACGCCGGCGTCCTCACGCGCATGGCCGAGATGTACCTGCTTCTGGGAGGAGAGAACAATGGCGTATCTGCTTAAGTCTGCCCACGTCGTGGACCCGCAGGTGGGCCTCGACGACGTCCGTGACGTGCTCATCGACGGCGAGAAGATCGCCCAGGTGGGGGAGGGCCTCGAGGCGTCGGACGGCGTCCAGGTCATCGACGCCGCCGGCAAGTACCTCGTGCCCGGCCTCGTGGACATGCACGTGCACTTCCGCGACCCCGGCTTCGAGTACAAGGAGACCATCGAGTCCGGCGCCCGCGCCGCGGTCCACGGCGGCTTCACCGACGTGGCCACGATGCCCAACACCGATCCCGTGACCGACAACGGCGCCGAGGTCCGCTACCAGATCGACCGCGCCCGTCACGCCGGCTTCTGCCACGTGCGCCCGATCGGCGCGCTCACGGTGGGCGAGAAGGGCCAGACGCTCGCGGAGATCGGCGACATGGTCATGGAGGGCGCGGTCGCCTTCTCCGACGACGGCCACGGCGTCCAGAGCGCCGGCATGATGCGTACCTGCATGGAGTACGTGAGCCAGTTCGACAAGGTCGTCTCGGCGCACTGCGAGATCGAGTCGCTCACCACCCACGGCGTCATCAACGAGGGCCGCGCGAGCACGCGCCTCGGCATGTTCGGCTGGCCGGCGCTCGGCGAGGAGCTCGAGATCTACCGCGACATCGAGCTCTGCCGCATGACCGGCTGCGCCCTGCACATCGCCCACATCTCCACCGAGAAGGGCCTGGAGCTCGTGCGCGCCGCCAAGGCCGAGGGCCTGCCCGTCACCTGCGAGGTCACCCCGCACCACCTGTTCCTGTGCGAGGACGACATCACCGACGCCTATGACACCAACCTCAAGATGAACCCGCCGCTGCGCCGCGCCTCCGACGCCGCCGCCCTGCGCGCGGGCATCCTCGACGGCTCGATCGACTGCGTGGTCACCGACCACGCCCCGCACGCCCCGCACGAGAAGGACTGCGAGTGGGAGATCGCGTTCTTTGGCATCGTGGGCCTGGAGACGTCGCTGCCGCTCATGCTCACCAACCTCGTGCTGCCGGGGAAGATGAGCTGGTCGCGCCTTGTGGAGGTCATGGCCGTGAACCCGCGCCGCTGCCTGCGCCTGCCGGAGGTCCGCGTGGAGGCCGGCAGCACCGCCGACCTCACGCTCGTCGACCCGGCGGCCGAGGTCACGGTCACCGAGGACTGGCTCCAGAGCCGCTCCAAGAACTCCGCCTGGCTGGGGCAGACCCTCACCGGCGCTGCGACCGACGTCTTTGTCGCCGGCCGCCGCACGCTCACGGACGGCGTGCCCACGCCCGTGAGAAGGGGCATCCGATGAGCGCGACGGGCCTGGGCGTCCACGAGTTCTCGGTCGTCTCCAACGAGCCGGCCGCCGAGGGGCTCATGCGAATCGTCCTTCTCGCCCCCGAGCTTGCTGGCGCGCTCTCGGCCGGTCAGTTCGTGAACGTGGCCGTCCCCGGCGACGCGAGCCAGATCCTGCGCATCCCGCTCTCCTTCAGCCACGCCGACGCCGCGGCGGGCACCGTCGAGATCGTCTACGCCGTCGTGGGCGACGGCACGCGCCGGCTCGCCGGGATGGCCCCGGGCGCGCGCTCGACGGCCGTGGGCCCCTGCGGCAACCCCTGGCCGCTCGTCGAGGGTGCCCGCCGCGCGTGCGTCGTGGCGGGCGGCGTGGGCGTCACGCCGGTCGTGGCCTGCGCGCGGATGCTCGCGGCGGCCGGGGTGGCCCTCGACGCCGTGGTGGGCGCGCAGACCGCCGGCAGGCTCTGGGGCACGGACGTCCTGCGCGGGCTGGGCGCCGACGAGGTCGTCGTCACGACCGACGACGGGACCGCCGGCCGGGCCGGCTTCACCACCGACGCCCTCGCCGAGCTTCTCGCTGCGAACGCCTACGACGTGGTCTACGCCTGCGGTCCCGAGCCCATGATGGCCGGCGTCGCGCGGATCTGCCGCGAGGCCGGCGTCGCGTGCCGCGTCTCCATGGAGCGGATGATGAGCTGCGGCTTTGGCGCGTGCGCCACCTGCAACGTGGCCATGGCCGACGGCACCTACAAGTCCTGTTGCAAGGACGGCCCGGTCTTTGACGCCGAGGAGGTGGCGTGGTGATGGGCGAGAAGAACGTCTCCATGGCCGTCGATCTGGGCGGCGTGCGCATGCAGAACCCCGTGAACACGGCCTCGGGCACCTTCGGCTTTGGCTCGGTCTTCGAGGACTTCTTCGACGTGTCCCGCCTTGGCGCGATCACGCTCAAGGGCTGCTCCGCCGAGCCCTGGCTCGGCAACCCCGCACCGCGGATGTGCGAGGTGCCGAGTGCATGATGAACACCGTGGGTCTGGCCAACCCGGGCGTCGCCGGCATGGCGGAGCAGTACGGCGCCTACCTCGTCGACCTGGAGGGGCGCGGCTGCCGTGTACTCTGAGATAGCGCGTCGGCCACTCCGTCGAGGAGTACGTCGCTGCCGTGGAGCTCATCGAGGAGCTCTGCCCGTGGGCGAGCGGCGTGGAGCTCAACATCTCCTGCCCCAACATCGCCCGGGGTGGGGCGCTCGTGGGCGGCACGCCGGAGAGCGCCGCCGAGGTCGTGCGCGCGGTGCGCCCGCGCGTCACGCGGCCGCTTCTCGTGAAGATGGCCCCGGTGCGCGTGCCGGAGATCGCGCGGGCCTGCGAGGCCGAGGGCGCCGACGCCCTCTCGCTCATCAACACCATCAACGGCATGTCCATCGACGTGCGCACCCGCAGGAGCCGTCTCTCCAAGCCCACGGGCGGCGTCTCCGGCCCGGCCATCCACGCCATCGCCGTGCGCATGGTCTGGGAGGCGGCGCAGGCCGTCAAGATCCCCATCAACGGCATGGGCGGCATCGCGAGCTGGCGGGACGCCGCCGAGATGATTCTCGCCGGCGCCACCTCGGTCACGGTGGGCACCGCAAACTTCTACGACCCCGCCTGCGCCGCCGACGTCGTGGACGGCCTCGCCGCCTGGGCCGCCGGGCAGAACGTCACGGACATCAACGAGCTGATTGGAGCCTTTGAATGCTGACGTACGAAGAGGCAAGCGACAAGATCATCATCGCGCTGGACTGCTCCCGCGAGCGCGCCTTCGAGCTGGCTGACCTGCTCGCCGGCAAGGCGACGTGGGTCAAGGTGGGTATGACGCTCTTCTACGCCGAGGGCCCCGCCATCGTGGACGCGATGCGCGAGCGCGGGCTGCGCGTCTTTCTCGACCTCAAGGTCCACGACATCCCGTTCCAGGTGCAGGGCGCGGTTCGCGCGGCCTCGCTCACCGGCGCCGACATCCTCTCCATCCACGGCCTCGGCAGCTCCGCGATGATCGCCGCGGCGCGCACGGGCGCCGAGGAGGCGGCCGAGCAGCGCGGCGGCGACCGCACCCGGCTCGTGGCCATCTCCGTGCTCACCAGCATGGACCAGGCGGCGCTTTCCGAGATTGGCGTGGAGTCCCCGGTGGCCGAGGAGGTCGCCCGCCTCGCGAGCCTCGCCTACGGCTCCGGCGCCGACGGCATCGTGTGCTCCCCGCAGGAGGCCGCCCAGATGCGCGCCCTTCTCGGCCCGGACGCCCTGATCGTCACCCCGGGCGTGCGCCCCGCGGGCGCCGAGGTGGGCGACCAGAAGCGCATCGCCACGCCGGCCGCCGCCATCGAGGCCGGCGCGTCCAAGCTGGTCATCGGCCGGCCCATCACGGGCGCCGACGACCCGGTGGCCGCCTTCGACGCCATCTGCGCCGAGCTCATGGCGTGAGGCGCGCCCGCCGCGGTTGTGAAGGAATGCTTCTCACCTGCACCTTTGGTGAAGAGGTCTTGCAAAACCGCCGCTCAACGGGCAAACTAGGAAACCGAGTCTGTCGGGGGAGCGCCCCATGGGGCTCACCCGGTTTGTCGATGTTTGGAGGATCACATGGCTCTACCCCAGCTTACCGACGAGCAGCGCAAGGCCGCCCTCGAGAAGGCCGCCCAGGCCCGTCACGAGCGCGCCGAGCTGCGCGAGAAGATCAAGAGCGGCAAGGTGTCCCTCGAGTCCGTCCTCGAGTCCGACGACCCCATCGCCAGCCGCATGAAGGTCTCCGCCCTCATCGAGTCCCTCCCGGGCTACGGCAAGGCCAAGGCCGCCAAGATCATGGACGAGCTGGGCATCTCTGCCTCCCGTCGCGTCAAGGGCCTCGGCGCCCGTCAGCGCGAGCAGCTCGTCGAGGCCCTCACCAAGTAGGGTGGCCAGAAGAGCACGAGTCTTCGTCGTCTCCGGACCGTCAGGCGTGGGCAAGGGCACGCTCGTCGCACTGCTGCGCGAGCGGATGTCCTGCCTGGGCCTGACGGTCTCTGCGACGACGAGGGAGCCCCGCGCAGGCGAGCAGGACGGCATCTCCTACCACTTCATGGACGACGCCGAGTTTGATCGTCGCACGCAGCGCTCGACTTTGTCCTCGAGTGGGCGTGGGTGCACGCCCATCGTTACGGCACGCTCAGGGGCGAGGTCGAGCGGGTGCTGGCGGGCGGCGAGTCCGTGGTCCTGGAGATCGACGTCCAGGGCGGGCTCGCGGTGCGCGCCGCGATGCCCGACGCGGTGCTCGTGTTCGTGGAGCCGCCGAGCATGGAGGAGCTGGAGCGCCGCCTCAGGGGGCGGGGCACCGAGGACCGAGGAGCAGGTGCGCCTGCGCCTCGCCAACGCCCGTGCCGAGCTGGCCCACGCGGGCGACTATGACGTTCGGATCGTCAACGACGACCTCGAGCGCGCCTGCGCGGAGCTGGAAGCCGTGATACACGCCTACGAGAAGGACGGAGGTCCCTCAGAAGATGTCCGTGATCAAGCCCGAGATTGACAACCTGCTCGAGAAGACCGAGCACAACCCGTTTCTGCTCTGCTCGCTCGCGTCAAAGCGCGCCTGCGACATCAACAACATGGTCCGCGGCCAGCACCTGCGCGTGACGGCCATCCAGGACTTTGACGACATCACCACCGTCGTCTCCGGCAAGGACCCGTCTCCGTCGCGATGAAGGAGATCGAGGACGGCACCCCTCGGCTTCGTCAAGGAGGACTTCGACGAGACATCAAGGGCGCCAACACGATCGCCCTGTAAGGCGCTCCATGACCGAGAGACTCTGCCTCGTCCACTATCACGAGATCGGCCTCAAGGGCAAGAACCGCTCGACCTTTGAGAACCAGCTCGTCACCAACCTGCACCGCGCGCTCAGGGACTTTTCCGTCTCCGCGATCTCGCGCATCTCGGGCTACATCGTCGTGAGACCGAGGACCGCCGCGCGAGCGAGGAGCTCGCCGCGACGATTCGGCGCGTGCCCGGCGTGGCGCGCGTCTCGCTCGCGTACAAGTGCGGGCTCAACGAGGACGAGTATCGCGCCGCGGCGGTTCGCGCGCTCGGCGAGGCGGGGGAGTTCGCCACCTTCAAGGTGCACGCCCGCCGCTCCTCGACGACCTATCCCGTCCACACGCTGGAGATGAACCAGATCGTGGGCTCGGCCCTCTGCGAGGCCTTCCCCGACAAGAAGGGTCGACGTCCACCACCCGGACGTCACGGTCGTGGTCCACGTGGTCCAGGGCTCCACCTACGTCTACGCCGCCTCGGCGCCGGGCGTGGGCGGGCTTCCCGTGGGCACCGCCGGCAAGGTGGTGACGCTGCTCTCGAGCGGCTTTGACTCGCCCGGTCTCCACCTGGATGGTGGGCCGCCGCGGCGCCATCTGCGTGCCCGTGCACTTCTCGGGCCGCCCGATGACCGCCGACACGAGCGAGTGGCTCTGCCAGGACATCGTCGAGGCGCTCGCGCCCTCGGGCACGATCGGCCGCCTCTACGTGGTCCCGTTTGGCGAGCGCCAGCGCGAGATCTCCCTCGCCGTTCCCCAGGGGCTGCGCATCATCACCTACCGCCGCGTCATGCTGCAGGTGGCCGAGAGGATCGCGCGGCTCGAGGGCGCCAAGGCGCTCGTGACCGGCGAGTCGCTCGGCCAGGTGGCCTCGCAGACGCTCGAGAACATCGCCGCCGTGAACGAGGCTGTGACGATGCCCGTGCTGCGCCCGCTCATCGGCTCCGACAAGCAGGAGATCATCGCGCGGGCGCACGAGATCGGCACCTACGACATCTCCTGCCAGACGGCCCCCGACTGCTGCACGCTCTTCATGCCGCGCCGTCCCGAGACGCACGCGCGCATGGAGCAGGTGCTCGCCGCCTGGGAGAGCTTCGACCACGAGGCCATGGTCGAGGATCTGGTCGCAAACGTCGAGTGGCGCGACTTCCCCCAGTGCCCCGCCTATCACGCGCCACGCGGCGCCCTTCGGGACCATCATTGCGAGCTCGCGCCGCGCGCGGACGCCGAGCGGTAGCGCCTGCGCCGCCGACCGGCGGGAGAAGCTTACATGGTTGATACACGGACGCCCGCGTTCACGCGGGCGTTTCTTGGTTCGTGCGCGTCTGCGGAAAGGCTCGCGCACAACTCGCGCGCGACTTTCTCGGCCTGGGGTCCCGAGCGCCGGGGCGCTGGGGCATGCTGGAGTCGGGGGTGGTCGCATGGCTCAGGAGCGGGTGCGAGGAAAGAGGGGGACGGCGCGGCGCTACGGGCTCGTCGGATGGGGCGTGGGCGCGGCGGCGCTCGTCGTCGTGCTGGCGGCGGCGCTCGCGCTCGGGCTCGCGCGAGGGGCCTCGGCGCCCGTGGAGCTCGAGCGCGCGGCGCCGGAGGAGGCGGCCGAGGAGCCCGGGGCGGACGACGGGGAGGTCGCGGAGGGGGAGGCGTCGGGTCCCCTCGTGGTCCACGTGGACGGGGCGGTCGCGGCGGCGGGCGTCTTTGAACTCCCGGAGGGCTCGCGCGTGGCGGACGCGGTCGATGCCGCGGGCGGGCTCGCGGCGGACGCGGACACCACGACGATCAACCTCGCCGCGCCCGTCTCGGACGGCGAGAAGGTCCACGTTCCCCGCGTGGGCGAGGCGGTCGCCGCGCCGTCGGAGGCCGTCGCGGGCGAGGGCGGCGCGGGGGCCCTCGTCAACCTCAACACGGCCGGCGTCGACGAACTCGACGAGCTCCCGGGCATCGGGGAGGCCACGGCGCGCGCGATCGTGGAGGACCGCGAGGCCAACGGGCCCTTCTCGGCGCCGGAGGACCTGATGCGGGTCTCGGGGATCGGCGAGAAGAAGTACGCGCGCCTCGAGGGCATGATCTGTGTCTAGGGAGGTCGAGCGTCCCGAGCGACCCCTGCTTCCGCCCGCGCTCTGGGCGCTCGTCGCCGTCCTGGGGGCGTCCCGGGCGCTGCTCGCCCTCGGGCCTGACCCCGCGGCGCTCGCGCTGTCCTCGCTCGGCCTCGCGGTCGCGCTCGCCGCCCCTCTCGCCCTGCTGGCCCGCCGCGGCGGGCGGGCGCTCGTGGGAACGGTCGGCGCGGTCGGTGCGGCGCTCGTCTGCTGCGGGCTCGCCTGCGCCGGCGAGCTGGGGCGGCAGGAGGCGCTCGCGCGGGCCCTCTCCTCGAGTCCCGTCTCCGCCCATGTGCTCGTGGTGGAGGGCGACATGGGCCCGGGTGCCTCCGGCTGGCACGGCCGGGCGAGCCTGGGGTCGCTGGGGTCGGTCTGGCTGCGCGCCGACGAGCCGCTCGACGCGGGCTCCCGGGTCCGCTGCGTGGGGCGGTTCGCGCCCAATGCCGACGACGAGTGGGGCGCGAGCTCGCGGGCTCAGGGGCTTGCCGGGACGGTGAGCGTGGTCCGGGTGATCGAGCGCTCGCCCGCCGACGGTCCGCTCGGCGCGGTGCTCGCTCTGCGCTCCCGGGTGCTCGCGAGCCTCGACGCGACGTCCTCCGACGCTCGCGCGCTCGTCGCGGGGACCGTCTGCGGCTCCACGACGGCGATGTCCGAGCGCGGGCTCGAGGACCTCTTTGCCGCGTGCGGCGTGTCGCACCTCGTGGCGGTCTCCGGCGGCCACCTTGTCCTTCTCGGCTCCCTGCTGGGTGCCGTGCTGGGGCGCCTCCCTCTGGGAGCGCGCTCGCGCTCGGCCGCGCTCGTGCTGGTGACCGGCCTGTTCGTGGCGTTTTGCGGGGCGCCCGTCTCCGCGGTGCGCTCGTGGGCGATGACGCTCTCGGCCGAGCTCTCGCGGCTGGCCGGCCGCCGGTCCCACCCGCTCTCCGCGGCGTGCGTGGTCGGTCTCGTCATGGCGCTCGCGGAGCCCGGCGTGACGGGGCAGCTCGGCTACCTGCTCTCCGTCGTCTGCGTCTGTGGGATCTGCGCCCTCGGCGCCTACGCCCGCTACGCGCTCGAGGTCCTTCTCGGCGGCTCCCGACCCGCCCCGCGCGGCGGGCGCGTGCGGTCGCTGGCGCGCCGCGCGGGCGCAACCGCGCGGGAGGCCCTCGCGCTCACGCTCGTCTCGCAGACGGTGACGGCACCGCTCACCTGCGCCGCGTTCGGGACGCTCTCGCTTGTGGCGCCGCTCGCCAACGTGGTGCTGGCGCCGCTCTTCTCCGCGCTGCTCGCGCTCGGGCTGCTCGCCGCGCTCTTCGTGTGGCTGCCGCCGGCGCAGGGGGTCCTGCTCGCCTGCTGCGAGGCGGTCGGCGCGCCGCTCATGAGTGCCCTGCGGCTGCTGGCGGACCTGCCGCTCGCCTGCGTCGCCGTGAGCGTGGACGAGGGAATCGCGCTCGCGGCGCTCGCGGTGGCGCTCGGCGCGCTGCTCGCGCTCTGGCCGCGCGTCTCTCGCCGCGCGCTGCTGGGGGCGCTCGCCTGCGCGCTCGTTGCCGCGGTCGCCTGGCACGTGCGCTGGCGCCTTCTCGCCCCGGCCGCCGTGCGCGTGCTCGACGTCGGCCAGGGAGACGCCATCCTCGTCACCGACGGCGCCGCGGCGGTCCTCGTGGACACCGGGCCGGGCGAGGCGGTCGTGGGGGCGCTCGCGCGCAGCCATGTGACGCATCTCGACGCCGTCGTGCTGACGCACCTGCACGCCGATCACGCCGGCGGCCTCGACGACCTGCTCGCCGTGGTCGATGTCGACGCGCTCATGGTGCCCGATGGGACCGAGGCCTCCGAGCTCGCGGGCGACCTGCCCGTCTTTGAGGTGGGATACGGCGACGTCGTGCGCTGCGGGGGCTTTGCGCTGGAGGCGGTGTCCCCGATCGAGCCGGCGGGCGGGGAGGGCAACGAGGGCTCGCTCGAGCTGCTGCTCACCTATGACGAGGGCGGCCGTGTGCTCACGGCGCTGCTCGCCGCCGACGCGGAGCGCGAGGAGACCGGCTCGGCCATCGAGCGGGGCGACGTGGGCGACATCGACCTGCTCAAGGTGGGCCACCACGGCTCCGAGGCGTCGCTCACGCCGGAGATCGCCGCCGCGCTCGCGCCGGAGGTGAGCGTTGCGAGCGCGGGGGAGGGCAACCGCTACGGCCACCCCGACCCCGTCTGCGTGGAGGCGCTCGAGGAGGCCGGCTCGCTCTTCCTGTGCACCCGGGACGTGGGCGACGTCTGCGTGGAGCCGGGGGTCGTGGGCCCCGTCGTGAGCTGCCAGAGAGGGGGAGCGTCGTGAGCGGCGTGCTATCATGGGGGCCCACGTCCGCCCGATCCGGCAAAGGAGGCCGCATGGCTGAGAAGACCCCGCTGCTGCCTGCCTACCTGATCGTCGGGCCGGACGAGCTCAAGCGCAACCAGGCCGTGGCCCGGCTGCGCGCCCGCGTGGACGGGCCGTTCGCGATGTTCAACCTCGAGGAGGTCGTTGCCTCGGCCGAGCTCGAGCCGGTGGAACTGCTCTCCTCGCTCAACACGCTGCCGATGGGAGGTGAGCGGCGCGTGGTGGTGGTCGAGGCGGCGGAGAAGCTCCCCAAGGCGGTCTCCGAGGCCGTCATCGACTACCTGGGGAGCCCCAACGAGCGCTGCACCCTCGCGCTTGTGGCGACGAGCCTCGCCAAATCGACGCGCCTCTACAAGGCCGTGGCCAAGGTGGGGCCGCGCTCGGTCATCGAGTGCGTCGCCAAGAAGGGGCGCGACCTGCCGCCCTACGTGCAGAAGCTCGCGGCGTCCCACGGCGTCTCGATCGGCGCGGACGCGGCGCGCGAGCTGGTGGCGCGCGTCGGCGAGTCAACCACGATGCTCGACACCCAGATTGCCACGCTCGCGGCGCTGCTCGGCGGCAGCGGCGCGATCACCACGGAGTTCGTCGAGGCCAACGTCGCGCGCGTGGCCGAGGTCAAGCCCTGGGAGTTCCTCGACCGCCTCTCGGCGCGCGACGCCCATCGCGCGCTCGCGCTCTACCGGCTGCTGGACGGCTCCGCGCTTGGGCTGCTGTCGCTCGTGACCGGGCGCCTGCGGGAGCTCGTGTGCGCCCGCGCGCTCGCGGCCCGCGGCGCCGGGACGCGCCTCGCCGCCGAGCTCGGCAAGCAGGAGTGGCAGGTGAAGAACCACCTCCGCTGGGCGCGGGGCTTTTCCGATGGCGAGCTCGAGCGCCTGCTCGACGCCTGCGCCCGCGCCGAGCGCGCCCTCAAGTCCGGGGCCGACGAGCGCACCGAGATGGTCCGCCTGATCGCGCTCGTCTGCGGGGCCGCGTAGCCGCCGCGCCGCCCGCGGCCTTCTCGTCCCTCTCGCCCCTCTCGCCCCTCTCGCCCTTCTCGCCCCTCTCATCTCTTTTGCGACTGTCACCTTTGGCCCGTCCGCTCCGTCGACTGTCGTTTTTGACCCCGTCCCTCTCGTTGACTGTCACCTTTGCCCCGTCCTTCTCGCGGACTGTCGCCTTTGGCCCGTCCTTCTCGCGGACTGTCACCTTTGGCCCGTCCTTCTCGCGGGCTGTCGCCTTTGGCCCCTGTGGGCGAGAAAAACGGCCGATGCTGGGTCAAAAGCGACAGTCAGTCGTGGCATGAAAGAGACCGTGCGCCCGCGGGGCAGCCGAGAAGTGCGACGGGCGGGCCCCCGTCAGGGCAGCCCGTAGGCCTCCAGCGGCACCGTCTCGCTGTACGGCAGCTCCTCGGGGATCTGGATGAGCGGCTCGTGGTCGCGGGGCACCCCGAACGTCTCGAGCAGCCGGTTGAGAAACGCCACGTCATCCACCTCATCGGGGGAGAAGCGCACGATCTTTGGCCGGTCGATGGTGAGGCGCGACTCGCGCCGCCGCTCCCCGCGCAGCGCGACGAGCGGGCTGCCGCCGCTCATCACGGGATCGCGGTACTTCTCGCCGCCGTCGAGCTCGCCGATGATGACGGTGCCGTCCGGGAGGGTCCACAGGAAGTCCACGCGAAAGACGCGGCTCGGGTCCATGGGGTCGGCAAAGGGAACCTGCAGGTCGGGCAGCGCAAAGCCGAGCTCGTACATGGTGGCGCGGGCGATGGACTCCTTGCCGTTCTCGGGCCGGGGGTCCGCGAGCGCGGCAACGAGCAGGGCGGTGCGGTACCCGTGATGGTGCGGTCCCATCTCGCGCACGTACGCGGCCAGGCGCTCGCGGTCGAGCGCGCCGAGCCGCAGCGCGGAGTCCGCGACGGCGAGCCCCTCGCGCAGGCCGAGACGCCGCGCGCAGTCAAAGACCGTCCGCTCGATCGAGGTGACGGGAACCCCGGCGGCCAGCGTGGGACGGTCGCCGCTCACGTAGCGCCTGGCGACGTCCCCCGTCGGGTGCCTCTGCGTCCTTGACGCGGCGGCGACCTCTATCGGTCGCTGGACGGCCTCGGAGAGGCAGAGCCCGTGCATGACGGCCGCCGAGGTCCCGCAGAACGTCCAGCTCGGATGAAGGCGGCTGAGGCCGGCTATGAGACGGCGCGTCCGCTCCGTCTGGGAAAGGCGCCTCCACAGGTCTGCACGGACGTAGAGATGAGGCAGGGGAGAGACGAGCTCGCCTGTCTGGACTCGTCTGACCAGGTCGCGCCTCAGCCTTCTGGAGGTTGCGGCGAGGCAGGACCCGTTCCGCTCCGCCTCCTCGAGCAGGGAGGCTATCTCCTCCGAAACCCGTCGCTGCATTGGCCCCCGCCCTCGCCCCGAGGCTGACATGTCGAGGACAACGCTACGCCTTGCCGTCGTCCCCTGCCTGTCGGCTGGCTGTCACGAATCTGCGTCCGCAGGTGGGGGCGTCGGCGGGGTCACACACGACGTCGACGAGTTCGGGGGCGGTCGTGTCCGGGCGGCGAGCGGCGTCGTCCGGACCGCCGTCTTGCGGCGCGGCGGCTCGGGTGGCCTCGGATGGCGCGCGGGTGGTGTCCCGGTCGTCCGCCCAGCTCGCCCGACGGGAGTGGTTCTCGTTCTGGCGGCCGTCCCGTCAGGAACGGCCGCTTACCTTGGCTACTCCCGTTTTGGCTGTCGCTTTTGGCCCTTCGCGGGGCCGTTTTGCCAAAACGGCGGGTCATAACCGACAGTCACCGAGGGGGAACCTTCTCTACGGGTCAGAAACGACAGTCGCCCGAAGGGAGGTCGTGCGAGGGGCCGGAACCGACAGTCAGTAGGGGGAGACCTTCGCGAAGGGGCCGGAACCGACAGTCAGCAAGGGGAGACCTTCGCGAAGGGGCCAGAACTGACAGTCGCTCGAGAAAGAGACCGTGCACGAGGGGTCAAAGCCGACAGTCGCCAAGGAAGAGCTGCCGAGAAGCGCCTCGCGCGTGGCGCCGCACGAAAAAAGCGGACCCGGGCAGCACCCCGGGTCCGCATGCGACCGTGCCGTTGCGCGAAACGCAGGCTACTTGATGGTGTTGACGAGCTTCTGCACGCCGCTCTTGCGCTGGGCGGCCTGGTTCTTGTGGATGATGCCCTTGGAGGCAGCCTTGTCGAGCAGGCGACCGGCCTTGTTGGCGGCGAGCTGCGCGGCCTCGGCGTCGCCGGCCTCGACGGCCGCGCGGACGCCCTTGACGGCGGTCTTGAGCTCGGAGCGGACGGCGCGGTTGCGCTGGCGAGCCTTCTCGGCGGTCTTGATGCGCTTCTTCTGAGACTTGATGTTAGCCACGTGCGGTTCCTTTCACATACTTCTGTTCTGAGGCCTCTGTTTGAGACACGGTGAGGTCAGCTTGCTGAGTATAGCATGCGGCGTCCCACTTCGCTATCATTCACCTCATGTCTACGACCGATACCTCACATATCCGCAACTTCTCGATCGTTGCGCACATCGACCACGGCAAGTCCACCATCTCGGACCGCATCCTCGAGCTCACCCACACGGTGGAGGAGCGCGACATGGAGGCGCAGCTGCTGGACACGATGGACATCGAGCGGGAGCGCGGCATCACGATCAAGTCCAACGCCGTTCGCGTGACCTACGACGCCGACGACGGCGAGGCCTACCAGTTCAACCTCATCGACACGCCGGGTCACGTTGACTTCACCTACGAGGTCAGCCGCAGCCTCGCGGCCTGCGAGGGCGCGGTGCTCGTGGTGGACGCCACCCAGGGCGTGGAGGCGCAGACCGTCTCCAACGCCAACCTGGCGATGAACGCGAACCTCGACATCGTGCCCGCGATCAACAAGATCGACCTGCCGAGCGCGCACCCCGACGAGGTCAAGGAGGAGATCGAGGAGGACCTGGCGATTCCGGCCGACGACGCCGTGTGCGTCTCCGGCAAGACGGGCGAGGGCATCCATGACCTGCTCGAGGCCATCGTCCTTCTCGTCTCGCCGCCCAAGGGAGACTACGACGCGCCGCTCAAGGCCCTCATCCTGGACTCCTACTTCGACGAGTACCGCGGCGTGGTGGCCACGGTGCGCGTCTTTGACGGCCACATCCGCAAGGGCGACCAGCTCGCCATGATGCAGGCCGGCGAGGGGTTCCTCGTTGACGGCGTGGGCGTCAAGCGCCCGGCCGAGCAGCTCGTGGACGAGCTGGGCGTGGGCGAGGTCGGCTTCGTCGTGACCGGCCTCAAGGACCCCGAGGCCGTGCGCGTGGGCGACACGCTCACGTCCGCGAGCCGCCCCTGCGCGGAGGCGCTGCCGGGCTACCGCGAGGCCAAGCCGATGGTCTACACGGGCCTCTTCCCGGTTGACAACAAGGACTACGAGAACCTGCGCGACGCCCTGGAGAAGCTGCGCGTGAACGACCCCTCGCTCACGTGGAGCCCCGAGACGAGCGTGGCCCTGGGCTTTGGCTTCCGCGTGGGCTTTCTGGGGCTGCTCCACATGGAGGTCGTGAAGGAGCGCCTGGAGCGCGAGTTCGCCCTCTCGCTGATCGCCACGAGCCCCTCGGTGGACTACCACGTCTACAAGACCGACGGCGAGATGCTGGAGGTTCGCAGCCCCCAGGACCTGCCGGACGTCACGCGCATCGAGCGGATCGAGGAGCCGTTCCTCAAGGCCAAGGTCATCGTGCCGCCCGAGTACACGGGCGCGGTCATGCAGCTCGCGATCGAGCACCGCGGCGTCACGCAGAACATGGTCTATCTCACCGAGAAGTCCGTGGAGATGCACTTTGACATCCCGCTCGCCGAGCTCATCCTGGACTTCTTCGATCAGCTCAAGAGCCGCACCAAGGGCTACGCGAGCCTGGACTACGAGTTCAGCGACTACCGCCCGAGCGACCTCGTGAAGCTCGACATCCTGCTCTCCGGCGACGAGGTGGACGCCCTCAGCTTCATCGTCCACCGCGACAAGGCCTACGCGATGGCGCGCGGCCTCTGCGACAAGCTCAAGGAGATCATCCCGCGCCAGCAGTTTGAGGTGCCCATCCAGGGCGCGATCGGCAACAAGATCATCGCCCGCAGCACCGTGAAGGCCGTGCGCAAGGACGTGCTGGCCAAGTGCTACGGCGGCGACATCTCGCGCAAGCGCAAGCTCCTGGAGAAGCAGAAGGAGGGCAAGAAGCGCATGAAGCAGATCGGCTCGGTGGAGGTGCCGCAGGAGGCGTTTCTCGCCGTCCTCAAGGTGGACGACCAGTGACGGCCGCCGAGGTCCTGGCCGCCTACGCCCCCGCCGCCAACCTTGCCGCCGAGCCGCCCGCCTGGGACGGCGGGCTTGCCGGCAAGCTGCTCATGGCGCCGATGGCGGGCGTCTCGGACGCGGCGTATCGCCTCATGGCGCGCGCCGGCGGCGCGGCGCTGGCCTACTCGGAGATGGTCTCGGTGGCCGGTCTCCACTACGGCGAGAAGAGCTGGGAGCTCGTGGACCCCGACTCGGCGGAGCCGGACATCGCGGTGCAGCTCTTTGGCTCCAGGCCCGAGCTCTTCCGCGAGTCCGCGGAGCGCGTGGCGGCGCGCCTGGGGCAGCGTCTGGCGCTTATCGACATCAACATGGCCTGCCCCGTCCCCAAGGTGACCAAGAAGGGCGAGGGGTCGGCGCTGCTGGAGAACCCCGCACTCGCCGCGGAGATCGTGCGCGCGTGCCGCGAGGGCGCCCCGGGCGTCCGCGTGACGGTAAAGATCCGACGCGGCCGCTACATGGGGCAGGAGGTGGCTCCCGAGTTCGCGCGCGCGATGGAGGGCGCCGGCGCGGCGGCGGTGGCCGTGCACGGCCGCTTTGCCACGCAGATGTATCACGGCGAGGCGGACTGGGGCGCCGTCGGCCGCGTCGTGGACGCCGTGGGCATCCCCGTGATCGCGTCGGGCGACGTCATGTCGCACGAGGCGGCGCGGCGCGCGCTCGCCGAGACCGGCGCCACGGCCGTGATGGTGGCGCGCGGCACCTACGGCAACCCGTGGGTCTTCTCGGGCCACGAGCCGAGCGTCGCCGAGAGGATCGCCGCGTTCGAGTGCCACGTGCGCCTGCTCGAGGCGACGGGCGCCCATCTCAAGCGGGCGCGCAGCCTCGCCGGCTGGTACTTCAAGGGGATGCCCGACGCCGCGCGCTGGAGAAACGCCGCGATGAGCTGCGTGACGGCGGAGGAGTTCCTCGAGGTGGCCGAGCAGGTCCGCGCGCATGTGCTCTAGGGCGAGAGAGTCGCTCGGAGCGTTTTTGCCGCTGCAAAAATGCTCCGAGCTCCTTGCCCTCCTGGGATAGCGTTTCTTCTCGCGCAGCTTTTGAGGCCGCAAGAGTCATCCGACGGAGGCGACGGGCGGGACATATGGTCAAAGCGCTCTATCTGCATGTGCCGTTCTGCGCGCGGAAGTGCGCGTACTGCGACTTTGCCTCGTGGGCGACGGGCGCAGGCGACCCGCTCATGGGGGCCTACGCCCGTGCGCTGGGGGACCAGCTGGACGAGGTCGCCTCGCTGGGGCTCCTCGACGGCTGCGAGACGGCCTACGTGGGCGGCGGCACGCCCACGCTGCTGGGTGAGAAGGACCTCGGGCGGCTGGTCGAGAAGGTCGTGGCGCTCGCGGCCCCCTCGGAGCTCACCTGCGAGGCCAACCCGGACTCGCTCACCGACGGCGTGCTGGCCTCCGTCCGGGCGGGCGGCGCCACGCGGCTCTCGATCGGCGTGCAGAGCCTCGACGACGGCGAGCTCGCGGCGTTGGGGCGCCTGCACGACGCCGCGTGCGCGCGGGACCGGGTGGCGGCCGCCGTGGCGAGCGGGCTCGACGTCTCGGCAGACCTGATGTGCGCGACGCCGGGTCAGACCGACGAGAGCTGGGCGCGCTCGCTTGCGGGCGTCGTCTCGCTCGGCGTGGGGCACGTGAGCGTCTATCCGCTCCAGATCGAGGAGGGCACCGCGCTCGGCCGGCGCTGGCGCGACGAGGACCCCGCCTGGAACGAGCCAGACGTCCAGGCGACGCGCATGAGCCGAGCTCAGGCTCTCCTTGAGGGTTGCGGCCTCCACCGCTACGAGGTGGCGAGCTACGCTCACGCAGGTAGGGAGTGTCGTCATAACAAAGCCTACTGGACGGGTTCACCCTATCTCGGGCTGGGGACCGGAGCCTCGAGCATGCTCGACCTCAAGGGTTACCTGAGACTTCGAGCGGCGTGTCCGCGGCTGCCCGAGCCGCCGGCGGGCACGGCCCGCGCGCGCCTCACGGTGGAGACGCCCCGCCGGGGGCTCGCCGCGGACGCGCGACTTGCCGCCCTGTCCTTCTCGCTCGAGTTCCTGACGGGGGCGCAGGCGGCGGCCGAGGACCTGATGCTCGGCGCGCGCCTTGTGGCCGGGCTGGACCCCGCGCTCGTCTCGCGCTCTCGCGGCCTCCTGGGCCCCCGGCTGGACGACACCCTGTCTGACCTGCTCGCCCGCGGCCTCCTGGCCGAGCGGGGCGGCCGGCTCGCGCCCACCGAGCGGGGCTGGCTGCTCGGCAACGAGCTCTACGGTGCGCTCTGGGACCTCGCGCCGGGGGAGGTCGCCTCGGCGCGCTGCTGACGGCGCCCGGCACGCCGAGACGGAGCGTCTACGGAAAACGGGCCCCTCAGACACCCGATTTTCCGTAATCGCTCCGCCTCGGCGTGCCGGGGCGTCGGTGCGCTCGCCGCGGCGCCGTCCTTCTCGCCCCTCTTGCGCGCGCGTCTCAAATGAGCCATGCTAGCAGCACAAACGCCGTCGAGAGGGGAGCGTCATGCCGGGCAAGCGCACCGACGTCATCAGCTGGGACGAGTTCTTCATGCGCGTGGCCGTGGCCGCGCAGCTGCGCAGCAAGGACCCCAACACGCAGGTGGGCGCCTGCATCGCCGACACCAACCACCGCATCCTCTCGGTGGGCTACAACGGCACCCCGCGCGGCCTGGGCGACGACGAGTTTCCCTGGGGCACCGCCGAGGACCCGCTCTACGACAAGCACAACTACGTGATCCACGCCGAGGCCAACGCGATCCTCAACTACCGCGGCACGCTCAAGGACATGGCCGGCGCCACGGTCTACGTGACGCTCTTCCCGTGCCACGAGTGCGCCAAGACGCTCGTGCAGGCCGGCATCGGCGAGGTGGTCTACCTGGACGACAAGTACGACGGCACCGAGGACAACCGCATCTCCAAGAACATCCTCGAGCGCTGCGGCGTCTCCTATCGCCAGATTGCGCTTTCTGAATAGAGGCGCGCGCACGCGGTTATAATCAAAGGGTTGTGAGCACCGAGCGCCGCGCATACAGGAGACCCGCCCCATGGCTTCGATGAACGACAAGGACTACTACGCCATCCTCGGCGTCGAGAAGGACGCCTCCACCGAGGAGATCCGCAAGGCCTTTCAGCAGAAGGCGCGCAAGCTCCACCCCGACGTCAACAAGGCGCCTGATGCTGAGGAGCGCTTCAAGGAGGTCTCCGAGGCCTACGCCGTGCTCTCGGACCCCGATAAGCGCAAGCGCTATGACGCGATGCGCTCGGGCAACCCCTTTGCCGGGGCCGGCTATGGCGGCGCGCCGAGCCAGCAGGGCGGCGGCTACGCCGACCCGTTCGGCTTTGGCGGCGGGCCGTTTGGCTGGGGGCCGTTCGGCGGGGCGTCGGCGCGGCGCCGCTCGCGCGCCTATCGCCCGCGCGCCGGCGCCGACGTGGTCTACGAGCTGACCGTCGACGCCGCCACGGCCGCCAAGGGCGCGCGCCGCGGGGTCACCTACCAGCGCTACGCCGCCTGCGACGTCTGCCACGGGTCGGGCTCGGTTGAGTCCGACCACCCCGAGACCTGCCCCACCTGCGGCGGGCGCGGCCACATCACCGTTGACACCGGGCTCTTTGGCGTCATGGCGATGACCTGCCCCGAGTGCGAGGGCACCGGGCGCGTGGTCGCCGACCCGTGCTCGGCCTGCGGCGGCTCGGGGCGCACGCTCACGGCGAGCGAGGTCGTCGTAGACGTGCCGGCCGGCTCCCATGACGGGGACGAGGTCCGCGTGGCCGGCATGGGCAACGCGGGCACCAACGGCTCGGAGGCGGGCGACTTCGTCTGCCGCGTGTGCGTGCCCGAGGAGCGCCTCACGCGCCGCCAGGCGAGCGGCTGCAACCTCATCGGCCTCGCGCTGCCGTTTCTGGCCGTGGGGATCGCCACCCAGACGTTCGGCTCGCTCGCGGTGTTCGTGGGCCTGCTCATCGTCCTGGGCGTCTACCAGGTGGTCCGCGATGGCGTGCGGCGCTCGGGCCGCTGGTGGAGAAACGCCGGCATGGCCGTCCTGAACGGCCTCTCCAACGGCTTCGTCATAGCGCTCTTCCTGGTGGCGATGTTCTCGTGCACCATGAGGCCGTACTTCTTCTACTTCTAACCTTGCCGCGGGCGCCCGGCCGGGCGCCCCGAGCGGCCGCCTCCGCGCGGCCTGCGATCTGTCACGCACGTCTGGGGAGATAGGAACGTGGAACCAAAGAGGGACTACTACGAGGTGCTCGAGGTGCCTCGTGACGCCGATGCCAAGACGATCAAGCGCGCCTTCCTCAAGAAGGCCCGGACGCTGCACCCGGACGTGAACGACGCGCCCGACGCCGAGGAGCGCTTCAAGGAGGTCAACGAGGCCTACACCGTGCTCTCCGACGACCAGAAGCGCGCCAACTACGACCGCTACGGCGACCCGAACGGCCCCGCCGGCTTTGGCTCCGACTACGTGGACGTCTCCGACATCTTCGGCGGGGGCGGGTTTGGCTTCGGCGACATCTTTGACACCTTCTTCGGCGGCGGCATGGGCGGCCGGGGCGGCTCCGGCGGCGCCGCGCAGCGCACGCGCGGGCGCGACATGGGCATCCGCCTTACCGTCACGCTCGAGGAGGCCGCCGCGGGCTGCACCAAGACGGTCGCCTACACGCGCCTCGCGCCGTGCGAGGACTGCGACGGCACCGGCGCGGCCGAGGGCGGCAGGCTCCACGCCTGCGAGCGCTGCCACGGCACGGGGCGCGTGGTGGAGGTCCAGCGCACGATATTCGGCCAGATGCAGACCCAGACCACCTGCCCGGCCTGCCACGGCCAGGGCCAGGTGATCGACCACCCCTGCGAGACCTGCGAGGGGCAGGGCCGCACGCCCTCGCGCGAGAAGGTCGAGGTCACGGTGCCCGCCGGCGTGCACTCCGGCCAGACCATCACCGTGGAGGGCAAGGGCGAGGCGGGCCTGCGCGGCGCCGCCTCCGGCAATCTCGTCGTGAGCGTGGAGGTGGCCGCGAGCGAGCGCTTCGAGCGCCAGGGCGACGACCTCTTCTGCACCGTGCGGGTGGACGCCCTGCAGGCGATCGTCGGCACCGCGGTCACGATCGACGGCATCCTCGAGGGCGAGCGGGTCACCGTGGAGATCCCGGCCGGCTGCCAGTACGGCCAGCGCGTCACCGTGGCGGGCCACGGCATGCCGCGCGCCGGCATGGCCGCGCGCGGCAGCCTCGTGGCCGTCGCCCAGGTGGAGACGCCGACCGACCTCACCAGAAAGCAGCTGCTCGACGTGGCCGCCCTCGTGGCCGAGCGCGGTGGCGAACGGCCGGCGGCCGAGGGCGACGAGCGCCGCGAGGGCTTTGCCGCGGCGGCGGAGAGCGCGGCCGAGCACTTTGCCAAGGAGCACTGGCACGCCCCCAAGAACCCCTTCAAGGGCGGGCGCAGGTGAGCTCCGCCCGCGGCGTCGCCCTGGTCAACCTCGGCTGTCGCGTCAACCGCGTGGAACTGGACGCCATGGCCCTCGAGCTGGAGGCCGCGGGTGCCGAGCTGGTCGGCGAGCGCGAGGCCGCCGTCGTGATCGTGAACACGTGCGCCGTCACGGGCGAGGCCGAGGCCAAGGCCCGCAAGGCCGTCCGCCACGCGGCGTCGCTCCCGGGCGCGCCGCTCGTGATAGCCACGGGCTGCGTGGCCAGCCTCTTTGCCGACGAGCTGGCCGCGCTCGCGCCCAACGTGGCCGTCGAGAGGGACAAGGCGGCCGTGGCCGCCCTCGCCGTCGAGGCCCTCGGGCTCGGCCCCGCCGACGCCGCGCCCGCGCCCTGCGACGCGCCCACGCCGACCGGCCGCACGCGCCCCGGCATCAAGATCCAGGACGGCTGCGACAACCGCTGCACCTACTGCATCGTGTGGCGGGCCCGCGGCGCGGCCCGCTCACTCGCCCCCGACGAGGTGCTCGGCGCCGTGCGCGCCGCGCAGGGGCGCGGGGCCCGCGAGGTGGTGCTCACGGGCATCAACCTCGGGAGCTACCGCGCCCGCGACGGGCACGGCCGCGAGCTCGCGCTGCCCGGCCTTCTCGACCTCCTGCTCGAGCGGACCGACGTCGGGCGCATCCGGCTCTCCTCGATCGAGCCGCCCGACGTCACGGCCGAGCTCTGCCGCACGATGGCGGCCGCCGGCGACCGCGTGGCCCCGTTCCTGCACGTCTGCCTGCAGTCGGGCTGCGACAGGACCCTGCGGCGCATGGCGCGGGTCTACCGCGCGGACGACTTCCGCCGCGTCGTGGAGACGGCGCGGGCGCACCTCCCGGGCATCGCGCTCGGGACCGACCTCATCGTGGGCTTCCCGGGCGAGACGGACGAGGACCTCGAGGAGTCGCTCGCGCTGTGCCGCGAGATGCGCTTTGCGAAGATGCACGTCTTTCGCTACTCGCGGCGCCCCGGGACCCCGGCCGCAACGATGCCGGGCCAGGTGGACCCGCGCGTCATGGCCGCGCGCGCCGCGCGCGCCCGCGCGCTCGCGGACGAGCTGCGGCTCGCCGAGGCCCGCCGTCTGGTGGGGGCCGATGACCTCGCGGTCGTGCAGTACCCCGGGCGGGGCGTCACGGGCGGGCTCTTTGACGTCCTCCTGGACCCGGCGGTCCCGGTGGACTCCCTCGTGCCCGTGCGCGTCACGGGCGTGCGCGATGACGCGACGCTCGTGGCCGAGCTTCGCTAGGCGCGCCCCGGCCATCGTGGGCCTGGCTGCCACGAACGAAGGGGTTTTGTGCAACCCTGCCTCCCGGCGCCGGCCATGGGGGCGCTTCTGGCAAAACCGGGCGGGTTGTGGGCAACATGTTTGATGCCAACGGCCCGATCGTCCTTCTCGCCTGACGTATGTGCCAGGATTTACGAGGTAGTGGGCAACATTTTTGATGCAGGGGCCCGGGAGGGCGAGAGGGGCATCAAACATGTTGCCCAAAACCGGACAAAAGCCGCCAAGACCGGACGGAGACCGCGCCGCCGATGGGCTATCATCTGAGTCGCAGCCGTCCCAGGAGGAACATGGAGCCAACGCAGGTACGCCTCACCATCCCCGACTCGGTCGATCCCACCGTGCTGATGGGCCCGGCCGACTCCCTGCTCAGGCGCATCGAGTCCGCCTTCGACGCCCTGGTCTCGGTCCGGGGGCAACACCGTGAGCGTGTCCGGCCCCGCCGACGTGGTGGACCAGCTCACCTCGGTCTTCTCGCGCCTCATCCGCCTCGTCGAGGCGGGGGAGGTCCCCACGGCGGGCGAGGTGGACGTCATCGTGGACCAGGTCCGCCACGGCGCCGCGCGCGTCTCGCTCGCGGGCGACGACATCCTGCTCACCTTCCGCGGCCGCGCCATCCGCCCCAAGACGGCCGGCCAGAAGCGCTACGTGGACGCCATCCGCAGAAACACCGTCACCTTTGGCCTGGGGCCGGCCGGCACCGGCAAGACCTACCTCGCGATGGCCATGGCGGTGGCCGCCCTCAAGCGCCGCGAGGTCGGGCGCATCGTGCTCGCGCGCCCCGTGGTGGAGGCGGGCGAGTCGCTCGGCTACCTGCCCGGCACGCTGGCCGAGAAGCTCGACCCCTACGTGCGCCCGCTCTACGACGCGCTCTTTGACATGACGGACATCGAGAAGGGCAACGTCCTCATCGAGCAGGGCATCATCGAGATCGCGCCGCTTGCCTACATGCGGGGGCGCACCTTCAACAACGCCTTCGTGATCCTCGACGAGGCGCAGAACACCACGCCCGAGCAGATGAAGATGTTCCTCACCCGCCTGGGCTTCTCGTCCACCTTCGTGGTGACCGGCGACGCCTCCCAGCGCGACCTGCCGGGGGAGGGCGGCCTGGAGTCGGCCCGGCGCGTGCTCGAGGGCCTGGAGGGCGTCTCCTTTGTGGACCTGGACCGCAACGACATCGTCCGGCACGCGCTCGTGGCCCGCATCGTGGACGCCTACGAGCGTGACGCCGCCGAGAGGGGGCAGAGGTGAGCGCGAACGAGTACGACGTCATCTGCGAGGAGGGCGTCTCGTGCGCCCTGGCTGAGGACGAGGTCGCGGCGATCTGCGACCGCGTGCTCGCCGAGGAGGGCGTGTCCCGGCCGTGCCTGGTCTCGGTCTCGCTCGTGGGCGAGGCGCGCATCCGCGAGCTCAACGCCGAGTGGCGCGGGGTGGACCGCGCGACCGACGTGATCTCGCTGGAGTGCGAGCGCCCCGACGACCCCGCGCTCGCCCCGGGTGAGCCCTGCGAGCTCGGCGACATCGTGCTCGCGCCCGCCTACGTGGCGCGCCAGGCGGCCGCCTTCGGCACCACCGCGGCCGACGAGAGCCGCCTGCTGCTCGTGCACGGCCTTCTGCACCTGCTCGGCCACGACCACCTCGACGAGGCCAGCGCGGAGGCGATGGAGGCGCGCGAGGACGCGCTGCTCGCCCTCGTGCCCACCGACGGCACGCTCGACCGCGTGGTGATCACCCGCCACCGCGGGGAGGAGGGCGCATGATCCCCGGATCAAAGAGCGACCACCCCGGGTTCCGCAAGAGCTTCCTCTTTGCCATCCAGGGCTTTCGCACCGCCGTCGCCACCGAGCGCAACATCAAGGTCATGCTCGCGGTGGGCGCCTGTGCCGTCGTGGCGGGCCTGGCGCTGCAGCTCGACCTCATCAGCTGGGCGATCGTGCTGCTCTGCTGCGGCGTCGTGATCATGGCCGAGCTGCTCAACACCGCCGTCGAGACCGTCGTGGACCTCGTGTCGCCTGAGTTCCACCCGCTCGCCGGGCGCGCCAAGGACATCGCGGCCGCGGCCGTGTGGGTGCTCTCGGTGATCGTGGCCGTGGTGGGCGTGCTCGTCTTCGCCAACGCGATCCTCGCGCGCCTCTAGCTTCCAAGGAGTTCTCATGAGCGAGAAGAACGTGCCCTTCACCAGCGGCTTCGTGGCGCTGGTCGGGCGCCCCAACGCCGGCAAGTCAACGCTTCTGAACGCCATCATGGGCGAGAAGCTCGCGATCACGAGCCCCGTGGCGCAGACCACGCGTCGCCGCATGCGCGCCGTCGTGAACACGCCGCGCTCCCAGCTCGTGATCATCGACACGCCGGGCCTGCACAAGCCCAAGGACGCCCTCGGCTCCGAGCTCAACAAGAGTGCCCTGGCCGAGCTGGCGGACGCCGACGTGGTCGCCTTCCTCGTGGACGCCACCAAGGCGGTGGGCACCGGCGACGCCTGGGTGGCCAGCCACGTCGCCCGAGCGGACGCCCCCTACAAGCTGCTCGTGCTCACCAAGGCCGACATCGCGGGCCCCGAGCAGGTCACGGCGCAGCTCGCGGCCGCCCGCGCGCTCGCGGACTTTGACGACGAGCTCGTGGTCTCGGCGACCGAGGGGTTCAACGTGGACGCGTTCGTGGGGCTCGTCTCCGCGCACCTGCCCGAGGGCCCCCGGTGGTTCCCCGAGGACATGGACGTGGACGCCTCCCCGGAGGAGCTCGTTGCCGAGTTCGTGCGCGAGAAGCTCTTCCTGCACCTGCGCCAGGAGCTCCCGCACTCCGTGGGCGTCATCTGCGACGACATCGAGTGGGACGGCGACGAGCGCGCCACGATCACGGCCACGATCCTCGTGGAGCGCGAGGGCCAGAAGGGGATCGTCGTCGGCCGCGGCGGCCAGATGATCAAGCGGGTGGGCACCGAGGCGCGCCGCGACATCGAGCGGCTGCTCGGGCGCAAGGTGTTTCTCGACCTCACGGTGCGCGTGGCGCCGCAGTGGCGCCGCGACGAGCGCCAGATCCGCCGCCTCGGCTACGCCGTGGAGGAGTAGCGTGGCCGGGAGGCGCACCTACCGGACGCGCGCGATCGTGCTCGACCGCACCAAGCTGGGCGAGCAGGACCTCATCCTGACGCTGCTCGCAGCGGACGGCCGGCAGCTGCGGGCCGTGGCCAAGGGGGCGCGCCGGCCCGGCGGGCGGCTCGCCGCGCGCGTGGAGCTCTTCTGCGAGACGGACTTTCTGCTGGCGGTGGGCCGCTCGCTCGACGTGGTCTCCGAGGCGGCGCTCGTCCAGGCGCACGCGCGCCTGCGCGGCGACTACGACCGCGTGGCGGCGGCGAGCGCCGTGGCCGAGCTTGCGCGCCTCACCTGCTTCGAGGACGCGCCGGACGGCTTTCTCTACCCGATCTGCGCGCGGGCGCTCGCGGCCTGCGAGGAGGCGCCCGACCGCGCGCGGCTCGACCTCGTGGCGGCCGCCTACGCGTGGAAGGTGCTCGCCCACGGCGGCTGGCGGCCCGAGCTCGACGGCTGCTGCGCCTGCGGGGACGCGGCCGTGGCGTACTTCTCGGCCACCGCCGGGGGCGTGCTCTGCGCGAGCTGCGCGCGCGAGGTGGCAGGCGCCCAGGAGGTGTCCGCGAGCCAGGTCGCGTGGCTGCGCGCCCTTCTGGGCAGCACCTTCGACGAGCTTCTCGCCGCGTCCGTGGACGAGGGCACGGCGCTCTTTCTGCTCGGCGTCGCCCACGTCTGGGCCGCCACCCATCTCGACTGCCGCCTGCGCGCAATGGAGTTCTGCCGCTCCGCGTGAACCGACCACCCCGCTCCCCCCGGAGGTTTGGGTTCATCGTCTTGAGCGCACGTTGGTCACCAATCGCAAAACCGCAGGTAACAAATTGCATTACTGATAATCGACCCGCTGTGGTGGGAAATAGTGAACCCAAACCCCCCGGGGGCGGCGGGTACGATGCGCAAAAGGCTGCGCTTCGTGGATTTTCTGCCGAGAGGGACGCCCGAGCGCGGCTGTGGTACACTACCGCAGGTCAGTACCCCGTACCTGGAGGCCCGCCAACTGCCTGACGGCCATCCCAGTTCGGGGCGAATCTCTGTGAAAGGTGGTTTGACATGGCAGTTTCCAAGGAGCGCAAGGCCGAGCTCGTCGCCCAGTACGGCAAGGGCGAGAAGGACTCCGGTTCCGCCGAGGTGCAGGTGGCCCTGCTCACCGAGCGCATCAAGGGCCTCACCGAGCACATGAAGGTCCACCCGAAGGACTTCCACACCCGTCGCGGCCTGCTGATGCTCGTCGGCAAGCGCCGTCGCCTGCTGTCCTACATCAAGGCTCGCAACATCGAGGAGTACCGCACCCTCATCAAGAGCCTCGGCATCCGCGACAACATCCAGTAAAGCGGTTCTTCGGAGGGGCGCCCGCGGGCGCCCCTTCTTTGGTTTGTCCGCGAGAAGCGCGGACGGGCGGCCGTGCGGCCGCCGAGACGGCCCGCCTGCAACGGGGCAGGCGGAGATAAGGGAAAAGAAATGGCAAAGGTTACCCACGAGTTCGACCTCTACGGCAAGCACTACGCGCTCGAGACCGGCGAGCTGGCCAAGCAGGCCACCGGCTCCTGCCTCGTCAAGTGCGGCGACTCCACGGTGCTGCTCACCGCGGTGGTCTCCAAGGAGCGCAAGGACTACGACTTCTTCCCGCTGACGGTCGATTTCATCGAGAAGATGTACGCCGTCGGCCGCATCCCCGGCGGCTACCTCAAGCGTGAGGCGCGCCCGTCCGAGAAGGCCACCCTCACGGCCCGCATGATCGACCGGCCCCTCCGCCCGTCCTTCCCGGCCGGGTTCCGCAACGAGGTCCAGGTCGTGGCCACCACGCTGGTGGCCGACCAGGTCAACCCCATGGACACCATCTGCGTGATGGCGGCCTCCGCGGCCCTCACCGTGGGCGGCGTGCCCTTCGAGGGCCCGCTCGCGTGCGTGCGCATCGGCCGCGACCGCGACACCCACGAGTTCATCGTCAACCCCACCTACGAGGAGCGCGACAACTCCGACCTCGACCTCGAGCTCGGCGGCGCCGAGGGCTTCATCTCCATGCTCGAGGCCGGCGCCGAGGAGATCTCCGAGGAGGACATGCTCGCCGCCATGGCCTTCGGCCAGGAGGCCATCGCCGCCTTCTGCGCCGAGCAGAAGAAGTTCTTTGACAAGGTCCGCGCGGCCAACGGCGAGTTCCCGGTCCGCGAGTACGTCCTCGACGAGCCCGTCCCCGAGGTCCACGACCGCATCTTCGCCCACTACGACGAGATGGAGGCCGCCCTCAAGGACGCCGACAAGCTCTCCCGCATCGGCAAGGTCGAGGCCCTCAAGGAGCGCATCAAGGCCGAGTTCACCGACGAGGAGCGCGCCCAGTGGAGCCGCGCCATCCCCGTGGAGCTCAAGGCCCTCGAGAAGCACGCGATGCGCCTCATGGTCGTGGAGACCGGCGAGCGCGTTGACGGCCGCACGCCCACCGAGGTGCGCCCGCTCATGGTCAAGGGCGACTACCTCCCGCGCGTCCACGGCTCCGGCCTCTTCCAGCGCGGCCAGACGCAGGTGCTCTCCGTCTGCACCCTCGGCATGCTCAACGAGTGGCAGCGTCTGGACACCATCGAGCCGGTGGACGGCAAGCGCTACATCCACCACTACAACTTCCCGCCGTTCTGCACCGGCGAGACCGGCCGCATGGGCAGCCCCAAGCGCCGCGAGATCGGTCACGGCAACCTCGCCGAGCGCGCCCTGCTCCCGGTGATCCCGTCCGAGGACGAGTTCCCCTACACCATCCGCGTGGTCTCCGAGGTCATGGAGTCCAACGGCTCCTCCTCGATGGGCTCCACCTGCGGCTCCACGCTCGCCCTCATGGACGCCGGCGTGCCCATCAAGCGCCCGGTCTCCGGCGTGGCCATGGGACTCATCCAGGAGGAGGGCAAGACCGTCGTCCTGACCGACATCCAGGGCCTCGAGGACTTCCTCGGCGACATGGACTTCAAGGTCACCGGCACCACCAAGGGCATCACCGCGATGCAGATGGACAACAAGGCCACCGGCCTCACGCCCGAGATCCTGCGCTCCGCGCTCATGCAGGCGCACAAGGGCCGCATGTTCATCCTCGACGCCATGCTCGACGCGGTGCCCGGCGTGCGCTCCGAGACCAAGGAGTCCGCGCCGCAGATCATCTCCCTCACCATCCCCACGGACAAGATCCGCGACGTCATCGGCTCCGGCGGCAAGGTCATCCGCGGCATCCAGGAGGACACCGGCGCCACGGTGGACATCCAGGAGGACGGCACCGTCTTCATCGCCGGCGTCGGCGGCGCGTGCGACGCGGCGGCCGAGCGCATCAAGGCCATCGTCAAGGTCCCCGAGGTGGGGGAGGAGTACACCGGTCGCGTCGTGGGCATCCAGCCCTTCGGCGCCTTTGTCGAGCTGCTGCCCGGCAAGGACGGCCTGCTCCACATCTCCCGCGTCGCCCAGGGCCGCGTGGACAAGGTCGAGGACGTCCTCAACATCGGCGACGAGGTCAAGGTCCGCGTCCTCGAGGTCGACGAGAAGGGCAAGATCTCGCTCGACCGCATCGACAAGCCCGAGGCCCCGGCCGGCTCCCACGGCCGCTCCCACGAGGGCGGCGAGAAGGACCGTCCGCGTCGCGAGCACCGCGCCCCGCGCCGTCGTCCCGGCGACAACGGCGGCGAGGACCGTCCGCGCCCGCGCCGTCACCACGGAGCCTAGGGCAACGCCATCCTCTGACGCGTAAGGACGACCCGGATGTTCCTACGAGAAGTGCGCTTCGCGAAACTTCTCTCCGGAACACCCGGGTCGTCCCGTCACTTGACCGGGTCGCTTACCGAGAGGGTGGGCGACGAGGGGGGCGTTCTTCTCGGCAGCGGTTCTAGAAAAGCTCGGGGTTGTGGCGGCGGCTTCTAGAAAACGTTGACCTTGTCCCAGACTGCCCGGCGTCGGGCTCATCGTACCTGCGGATTTGTGAGCGATGGTGCGACAAGGTCCGCGTTTTTCGGAATCCCCCGTGACAGGGGCGGCGATTCTTAGAACGGTGGGCGACAAGGGCGGCGATTCCTAGATCCCCTGCGCGCAAGGTCCCCGATTTTCGGACGCGACCGGGAACCGCGGGTGCGCGTGAAGCCCTCGTGGAACCGGCGAGCGGCACGTCCTTCTCGACTACAATTAGCCCGTATGCGAACTGGCACGGCCCGCGGGGCCGTCTCATATGTCTGAAGGACCCATCCGAAAGGAACCACCCAGGAATGCCAAAGAAGGACATCGCGCTCAAGATCATCCCGCTGGGGGGCTTGGACGGCATCGGCAAGAACATGACCGCCTTCGAGTACGGGGACGACATGATCCTGGTAGACGCCGGCCTCATGTTCCCGGACGAGGGGCAGCCCGGCATCGACCTCATCCTGCCCGATTACACCTACGTCCTGGAGAACGAGGAGAAGCTCCGCGGCATCATCATCACCCACGGCCACGAGGACCACACCGGCGCCCTGCCGTACCTGCTGCAGGACCTCACGCGCAAGGTGCCCATCTACTCGAGCAAGCTCACCCTGGGCATCATCCAGGGCAAGTTCGACGAGCACAACATCAGGAACCCCAAGACGCGCGAGGTCAACGACGGCTCCACGATCACGCTCGGCGCCTTCACCGTCACGTTCTTCTCGATGACGCACTCGATCCCGGCCGCCTTTGGCGTGTTCATCTCTACGCCGGCGGGCACCGTCATGCACACCGGCGACTTCAAGTTCGACCAGACGCCCATCGACGGCCGCCGCCCCAACTTCCAGGCCATCAACAAGTTCGGCGCGTCGGGCGTGGACCTCCTGCTCTCCGACTCCACCAACGCGACGCGCCCCGGCTTCACCCCGTCGGAGGCCTCCGTGGGCCGCGACCTGCGCCACGTCATCAAGAACGCCCGCGGGCGCGTCTTTGTGGCGGCGTTCTCGAGCCACATCCACCGCCTGCAGCAGATCTGCGACGCCTCTGTGGCCGTGGGCCGCAAGGTCGTCGTGACCGGCCGCTCGATGCTCACCAACACCCGCGTGGCGCGCGAGCTCGGCTACCTCAAGATCGACGAGGAGAACATCATCGACGCCTACGACGTCGAGCGCATCCCCGACGAGAAGGTCGTGGTGCTGTGCACCGGCAGCCAGGGCGAGCCGCTCTCGGCGCTCGCGCGCATGGCGACCGGCGAGCACAAGTCGCTCTCGATCCACGAGTCGGACACGGTGATCATCTCCGCCACGCCCATCCCCGGCAACGAGAAGAGCGTCCAGTCGATCATCAACGCGCTCTCCAAGATCGGCTGCGAGATCTACGACAAGTCCAAGGGCACGGTGCACGTCTCCGGCCACGCGAGCCAGGAGGAGCTCAAGCTCATGCTCGCGATGGCGCGCCCGCGCCACTTCATGCCCGTGCACGGCGAGGCCCAGCACCTGCGCGCCCACGCCGAGCTCGGCGTCCAGATGGGCGTGCCCGCGAACCGCGTCTTCGTGCTCGACAACGGCGACTCGCTCGAGATGGTCAAGCACAAGGTGCGTCGCGGCCGCGCCGTGGAGTCCGGCGTGGTCTACGTGGACGGCGGCACCGTCACCGAGGCCAACCCCGTGGTCCTGCGCGACCGCCAGAAGCTCGGCGCCGACGGCGTCATCACCGCGAGCGTCGTGGTCTCCAAGCGGGGCCGCTCCGTGGCCGCCGTGGAGGTCTTTGGCCGCGGCGTCTCCTCCTCGGCCGAGGAGCTGCTGCTCGGCGAGGCGCAGGACGTGGTGCGCGCCCAGCTCGCCAAGCTCCTTGGCGCCAAGGACGGCGCGACCATCGACGCGCTGCGCCGCGGGGTGAGAAACGCCCTCTCCAACCTGCTCTGGAACAAGACGCACACGCGGCCGATGGTGATCCCGGCCGTCCTGGAGGTCTAGTTAATGCCCGCAAAGCGCACCTCAAACGCAGCTCAGAAGAACAAGAGGTCGCGTTCGCCCCGTCGCGGCGCCCCGGCGGCGTCGGGTGGGGCGATCGTCGGCACCGTCCGGGGCGACATCATCGGCGTCCTGCTCGTGGTGCTCGCGCTCGCGCTGCTCGCCGCGATCGTCGTCCCCTCGACGGCCGTGGTGACGAGCGCCCTGCGCGACTTCCTGGCGCTGTCCTTCGGCGTGGCGGCCCCGCTCGTCCCGCTCGCCCTGCTCGGCTTTGCCGTCACCTTCTTCCTCGACGGCGGGGAGGGCGTCTCCGGCAGGGTGGCGCTCGGGCTCGCCCTCATCGTGCTCGCGATCCTCGCCCTGGTCTCGCTCAACCTCGGCGGTTCCGCGGCCGACCCTGAGGCCGTCTTCGCCCCCGCGACCGCCCGCCAGACGGGCGGCTACGTGGGCGGCGCCGTCGCCTACGTCCTGCTCGAGCTCGTGGGGACCGTCGTGGGCAACATCGTTCTCGCCGGCGTCATCGTGACGGGGGTCGTCGTGTGCGGCTTCTCCATCTCCGGCGCCGTCGCGCGCGCCCGCGCGCGCCTGGGCGACGCCGCTCGCGCCCACGAGGAGCGCGCCCGCGAGCGCCGCGAGAGAAAGATCATCGACGCCGCGGCCGACGAGCGGCAGGAGGCGGCCCCCGAGGTCGCGCCGGCCTCGCTCTTTGACGACGAGGCCGCGGCCCCGGAGGGAAAGACCACCTTCATCGGCAACCGCAAGACGAGCGTCCTCAAGCGCGGCGCCCGTCGCGCTGGCGAGCCCCGCGCCGCCCTGCTCGACGAGGAGCAGCCCGCCACCACCGTCCTCGAGCGCCCGTCGGCGGGGGAGGGCGGCCGCGAGGAGGCCCCGGCCGAGAAGGGCGAGCCCGTCGCGCCCGAGGTCCCGGCCGGCTCCGTTCCCGCCTTCCTCGGCGCCCGGCCCGCCGCGCCCGCGCGCGCGGACGCGACCCCGCCGCCCGCGACGCTCTCCCGCCCGGGCGACGCCGACGAGTCCTACGAGCTTCCCCCGCTCACCATCCTGCGCGAGAACCCCGCCGCCGGCGACGCCTTCGCGGGCGACGCCGAGCTCGCCGCCACCGCCGAGCGCCTCCAGGGCACGCTCGAGGAGTTTGGCCTCACCTCGCGCGTGGAGGGCTGGATCGCCGGCCCCTCGGTCACCACCTTCAAGATCTCCATGGGCGAGGGCGAGCGCGTGAGCAAGATCGTGAACCTCGAGGACGACATCGCCCTGTCGCTCGCCGCCAAGTCCGTGCGCATCTTCGCGCCCATCCCGGGGACCTCGCTCGTGGGCATCGAGATCCCCAACGAGAAGCCCCAGCCGGTCTTTCTCTCCGACGTGCTGCCCTACGCCACGGGCGGCCCGCTCGACTGCGCCTTCGGCCGCGACTCCGAGGGCCGCCCCATCGTGGTGGACCTCGCGGGCCTGCCGCACCTGCTCGTGGCCGGCACCACGGGCTCGGGCAAGTCGGTCCTGCTCAACGCCATCATCATGTCCATGCTCATGCGCTCCACGCCCGAGCAGGTGCGTCTCATCATGGTGGACCCCAAGCGCGTGGAGTTTACGGGCTACGCGGGCCTGCCGCACCTCTACGTCCCGGTCGTCACCGAGCCGCGCCAGGCGGCGAGCGCGCTGCAGTGGGGCGTCTCCGAGATGGAGCGGCGCCTCAAGGTCTTTGAGCACTACAAGGTCCGCGACATCAAGACCTTCAACAAGAACGTGGACGGCGAGAAGTACGCGGAGATGGAGAACCCGCCCAAGCACATGCCGTACTTCGTGATCGTGATCGACGAGCTCGCCGACCTCATGATGGTCGCCGGCAAGGACGTGGAGTCCTCGATCGTGCGCATCGCCCAGCTGGGACGTGCCGCCGGCATCCACCTGATCGTGGCCACCCAGCGCCCCTCGGCCGACGTCGTCACCGGCCTCATCCGCGCCAACATCGACAACCGCGTGGCGCTCTCGGTGGACAACGCCATCAACTCGCGCATCATCCTCGACCAGAAGGGCGCCGAGCAGCTGCTGGGCAAGGGCGACATGCTCGTCAAGCTCCGCGGGAAGAAGCCTCGCCGCGCCCAGGGCTGCTGGGTCTCCGACGAGGAGATCGAGCAGACCGTCGCGTTCATCCGCGGCCAGGTGGCGGCCGACTACCACGAGGACATCCTCACCGCCGTGGTGCCCACAACGCCGGGCGCCGGCGAGCCGGGCGCCCCGAAGGACGACGACCCGCTCGTGTGGGAGGCCGCCCGCATCGTCGTTGACTCGCAGCTCGGCTCCACCTCGGGCCTGCAGCGCGCGCTGTCCGTCGGCTACGCCCGCGCCGGCCGCATCATGGACATGCTCGAGGCCAAGGGCGTCGTAGGGCCCGCCAACGGCTCCAAGCCCCGCGAGGTGCTGCTCGACAAGGACGGCCTCGAGGAGCTGCGGAGCGCCGAGGCGGCCTACGAGGGGGTGGTCTGACATGTCGCTTCCGCGCTTCAGCGAGGCGCTCGCCCGGCGTCGTCGCGAGCTGGGCCTCTCCATCGGCCAGGCCTCGCGCACGCTCAAGCTGCGCGAGGACGTGCTCGCGGCCTTCGAGGAGGGCGACTTCGACCACATGCCGCAGAGCGGCTACGCCTCCGGCATGCTCTCCAGCTACGCCCGCTACCTCGGCCTCAACGCGCGCGAGATCGTGGACCTCTTCCAGGAGGAGATCTACGAGTACCGCCACGGGACCACCTCCCACGAGCTGCGGCGCCGCACGCGCCAGACGCAGTCGGGGCGGGGGCTCGCGGGCTACGACGCGCCCAACGAGGCGGGCTCGCGCCCCAAGGCCTACGTCGAGTACCGCCCGCTGCTGCCGACCAGCGGCGGCCCCGCCGGCGACCTCGGGGACTTTGCCACGACGGCCCCCGCTCGCCCGCGGGGCTCGGTGCCCCTGGCGGGCGTCTCGACCCCGGCGCCGGGAACCCGCGGCGCGCGTGGCCTCGAGCACCCCAACAACGCCCCCTCCGTGCACGAGGGCCCGACGGGCGCCGCCCGCCGGCGCCCGTCCGCCGCGCGCCGGGGCCGCGAGGACCAGGCGGGCCGGCTCATCAGCGAGCGCCAGTACCGCCCCTCTCCGCGCGGCTCCGAGCGCCCTGAGGCGCGCTCGGGCCGGCTCTACCTGCGCGACGATGTGAGCACGCGCCGCGTGCGCGCCGGCGAGTACACCGACGACCTGCGCCTCGACGACCGGGCGCGGCCCTATGCCTCGGCGGCCACCGCCTCCGGGCGCCGCTCCTCGCGCAACATCGCCCCCGTCGAGCGGCCCAACGTACGCCGGCGCGCGCCCCGCGGCCGCGCGGGCGGCGCCTCGCGCCCACCCGAGCGCGGCGGCGTGGTCTCCCAGTTCCTCTCCGACCCCCGGCGGGCGCTCCTTGCCCTCATCGTCCTTCTCGCCATCGTGCTGACCGCGATCATCCTGTTCTCCGTGAGCTCGTGCGTGGGCGGCCACAACCAGAGCTCGGAGCCCACGCAGGTGCTCCCCGTCGAGACGACCGGGGGCGACGACAAGGGCGACGACGATACCGCGACCGACGGGCAGGGCGACAGGGACGCGGGCGATGGCGCGACGGACGGCGACGCCTCGACGAGAGGCGACGGCACCGACGACGGCTCCGCGGCAACCGACGGCTCCGACGCCGACGGCACCGACGACGCCGGGACCGACGATGCCGGGGCGGACGCCGCCGAGGAGGAGACGGTCGTCGAGGTGCGCGTGCAGAGCGGGTCGGTCTCCTGGGTCGAGATCACCTGCGACGGGACGAGCGAGGTGGCCGACACCGTGACCGGGCCGTGGAGCCAGACCTACACGGTGCACGACTCCATCACGATCCAGGTGGGCGCCCCCGACGTGGTCACCGTCACCAAGAACGGCGAGCGCGTGGAGCTCTCGTCGCGCGCCGGCGGGCTCGGCTCCGTGACGATCGAGGGGACGCCGCTGCCCGACGACGCCGCCGCCGACGGGGGCGACGCGGACGCGACGGGCGGGACCGGCGTCACACAGTAGGGACGATTCGAGCGGGCCGAGGGCCCGGGGAAGGACCGGACATGGCAAAGGAAGCGAGCTTCGACGTCGTCTCGACCGTCGACATGCAGGAGGTGGACAACGCCTGCCAGCAGGCCGCGCGCGAGCTCTCGCAGCGCTACGACCTCAAGGGCACGGGCGCCACGCTCGAGCTCTCCAAGAAGGAGGGCGCCCTCAAGATCTCGGCCCCGTCGGAGTTCGTGGCCTCGCAGGTGCGCGACATCCTGGGCTCCAAGCTCGTGAAGCGCGGCGTGGACCTCACGGCCGTGCGCTGGGCCGACCCGGTCGCGGCCTCCGGCATGACCGTGCGCCAGACGGGGACCGTGATCCAGGGCATCGACCAGGACACCGCGAAAAAGATCGCCAAGGACATCCGCGACCTCAAGCTCAAGGCCAAGGCCACCGTCGAGGGCGACAAGCTCCGCGTGAGCTCGGCGTCGCGCGACGTCCTGCAGGCCGTGATCGCCGAGCTGCGCCAGCGCGACTACGGCCAGCCGCTCCAGTTCGTCAACTACCGCTAGCGAGGGGGTCCCGTGCGCTTTCTCATCGTCACCCTCGGGTGCGCCAAGAACGAGGTCGACTCCGACCGCATGCGGGCGCTGCTGCTGGCCGCCGGCCTCGAGGAGACGCCCGTGGCGGCCGACGCCGACGTCGCGATCGTCAACACCTGCTCGTTTCTCGCCTCCGCGACCGAGGAGTCGGTCGAGGCCACGCTCGCGCTCGCCGAGGAGCGCGCCGCGGGCGTTCGGGCCTGCCCCATCGTGATGTGCGGCTGCGTGCCGTCGCGCTACGGCGACGCGCTCGCCGCCGAGCTCCCCGAGGTCGCCGCCTTCGTGCGCGCCGAGGACGAGGACGGCATCGTGGGCGTGGTCCGCGAGGTGCTCGGGCTGGGTGCCGCCGAGGGGGGGCACGTCCCGGACACCCTGCGCACCGTGGAGGGCACGAGCGCCTTCGTGAAGATCTCCGAGGGCTGCGACCGCTTCTGCACCTTCTGCGCGATCCCCTACATTCGCGGGCGCTACCACTCGCGCCCGGCCGACGAGATCGTCTCCGAGGTCCGCGCGCTCATGGCCGGCGGCGTGCGCGAGGTCGTCCTCATCGGCCAGGACACGGGCGTCTGGGGCTCGGACCTCGGTGAGGGGCAGACGCTCGCCGCGCTGCTCGGCCGCGTGGCCGAGGCCGTGCGGCCCTATCGCGGCTGGGTCCGCGTGCTCTACCTCCAGCCCGAGGGCATGACCGACGAGCTCATCGCCGCGATTCGCGACACGCCCGAGGTGCTGCCTTACATCGACATCCCGATCCAGCACTGCTCCGCGCGCGTGCTGCGCGCGATGGGCCGCTCGGGCTCGCCCGAGGAGCTGCGCGCCCTCTTCGCGCGCCTGCGCTCCGAGATCCCGGGGATGGTGCTGCGCACCACCGGCATGGCGGGCTTTCCCGGCGAGACGGACGAGGAGGCCGACGAGCTCTGCGACTTCATCGCCGAGCAGGCCTTTGACTACTGCTCGGTCTTCGCCTACTCCCAGGAGGACGGCACCGCCGCCGCCCGCATGGAGGGCCAGGTGGACGAGGCCGTCAAGCTCGAGCGCACCCAGCGCCTGATCGACCTCACCGAGCAGCTCGGCTTTGCCGCGACGGCCGCCCACGTGGGCGAGCGCGTCCAGGTGATTGTGGACGGCGTGGAGGAGGGCGACGAGGGCCCCGAGCTGATCGGCCACGCCTGGTTCCAGGCGCCCGACAGCGACGGCGCCGTGCACATCCCTGAGGGGGAGGCGTGCGTGGGCGACGTCGTGACGGTCGACCTCGTCGACGCGTTCTGCTACGAGCTCGTCGGCGAGCTCGTGGGGGAGGGTGAGTGAGATGGCGGACGAGAAGGGCATCTGGACCCCGGCCAACGTCGTGACCTGCGTGCGGATCGCGTTCATCCCGGTCTTCATGGCCGTCGCGGCCTCCGCCGCGTCGCTCGGGCCGGCCGGCCCCGTGGCGGCGTTCGCGCTCTACGCGCTGCTGTCGCTCACCGACAAGCTCGACGGCTACCTCGCGCGCTCGCGCGGCGAGATCACCGACTTCGGCAAGTTCCTCGACCCGATCGCCGACAAGCTCCTGGTCTTCTCGGCGCTGCTGCTGCTGCTCCAGCAGGGATGGGTGAGCGTCTGGGCGGTCTTCGTCATCCTGCTGCGCGAGTTTCTGGTGAGCGCGCTGCGCATGGTCGCGAGCGCCAACGGCGAGGTGATCGCCGCCGACGCCCTCGGCAAGGCCAAGACCGCGGTGACCATGGTGAGCCTGTGCGGCTTCTACCTCGCCTTCGCGCTGCTGTCGCTCGGCGCGGACGGCGCCGGGGCGATGACCCTGCTGGTCTCGCGGGCGCTTCTCGTGGCCGCGGTCGTGCTCACCGTGGTCTCGGGCGTCCAGTACTTCTGGAACGCGCGCCACGTCGTCTTCGGGAGGTAGCCGTGGGGGAGCGCACGATCCTCGCGGACGACCCCGCGCTCTATGACGCCTGCGCCGGGCTGCTCGACCTCGCGCGGGCGCGGGGGCTCACGCTCGGGTGCGCCGAGTCGTGCACCGGCGGGCTCGTGTGCGGCTGTCTCACCGCCGTGCCCGGGTCCTCCGACGTGGTGCGCGGGAGCGTCGTGAGCTACGCGATCCCCGTCAAGCGCGCGGTGCTCGGCGTGGACGCTGGCGTGCTCGACGACCCCGCGCTCGGCGCCGTCTCCGCGGAGTGCGCGGAGCAGATGGCGGCGGGCGCCCGCGCGGTCCTCGGCTGCGACGTCGCGGTCTCGGTGACCGGCATCGCGGGGCCGGGCGGCGCCGAGCCGGGCAAACCCGTCGGCACCGTCTGGTTTGGCGTGGCGTCGCCGCGCGGGACGCGCGCTCGACGCCTCCTGCTCGACGGCGACCGCGCCCAGGTGCGTCACGAGGCCGTCCACGCCGCGCTGCGGCTGCTGCGCGAGGAGCTCGTGGAGATGTCGTGACGCCCCTGCCGGGCCCGCGCGGCCCCGGGCAGGGCGGCGCGTGCTCGAGCTGCGGAGCCGCGCGCACGGAACGGCGGCCGAGCGCCCCGTGCGAGCCGGCGGGGAGCCAGGGGACGGCCCCGTGCGCGCGGGCCGCGCTACGCTTGTGACGCGTCGGTTGACGCAGAACGGTTGTTCGCATATCATCTCGATGAGTCACGAGCAAGGGAGTGAGCATGGCCAAGAGCAAGGGCGTCACCAAGGAGGTCCGTCCGCGGACCACCGGCGAGGAGCGGGAGAAGGTCCTCGCCGCCACCACAGGCGAGATCGAGAAGAGGTTTGGCAAGGGCGCCATCATGCGCTTTGGCGATGACGGCCCGAGCCTCGAGGTCGAGGCCATCCCCACCGGCTCGCTCGCCCTCGACGCCGCGCTCGGCATCGGCGGCGTGCCGCGCGGCCGCATCATAGAGATCTACGGCCCCGAGTCCTCGGGCAAGACCACGCTCTCGCTCGAGATTCTCGCCGAGGCGCAGGCCATGGGCGGCGTCGTCGCCTTCATCGACGCCGAGCACGCGCTCGACCCGGGCTATGCCGCCCGCATCGGCGTGGACATCGACGAGGTGCTGATTTCCCAGCCCGACTACGGTGAGCAGGCGCTCGAGATCTGCGACATGCTCGTGCGCTCCGGCGCCATCGACGTCGTGGTCGTGGACTCGGTGGCGGCCCTCACCCCGCGCGCCGAGATCGAGGGCGAGATCGGCGACTCCACGGTGGGCCTGCAGGCCCGCCTCATGAGCCAGGCGCTGCGCAAGCTCGCCGGCTCCCTCGCCAAGTCCAACACCACCTGCATCTTCATCAACCAGCTGCGCGAGAAGATCGGCGTGATGTTCGGCAACCCCGAGACCACGCCCGGCGGCCGGGCCCTTAAGTTCTTCTCGTCCGTGCGCATGGACATCCGCCGGATCGACTCCATCAAGGACAACAACGAGGTCATCGGCAACCGCGTTCGCGTGAAGGTCGTCAAGAACAAGGTCGCCCCGCCCTTCAAGCAGGCGGAGTTCGACATCATGTACGGCCAGGGCATCTCCAAGGAAGGCTCGCTTTTGGACATGGCCGTCACCTATGAGATCGTCAGCAAGTCCGGCGCGTGGTACACCTACGAGGGCGAGCGGCTCGGTCAGGGCCGCGAGGCCGCGAAGGCGTTCCTCGCCTCCAACCCCGACCTCATGGACGAGATCGACCACAAGGTCCGCGTTGCCTGCGGCCTCGAGCTCGGTGACGAGCGCGTGGGCGAGGTCATAGACGGCGCCGCCCTGCCCGTCGGGGACGGCCTCGCGTGAGCGGGGCCCCCTTCTCCTGGGACGTCGAGCTCCCCGGTCGCGGGGGGCGCTCGACGGCCGGGAGGCCCTCCCGGGCGCGCCTGAGTGTCGTCTCGCAGACGCACGGCGAGGAGTCGTGGTCGGTGCCCGTTGCCGTCGGGCGGCGCCTCGAGGCGCTCTCGCGCGAGGGCGACGGGCCCGCCTGCCGCTCTGAGCTGCTGGTCCGGCTCGGCGAGCTCTCGCGCGCCTGCGCGCACGCCCGCATGGAGGAGCTCGTGGGTCGGCGGGACTACTCCGCCCGTGAGCTCACGGACCGCCTGCTGCGCGACGGATACGCGAGGTCGGTCGCCGAGGAGGTCGTGGGTCGCGCTCGCGAGGTCGGGATTGTCGATGACGCGCGCTACGGCGCGGCCTTCGCGCGCTCCAAGGCCCTCGCCGGGTGGGGGCGCGTCAGGATCGAGCGGGAGCTCGCCCGGCGCGGCGTGGACGCCGCGGAGATCCCGGGGTGGCCGGAGGAGGTGCTCTCGGCGGACGAGGAACGGGAGCGCGCCCTCGCGCTCGCCTCGCGGCGCCGGCTCACTGGCAAGAACGACTACCAGCGGCTCGTGCGCTTCCTCTGCGGGCGCGGCTTCGCGCCCTCGCTCGCCACCTCCGTGACCCGCGAGGTCCTCGCCGCCAACGGCGAGTAGCGCCGTCGCCGGCCCCGCGTTCCTCTCGTCTAACCTGCGGCGCATTTGACAAGGCGCTTACATCCGGGCTAGGATGGGACTGCTCGTGGAGCGCATTCTCCCGCTGGCTTGCCAGCTGATGTCTTTGTTCTCTGTACGTCACGTTAGCTGTCATATCCGCACCTCGCGGCACAGGCGCCCTGACTGCACCTCCACGGCGGGTTCCGTCGCGCTCCCGCGCACGGTCTCCTGAACCCACCTGACCCATGAACCTGAGGAGCAGACATGACAGATCCCATGATTTTCGTCGTCGGGGCGGTGTGCCTCGTCGTCGGCGCCGCGCTCGTGTACGTCCTCGTCGCCGGCAAGAGCGGCTCCAAGCTCCGTGACGCCGAGGAGCGGCTGGCCTCCGCCAGGAGCGAGGCCGAGCGCATCGCCCAGGAGGCCGCGCGCCAGGCGGAGAATGCCAAGAAGGAGGCCGTCCTCGAGGCCAAGGAGGAGATCCTGCGACTTCGCCAGAACTCCGAGTCGGAGGAGAAGAAGCGCAAGAGCGAGCTCCAGTCCCTCGAGAACCGCATCATGCAGCGCGAGGAGTCCCTTGACCACAGAAACGACGCCCTCGACCGCCGCGAGCACCAGCTCTCCAGCCTCCAGGGCCAGCTCGACCGCCGCAAGAACGACCTCGACGAGCTCGCCGCCCGCCAGAGCGCCGAGCTCGAGCGCATCGCCGGGCTCTCGGCGGAGGAGGCCCACGACGAGCTGCTCGAGCGCGTCCGCGCCGAGTCGGTTCGCGAGGAGGCGCAGATCCTGAGGGACGCCGAGCAGCGCGTGCGCGCCCAGGCCGACAAGACCGCCCGCGAGATCGTCTCCACCGCCATCCAGCGCTGCGCCGCCGACCAGGCCGGCGAGATCACGGTCACCTCGGTCCACATTCCCTCCGACGACCTCAAGGGACGCATCATCGGCCGCGAGGGGCGCAACATCCGCACCTTCGAGCAGGTCTCCGGCGTCTCGCTCGTCATCGACGACACGCCCGAGACCGTCGTGCTGTCGAGCTTTGACCCGGTCCGCCGCGAGACGGCGCGCGTCGCGCTCGAGAACCTCATCGCCGACGGCCGCATCCACCCGGCGCGCATCGAGGAGCTCTACAAGAAGGCCGAGGCGCTCGTCGCGGAGCGCGTCCGCGAGGCCGGCGAGCAGGCCGCCTTCGACGCCGGCATCCATGACCTGCACCCCGAGCTCGTGAAGACCCTCGGCGCCCTGCGCTACCGCACCTCCTTCGGCCAGAACGTGCTCTCGCACTCCGTCCAGGTCTCCGCGCTCTGCGGCATCATGGCCTCCGAGCTCGGCCTCGACGAGGCGCCCGCCAAGCGCGCGGGCCTGCTCCACGACCTCGGCAAGGCCATCGACCACGAGGTCGAGGGCCCGCATGCCGTCATCGGCGCCGACCTCGCGCGCCGCTACGGCGAGCGTCCCGAGATCGTGCACGCCATCGAGGCTCACCACGCCGACGTGGACCCCGACACGGTCCTCGACGTCCTCGTCCAGGCGGCCGACGCCATCTCCGCGGCGCGCCCCGGCGCCCGTCGCGAGTCCGCCGAGAACTACATCAAGCGCCTCGAGAAGCTCGAGGAGATCTCCAACGCCCACGAGGGCGTCGAGCGCACCTACGCGATGCAGGCCGGCCGCGAGCTGCACGTCATGGTCGAGCCCGAGAAGATCTCCGACGCCCAGGCCACCGTGCTCGCGCACGACATCGCCAAGCAGATCGAGGACGAGATGGAGTACCCCGGCCAGGTCCGCGTCGTGGTGATCCGCGAGTCCCGCGCCGTTGACGTCGCCAAGTAGGCGCCATGGCCGACGCTTCCTCGGGGCTCGCTGACTTCGTCTCCTCGATGGGGGGAGACCGCGCCCTGCGCGTCGAGGAGAGCCTCGGGGAGGGCTTCGTCCGGCTCCGCGTGGCCGAGGCCGAGCGGCGCCAGGCGAAGCACGACGTGCGCTGCGTGGAGGACGCCGTCATCGAGATGCTGCGCAACGCCCGCGATGCCGGCGCGCGCCACATCTACGTCGCCACCGCCCGCGAGGGCGACCTGCGCACCACCACGATGCTCGACGACGGCTCCGGCATCCCCGCCGACATGCACGACCGCGTCTTCGAGGCGCGCGTGACCTCCAAGCTGGAGTCGGTCCGGATGGACCGCTGGGGCATCCACGGACGCGGCATGGCGCTCTTCTCCATTCGGGAGAACGCCGTGAGCGCCGAGGTCGTCTCCTCGGCGCCGGGGAAGGGCACCGCCATCCGTGTGGTCACCGATGCGCGCAGCCTCGCCGAGCGGGCCGACCAGTCGAGCTGGCCCACGGTCGGCACCGACGACGACGGGGTCGAGTCCTGCGTGCGCGGCCCCCACAACATCGTGCGCACCTGCTGCGAGTTCGCGCTCGAGGAGCGCGGGGCCTGCGAGGTGTACCTCGGCTCGCCCGCCGAGATCGCGGCGACGGCGCGGGCCCGCGCACCCCAGTCCGTGGACGGCGCCGAGCTCCTCTTCATGGACTCCCTCGAGCGCCTGCCCGTCATCGAGCGCCTGCGCGCCGCCGTGGACGCACGCGAGCTGCGCCGCCAGGCCGCGCTGCTCGGGCTCGACATGTCCGAGCGGACCGCCCACCGGATCGTTTCCGGCCAGATCCGGCCGCTTCGCAGCGTTGCCGCCCGCCTCACGCGCAGCGCGGCGCCGCGGGGGGACGCGCCGCGCGAGCGCGAGGTGGACCTCGCCCGCGACCGACGGGGACTCAGGGTGGCGCCGGCGGACGTGGAGGAGTTCTCCCGCGTCATGGAGCGGGACTTCTCGCTGCTCGCCGACAGGTACTACCTCTCCCTGGCCGGCGAGCCGCGCGTGCGTGTCTCGGGGCAGCGGGTCACCGTCACCTTTGACCTCGCGCCCTCTGACTAGGACGCTTCCCACCCCTCGCCCCAACCGATAGAATTGCAGGAACACGACTGAGATGCACGCCATCCGCACCACCATCGCATCAGGAGACTCTCACATGGACTACCTCAAGGTATCGAGCAAGTCCTCGCCGGCGTCCGTGGCGGGCGCCATCGCGGGGCTCGTGAAGGACGGCGCGCCCGTCAACATGCAGTGCGTTGGCGCCGGCGCCGTCAACCAGGCCGTCAAGGCCGTGGCCATCGCCCGTGGGTTCCTCATCCCCACCGGCGTGGACATCTCCTGCGCGCCCACCTTCTCCGACGTCCAGATCGGCGGGGAGAGCAGGACCGCGATTCGCATGGCCATCTGCGTGCACCCCCTCGCCGTCCCCGCCGCCGTCGGGACGGCCGGTGCCCACGAGGCGGTGGAGGCCTGATGGAGCATCCCCGCGAGCTGGTCGGCAAGACCTACTTCGTCCGCACCTTCGGCTGCCAGATGAACCTGCACGACTCCGAGCGCGTCGCCGGCGTGCTCGACGAGTGCGGCTGTCTCTGCGTGGACGACCCCGACGACGCCGACATCGTCGTCTTCATGACCTGCTGCGTGCGCGAGAAGGCCGACCAGCACCTCTACGGTCAGGCATCGGCGATGGTGAGCGCGCCCACGCCTCCCTCGGGTCGGCGGGTCGTGGCCATCGGCGGCTGCATCGCGCAGCGCGACGGCGAGAGGATCCGCGAGCACGTGGCCTGCGCCGACGTCGTCTTTGGCACGAGCGCCATCGCGAGCCTGCCCGCCCTGCTCGCCGACGCCTTCTCGGGTGACGGCTCGGGCGCCGAGGTGGACACCGTCGAGGAGGGCAGGTCCTTCTCGACGGACCTGCCGAGCCACCGCGCGAGCGCGTTTCACGCCTGGGTCCCCATCATGACGGGATGCAATAACTTCTGCACGTACTGCATCGTGCCCTACGTGCGCGGCCGCGAGAAGAGCCGCACGATGGAGAGCGTGGTCGGCGAGGTGGAGCGCCTCGTCGCCGACGGCGTGCGCGAGGTCACCCTGCTCGGCCAGAACGTCAACTCCTACGGTCGCAACATCTACGGCGAGCCGCGCTTCGCCGAGCTGCTGCGCCGCGTGGGCGCGACGGGCGTCGAGCGCATCCGCTTCACGTCCTCAAACCCCAAGGACCTCGGCGACGACGTGATCGCCGCCATGGCGGAGGTCCCCGCCGTGATGCCGCACCTGCACCTCGCCGTGCAGAGCGGCTCCACGCGCGTCCTCAGGGCCATGAACCGCAAGTACACGCGCGAGGAGTACCTCGCGCTCGTGGGGCGCCTGCGCGCGGCCATGCCCGACCTGGCGCTCTCCACCGACATCATCGTCGGCTTCCCCGGCGAGACCGAGGAGGACTTCCAGGACACGCTCTCGCTCGTGCGCGAGGCCGCGTTCTCCTCCGCCTACACCTTCATCTACTCGCGCCGTCCGGGAACGCCGGCCGCCGAGATGCCCGACGACACGCCGCGCGAGGTCATCCAGGGACGCTTTGACCGCCTCGCCGAGCTCGTGGCCGACCAGGCCCACGAGGCCAACCAGGCCGACCTCGGGCGTCTCGTGAGCGTGCTCGTTGAGGGGTCGTCCAAGCGCGACGCCGGAGTGCTCGTGGGCCACAGCGAGAGGAACCAGACCGTGCACTTTGCGCTCCCGGAGGGCCGCGCGGCGGACGAGCTCGTGGGCCGCATCGTCGACGTGCGCGTCGAGCAGGCCCGGACCTGGTATCTGCGCGGCTCGGTGGAGGGTGAGCCTCGGTGAGCGCGCGCGGCCCGGTCGTCTGCATCGTCGGGCCCACGGCCTCGGGGAAGAGCGCGCTGGCCGAGGAGGTGGCCCTCAGGCTGGGAGGCCCGGTCGTCTCCGTTGACGCGATGCAGGTCTATCGCGGCATGGACATCGGCACCGCCAAGACACCCATGGCCGAGCGCCGCGCGAGGCTGCTCATGGTGGACGTCGTCGAGGCGGTGGAGGACTACTCGGCGCAGCGCTTCCAGGCCGACGCCCGGCGCTGCGTGGACGCCCTGCTCGCAGACGGCCTCACCCCCGTGCTCTGCGGCGGCACCGGTCTCTACCTCAACGCCGTGATCGACGAGATGGCGTTTCCGGCGGGAGAGCGGGGCTGCGAGGCCCGCGAGCGCTACGAGCGCCTCGCGGCCGAGCGCGGCTCCGGCGAGCTGCACGCGCTTCTCGCCGAGCGCGACCCCGAGAGCGCGAGCCTCATCCACCCCAACAACGTGCGCCGCGTCGTCCGCGCGCTCGAGCTGCTCGACGAGGGCGTCTCCTACGCCCGTCATCACGAGGGGCTGCACAGGCGCGCCTCGCACTACGCCGCGCGCCTGTGGGGCCTCACGATGGGCCGCGCGCGCCTCTATGCGCGCATCGACGCCCGCGTGGACGCCATGATGGACGCGGGGCTTCTCGACGAGGTGCGCGAGCTCGCGGCCGCCGGCCTGACGAGGGGGCTGAGCGCGGGCCAGGCCATCGGGTACAAGGAGCTGCTCGCGGCGCTTGCGGGCGAGACGAGCGTGGGGGAGGCCGTGGAGCTGATCAAGCGGCGCTCGCGCCGCTACGCCAAGCGTCAGCTCTCGTGGTTTCGCCACGACGGGCGTGTTCGCTGGATCGACCTGGACGAGACGACGCCGGAGGAGGCCGCGGGCCTCATCGTGGCGGACGCGGGGGAGGCGGCTCATGGGACGCTTTAGGCCCCTCTCGACCGCGCCCGTCCCCGAGCGGGCGATTCTGGTGGGCGTGGACCTCGGCCGCTCGGAGTGGAGCTGCGAGGAGTCGCTCGCCGAGCTCGCGCGGCTCGCGGAGACGGACGGCGCCGAGGTCGTCCTCACGATGACGCAGCGCCTGGACGCGCCGGTGCCAAAGACCTTCATCGGCAAGGGGAAGGTGGACGAGCTCGTCTCGGCGGTCCGCGCGCTGGGGGCCGACGTGGTCATCTTTGACGACGAGCTCACGCCCTCCCAGCAGGCCAACCTCGAGCGCGCGGTGGGGGAGCCCGTCAAGATCATCGACCGGACAGCCCTCATCCTGGACATCTTTGGCGTTCACGCCAAGACGCACGAGGGACGCCTCCAGGTGCAGCTCGCGCAGCTCCAGTACGTGCTGCCCCGGTTGCGCGGCATGTGGAGCCACCTCGTGGGCGAGCAGACGCGCGGCGGGATCGGCAGTCGCTTCGGTCAGGGCGAGAGCCAGCTCGAGGTGGACCGGCGCCTGGTGCGCGCCCGCATCTCGACGCTGCGCCGAGAGCTCGAGCGCCTGGAGCGCCGGCGCGCCGTGCAGAGCAAGGCCCGCTGGGACGCCGGCATCTACCGCGTCGCGCTCGTTGGCTACACCAACGCCGGCAAGTCCACCCTGCTGAACCGGCTCACGGACTCGGACGTCTACGCAAGAGACGAGCTCTTTGCCACGCTCGACCCCACTACGCGCGCGCTCGACCTCGAGGAGGGCCGGCGCATCACGATCACCGACACGGTCGGCTTCATCCAGAAGCTGCCCACGACGCTCGTGGAGTCCTTCAAGTCCACGCTCGCCGAGGTTCGGGCCGCCGACCTCATCCTGCTCGTCGCGGACGCCTCCGACCCGCACCTCGAGCTGGAGGTCGCGGCCGTGCGCTCGGTCCTGCAGGAGATCGGCGCGTCGGAGATTCGCTGCGTCGAGGTGCTCAACAAGTGCGACCTCGTCGAGCCGGACGAGCTGCGCGCGCTCACAGCCGCGCACCCGGACGCCCAGGTCGTGTCCGCGCTCGGGGGCGAGGGCGTCCGCGGGCTGCTCTACCGCGTCGCGCGCGAGGCGTCCGCGGGCAGCGTCGCGCTCACCGTGCTCGTTCCCTACGAGAAGGGGCTGCTCATGAAGATGGTTCACGAGCGGTGCCAGGTCATGCACGAGCGCTACGTGCAGGAGGGCCTGCTCGCCACCGTGCGCGCGGATGCGCGGATGGCCGCGACGCTGGAACCCTACGTCACCCCGGACGAGCTAGAGAGAGCCGAGCAGTAGGCACACGCCAAGAATCACCGGCTGGTGCGCCACGTAGACCGCCAGCGCATGCCGCCCCACGAGGTTGAGGGGCCTCACGTTCGCCCCGCGGGCCCAGTCGGGGTAGCCCCGCTCCGCCCAGCGCGTCCCCATTGCCGCCCCTGCGAGGTAGATGAGCAGATAGGGGAGGAGGGGGTAGTAGTCCCCGGAGGAGAAGCCCGGGCCGGGAAGGCCGAGCCATGAGAGCCAGGGCGTCGCGTAGAGCGCGCGCGGCAGCTCGACCGAGAGCGGGCCGATGCCGACCCAGCCGTCCGAGAGCCCCTGAAGGGCCAAAAAGCCCAGGAGCAGCGCGCCGGCGGCGAGGGCGCCGCGCGGCAGGAGGCCGCAGTGCCCGAGCGCCCATGCCACGAACGTGCACGCCGCCATGCAGTAGATGATGCCAAACGAGATGGGGACATCCACGGCGGCGACGGTGGTCACGGCCCAGATCGCGAGCGCCACGGCCCCGTACTGCGCCGAGCGCCTGAGGTTGCTCCGGGAGAGCGGGCACATGCAGCCGGCCACAAAGAGAAAGGTCCATGATATGCTGCAGCGCCACACGTCCTGCAGCGGAGGCGCAAACCAGCCAAGCGGCAGGCCCACGATGAAGCGCAGGTCGTAGCAAAGGTGGAAGAGGACCATGGACACGACCGAGAGGCCCCGGACGAGGTCGAAGACGCCGATGCGCCCGGAGTCCCCCGGCCTGTTGCTCGCGGCGCTCGCCGTCACGACAGGGAGCGGATGAGGGCGGTCACGCGACCGAGAATCACCGGGTTCGTCGCGTAGATCGGCTCCATGGTGTCGTTCTCGGGCTGGAGGCGGACGCGGTCGCGCTCGCGGTAGAACGTCTTGACCGTTGCGGAGTCGTCGATGAGCGCGACGACGATCTCGCCGTCATGCGCGTCTCGCTGCTCGCGCACGACGATGTAGTCGCCGTCGAAGATGCCGGCGTTGATCATCGAGTCCCCGCGGACGCGAAGGATGAACGAGCTGGCATCCCCGACGACGGAGGTGGGCAGGGCGAGGGTCTCCTCGACGTTCTGCTCGGCGAGGATGGGGACGCCCGCGGCCACGCGCCCCACGAGCGGCAGGCGAATGACGTTGTCATTGAGCTGCTGGGAGACGCTGGCGAGGCGCGTCTGCGTCTCGGGGGCCTGCTTGCCCATGACCTCGATGGTGCGCGGCTTCTTTGAGTCGCGCTTGATGAGCCCCTGCTCCTCGAGCACCTTGAGGTGCATGTGCACGGTTGAGGGCGAGGCAAGGCCCACGGCGGCCCCGATCTCCCGCACCGAGGGCGGGTAGCCGTGCTCGTCCGAGTAGGAGCGGATGAAGTCGTAGATCGCGAGCTGTCGCTTGCCGAGCTTTCCCTTTGCCATGGGTGCCTCCCTCTCCTCTGCAGACAGTATAGGGCATGACGTTCGTGAGGACAAACAAATGTTCTCAAATTCTCTTGACACGAACAACTGTATGGTCATACTTAAGTACAGATGTTCTGGTTTGTCAAGCAATTTCTGTCCGGTCCGACCTCTATAACGGAGGGCGAGCTTCCAGACGAAAGGGGACACGGATATGACGAACGCCAGCTGCCTCGACCCGCGCTTCGATGGCACCGCCGCCCTCAAGGCCCGCCAGCGTGCCAGCCTCGTGCTCATCGAGGGAGGCCGCGCGCGCACGGACGCCGCCGCAGACTCCGCCGCATCGACCGGGCTGTCCCCTCGCCAGTCCCTCGCGCTCGTTGTCTTTGGCGTGCTGTTCGTCGGCGCGCTCTGCGTCACGAGCCTGCTCTCCGACCATCTCTTCGCAGCGCGCGGCGCCCAGGCGCTCTCCGGCCTCCCCGAGCAGGAGGTCGTCGTCGCCGACGGCGCGTCGCTGTGGTCCATCGCCGAGTCGCTCGACGTCGAGGGGATCCCCACCGCCGACGTGGTCACCTGGATATCCGAGCGCAACGACCTCTCCGACGCGCTGCTCACGGTCGGCCAGCGCCTCGTGGTCCCGGGGTCGCCCTCGGCGGCCTAGGCGCCTTTCCACTTGGTTACCGATGCTCCCCTCGCGGACGTTTTTGTGCGTTTTGTGATACCTTGTCCTCTGCCGTTTCGTGGAGGAGGTTAGATGCGCTGTCCCAGATGTGGTTGCGAGGAGTCCAAGGTTGTCGATTCGCGACCCTCGGAGGGCAACGACGCCATCCGTCGCCGTCGGGAGTGCACGGGATGTGGCTTTCGCTTCACGACCTACGAGCGCTGCGAGGAGATGCCGCTCGTCGTCATAAAGCGAGACGGGCACAAGGAGCCCTTCGACCGCCAGAAGCTCATGCGGGGTCTGCTCGCGGCCACGGTCAAGCGCGACATCCCCGTGTCGAGGCTCTCCGCCCTCATCGATGACATCGTGGGGAGTCTGCGTGACGGCGGCACGCTGGAGGTCTCCTCGGTCGACCTGGGGAGCATGGTGCTCAAGCGGCTCATTGCCGTGGACAAGGTCGCCTACGTCCGCTTTGCCTCCGTCTATCGGGACTTCAAGGACGTCGATGAGTTCAGCGAGGAGCTGAGGAGCCTAAATGACTGAGGATATGGTCTCACTGCCCATCAAGCGACTTGATCCATCCGTCGAGCTCCCGAGCTACGCCTATGACGGCGACGCCGGCCTCGACCTGAGGGCCAACGAGGACGTCACCCTCGCCCCGCACGAGCGCCGGCTCGTCTCGACCGGGCTCGCCGTCGCCATCCCCGAGGGATACGCCGGCTTCGTGCAGCCCCGAAGCGGGCTTGCCCTGCGCGAGGGGCTCTCGATGGCCAACACCCCCGGCCTCGTGGACTCCCACTATCGTGGCGAGCTCAAGGTCTGCGCCGTCAATCTCGACGACGAGACGCCCATCCACATCGAGCGGGGCGAGCGCATCGCCCAGCTCGTCATCCAGCGCGTCCCCGTGGTCACCCTCGTCGAGGTCGATGAGCTCGACGAGACGGACCGCGGCGCCGGCGGCTTTGGGTCGAGCGGCATCTAGATGGTCACCGCGCCTCGGCGCGACTGACATAGCTCGTAGTGTACGGAGCGAAAGAAAGGGATGTTTGTTAATGGAGAAGTTCTTCAAGATGCAGGAGAGGGGTTCGAGCGCCGGCCAGGAGCTCCGTGCCGGTCTCACCACGTTCCTGGCGATGGCGTACATCATCATCGTCAACCCCTCAATCCTCAGCTCCGCGATGCCTGACGTTCCCACGAGCGCCATCGTCACCGGCACCTGCCTCGGCGCCGCCATCATGACGGTCTGCATGGGCATCTTCGCCAACAGGCCGCTCGCCTGCGCCTCCGGCCTCGGTGTCAACTCGATGATCGCGGCCGCCGCCACCGGCGCCTGCGGCGGCGACTGGCACGCCGCGATGGGCATCATCTTCGTCGAGGGCATCGCCATCCTGCTGCTCGTCCTCTGCGGCCTCCGCGAGGCCATCATGGACGCCATCCCCGTGTCGCTCCGCCACGCGATCTCGGTCGGCCTCGGCCTCTTCATCGCGATGATCGGCCTGTCCAACGCCGGCATCATCGTGAACGACCAGGGCACGCTGCTCGCGCTCGGCACCATCACCGAGCCCATGTTCATCGTGGGCATCATCTCGATCGTGGCGACGGTCGTCCTCGAGGCGTTTCACGTCAAGGGCTCCATCCTGCTCGGCATCATCATCGCCGTCGTCTGCGGCATCCCCCTCGGCGTGACCACGGCCCCCGCGGGCATCGTCTCCACGCTCGACTTCGCCACCTTTGGCGCGCCCTTCCAGTCCGACGCCGACGGCGTCATGGGCATCGCCAAGGTCGTTACCAACCCCACGCTGCTCATCCTGGCCTTCTCGCTCATGATGTCCGACTTCTTTGACACCATGGGCACCGCGATGGCAGTCGCCAAGCAGGGCGAGTTCCTCACCGAGGACGGTAACGTCAAGGACATCAAGCCCATCCTGATCGTCGACTCCGCCGCGGCCGCGGTCGGCGGCCTCGTGGGCGCCTCCTCCGTGACCACCTTCGTCGAGTCCGCCTCCGGCGCCGCCGACGGCGGTCGCACGGGCCTCACCTCGATCGCGACCGGCGTGCTCTTCCTGCTCGCCGCGTTCCTCTCTCCGCTCATCGCCTGCGTCAACTCCGCCGCCACCTGCGGCGCGCTCGTCTATGTTGGCTATCTCATGATGAACGAGGTCGCCGGCATCGATTGGTCCGACGTCCTTGACGGCTTCCCCGCCTTCATGATCGTCGCCGGCATCTGCATGACCTACTCGATCTCCGCGGGCATCGGCCTCGGCTTTGTCTCCTACGTCGTCGTCGCCGTCGTGACCGGCCAGCTCAAGAAGGTCAAGCCCCTCATGTGGGTCGCGGCCATCGCGTTCTTGGTGTACTTCCTGCTCGCGGCATAGCGACCGTCACGGCCCGGGCCCCGCGCCCGGGCCGTTTTCTGTATCCGCATCATCTGCGAAGGGAGCGCGAGATATGAGTTCGCATGAGCGAGAGATCATCGGCGTCGACGACCGCGTCTCGGTCGGTCGCGCCATCCCGCTGGGCATCCAGCACATGATGAGCATGTTCGGCTCCACGGTGCTCGTCCCGGTGCTCACGGGCCTCAACCCCAACGTGGCCATCATGTGCTCGGGCATCGGCACCATCTGCTACCTGCTCGTCACGCGCAACAAGATCCCGAGCTACCTCGGCAGCTCGTTCGCCTTCATCAGCCCGATTCTGGCCGTGGGGGCCACGCAGGGCCTCGACGCGGCCATGTCGGGCGTCGTGGTGGCCGGTCTCGTGTTTCTCGTCATCTCGGGCATCATTCGCCTGGTGGGCACCGGCTGGCTCGACCGGCTGCTGCCGCCCGTCCTCGTGGCGTCGGTCATGGTCGTCATTGGCGTGGGCCTGGCCGCCACGGCCGCGGACATGGCGTTCATGACCACCGACTCCACCGGGGCGAGCGTCTTCTACGGGACCGGCGCGCTCGTCGCCTTTGTGACGCTGGCGGCCGCCGTCGTCTTCTCGAGCATGGGCGGCATTGTCGGGACCGTGCCCGTCCTTCTCGCCATCATCGTGGGCTACCTCATCTCGCTCGCGCTTGGGCTCGTGGACTTTGAGCCCGTGGCCGAGGCCGCCTGGGTGGGGCTTCCGCAGGTCTCGATGCCGCGCTTTGACCCGGGCGCCATCGCGCTCGTGGCGCCGGTGGCCGTGGTCGTGGTCATCGAGCACATCGGCCACCTGCTCGCCGTCGGGGAGATCGTGGGCAAGGACTACCGCGAGATGCTGCCGCGCTCGCTTGCCGGCGACGGCATCTCCACCGTCATCTCCGGCTTCCTTGGCGGCCCTCCGACCACCACCTACGCCGAGAACATCGGCGTCATGAGCGTGACGCGCGTCTACTCCACGCAGATCTTCTGGTACGCGGCGGGCTTCGCGCTCGTGGTGGGCGGCTTCTGCCCCAAGCTCGCGGCGCTCATCCAGTCCATCCCGAGCCCGGTCATGGGCGGCGTGAGCCTGCTGCTCTTTGGCCTCATCGCCTCCAACGGCCTGCGCATGCTGGTCTCCAACCGCGTGGACTTTGACGTCAACCGCAACCTGATGATCGCCTCGGTGGTCATCATCCTCGGCGTGGGCATGGAGACCTCGGGCATCTCGATCCCCATCGGCGACTACACGCTGCCGGGCATGGCCACCTCGACGCTCGTGGGCATCCTGATGAACCTCGTGCTGCCGCGTCCCAAGGACGAGAAGGCCGCGTAGCCTCGCGTTGCGCGCGGGTTCCGGAGGCGGCGGCCAAATGATGGTCGCCGCCTCTCATTTTGGCGTTAGGGGAGGCGTGGAGCGGGTATCCCTTCACCAAGGCAAAACGGAAGGGGAGTGCGATGGACACCCAGCAGCTTGATCTCGTGATCGTCGGCGGCGGCCCCGCGGGGCTCTCCGCGGCCATCTACGCGAGCCGCTCGATGCTTGACGCGGTCACGCTCGAGCGCGAGGCCGTCGGCGGTCAGCTCATGCTCACGAGCGATGTCGACAACTATCCCGGCGTCCCGCACGCCAACGCGTTCGACCTTGCGGACGCCATGCGTGCCCAGGCGCTCGACCTCGGCGCGCGCATCGAGCTCGACCCCCGTCTCGTCGATCGAGCGCGACCCGGCGTCCGGCCGCTTCCTCGTCCGCGGCGCGACGCGCGTCTACGAGTCCGCCGCCGTCATCGCAGCGCTCGGCGCCCGGCCGCGCCTCGCGGGATTTGAGGGCGAGGCCGAGTTCACCGGCAGGGGAGTCCTCGTACTGCGCCACCTGCGACGGCATGTTCTATCGAGGCAAACAGGTGTTCGTAATCGGGGAGGCAACTCGGCCGCCGAGGAGGCGCTGTTCCTGGCGCGGATTGCCGACAAGGTCACCATGGTCGTGCGTAAGGACCATCTGCGGGCGCAGGCGACGCTCGTCGAGCAGCTTGAGCAGAGCGAGAACGTCGAGATTCGCTACCTCACGAGACTCTGAGATAGCGCGT
>CAWVBA010000003.1:0-262234 GCA_963927425.1 uncultured Atopobiaceae bacterium | reverse complement strand
ACCGGCGGCACCACCGTTGCTCTCCGACTGGATCGTCGTCCGCATCACCTCCGAGGCGGGGGAGAGCTTCCTCGACAAGATGATCGCCATGGTCGAGGGGGCCGCCCGCAAGAAGACCCCCAACGAGATCGCCCTGGAGATCTTCCTCATCGCGCTCTCCGTCATCTTCATCCTGGTGACGCTCACGCTCTACGCCTATTCGGCCTTCTCGGCCAACCTCGCCGGGACGCCCAACCCCACGAGCATCACCACGCTCGTCGCCCTGCTCGTGTGCCTCGCGCCCACCACGATCGGCGCGCTGCTCTCCGCGATCGGCATCGCCGGCATGAGCCGCCTCAACCAGGCGAACGTCCTGGCCATGAGCGGGCGCGCCATCGAGGCCGCCGGTGACGTGGACATCCTCATGCTCGACAAGACCGGCACCATCACGCTCGGCAACCGTCAGGCGTCCGAGTTCATCCCCGTGGACGGGGCGTCCGAGGCGGAGCTCGCCGACGCCGCCCAGCTCTCGAGCCTCGCCGACGAGACCCCCGAGGGCCGCTCGATCGTCATCTTCGCCAAGGAGAACTACGGCCTGCGCGGACGCTCGCTCGCCGAGAAGAACATGGAGTTCGTGCCCTTCACGGCAAAGACCCGCATGTCCGGCGTGAACTTCGAGGGCCACGAGATCCGCAAGGGCGCGGCCGACTCCGTGCGCGCCTACGTGGAGGCTGCCGGTGGAACCTTCAGCGACGAGTGTGCCCGCGCCGTCGAGCGCGTGGCCAACCAGGGCGGCACCCCGCTCGTGGTGACCCGCGACCACAGGGTCCTGGGCGTCGTCTACCTCAAGGACATCATCAAGAACGGCGTGCGCGAGAAGTTCGCGGACCTGCGCAAGATGGGCATCAAGACCATCATGGTGACCGGCGACAACCCCGTGACCGCCGCGGCCATCGCGGCTGAGGCCGGCGTCGACGACTTCCTGGCCGAGGCCACGCCCGAGGGCAAGCTCACCAAGATTCGCGAGTTCCAGGCGCAGGGTCACCTCGTCGCCATGACCGGCGACGGCACCAACGACGCCCCGGCGCTTGCCCAGGCGGACGTGGCCGTGGCCATGAACACGGGCACCCAGGCGGCCAAGGAGGCCGGCAACATGGTGGACCTCGACTCGAGCCCCACCAAGCTCATCGAGGTGGTGCGCATCGGCAAGCAGCTGCTCATGACCCGCGGCTCGCTCACCACGTTCTCGGTCGCCAACGACGTGGCCAAGTACTTCGCCATCATCCCGGCCATCTTCGTGACGCTCTACCCGGGCCTCTCCGCGCTCAACATCCTCTCGCTCGCCACGCCGCAGTCCGCCGTGCTCTCGGCCATCATCTACAACGCGCTCGTGATCGTGGCGCTCATCCCGGCCGCCCTCAGGGGCGTCAAGTACCGCGAGGTCTCCTCGGGCGAGCTCCTGCGCCACAACCTGCTCGTGTGGGGCCTCGGCGGCCTGGTCGCGCCCTTCGTCTTCATCAAGCTCATCGACCTCGCCCTCGTCGCGCTGGGCCTGGCCTAGGAGGTATCTTCCATGACTCGCAAGGTTTTCACGCGCTCGCTCGCGGCCTTCGCCTTCTTCACCGTCGTGTGCGGCGTCGTCTACACCCTCGCGGTGACGGGCGTGGCCCAGCTGGCCTTCCCGTACCAGGCCAACGGCTCGGTCTTCGAGACCGAGGGGGGCCGCTACTCCGAGCTCATCGGCCAGAACTTCTCCGACCCCGAGCACCTCTGGGGGCGCCCCGTGAGCGTCACGCTCGTGGAGGTCGACGGCAAGCAGCTTGCCTACGGCGCGCCGACCAACGACTCGCCGGCCTCCGAGGCATACGCCGAGAAGGTCGACGAGCGGGTCCAGAGGCTCAGGGAGACCAACCCAGACGCCGAGGGCGCCGTGCCCGTGGACCTGGTGACGGAGTCCGGAAGCGGCCTCGACCCGCAGATCAGCGTCGCGGCCGCCGAGTGGCAGGTGCCGCGCATCGCCGAGGCGCGCGGCATCTCCGAGGACGAGGTCCGCGCCGCCATCGAGCGCCACACCACCCACAGGCTTCTCGGCATCTTTGGCGAGGAGGTCGTGAACGTCCTCGAGGTCAACCTCGACCTCGACGGCGAGCTCTAGCCGAAGGGCCCGGGGTCCGGACGGCCGTCGGGTCGCATCCGGCCGCGCCTTTGGCCGGCGACGGGCGGGACGGGGCGATTTCCCGTCCCGCCCGTCGTCTCATGAGGCGCGCCCCTCCCGCCGAGAGGCGGTATACTATAGGTGACGGATTGTCACTTGTGGAGAGGGGAGCTCGCATGCTGTATCGCGACTTCAAGGGGCTCAGCCTGTCACGTCTGGGCTTTGGGGCCATGAGGTTGCCGTGCGTGGACGGCAGCGACGGCGAGCCGGACCAGGCGGCCGTGGATCAGATGGTGGACTGCGCGCTCGAACAGGGCGTGAACTACTTTGACACGGCGTGGGGCTATCACGGCGGGCGGTCGGAGGTCGTGCTCGGCCGCGCCCTCGCGCGCCACCCGCGCGGCTCCTACTACCTGGCGGACAAGTTCCCGGGCTACGACCTGGCCAACATGGGCAAGGTCGAGGAGATCTTCGAGGAGCAGCTCCGCAAGACCGGCGCCGGGCACTTCGACTTCTACCTCTTCCACAACGTGTGCGAGAAGAACGTGGACGAGTACCTCAACCCCGCCCACGGCATCCTCGACTACCTGCTGGAGCAGAAGGCGGCCGGGCGCATCCGCCACCTGGGCTTTTCCGCGCACGGGGACATCCCGTGCCTCGAGCGCTTCCTCGACGCGTACGGCGAGCACCTGGAGTTCTGTCAGCTCCAGGTCAACTACCTGGACTGGGAGTTCCAGAACGCGCGCGGCAAGGTCGAGCTGATGCGCACCCACGGCCTTCCCGTGTGGGTCATGGAGCCGGTGCGCGGCGGCAAGCTGGCGCAGCTCTCGCCCGAGAACACGGCGCTTCTCGCCGCGGCGCGCCCGGACGAGACGCCTGCGGCGTGGGCCTTCCGCTTCGTGCAGGGGATCCCGGAGGTCGTGGTGACGCTCTCCGGCATGTCCGACTTCGAGCAGCTGCGGCAGAACGTGGCCACGTTCTCCGAGGAGCGCCCGCTCGGCGAGAAGGACCGCGCGGCCCTGGCGCGCGTGGTGGACAACCTGCTCGGTCGCCACACGGTGCCCTGCACGGCGTGCCGCTACTGCACGGACCACTGCCCGATGGGCCTGGACATCCCCAAGCTGCTCGAGCTCTACAACCAGCTCGCCGTGGGCGGCTCGGGCGATTTCATAGCCCGGATGGGCGTGGGCGCGCTGCCCGAGGACAAGCGCCCGAGCGCGTGCATCGGCTGCGGGAGCTGTGCGGCGGTGTGCCCGCAGGGGATCGACGTCCCCGGCACGCTGGCGGACTTCGCGGCGCGCCTCGCCTGACGTGCGGCCGCGCGCAGCGCCGGCGGCCTCGCCCGGATTAGTACGCAAAATCCGATTTCACTTCGTATATCCGCAGGAAATTTTTGCGAGGAATTCGGATTTTGCGTACTAATTGCCGCGGCAGCGGTCGCCCGCGCGCGCCCTCAGCGCTGCGGCGGCAGTGGCGGGTTGACCGTTCCCGCCCCAGCGCTGGCGCTCCTTGTCCCGGCGGGCGCCGATGACCGTGAGCACGGCGCACGCGGCGATGACAAGCGCTGCGACCATGGGCGTGAGCACCCCACCCACGGCGAGCCCGGCGAGGATGGCGAGCGTGGCGAGGACGTCGTTCCAAACCTGGGTGTGCCGCAGGATCGAACGGACGGCCCTCGTGGCGCGCGACTCCTCGAGCTCGAGGTTCTTCTCGAGGTAGCGACCTATGTCCCCGAAGAACCAGAGCTTGTGGCGCTTGAGAAGGCGACAGTAGGGGATCAGGAGAACCAGCCACGCGCCGCTGGCAAAGGTGCGCAGGTACATCCACAGCGGGGACGTGAAGGCGCCCCCGAAGTCCGAGCCAAAGCTGATGACAAAGGAGAACAACAGGAGGCCGTAGTTCAGCACGAAGAGCGTGAGGAACCGACGCGCCTCCTCGTCGGTGCGCCGCCTGATCTCCGGCACGTCGTCGCCGACGAGCGCGTCGATCGTGGTGCCGAGCTCGTGGGCCATGACCTTGAGGCTCTCGATGTCGGGGAGGGTCTTGTTGCGCTCCCAGTTGCTGATGGTCTGGCGGCTCACGCGGCAGAGCTCGGCGAGCTGGTCCTGGCGCAGCCCGGCGGCCTCGCGATGCTCGCGTATGCGCGTGCCAACGTCCATGGCGACCCCCTCGGCTCGCGGTCCCTGTACCCATCCTACCCGTCGCGCGCCCGACCAAGGCGCTGACCTGCGTCAAAATGCTTTGACATCGGGGCGGGCGGTGCGCCGCGGCGGGACGGTTGCGCCGTGCGGGTTAGTTTGCCGGCGCGTCCCCGTTCTTCTCGCCCGGAGGGTTAAAACGACCGAGCCGTCCCCCTTAAAGCTGGCCGACGGGTTAAAAACAACGGCGCGTCCCCCTCTGCGGCGGCGTTCAGAGGGGGACGCGCCGGTAAAACTAACCCACGGGCGACAAACGAGGGGGACGCGCCGGTCGTTTTAACCCGCCCGCCGCGCCCGGCAAGAAGGGCCCGCGCACGGCGAGAAGAACGTGCGCTCTGATACACTGGCGGCGGTTCAGCGTCTATCAGAGGAGGCCCGCATGGCACGTCCGGCGCGCATCGACGCCGTGCTCTTTGACTTTGACGGCACGCTCTGCAACACCGAGGTCGAGAACCTGCGGCTGGTCCAGGATGTGCTGCGCCAGATGGGCGCCGAGGTCCCGATGGCGGAGCTCGAGGTGCTCACGGGCGGGGAGGACCGCAAGACGGTTCCGCCGATTCTCGAGAAGTACGGCGTCGCCGGCACGATCGACGACTACGAGCGCCTGCGGGACAACTGCTACCGCACCTACGCCGAGGCCGACCTCGCGCTGGAGCCCGGCGCGCTCGAGCTGCTCGACGACCTGCGGGCACGTGGGGTCAAAGTGGGGCTCGTCTCGATGACGGTGGCGCGCTGCATCCTCACGGCGCTCGCGCGGCTGGGCATCCTGAGCCGCTTCGACGCCATCGTGTGCGGGGACATGGTCGAGCGCCGCAAGCCCGCGCCCGACCCGTACCTGCGCGCGATGGAGCTGCTCGGCGTGGAGCCGGCGCGCTGCGTGGCCGTGGAGGACTCGCCGACGGGCATCGGCTCGGCGAAGGCGGCCGGCTGCCACGTCATCGCCTACACCGGCGGCGGCATCGTCCAGGACGTGAGCGCCGCCGACGAGGCCGTTGACACATTCGTGGGGCTCGGGCTGTAGCAGGGGGCATCCGCGACGCGGCGGGGTCGGGTGAGTCCGCCGCGAGTTCTTTGCCGCATCCGAAGGTGCGGCAAAGCTGTTCGAAGCGCCGGACTCACCCGGCCCCGCCGCGTCGCCCGACGGCTCGCTACGCCAGCGTCGCGGCCAGCGCCAGCAGCTCGTCCACGTCCTTCTCGGCCGTGGCCCAGGAGCAGACGAAGCGCGCGACCACGTTGCCGTCGCCCAGCTCGTAGAAGGTCTCGCAGCCGCACGCGGCCTCGAAGGCGTCGCGCTGGGCGGGCGTCACGACAAAGAACTGCTGGTTGGAGGCGGAGTCACCGTAGGGCTTGAAGCCAAGCTCCACGAGCCCCGCGCGCAGCCGCAGCGCGCACTCGTTGGCGCCCCTTGCCAGGCGCCAGTAGGGCGCCTCGCCGCCGTTGGCCGGCTGCTCGAACGCCGTCTCGAACTGCACGCCCAAGAGGCGACCCTTGGCCAGGAGTCCGCCGCGCTCCTTCTGGAGGAACGGGAACGACTCGCGCAGGCGCGGGTTGGATATGACCATGGCCTCGCCGAAGAGCATGCCGTTCTTGGTGCCGCCGATGTAGAAGGCTCCGCAGCGGCGGGCGATGTGCTCCAGCGTGAGGCCGCCCGCGGCGGGGGAGGTGAGAGCGCTGCCCAGGCGCGCGCCGTCGAGGAAGACGGGCAGGTCGTGGGAGTCGGCCCAGTCGCAGATGGCGTCGAAGCGCTCGAGGTCCCATACGCCGCCGAGCTCGGTGGTGTCGGAGATGTAGACGCAGCCGGGGCGCGTCATGTGGCGCCCGCACGAGTTCTGGAAGCGCCACACGCGCTCGGCCGCCTCGGGGGAGAGGAAGCCGTCGGAGTCGTCGGTGGGCAGCACGGTGCGGCCGCACGCGGCGACGGCGCCCGTCTCGTGCACGTTGATGTGGGCGTCCTTGGTGCAGACGGCGCCCTCCCACTCGCGCAGGAGGCCGGTCACGCCGATGACGTTGGCGGAGGTGCCGCCCACGCAGAACTCCACGTCCACGTCGTCGCGGCCGCACGCCTGGCGGATGAGCTCGCGGGCGCGCTCGCAGTGGGCGTCGCCCTCGGTGTAGCCGACGGTCTGCTCGTCGTTGGTGGCAACGAGCGCCTGAATGATCTCGGGGGCGGCGCCCTCGGAGTAGTCGTTGCGGAACATGCGCATGGTGGTGTCTCGATCCTCTCGCCGTTTTCTGACGCGCACGATTGTAGCCCGCCAGCGGGCGCCGCCCGGCTGCGGGGAGGGCGCTTGATGGCCCCGCGTCGCGTCCCCGCGTCCTCGCCCGCCGATCCTCTCGCCCCGCCGCGCTTTGTTACAAGCTCGGCAAAGGTGTGTGTCGCCCCGTCGCACAGGGTTTATCGTGTGCGCAGCACCGATAACAGCTTTTGAGGGGGCATCTCGCACATGGAGAAGAAGGACATCGACTGGGGCAGCCTCGGCTTTGCCTACCAGCCCACCGACTACAGCTACGTCTGCAACTACCGTGACGGCGCCTGGGAGGAGGGCGGCCTCACCACCGACCACACCCTCACGCTCTCCGAGTGCGCGGGCATCTTCCACTACTGCCAGGAGGTCTTCGAGGGCCTCAAGGCGTACACCACCAAGGACGGCGACATCGTCTGCTTCCGTCCCGACCTCAACGCCTCTCGCATGGCCGACTCCGCGCGCCGCATCGTGATGCCGCCCTTCCCGGAGGACAAGTTCGTCGAGGCGGTCAAGATGGTCGTCAAGGCCAACGAGGCCTGGGTCCCGCCCTTCGGCTCGGGCGCCACGCTCTACGTGCGCCCCTTCATGGTGGCCACCGGCGAGGTCATCGGTGTCAAGCCGGCCGACGAGTACCAGTTCCGCATCCTCGTGACGCCCGTGGGTCCGTACTACTCCGGCGGCGTCAAGCCCGTGGCCGTGAAGGTTCCCGAGTACGATCGCGCCGCGCCCCACGGCACCGGCGCCATCAAGGCCGGCCTCAACTACGCCATGAGCCTCTACCCGAGTGTCCAGGCCCATGCCGAGGGCTTCGCGGACAACATGTATCTCGACCCGCAGACTCACACCTTCGTGGAGGAGTCCGGCGGCGCGAACTTCCTGTTTGTCGACAAGGACGGCGTGCTCGTGGTTCCGCAGTCCGCGACGGACTCCATCCTGCCCTCGATCACGCGCCGCTCGCTCGTGCAGGTGGCCGAGGAGATGCTCGGCATGACCGTGGTCGAGCGCCCGGTCAAGTTCGAGGAGGTCGCGAGCGGCGCGTTCGTGGAGTGCGGCATGTGCGGCACGGCGGCCGTGATCAGCCCGGTGGGCAAGGTCGTCAACGGCGAGACCGAGGTCGTCTTCGGCGAGGGCGGCATGGAGCACGTGGGCCCCGTGATGGCCAAGCTCCGCGAGACGCTCACCGGCATCCAGTCTGGCGAGATCGAGGGTCCCGAGGGCTGGGTCGTCAAGATTGCCTAGACGAGCTCGATGACGCCCGTCGCCTCGTCGACACGGGCCGCAAGGCCAAAGAGGGCCGCGAAGTCGTCGACGGGCATCTCCACGGCGTCGCCGATGCTGGCATCGCTGGCGTCGCAGCTCACGCGGGTCGTCTGGCCGTTCAGCTCCAGTTGTGCGGCGTTCCTGCCGTCCTCGAACCCGAGGTACTCCATGCGGCCGTCCATGCCGTTGACGTGCCACGCAAAGTATCCGTCACCGTCCTCGTAGGTGCCGCCCGCGAGGCCCGCCACCTGCTGCACGAGCCAGGAGCCGCTCTCGTCGCGCACCTGGGGGTCCGCGCCGCCCATGTCAACACGGACGAGGTAGCAGCCCTGTGCCTCGCTCCAGCGCGCGACGATGCCGCTGCCATGGGATATGTAGCTGCGCTGGTAGGGGTTCGTGGCGTCGCCGAAGCCCGTCTCGCCCAGCGCGAAGGGCACCTCCGCGCCGTGCACCGTGATGCGCTCGATCGTGGTCCGGTGAAGATCCTCGCGGAACTCGTCCGGCAGCGTCGGGTCGTCCGGCGCGTCCTCGTTGACGATGAGTTGTGCGTAGGCGCGCGCGAGCTGGTCGAGTTCCTCCTCGGCGTCGAGCGCGCCATAGAGACCCACGCTGCCGAGGACCTCCCAGCCCTCCGGTCGGCCGTCATCGGCCGAGAGGGTCCCGTCGAACCAGCGGATGCCCACCGAGCTGGAGGCGTTCTTCCGGACCCACTCGGCGGGGTTGTACGTGAGCTCAGGCTCATAGAGGGGGTCGACCTCCTCGAGCAGCCGCAGGGCCTCCTCGAGCTGCTCGTAGCTGCTCACGTAGAAGCTGGGCTGGTCGGGCAGGAAGACCAGGCCGCCCTCCGCTTGGTTGCCGGCGAGCTCGGTCAGCTCAGACACCACGTCGTCGTAGTAGAGCTCCCTCACGACGTTCGAGTAGTCGCAGCTGAGGGACGTGTCGTAATAGGAGGGGAAGAGCCCGCTCTCGACGAGGTACACCTTGCTCGTTGCGGTGAACGTGAGGTCGCGCTCGGTGGAGCGCAGCGTGTAGACCACCTGCTGCGGGCGCTCGCTCGTCTCCTCGAAGGAGACGAGCTCGTAGCCCTCGTTCGGGCACGCCTCCGCAACGACGGCGGATACCTCGTCGGGGCCTGGGGCGGGGGAGTCGGCGGGGACCCCGCATCCGCAGAACGTGGCCACGATGCCCAGGCAGAGCGCGGTAACGAGGGCGAGAAGGGCGCTGTGCCTGCGTCGCATGGGCACCTCCGACGTCGATTGTCGGCCCATTGTAGCAGCGCGCCCTCCCGACCCTGCGTTCTTTTCGCCCGGCGGCGCTCTCGCGGTATACTGAACGGCTGTGAAACCGCGAGAAGCGCACGGCGAGAAGGGATGCCCGATGGCACAGAAGGTTCAGGGGACCGAGGACCTCTACGGCGGCTACATGCGCGCCTGGCAGCGCATGGTCGACGTGGCGCGCGAGCTCTTTGGCGCGTACGGCTTCGACATGATCGAGACGCCTGCCATCGAGCAGGTGGACACCTTCGTGCACGGCATCGGCGAGTCCACCGACGTCGTGCGTAAGGAGATGTTCCGCGTGGTCTCCGGCGCGCTCTTTGGCGACCTGCTGGAGCGCGGCAGCGAGAGCCACCTCAAGCCGCGCCAGCGCATGGCCATGCGGCCCGAGGGCACGGCGGGCGTGGTGCGCGCCGTGGTGGAGAACAACCTCGTGCCGCAGGGGGCGGCCCCGGCCAAGCTCTGGTACGCCGAGGCGATGTTCCGCGGTGAGCGCCCGCAGAAGGGCCGCCTGCGCCAGTTCCACCAGGTGGGCGTCGAGTGGCTCGGCGCGAGCGACCCGGCTGCCGACGCCGAGTGCATCATCATGCTCATGGAGTACTTTGAGCGCCTGGGCTTTGCACGCGAGAACCTGCGTCTTGTTATCAACTCGATGGGTGACGCCGCGTGCCGCCCCGCCTACCGTGACAAGGTCCGTGCGTTCATCCTGGACCACAAGGACGAGATGTGCGAGGACTGCCTCGAGCGCGCCCAAATCAATCCCCTGCGCGCCTTCGACTGCAAGAACGACCACTGCCGCGAGGTCATGAAGGACGCGCCGCTCGCGCCGGACAACCTCTGCGAGGAGTGCGCCGCGCACTACGCGACTGTTAAGCGCTACCTGGACGCGGCCGGCGTGGCCTACGTCGAGGACCCCACGCTGGTACGTGGTCTTGACTACTACACTCGCACGGTCTTCGAGGTGGAGGCCGTGGGCTCGGGCGTGGGTGCCATCGGCGGTGGCGGTCGCTACGACGGCCTGGTGGAGCTCGAGGGCGGCAAGCCCACGCCGGGCCTGGGCTTTGCGGTGGGCTTCGAGCGCATTGCGCTCGCGCTCGCGGCGGCGGGCGTCGAGATGGGCGGTGACGAGCCGACCTGCGTCTACGTGGCCACGACCGGCGGCGAGGCGGAGCGCGCGGCGGCCTTCGACGCGTGCCTGGCCCTGCGCGGGGCTGGCATCCGTACCGAAGCCGACTACCAGGGCCGCTCGCTCAAGTCCCAGTTCAAGCAGGCCGACAAGCTGCGGGCGCGCCTCTGCGTGGTCATCGGCGGCGACGAGGTGGCCGCCGGCACGGCCACGCTGCGCGACATGGGCACGCACGAGCAGGCGCAGGTGCCGATGGGCCAGCTCGCCGACGCGGTTCTCGCCCGCCTGGCGTAGGGCCTCCGCGGTCGCCGATACGCGATTGCCGACGCTTTGGCGGCCTGTTTTGTTGGAAATCGCGTATCGCCGGGTGACAGTACGCGATTTCCAACAGAATGCCCGGCAAAAACGTAGGAAGTCGCGTATCGGGCGCTGGCAGAGAAGGGGCGGCGATGTCCGACGGGCGCTTGATATACGAGGACGAGGTCCTTCTCGCCTGGGACAAGCCGGCGGGGATCATCGTGCACGGCGACGGCACGGGGGCGCGCACGCTCACGGACGTCGTGTCGGCGCACCTGGCGGCCGCGGGCCGCGCGGACGTGCGCCCGCAGGCGGTGCAGCGCCTGGACCGGGAGACCACGGGCCTTGTGCTCTTCTCGCTTGACCGCGCGACGCAGCCGGCGCTGGACGCGCAGGTCGCGGGCCACGCCATGAACAAGACCTACCTCGCGGTGGTGGCGGGGCGCGTGCCGTGGGGCGAGAAGACCGTGCGCCTGCCCGTCGGCCGAGACCGCCACGACGCCCGCCGCATGCGCGTCTGCCGCCCCGGGCAGGGGCGCCCCGCCGAGACCCGCGTCCGTCGTGTGGCCGAGAAGGGCGGGCGCACGCTGCTCGCGGTCACGCTCGTGACCGGACGGCGCCACCAGATCCGCGTGCACCTCGCCGCGCTCGGGCATCCCATCGTGGGCGACGCGCTCTACGGCGGGCCGCGCTGCCCGGCCGGCTTGCTGCTCCACGCCTGGCGCGAGGAGCTCGACCACCCCGTGAGCGGCGAGCGCCTGCGTCTGGAGACCGCCTGGCCGGCGCGCCTGTGGCCCGCGCGTCCGGCTGGCCTGTGAGGTCGCGCGTCTCGCGATCGGCACCCCGCAACCACCCCCACCTGTGCGATACTTAGGCGCAAGCGCGCCTCGAGGGGGAGGCGCCCGCGACCGACAAGACACCCGGGAGAGGGGCAACCATGGCCGATACCATGCGCGGCGTCTACACCAACCTGACCGAGATCCGCCGCAACGTGTTCTCCAACGTGGCCAAGATCGCCTACGACATGGCAGAGGACGACGAGAAGACCGCCCGCCGCAAGCTGCGTGACCTCCCGTACGAGATCATCCCCGGCGACGTGGCCACCTACCGCGAGTCGGTCTTCCTGGAGCGCGCGATCGTGGAGCAGCGCATCCGCCTGGCCATGGGCCTGCCGCTGCAGGACGTGGACAAGCGCTCGAGCCTCACCGACGGCCTCGCCGACGCCTCCGTGCCCGAGACCTACTATCAGCCGCCGCTCGTCAACGTCATCAAGTTCGCGTGCAACGCGTGCACGGACAACGCCTACCGCGTGACCGACGCCTGCCAGGGCTGCCTCGCGCACCCCTGCCGCGAGATCTGCCCCAAGGGCGCCATCTCGTTCAAGGACAAGAAGGCCTACATCGACCAGGAGAAGTGCATCCACTGCGGCATGTGCTTCAACGCCTGCCCGTACCACGCCATCCAGCACCAGGTGCGCCCCTGCGCGGATGCCTGCGGCATGCACGCCATCGGCTCCGACGAGCACGGCCGCGCCCAGATCGACTACGAGAAGTGCGTGAGCTGTGGCCAGTGCCTGATCAACTGCCCGTTCACGCAGCGCTCGACTGTGAGCCAGATCTTCCAGGTCATCCAGGCCATCAACCGCGGCGACAAGGTCATCGCCGAGGTGGCCCCGGCCTTTGTGGGCCAGTTCGGCGGCAAGGGCAACGTGGACAAGCTGCGCCAGGCCTTCACGATGCTCGGCTTCTCCGGCATGGAGGAGGTCGCCGTGGGCGCCGACCTCTGCACCGTCCAGGAGGCCGAGGACTTCATGGAGGAGGTGCCCGAGAAGATTCCGTTCATGGGCACCTCGTGCTGCCCGGCCTGGTCGGTCATGGCCAAGACCGAGTTCCCGGAGCACGCGGAGTGCATCTCGATGGCCCTCACGCCCATGACGCTGACCGCGCGCCTGCTGCGCCAGCAGCATCCCAACGCCAAGATCGTCTTTGTGGGGCCGTGCTCGGCCAAGAAGCTCGAGGCCATGCGCAAGTCCGTGCGCTCCGAGGTGGACTTCGTGCTCACCTTCGAGGAGATGGCCGGCATGATGAAGGCGCGCGGCATCGACGAGTACACCAAGCTCACGGGCGAGGGCAGCTCGGACTTCGAGGTGGCGTCGGCCGACGGGGCGCGGCTTCGCCGTCGCGGGCGGCGTCGCGGGCGCCGTGGTCAACGCGATCAAGGTGATGGACCCGGAGCGCGAGGTCAACGTCGTCAACGCCGAGGGCCTGGAAGAGTGCCGCAAGATGATGAAGGGACGCCGTCAAGGGCAAGTACCGCCGGCTACCTGATCGAGGGCATGGCCTGCCCGGGCGGCTGCGTGGCCGGCGCGGGCACGCTGCAGTCCATCAAGAAGACCGCCGCGGCCGTCAAGCGCTACGCCAAGAAGTCGCCGCACGCCAACGCCACGGAGAACACGTTCCGTGACGTGCTCCCCTCGCTCGAGCGGGAGGAGGACGGCAAGTAGCGTGTCGCGCGTCTGAGCGCCGGGGCGGCGCTTCTAAGAATTGGCGCCCTTGCTGCGATGGCGTCTAGAAATCCGTGGGGTTGTTACGGGGCTGGCGGGAGATCGTCGTTTCTCTCGCCAGCCCTTCTAGGAATCGCCGCCCTTGTTGCGTCGGATTCTAGGAAACGGCGGGCGTGCGCGGCTCGGCGCGGGATCGGCGGCGCAAGGGTCGCAATTCCTAGAACCTACGGCGACAAGGGCCCAAATTCCTAGACGCGTGCCGGAGCGCTATCATGTGGGGTCGCACGTACCCGCACCCGCCGCAAAGGAGCCCCATGCTCAAGGTAGACCGCGCGATCCTGCACGTCTTTGACTTCGACTCCGGCTCCACCTACCTCTCGGAGCGGCCGCTCGACCTCACGGTGCGCGCCACGCGCTCCTACGTGCAGCGCCACCTGCGCAAGATCTCGGCCAACGCCGAGAGCCGCCACGGTGCCTTTGCCCCGGACTCCGGCTTTGCGGCCGAGCTCCAGCGCTACCGTCGCCGGCGAGCGCGAGTTCGTTGAGTTCTCGGTGGAGATCGCGCAGTGGTTCTGGGAGGAGCTGCGCCGCTCGGAGGACCTCGAGCAGTGCGACCTGCTCGTCGCCGACTTCACCGACACGGACGGCGCGGGCGAGAAGGACGTGGAGTTTGACGGCCCCGCCGGCCGCCGGTACTTCTCGATCCTGCTGCTGCCGCGCCGCCAGGCGTTCGTCCACGAGGTGGGCGGCGACGCCAACGACATCGCGCGCGTGGACGCCACGCTGCCCAACCCCTCGCAGAAGGTGGCGTCCTACGTGCTCGTGGACGCCGAGACCGGCGCGATCGACTTCCATGACAAGGAGCGCGCCGTGGGCGGCGAGCGCGTGAGCATCATTCCGGAGCGCTTCCTGCAGTGCACGAGCGAGGCCTCCAGCCACGAGGTCATCGACGAGGTCAGCGTCATCGTCCGCGACGTGGCGGAGGAGTTTGGCCTCACGCCCGCCGTCGAGGTCGGCCGCGTCAAGGCCGCGGTGGCGAGAAGCGCCGACGTGGAGGAGTCCTTCTCGCCCGCCGAGGTGGGGCGGACCGTCTTTGCCGAGCGCCCCGAGGTCCAGCAGCGCTTTGAGGAGCGCGTCCGCGCGGCAGAGCTCCCCGAGGAGGCCCCCGTGCGCCGCGGCGTGGCGGGCCGCCTCACGCGCAGCCACAAGATCCGCACGGACACCGGGGTGGAGATCACCTTTCCCTCGGAGCTGGCCGAACGCCCGGGCTACCTGGACTTCTCGACCGACGCCGAGGGGCGTATCACCATCACGGTGGGCAACGTGGGCAGCATCGAGAACCGCTGAGCGGCCCGCGGCGTCGCGCGCTCATGTGGCTCTCGTGCGGACGCGCGATTGCGACTAGAATAGTGCGTTGAGTTCTTGCAATCGCATCCCGACCGTACCAAGGAGACTCCATGCCCCGCACGCACATCACACCCGCCGACGTCGAGGCGCCCGCGCGCGCCATCTCGCGCCGCGCCGCCCTGCGGCTGCTCGCGGGCGCCGGCGTCTGCGCGACCCTGCTGCCCGAGACGGCCCTGGCCCTGACCACCCAGCAGAAGCTCGACGCCGCCCAGATGAGCTACGACGAGGCGCAGGCCGAGCTGGACCGCATCTCCGGGGAGTACGAGACCATTGCCTCCCAGCTCTCCGACACCACCGCCCAGATCGTGGACGTGACGGCCCAGATCGAGGAGAAGCAGGCCCAGATCGAGGAGAAGCAGGCCCAGATCGAGGAGAAGCAGGAGATCCTGGGTCGGCGCATGAGCTCCAGCTACAAGGCGGGCCCGTCCTCCACGCTCGACCTCCTGCTCTCGTCGGCCACCTTCGAGGAGCTGTCGAGCAACATCTACTACCTCGACAAGATCACCGAGGCGGACAGCGAGATGATCTCCGAGGTCCGCGACCTCAAGGCCCAGCTGGAGCAGGAGCAGGCCGACCTGGAGGCCCAGAAGGCGGACCTCGAGCAGCTTCAGTCCGAGCAGCAGGCGCAGCTCGAGGACGCCCGCGGCCAAGCAGGTCGAGTCCCAGGAGCTGGTGGACAGCCTGTCCTCCGAGGTCCAGGCCCTCATGGAGCAGCGCGACGCCGAGCTGCTCGCCGCGCAGCAGCTCGCGGAGCAGATGCAGAACCAGAACCAGAACCAGGGCGGCTCCGGCGGCTCCGGCGTCGTCACGGGCCCGCCGGTCGTGAGCGGCAACGGCTCGCTCTCCGCGCTGATCAGCGCCTGCCACTCCACGCCGTCGCCCGGCAGCGGCCTGTGCGCCGCCTGGGTCACCAACGTCTTCCAGCGCGCCGGGATCGGCTCGTTCTATGGCAACGCGGACGACATGTACTACAGCTGGTGCCACACCGCGACGTCCGCGATCCAGCCCGGCATGATCGTGGCCGTCAACAGCTCGCCGTCGAGCGCCGCGGGCCGCATCTACGGCCATATTGGCATCTACATCGGCGGCGGCACCGTCATGGACAACGTGGGCTACGTGCGCACGACGAGCCTCTCCTACTGGGTGAGCTACTACAGCGCGCTCGCCGTGCCCCTGTGCGGCTGGCTCGGCGGCATCGCGCTGTCGTAGGGCGGGGGTCGGTCGGTCCGGCCGATCTAGGAATCCCCGGTCTTGTTCCCGTGGCGTCCGAGAATCGCCGGGGTTGTCCCGGCGCCGCCGCGCGGATTGGGTCAAGGCCGGCGATTCCAAGAGTTTGGGGCGACAAGAACGCCGATTTCCGGATCGACCTGGGACAAGGTGCCCGGTTTCTAGAACGCCCCGCGACAAGGGCCTCGATTTCTAGACTGCCCCGGAACAAGCGCGCCAATTCCCCGGATCAGCGTCACGGCAAACGGGGGCCGGAGGGTCAACGAACCCCTCCGGCCCCCTCGCGCCGCGCTTACGCCGCGTGGTCGAACTGCGAATTGTAGAGCTCCGCGTAGAACCCGCCTTTGGCGAGAAGCTCCTCGTGGGTGCCCTTCTCCACGACGTCGCCGTCGCGCAGCACCAAGATCACGTCCGCGTTGCGAATGGTGCTCAGCCGGTGCGCGATCACGAAGCTCGTCCGCCCGCGCATGAGCTCGTCCATCGCGCGCTGGATGAGCTCCTCGGTGCGCGTGTCCACGTTGGAGGTGGCCTCGTCGAGGATGAGCGCCGGACGGTCGGCCAGCACGGCGCGCGCGATGGTCACGAGCTGCCGCTGGCCCTGGCTGAGGTTGGTGCCCTCCTCGTTGATCACAAAGTCGTAGCCGCCGGCGAGCGTGTGGATGAAGCGGTCGCAGCGCGCCGCGCGGGCTGCGGCCTCCACCTCCTCGTCGGTGGCGTCCGGCCGGCCGTAGCGGATGTTCTCGCGGATGGTGCCGTTGAAGAGCCACGTGTCCTGCAGCACCATCGCGAACTCCTGCCTCAGCTCCGCGCGGTCCCAGTCGCGCACGTCGATGCCGTCCACGCGCAGTGAGCCGGCGTCCACGTCCCAGAAGCGCTGCAGCAGCTTGATGAGCGTCGTTTTGCCGGCGCCCGTGGGGCCCACGATGGCCACGGTCTTGCCGGGCTCGGCCACGCAGGAGAAGTCGTGGATGACGGTCTGTCCCGGCACGTAGCCAAAGCGCACGTGGTCGAACTCCACGCGGCCCTCGCGGCGCGCGGGCAGCTGCGGGGCTTCCGGCTCGGTCTCCTCCGGCGCCGCCAGGAACTCGAAGACGCGCTCGGTGGCCGCCGCCATGGACTGCATCGTGTTGGACACGTTGGCCAGCTGCTGGATCGGCTGGGTGAAGTTGCGGACGTACTGGATGAAGCTCTGGATGTCGCCGGGGCCGGCCTGGCCGGAGAGGCACAGCCCCGCGCCCACCACGACGACGCCCACGTAGCCCATGTTGCCCACGAGGCTCATGAGCGGCATCATCAGGCCGGAGAGGAACTGGCTGCGCCATGCGCTCGTGAACAGCCGGTCGTTCTCGCGCTCGAACTCCTCCACGGAGGCGTCGGCCCTATCAAAGACCTGGATCACGCCCTGGCCTGCAAAGTCCTCCTCCACGATGCCGTTCACCGTGCCCAGGACCTGCTGCTGCTCGCGGAAGTAGCGCTGCGAGAAGTGCACGACCACGCCCACGATGAGGATCGAGGCCGGCAGCGTGAGCACCGTCACGCCCGTGAGCGGCAGGCTGATCGAGAGCATCATCACGAGCACGCCCACGACCTGCGTGATCGAGGTGATGAGCTGCGTGATGGACTGGTTGAGCGACTGGCCGAGCGTGTCCACGTCGTTGGTGATGCGGGAGAGCACGTCGCCCTTGCTGTGCTCGTTGAAGTAGGCCATCGGGACCACCGCGATCTTCTCGGCGATCTCCTGGCGCATGCGGTAGCAGATCTTCTGCGTGACGCCGGTCATGAGCCAGCCCTGCACGAGGTTGCAGGCGGAGCTGGCCAGGTAGATGCCCAGAAGGCCCAGGAGCGTCGCGCCGATCCAGGCAAAGTCGACCGAGCCCGTGCCCTGCACGGTGGCCACGAGGCCCTCGTAGAGCTTGGTGGTCACGGTGCCCAGCACGCGCGGCCCCACGATGTTGAACACGACCGACCCCACGGCAAAGAGCAGGGCGAGAAGGACGGTGACCTTGTGCCGCCCTACGTAGCCCAGCAGCCTGATCATCGTGCCCCTGAAGTCCTTGGGCTTCTCGCCGCGTCCGCGGCCTCCTCTGACGGGCGGCATCAGCGCTCGCCTCCCTTCGTGTCTTGTGCGTCTGCGGCCGTTGGCCGCGCGTCATCCAGCCCGAGCTCCTCGGCGGAGAGCTGGCTCTGGGCGATCTCCAGATACGCGGGGCAGGTGCGCAGCAGCTCCTCGTGGGTGCCGCGCCCCACCACGTGGCCCTCGTCCAGGACGAGGATCTCGTCGGCGTGCATGATCGTGGCGATGCGCTGGCCCACCACCACGACGGCGGCGTCGGTGACCGTGCGGGCGAGCTCGGCGCGCAGCCGGGCGTCCGTGGCGTAGTCGAGCGCGGAGAACGAGTCGTCAAAGACCACGACCTCGGGGTGCTTGGCCAGGGCGCGCGCGATGGCGAGGCGCTGGCGCTGGCCGCCGGAGACGTTGGTGCCGCCCTGGGAGATGGGGGCGTCGTAGCCCTCGGGCCGTTCCTCGATGAACTCCTCGGCCTGGGCCACGCGGGCGGCCTCGCGCATGTCCTCGTCACTCACGCAGTCGCCGGCGAACTTGAGGTTCGTCTCCACGGTGCCGGAGAAGAGCATGCCCTGCTGCGGCACGTAGCCGATGCGCCGGCGCAGCTCCGAGAGGCTCCAGTCGCGCACGTCCACGCCGTCGAGCAGCACCGCGCCGCCCGTGACGTCGTAGAGACGCGGGATGAGCTGCACGAGCGTGGACTTGCCCGAGCCCGTGGAGCCGATGATGCCCGTCATGTGCCCGGGGCGCGTGGTGAAGCTCACGCCCTGGATCACGTCGTAGCGGGCGTCCGGGTACTGGAAGCTCACGTCGCGGAAGGTGAGCTCGCCGCGCGGCGCGCCCTCGGCGGGGAGCTTGGGGCGCGCGGGGTCGGTCACGGAGAGCGGGCACTCGCGGACCTCGTCCACGCGCTCCACGGCCACCTCGGCGCGCGGCAGGATCACGGAGACCATCGTTAGGATCATGAACGCCATGACGATCTGCATCGTGTAGGAGATGAAGGCCATCATGTCGCCCACCTGCATGACGCCGTCGGCCACGCCGTGGGAGCCGAGCCACACGATGAGCACCGTCACGCAGTTCATGACGAACATGAGCAGCGGCATCATGAAGCTCATCGCGCGGTTGGTGAAGAGCTGCGTGCCCATGAGCTCGCGGCTGGCCTGGTCAAAGCGCTCCAGCTCGTGGTCCTGTCGGCCGAAGGCGCGGATGGGCATGATGCCGTCCAGCATCTCGCGCGCCACCAGGTTCACGCGGTCCACGAGCCTCTGCATCACCTTGAACTTGGGCATCGTGAGGCCCATGAGCACGCCCACCACGGCGCACACGGCGATCACGGCCACGCCGATGGTCCACTCGAGGCCCGTGGAGGTGGCGAGCACGCGCACCACGGCCACGGCCCCCATGATCGGGGCGAGAAGGACGAGGCGCATGAACATCGTCACGGCCATCTGGATCTGCTGGATGTCGTTGGTGCAGCGGGTGATCAGCGATGCCTGGCTGAACCTGTTGACCTCGGCGGGCGAGAAGCGCATGACCTTGGCGAAGGTCTCCCGGCGCAGGTCGCGCGCGATGGTGGCGGCGGTGTGGGAGGCCACCGCGCCCGTGAGGACCGTGGCCACGAGGCTGACGAGACACAGGCCGAACATCTCGAGCGCGGTGCGGCCGAGGTAGGCGTTCTGCACGTCGGCCGCGGCGATGCCCTGCGCCTCGTACTCGGCGCTCACGTAGGAGATGGCGCGCTGGGTGACGATGGTGCCGCCCATGGCGCCCATCTGCTCGCCGAGGGCCTCGGCCGCCGCGGCGAGCTGGTCGCGCGAGACCACGCCGGCGTCCACGAGGCCGCGCACGTCGTCGAGGGTGAGCGTGGTCCCGGCGGGAAGCGTCGCGTCGCCGCCGAGCGCGGAGGCGTCCACGCCCTGCTCGAGCGCGAGTGCGGCGACCTCCGGGAGCTCGAGGGCCCGGGCGAGCTCCGAGCCCTCGTCCTTCTCGGCGTCCGTGCCCTGGAACGCGCGCACGCCGGCGTCGTCTGCGGGGGCGTAGGCGGCCTCCACGAGCGCCGCGTCGTCATCGGTCATGAAGAGCTCGAGGTCGGAGAGGGCGCTCGCGCGGACGGTGTCCGGCACGGGGCTCTCGACGCCGCCCTGCTGGATGCCCACGTCCACGATCTCCGACATGAGGGAGGGCAGCGTCAGGTCCGCGCTCGCGGAGATCACGAGCAGCGCCGCCACGGCGAGCAGCGCGAGGACATGGTTCTTGAAGAGCCTGAGGATCCTCATTCGACGACCTCCCTCGCGAGCGCCTCGACGAGGACGTCGCGCGAGCGGCGCGCGATGCGCACGAGCTCCGCCGCGTCGTCCGGGCCGAGGGCCTCCAGGTAGCGCACTACGGTCCGCGTGCGGTTGTCGCGAATCTCGGCCGCGCGGGCGCGCCCCGCGTCGGTGAGCCCCACGGAGACGCTGCGGCGATCGGCGGCCGTGTGCGTGCGCGTGACGAGGCCCTTCTCCTCGAGGGACCGCAGGATGTTGGCTGTGCGCGCGCTGGACACGTGCGCGAGCGCGCCGAGCTGCGTGGGGGTGAGCGGGGTCTCGGCACGGGAGAGCGACATCAGCGTCGCGGTCTCGCCGCGCGTGGCGTTGAGCGCCTTCGGCCCGACCGCGCGCCCGATGGCCCCCAGCTCGGCGAGGAGGCTCTGGGCGAGCTCCTCGTAGGTGGGCGTGTCGTCCATCATTCTCCTAACACTAGAAGATACTTACGGTGTGAGGTAATACCCGGGGGCGAGGGTCCGAAGACGCTGGGCCCTTCTCGTCACGCCTTCTTCACAACGCTTGGGATTGCGCGCCGTCCTTCTCGCTACTGTCTTGTCACCTGTCAAGCAGACTGTATACTGGCATGGTTTGCCGACGAGGGGAGCGGACATGCTGACAGAGGGGCTGCGCGCCGAGGTGGCGCGCCTCAAGGCGGAGCGCGACGCGGTGATCCTGGCGCACTATTACGTCCCGCCCGAGGTCCAGGAGCTCGCCGACCACGTGGGCGACTCGTTTGCCCTGGCCAGGCTCGCGGCCACGCTGCCGTGCCGGACGCTCGTCTTTGCCGGCGTGCGCTTCATGGCCGAGAGCGCCAAGCTCCTCTCGCCGGACAAGACCGTCCTCATGCCGGACCCGGCGGCCGACTGCCCGATGGCCCACATGGTGCGCCATGAGACGGTCGTCGCCGCGCGGGAGCGCTACGGCGACGACCTGGCCGTCGCGTGCTACGTCAACTCCACGGCCGAGGCCAAGTCCTGGTCCGACGTCTGCGTGACCTCCTCCAACGCGGTGCGCATCGTGCGCGCGCTGCCGCAGAAGAACATCCTCTTCATCCCGGACCGCCACCTCGGCTCCTACGTGGCGCGCCAGGCGGGCGAGAAGAACGTCATCCTGAACGACGGCTGCTGCCCCATCCACCAGGCCATCTCCGCCGACGAGGTCCGTGCGCTCAAGGAGCGGTTCCCGGAGGCGCCGGTGCTCGCGCACCCCGAGTGCGGGCCCGAGGTGATGGCGCTTGCGGACGTTGCCGGCTCCACCTCGCAGATCATCGAGGCGGCCGTGGCGGGCACCGCGCGCGACTACATCGTGCTCACCGTGGACGGCGTGCGCGGCGAGCTGGAGCGCCGCTGCGCCGGGACCGGCAAGCGCTTCCACTTCCCGGCCACGCGGCCGGCCTGCCCGGACATGGACCGCATCACCGCCGAGCGGCTTGTCGCGTGCCTGCGCGAGGGCACCGGCGAGGTGGGCCTGCCGCCCGCCGAGGTGGCCGACGGCGCCCGCGCCGCGCTCGCGCGCATGCTCGAGCTGGGGTCCCGCTGATGTCCCCGCGTCTGCAAATTGGGGACAGTCCCCAATTAACAGAAAACTCTGATGGGGTGATCGACTGCGACGTGGTCATCGTGGGCTGCGGCGTGGCGGGGCTCTACTGCGCGCTCAACCTGCCGGCCGCGCTCAGCGTGGCCCTGCTCTCCAAGGAGGAGGCGGACCACTGCGACTCCATGCTCGCCCAGGGCGGCATCTGCGTCCTGCACGACCCGGACGACTACGAGTCCTTCTTCGAGGACACGCTGCGCGCCGGCCACTACGAGAACCGCCTGGAGAGCGTGGACCTCATGATCCGCGCGAGCCGCCCGATCATCGACGACCTGATCAAGCGCGGCGTGTGCTTCGCCCGCAGACCGGACGGCGAGCTGGACTACACGCGCGAGGGCGCGCACTCCCGTCCGCGCATCGTCTACCACGAGGACGTGACCGGCAAGGAGATCACCACGCACCTGCTCGCCGACGTGCGCGGGCTGCCCCACGCGCGCATCCTCGAGCACACCTGCATGACGGACCTTCTGGAGGGCTTCGAGGGGGACGGGCGGCGCGTGTGCCGCGGCGTCGTGGCCACGGGGCCGGCGGGCGAGCGGCTCGAGATCCGCGCGGACGCCACCGTCCTCGCCACGGGCGGGGTGGGCGGCCTCTACTCGCGCTCCACGAACTTCTCGTGCCTCACCGGGGACGGCTGCCGCGTGGCTGCCGAGCACGGGGTCCTGCTCGAGCACATGGACTACGTGCAGGTCCACCCCACCTCGCTCTGGAGCGAGAGGCCCGGGCGCGCCTTCCTCATCTCCGAGTCCGCGCGCGGGGAGGGCGCCATCCTGCTGAACGACGCCGGCGAGCGCTTCTGCGACGAGCTGCAGCCGCGCGACGTGGTCTCCGCCGCCATCTTTGCCGAGATGCGCCGGACCGGCGCCGAGCACGTGTGGCTCTCCTTCGAGCGCGTGCCGCGCGAGGTCGTGGAGGGCCACTTCACGCACATCCTGGAGCGCTGCCTCGAGGAGGGCTACGATATCCGGGAGGAGCCGATCCCCGTGGTGCCCGCCCAGCACTACTTCATGGGCGGCATTCACGTGAACGCGGACTCCGAGACCACGCTGCCGCGCCTCTTTGCCTGCGGCGAGACCTGCTGCAACGGGGTGCACGGCAAGAACCGGCTGGCCTCCAACAGCCTGCTGGAGTCGCTTGTCTTCGCGCAGCGGGCGGCCGACAAGATCATGCGCGACCGCTTTGTCGAGGACACGGCGACACAGCTCGCCGCAGCCGCTCGGGCGCGCTCCCGCTTCGTGGCGGGCTCGCGCGACGTGACCGACGTGGCGCTGCTCACCGGCGCCGCGTGAGGCGGACGCGCCCGCGCGTCCGCCCCACAGCCGTCGAGAGAGGAGATTCCCCATGACCGACCCCATGATCCAGATGCAGATGGACGACCACATCCGCGCGGCGCTGCGCGAGGACATGCCCTTCGGCGACGTCTCCACTGCGGCCGTCATGCCCGAGCCGCGCCCGGGGCGCGTGCAGCTGATCGCCAAGGCGGACGGCGTGATCGCGGGCCTCTCGGTCTTCTCGCGCGTCTTTGCGCTGCTCGACCCGGCCACGCGCGTCACCGCCGACGTGGCGGACGGCGAGCGCGTGAGCGCCGGCCAGCACGTGGCCACCGTGGAGGGCGACGTCCGCGTCCTGCTGGAGGGCGAGCGCACGGCACTCAACTACCTGCAGCGCATGAGCGGCATCGCCACCTACACGGCGGGCATCGTGGCGGCGCTCGCGGGTACCGGGACCACGCTCGTCTGCACGCGCAAGACCACGCCCGGCATGCGCCTCTTCGAGCGCGAGGCCGTGCGCCTGGGCGGCGGGAGCCTCCATCGCTTTGGCCTCTCGGACGGCGTGCTGCTCAAGGATAACCACATCGACGCCGCCGGCGGCGTGGCCGAGGCGGTGGCCATGGCGCGCACGTCGGCGCCCTTCGTGGACAAGGTCGAGGTGGAGTGCGAGAGCTTGGACATGGTGCGCGAGGCCGTGGAGGCCGGGGCGGACATCATCATGCTGGACAACATGGCCCACGACGACATGGCCGCCGCCGTCGCCCTGATCGCCGGGCGCGCACAGACCGAGGCCTCCGGTAACGTGGAGGCCGCCAACGCCGACCGCTACGCGGACCTGGGCGTGGACTTCGTCTCCTGCGGCGCGCTCACGCACTCCGCGCCGATTCTCGACCTCTCGCTCAAGCACCTGGAGGTTCTGGGGTGAGCGGCGGCGCCGGTCCCGGCTCCGGCGACGCCCGCCGCGAGAGGATTCTCGCGGCCCTGCGCGCGGCGGACGCCCCGCTCTCCGGCGGCGCGCTGGCCGAGACGTGCGGCGTGAGCCGTCAGGTGGTTGTCCAGGACGTGGCGCTCCTGCGTGAGCGTGGCGAGAAGATCGTCTCCACGAACCGCGGCTACGTTCTTCTCGTTGACTCTGCGCCCGTGCGGAACACGCGCCTCTTCAAGTGCCGGCACACCGCCGAGCAGACGGCCGACGAGCTCACCTGCGTGGTCGATCTGGGCGGGTGCGTTGAGGACGTCTTCGTGAACCACCGCGTCTACGGCAAGGTCTCCTCCGAGCTGGGCATCGGGAGCCGACGCGACGTGGCGCGCTTCATGGAAGAGCTCTCCTCCGGCGTGTCCGCGCCGCTTCTGGAGGTCACGAGTGGCTACCACTTCCACCACGTGAGCGCCGCGAGCGAGGAGGTGCTCGACGAGGTGGGGCGAGCCCTCGCCGAGCGCGGCTACCTTGCGGAGCTCACCGACTACGAGGCCGCCACGTTCTCCTGACGCCGGCCTGCCCCGGCGTGGGACTTCATGGCGAGAAGACCCTGCGGCGTGCGGGGCCTCGCGCGGCGTTTGGGTATACTCCCTACGTTCAGCTACGTGTCAGGGAGGTGGCAGCGCATGGAGGACCTGGAGCCTTCGATCCCGAGGACGCCCGCGCAGGCGGTGCTGCGCATGGTCTCGCTGCTCATGGGGGGCATCGGCGCCCTGGCGCTGGTCGGCGGCCTGCTCGTGCTCGTGCCGGGCGTCATCGGCGGCGCCGACTTCTGGGCGTCGGTCACCTTTGGCGTGATGATCCTCGTGGTCGCCGGCCTGCTCGTCCTGACGGCAATCCTGGGCCTTGCGGCCTCCAACAACTCCGCGCGCGTGGGACCGTACCGGTTCCTGTGCTACCTCGTGGGGCTCGCCGTGCTCGTGGCCATCGTGTGGGGCTGGGGCATGGGCACCTTCATCCTGTTCAATCCCATCGTCCTCACGACGACGATCGTCTACGTGCTGATCTGCTCGCGCCTGGCCGACAAGGTCAAGGAGGAGCACGACAAGGGCGTCTCGGGGGAGACGTTCCTCCGGTCGCGCCACCAGCGCGTGCTGCACCTGCTCGCGGAGCTGGTCATCCTGAAGGGCGTGCTCACCGTCGTGGTGGTCGCCGTGTTCGGCGCGGCGCTCGTCGTGTACGGGGAGGGGGAGCGCGCCGTCATCTCGGGCATTCCCGTCACGGTCACGGGGACGCTCTACGCGCTGCTCATCTTTGGCGGCGTCGCGGCGGGCGCGAGCGTGGGCGTGGGGTGCCTGGGCATCTGGGGCTCCAACCGGCCGCAGCGCATCAGGCCGTTTCTGGTGGTCGCGAGCCTCGCGCTCGCGCTCGACCTCGTGCAGGCCGTCGGCCGCGTGCTGGAGCGCGGGGTCTTTGGCCTCTCGTTTGACCTCGTGCTCGACGTCGTCTTCATGGCCTGCTGCGTCTACCTGTCCGTTCGCATAGACCGCCAGCCCACGCCCGAGGAGCTGGCCGCCGCGGCGGGCGTCGCGCTCGTCTCCGGTCCCGACCTCACGGAGGAGGCCTCATGACCAACGGAACCATGCTCCAGGGCTTCTCCTGGTACCTGCCCTCGGACGGCTCGCACTGGCGCCGCATCGCCGAGCAGGCCCCCGACTTCGCCTACCAGGGCATCACCGCCGTCTGGCTGCCGCCCGCCTACAAGGCCGAGAAGGGTGCCGAGGACGTGGGCTATGGCGTCTACGACACCTACGACCTGGGGGAGTTCGACCAGAAGGGATCCGTGCGCACCAAGTACGGCACCCGCGCCGAGTACGAGGCCGCCGTCCGCGCGCTGCAGGCAAACGGCATCCAGGCTCTGGCGGACATCGTGCTCAACCAGCGTCTGGGCGCGGACGGCTGCGAGGACGTGCTCGCGCGCGAGGTGCAGGGGAGCAACCGCGAGCTCGTGCTCGGCGACGCGCGGACCATCTCGGCCTGGACGCGCTTTGACTTTCCCGGCCGCGCGGGCGCCTACTCGGACTTCACCTGGGACTGGACCTGCTTCCACGGCGTGGACTGGGACGACCGCGCCAAGCGCAAGGCGATCTTCCTCTTTGACGGCAAGCACTGGGACAGCGCCGTCGACCGCATCGAGAACGCCAACTACGACTACCTCATGGGCGCCGACGTGGACGTGAACGACCCGCGCGTCTTTGACGAGCTCGTGCGCTGGGGCTGCTGGTACGTGGACGCCTGCGGGCTGGACGGCTTTCGCCTGGACGCGCTCAAGCACATCGACCGCGGCTTCTACCTGCGTTGGCTCGACGCCGTGCGCGCCCACGCCGGCAGGGAGCTCTTCACGGTCGGCGAGTACTGGGGGCGCACGGCCGACGAGCTCACGGCCTATCTCGGCGAGGAGCGCGCCCTCTCGCTCTTTGACGTGCCGCTGCACTACAACCTCTACGCGGCGTCATGCTCCAACGGCAACGTGGACCTCTCGAAGATCTTCTCGGGCACGCTCGTGGAGCGCGACCCGGTGCACGCGGTGACCTTTGCCGAGAACCACGACACGCAGCCCGGCCAGGCGCTGCAGTCCTTCGTCCAGACGTGGTTCAAGCCCGCCGCCTACGCGCTGATCCTCCTGCGCGAGGCTGGCTACCCCTGCGTCTTCTACGGCGACCTCTACGGCATGCCCAACGACGGCAACATCCCCGCGGTGACGGAGCTGCCGCTCCTCATGGAGGTCCGCCGCCGCTTTGCCTACGGCCCCCAGCACGACTTCCTGGACGCGCCGGACGTGATCGGCTGGACGCGCGAGGGGGACGCCGAGCACGAGGGCAGCGGCGTGGCCGTGGTCCTCACCGACCGCGACGGGGGCGAGAAGCGCATGTTCGTGGGGGGCGCGTCACGCCGGCGAGCGCTGGGGCTGCGTCATCGGCGAGCAGGACGATGCCGTGGTGGACGCCGAGGGCTGGGCCACGTTCCGCACGCTCGGCGGCCGCCTCTCGGTCTACCTGCCGGAGCGGACGGCCGACGCCCTGGAGAACGACCGCCAGCTCCACCGCATCGCTCGCGACATCGCCTCCGACACCGAGGAGATGCGCGTCTAACAGTTTTGGGACGTGTTTATCAACAGTTTTGGGACGTGTTTATCCGAGCTGCAAAAAGGGGACAGGCCTTGGCGATCGGTTGCCAAGGCCTGTCCCAAAAGAGCTGCAGGATTAAACACGTCCCAAAATTACAGGTTGAGGTCCATGAGGCGGGCGATGGAGACGATGTAGATCTTGAGCGCGCGGCGCATGGCCTCCTCGGAGACGCCCTCGTCGGGGCCGTGCTCGCCGCCGACCCACGCGGGCAGCTCGTCGGCGGGGTCCTGCGGTCCAAAGGCGCAGGCGCGCGCGAAGTGGCGCGCATAGGTGCCGCCGCCGATCGTGAACGCCTTGCCCGGCCGGCCGGTGTACTCGGCGTAGGTGTCGAGAAGGGCGTGGATTTCCGGGCTCTCGGGGCTCACGTAGAAGGGCTTCTCGCCGCGCCCGGCCTCGTAGGAGCAGTCGTGGGCCGCGGCCAGCTCGGTGAGGCGGGCGGTAATCTGGTCGGCGGTGGTGGAGGTGGGGAAGCGCGAGTCCACGGTCTGCGTGAAGCGGCCGTCAACGGTGCGCACGACGCCCGCCACGAGCGTGAGGTCGCCGAACTTGTCGTCGGTGGCGGCGACGCCGGCGGCGCGCCCGTAGGCGTCCTCGGTGAGGGTCACGAGCAGCTCGAGGAAGCCGCGCTCGCCTGCTCCCGCAAGGTCGTTGGCGAGCAGATAGCGCGCGAGCACGCCGATGGCGTTGACGGTGCCGGCCGGCATGGAGGCATGCCCGCCGATGCCGGAGGCCGTGACGCGCGCGAGGCCGTCGCCGGCGTCCTCGACCGAGACGCGCTCCGCCGCGGGCAGCGCGGCGGCGTCGGCGCGCACGAGCGCGGTCGCCTTGCCAGGGATGGCGTTGGAGACCGTGCCGCCCTCGAGCTCCACGATCTTCTCGCCCGCGACGACGCCAGAGGTGAACTCGCCACCGTAGAGGCCCTTCTCGCCGCAGATGAGCGGGAACTCGGCGTCGGGGGAGAAGCAGAAGAGCGGCTCGGGGTAGCGCTCCAGGTAGTAGGGCACGTCGCCCATGCCCGTCTCCTCGTTGTTGCCGATGATGCAGCGCAGCGTGTAGGGCAGCTCGTGGCCGGCCGCCGCGCGGCGCGCAAAGTAGGCCGCCGCGTAGAGCGAGAGCACGAAGGGGCCCTTGTCGTCGGCCACGCCGCGGCCGATCAGCATGCCGTCCTTGCGCGTGACCTCGAGCGGCGGGAAGCTCCAGCCCTCGCCGGTGGGCACGATGTCGGTGTGGGCGATCGTGGCGAGGTAGCGCTCGGGGCCGGAGGCGCCGGGGACGTCGGCAAAGCCGAGGTAGCCGTCGAGGTCCGTGACCTCGAGGCCCAGGCGCGCGGCCATGCGCTCGGCCTCCACGAGGGCGGCGTTGGCGGCGGGCCCCCAGGGCTTGCCGGGCTCGGCATGAGCGAGGTCCTCCACGGAGTCGTGGCGCACGAGGCGGTCGATGTCTGCCACCACGTCCTCCCAGACCTCGTCCACGTAGGCGTCCACGTCACGCCTGAGCTGCTCGTCGGTCATGTGCCCTCCTCGGGTCGCGGGTTTCTCTCGCCGTCCATCTTAGCGCTGCGGACGCCCTACACCACAAAGAGCAGCGCCGAGAGCGTGATGCACGTGCTGCCCGCGAGCGTGAACAGGTGGAAAACAAAGTGCAGGTAGGGCACCTTCTTTATGGCGTAGAAGACGGCGCCCACGGTGTAGCTGAGACCTCCCGCCAGAAGCAGCCAGAACGCGGGCGGCGCGAGCAGCACCCACAGGTCGCCGATGTGAAAGACCACGAGCCAGCCCATGATCACATAGACCACGGCGGTGAGCCACGCGGGTTGGCGCTCACGCAGCAGGCACTCGGCGACGATGCCGACCACGGCGACCGCCCACACGGCCACGCAGAGTCCCGTTCCGCCGCGATCCGCGAGCGTGACCAGCGAAAACGGTGCGTAGCTGCCGGCGATGAGCAGGTAGATGCCGCAGTGGTCGAGCACGCGGAAGACCGCCTTGGCCCTCTCGGGCGCGAGCGCGTGGTAGAGCGTCGAGAAGAGGTACTCCACGATGAGCGAGACGCCCATGATGATGGCCGCCGCCAGCCGCACGCCGCCCCCGTGGCTGACGGCCACGACGATCAGCAGCACGAGCGCGGCAATGGCGAGAAGGACGCCGACTCCGTGGCTCACCGAGTTGGCGATCTCCTCGCCAAGCGAGTAGAGCTTCTTGTGCAGCGGGCGTCGCGGGGCGTCGGCTTCCTGGGCAGGGATGGGGTCGGCCATGAGTTCTCCTCGTGCGAGGGCGAGTCGGTATAATGAGCAGACGTTCGCTCGGGGAGAGCATACCCCTCCGGCGCGTCAGGGAGGCAGCCGTGAAGAAATCGACGTTCATCGGAAACCTTGTGGCGTGGATCGTGGTCGCGGCGCTGTGCTGCGCGTTTCTCGCCTGGTGGCACCTGGGCAATGGCACGCCCAACATCTCCGACCCCCTGGTCCAGCTGGGCGTGGTCCTGGCCTCGCCGCTTCTGCTCTACGCGATCGGCGTGCTGCTGGGCGTGGCGCTGATGTGGTTCAAGCGCATTCTCGTGGGGCGCCTCACCAAGCGCGTGTGCCGCGCGCTCGGCATTCTGGGCCTGGTCTTCCTGCTGCTGGCAGGCGTGCCGGCGCTCGTCCCCGCGACGGGGGAGGCGCTGCTGGGGCCGGCCTTCGTCGTGGTCTACATCACGATGCTGGCGCCGCTGATGATCGTGATCATCGGCTTTTTGTATGCCGTCGGCTGTGCCGGCGTGGATACGAGCAAGCGCGGCCCCTTTGCCAAGTACCTCCCGGACGACCACTTCGAGGACTAGCGATTCAACGGGGGCGTCGTTGCCGGAGTCGTTGCGCGCCTCCTCGGGCGCCGGGCCTTCCTTGCGACGCCCGGCTTTGTGGGGTCTAGGAATCGCCGCCCTTGTCGCGGGGGCGTCTAGGAAATGCGGGCCTTGCTCTCTGGATGGCCAACAATCACGGTCTCCGCGCGCCTCGGGGCCCGTGGCCATACACAAAAGCAGGCGGTTTTTGGACCAAAGGACGACAAGAACGATGATTTCCAGATCGTCTCGGTGTCCAGCGGAGCAAGGCTCCGCTTTCCTAGAGCCCCCGCGACAAGGGCAGCGATTCCTAGACGGCGTCCGGTCCGATGCCTTCTCGCCTTTGTCACGTGCGTGTAACGCGGCTTGCGCGGGTTTCCGAGCCCTGCTAACGTAGCCAGCATGAAGAGCGCTGTCGCACATATCACGATGATGATGGTCATGGAGATGCCCAAGCCCGGGCACTCTGCCGTGCTGCGCGCGCGTTGCGCGGCCGGGGAGACCGGGCGCCTTCACTAGGTCGTCTCCGGCGGGAGGCGGCCCTCCCTGTTCACGTCATCGAGCGGAGCCTCGCGCATGATTCAGATACAGCACCTCACCAAGACCTATGGCAGCGCGTCGGACGCGCCCCATGCCCTGGACGACGTCTCCATCGACGTCGCCGACGGCGACATCATCGGCATCATCGGCATGAGCGGCGCGGGCAAGTCCACGCTCGTGCGCTGCATCAATTTGCTGGAGCGACCGGACTCGGGCCAGATTCTCGTGGACGGCGCCGACGTCTGCGGCCTCAAGGGCGCCGAGCTGCGCAGCTACCGCCGCCGCGTGGCGATGATCTTCCAGAACTTTGGGCTGCTCGCCCAGAAGACGGTGCTCGCCAACGTGTGCTTCCCATACAAGGCGGCGACCGGCCGCGTCACGGCCGAGAACCGCGAGCGCGCGCTGGAGCTGCTCGACCTGGTGGGCCTGCGCGACCGCGCGGACTCCTACCCGAGCCAGCTCTCCGGCGGACAGCAGCAGCGCGTGGCCATCGCGCGCGCCCTGGCCTGCGACCCCGAGTACATCCTGTGCGACGAGGCCACCTCGGCGCTCGACCCGGCGAGCACCAACACCGTCCTCAAGCTCCTGCGCCAGATCAACCGCGAGACCGGCGTCACCATCATCGTGATCACGCACTCGATGGGCGTGGTCCAGAAGATCTGCAAGAACGTCGTGGTGCTCGAGCACGGGCGCGTGGTGGAGCGGGGGAGCGTGGCGGAGGTCTTTGCCAACCCCACGTCCCAGGCCGCCAAGGTCCTCCTGGAAAGGGTTGAGTGGGATGCCTGATTTCGTGAACGCCTTCATTGCCGAGTACGGCGAGCTGCTCGCTGAGGGCACCCTCTCCACCATCGTGATGGTGCTCGTGCCCACGGCGATCTCCTACGTGCTGGGACTGGCGCTCGGCGTGGTGCTCTACCTCACCGCCCCCGGGTCGTTGCGACCGATGCCGGTGCTCAGCGCCGTGCTCGGCTGGGTGGTCAACATCCTGCGCTCGTTCCCGTTCATCGTGCTGATGGTCTTCATCATCCCCCTCACGCGCGTGATCATGGGCACGGCGTCGGGGCTCGCGGGCATCATCCCGCCGCTGGTGCTGGCCACCACGCCCTTCATCGCACGCATGGTGGAGCAGTCGCTCGCCGAGGTTCCGCGCGAGAGCGTGGAGGCCGTGGAGGCCTGCGGCGCCAGCGTGCCCCGCATCGTGTTCTCGGCGCTTCTGCCCGAGGCGCTGCCTTCCATCGTGCGCGGCGTGGCCGTGGTGCTCATTGCCGTGCTCGGCTACACCGCCATGGCGGGCGCCATCGGCGCGGGCGGCCTCGGCGACATCGCCGTGCGCTACGGCTACTACCGTCGCGTGGACGAGGTCATGGTCGTCGCCGTGATCGTGCTCGTCGTCATTGTCCAGGTGATCCAGAGCGTCTGCGACCTCGCGGCGCGCCGCGTGGACCACCGCACCCAGAACTAGCGGGCGAGAGAAGCCTCGCGCCCCTCCGTCTTCCAACCACCAAAGGAGAAACCATGTCCCAGAACGTCACCCGTCGCACCCTCCTCTCCGCCGCCGCCCTGCTCGCCACCGGCGCGCTCGCCGCGTGCGGAGGCTCCGGGGAGGGCGCCTCCGAGGGCGACGCCGCCACCCTCACCGTGGCCGCGAGCCCGAGCCCCCACGCCGAGATCCTGAACGACTTTGCCGCGCCGCGCCTGGCCGAGCAGGACATCACGCTGGAGGTCAAGGAGTACACCGACTACATCCTGCCCAACCAAGACACCTCCTCCGGCGAGGTGGACTGCAACTACTTCCAGCACCTCAACTACCTCAGCAACTACAACGAGGAGAACGGCACCGACCTCGTGAGCGTTGGCAAGATCCACTTTGAGCCGATGGCGATCTTCCCAGGCAAGTCGAGCGACCTTTCCGCCATCGCCGACGGCGCGACGATCACCGTCCCCAACGACGCCACCAACGAGGGCCGCGCGCTGCTGCTGCTCCAGGAGCAGGGCCTGATCACGCTCGCCGAGGACGCCGGCGTCACCGCCACTCCCAACGACATCGTGGACAACCCGCACGGCATCGAGTTCATCGAGCAGGAGGCGGCGATGCTGCCGTCCACGCTGGCCGACGCGGACTTCTCGGTGATCAACGGCAACTACTTCATCGACGCCGGGCTTACCCTGGCCGACGCCGTGGCCCAGGAGAGCGCCGACTCCGACGTCATCAAGAACGAGTATGCCAACGTCATCGTGACCACGCCCGACAAGGAGCAGGACGAGAAGATCGCGGCACTCGTGGCCGTGCTCACCACCGATGACTTCAAGGCCTATCTCGAGGAGACCTTCGGCGACGCCGTCCAGGCCGCGTTCTAGGGGAGCGTCGTGGCGGCGAGAAGGGCCGCGGGGCCCTTCTCGCCGCGCTGCGCCGTGCCTCGGCCCTTACTGGGCGACGGTCTGCGCCTGACGGGCGAGACGATTCTCCTTCTGGTCCACGCACTCCATCTCTTCTGATCTGATAAAACTTTTTATCATAGACCCTCTCTCCAGATGGGTGGGAGCGACGTACGGAGATGATTCGCGTTCGTCCCTCCCGATAGGCGATGATTTCCGTCCAACGCTTTCCTCCAGCGTTCCTGCCACGGCGAGGCGGGGCTCGTCTGGGTACGACGGCCGTACCTCGATGCGTTCCGGGTCGGCAAAGAGTCTGCGCGCCTCCTCAAAACTGTTGCCGTGCTTCTCGACGTTCATGGCGCTCTTTCAGCCATGTTTTTGGTTATTTAACGGCGCCGACGTCTCAGGCTCAGCAGGACGGTGGCGATTCCGAGCGCGGCGACTCCCGTGACGGGCAGCGCCGCGTCTCCGGTCTTGGGAAGCGACGCGGGGCCCTCCAGGACCGCCGGGGTCTGCTCGACGAGGTCGTCGTCATGCCCCTCGAGCCCCTCGGCCCCGCCGCCGTTGCGGTAGAGGTCGAGCCGCGCCTGGTTGACGAGCGTGGTGCCCGGTTGGTAGGCGTCGGAGAGACGCATGTGGACGATGAGCGGCGAGCGCTCGGAACCGGCCTCGGTCAGGTCGTCCTCGTGCGCGGCCACGTCCGCGACGTCGTCATGGGCGTCCTTGAGGTCCTCGCGGTCCCAGCTCTCGGTGCACGTCGTGAAGCCCTCCTCCACGCGCCCGTACTCAAGTCGCACGGACACGACCTGCTCGCCCGCCGCCAGGTCGAGGTCCTCGACGGAGAGCGTGGCGGCCTCGGTCGCGCTCACGCCCTGCCTCCAGAGACGCCAGCCCTCGTAGGAGAGGACGCGCCCGTCGTCGCCCAGCTGCTCGGCATTGTCCTCGGAGCTCAGCCACGGGTTGGCGTGACCATCGGAGATCGTGGCGTTGGCGCCGCTCCCGTCGAGGTGGTCGGCCTCGGTGAGATTGGTCTGGTACCAGACGTTGAGCAGGCCGTCGTAGTCGCCGTCCGCGACGGGCGTGGTGATGCCCGTGAGCTCGGCGAGCCCGTCGGTCGCGGCGAGGAGGTCGTCGGTGACGGTGAACTCGTCAACCCAGGTGGAGCTCGTGTTTCTCACATCGACGGCGTAGTCAAACGCGCTCGTCGCGGGGTCAGCGGCCTCCTGGCGCTTGTCGAGCTGGCCGCCCACCTCGATCGGCTCGTCGTACATGACCACGGTCTGGACCTCGCCGGTCGGCGCCACGGAGAACTCGACGGCGGTCGCTTCGTCGTAGGCGTGCGGCGTCATCTCCTCCACGAGCGTGTAGGAATAGATATACGTATAGTCGATGAGGTGGGGCTCCTCGGTGGAGACCCAGCTCTCCACGACGGCGCCCTCGTCGTCGAGCACGCTGAGGCGCGCGCCCGGCACCTCCTCCTCGCTCGTGACGTCGCGCTTGGAGAGCATGACCTTGGTGACGTCGTCCTCGATGGCGATCGCGTGCTCGGGCGCGCCCTCGATGAGGCCGTTCTCATCGACCGTGAAGGTCCTGACGTCGGCGTCCGGCACATAGCCGTTGGGCGCGGCCGTCTCGAGGAGGTGATAGGTGCCCGCGGCGAGGTGGCGCAGGACGATCGTGCCGTCCTCGCCCGTCGTGAGCAGGGTCCTCTCCTCCTCGGCGTCCTCGTCCTTCTCGCCCGTCGCGTCGTCGCGCCAGAGGGCGAAGGTGGCGCCGGGGAGCGGCTCGTCGGTGCCGAGCACGGTCTTGGTGAGCGTCACGGTCGTGGGCACGTTGTTCGCCTCCACGGAGGCGCTGACCTCTGCGGTGTGGTTGTCGGCATAGGTGAGCGTGAACTCGTGCGGCGTGGCGTCGAGCGCGTGGCCGGGCGCCGGCGCGGTCTCGACAAAGGCGTAGCGCGCGGTGCCGCCCCCGAGGGGCAGGCCGCTCGCGGTGGCGATTCCGTCCTCGCCGGTCACCACGTGGTCCACGACCTCGCCGGCGACGGCCCGCATGCTCCCGTCGGGCGAGACCACATCCTCGAGTGCCACGACGTCAAACTCCGCGCCGGCGAGCGCGCCCGCGCACCCCTCGTCTTGCACGTTTGCGCCCTCGATGGCGCCGGTCGAGCAGCGCTTGGAGATCGTCGCCGAGCCCGTGGCCTGCTCGTCCGCAAAGGTCACGACGCTGAGCGGCGTCACCTCCGGGGAGTTCTCGATCGTCACGGTGAGGTCCTCGCCTGCGACGAGGTAGGGCGCGGCCGCGGCAAGCTCGCGGATGCGATAGGTCCCGGGCCTGAGCCGGCCGGGGAAGGTCACGCAGCCCGTCTCGTCGGTGGTGAACTCGCTTAGCTGCTCGTGGTTGGGATACCACACGTCCTGCGTGAGGGGGTTGCCCTCGGCGTCGAGCAGCTGGAAGGTGAAGCCGGCGAGCGGCACGGCCTGCCCGCTCGTCGCGTCCGTCTTCACCACCTGAATGCGCGTCGCCACAAAGTCGTTGTCGGCGATGTAGTGCAGGGTGGCGCCGTTCACCATCTGCTCGGGCGTGACGGTCCAGTCTGGGACCGGCTGGAAGCCCTCGGGGGTGGTGGAGGCCACCTCGTGCACCGTGTAGCCGGCGCGGTCATAGGGCAGCGCGCCGAGCACGCCGTCGGGCCGCTCGCCGGCGCCAAACCACCCGCCGCTCGTGGTGGCGAAGCCCTTCTCGTCCGTGGTGAGCGTTGTCACGACCTCGCCCGTGGTGCCGGAGACGATCTCAAACTCCACGCCTGCCGCGGGCGTCTGCAGCCCCGACCCCTCCGCGCCGGTGTCCCGGTACTTCACGAGGTCGAGGTCAAAGGCGATGACGTGCTCGTCAAAGTCGCCCGTGGGGGAGAGCTCGATGACGCCGGTCTCGGGCATGTCCTGGGAGCTGACCTGGTAGGAGCGGACCGTCGGATCGAGCTGGTAGCCCTCGGGCGCCTTGGTCTCGGTGACGCTCGCCGTGCCAAAGGGGAGCCCCGAGAAGCTCACGGTGCCCGTCTCGTCGGTCGTGCCCACATGGGACGCTCCGTTGGCGTCCACGACGGTGTACTCGGCGCCGGCGAGCGTGGCCCCGGCCTGGGCGGCGCCCTGCGTGGCCGAGTCGCGCTTGACGATGGTGAGCTCGAGCGTGCCGGGCTGGTCCTCGAGCCGCACCGCGGCGTCACCCGCTCCCGTGGAGAACTCCACGCGGCCCTCGCTTCTGACAAAGCCCTGGGGCGCAGCGGTCTCCACCGCGTAGTAGCTCGTGTTGGGCTTGAGCTGACAGGTGGCGTGCCCAGCGTCGTCGGTGGTCACGGTTGCCACCTTGGCGTCGCTGGTGGCCTCGTAGATGTCGTAGGTCGCGCCGGCGTAGGCGTACTCCGCGTTGCCGCTCGTGAGCGCCGTGTCGGCCGACACCTTGTCAAAGCGCACCTCGACGTAGGGGTTGTACTCAAAGGTCACGACGGTCTGCGAGCGCGCGCCCTCGTGCCACATGGAGTTGTTTCCGGTGTCCAGCTGGTAGATCTCAAACCCGGCGGGCACTTCCAGCGTGTCGATTGCGAGCCCGACGGCGTTGGGGTTCTCGGATCCGCCGCCGTTGCCGTAGGTGTAGCCGAGGATGTTCCAGCAGAACCAGGCCTTGAAGCTCTCCGAGGTTCGCAGGAGCGCCGCGCTGCCGTCGCTCGTCATGCGGTCGGCCACGAGGATGTGCGTGTAGACGTAGAACTCGTCGCTCGTGATGGACGAGCCGTCCCAGTCCACGCCGGGCGAGAAGTGCCGGCCCGCGGCGTCCGTCCCGCCGATGTGGCCGCGCCAGTAGTCGGCGTCAAAGCCGGGCCCGCCATAGCCGTAGAACATGGCCTTCTCGACGCTCGAGACGGGCCAGCCCCAGCCCCCGTGCTCGTGGGTCTGCACGGCCTCGCGCGTGTAGTAGCCCGCCTTGGGGGTCTCGTTGGCGGGGTCCGAGCAGTAGGCCACCTCCCCGTTCACGCTCATGCGCGCCGTGCCGATGGCGCCGAGCCCGCCGTACCAGATTGGGTTGCCGACGGAGAGGTAGACCGAGTCCCCGTTCTCCGTCTCCGCCGCCCGCGCCGTGCCGCCCGTGAGCCCCGCCAGGGCGCTTTGCAGCGCGAGCAGCGCCGCCAGCACGACGGCCGCCGCCCTGCGCCAGAGCCGCCGCGCCCTTCTTGGCGTCGGTCCCCGTCCTTCTCGTCCACCGCCCGTGTTGCGCGCCGGCGCGTGGTGCCTCGCATGGTTCATGGCTCCTCCTTCTCCGAAATCGGGTGGCGGTGAGCCTAGCATGCGGACCCTTGCACCAATCTCCCACCGGCTCTCACGAGCCTGCGCCCGCAGGTGACGGGCGGGCGCGGCGAGGGTGGTTGCGGCTTTTGTCGGCGAACGGCCGAGAGAGACGGACGGACGCGACGCCGCATCGCTCGACTGTCGGGGGTGCGTCGCGCCCGTGGTCCGAGGTGGCCTGGGGTGGTCTCATGGCGCTCGATGCGGCGGCCAGTCCGGTTGGCCGCCCGGCCGCGCCGGCCTAGTTGTCGCTGCGAGAGAAGCCGTTGCGCATCTTCATGCTCGCCTCGTAGAGGACCTTGCCGAGCAGATCGTCCGTCTCGCGGCGGCACTCGTCGGCGATCGCGGCGTTGCAGGCCTCGGCCTCGCCGCCCTCGGCGTCGCAGGCGAGCACGAGCGCGGCGGCTCGGCTCGTGAGGCGCTCCTGGTAGCGCTCGACGTGCGGCAGGCACGCGGCATAGGCGGCGTCGGCGAGCGCGGCGACGAGGCGGTTGGCCCAGTAGAAGCTATCGGTCGTGACCTGGGTCGTGGTGTCGGCGAGGTAGGCCGGCGTCTCGGTGACGCGCGCGTAGAACGGCACGAGCGCGTTGAAGGCGTTGCTGCCGAGCGAGACCCACTGCAGCGCGGCGTGCCGCTCGTCCGCGTACGGGCGGAGCTGCAGCACGGCGAGCTGGCAGTTGCGGTTGATGCCGATGGGGCGGTAGAGCCCGCGCGTCGCAGCGGGGCCGTTGCCGTAGGGGTCGTAGGGTGTGCCCTGGTAGTGTAGGGAGAGCACGTACTTCACGTCCTCGATCGTGATCTTGCGCTCGGGCTCGCGGCACCAGGGGATGCAGTTGCTCTCGGGGCCAAAGTCGGCGCCCGGCGCGGCGGTCTCCCAGGGGCCGGCGTGCGGGCTCAGGAAACGCTGCATGTCCCAGGCGCGCGGCGTGTTGTAGACGTGGTCGGCGTCGGAGTGGCTGCCAAAGGCGTCGCGCGGGTTGAAGTGGCCGGCGGAGACGCCGATCGTGAGGTCGAGGTGATGGGCGTCCATCCACTCGCGCAGGTCCGCGGAGCAGAGGTGGTCGCGCTGCTCGCCAAAGGCGTCCGTGAGGTCAAAGTCGTCGATGCCCAGCTGGTTGGGCATCGTGACGTAGGAGTCGTCAGGCACGCGGCGGGCGATCCAGTGGTGGCCGCCCACGGTCTCCAGCCACCAGATCTCGTTGGCGTCGGAGAAGGCGATGCCGTTCATCTCGTAGGTGCCGTAGCGCTCCAGCAGCGCGCCGAGGCGCGCCACGCCGTCGCGGGCGCTCGTGGCGTAGGGCAGCACGAGCGTGACCATGTCCTCCTCGCCGATGCCGCCGAGGCGCTCGGGCTCAAAGTCGGGCTCTCCCTCGGTGCCGCGCGCGGCGCGATACTCCACGAGCGGGTCGGCGGCCAGCACGCGCTCGTTGGAGGTGAGGGTCTCGGTGGCCGTCATGCCGACGTTGCGCTCGTTGAAGCCGGCCGCCTCCCAGAGGCCCTCGCGCAGGTCGGCGTTGGGCATGGCGGTGTAGCGGGTTCCGCCCGCGGGCAGCTCGATCTTGAGGTGGGAGATGACGCTCTTGTAGACGTCGCCGGCCTTGGGCGCCTCACGCGCGACAAAGCGCTTGGCCTCAAACTGGCCGCCCGGCGAGTCCTCGTTGCGAGCGATGATGGTTGAGCCGTCATAGCTGGCCTTCTTGCCGACCAGGATGGTGGTGCAGGGCATGGTGCCTCCTTCGGTGCGTCGGATGCGCGTCGTGGGCGCGAGGCTATCTTAGCGCGCGGCCTGCCCTGTGTGAAATCGTCGTTCGTGCGGCAAACTCGTCGTCTCAGTGATCAAAATGCCCGTTCGTGCGGCAGAAAATCGAGCGCTTTTCATAGTCTGACTCTTTATGTCTCGCGTTTGCCCAGGTAAATATATAATGTTTTTAATGAGATGAAGGAGGGGGCGGGAAATCCTGCCGCACGAGAGGGCATTTCCTGCATCACGACCGCAAGGATGCCGCACGAACGTTGATTTTCTGCAAACGGGACGCAGTCGAGCCGCCCGCGAGGCGTCAGGTGCGTGATAATACGTCAGTTCGAGTACGTCGCGTTGAAAGGCCGCCCCGCATGTCGATGAAGTTCAAGCGTCTCCTGCCCATCCCCAAGGACATCCGTGCCGAGATGCCGCTCTCGTCCGAGATGGCCGAGCGCAAGGCCGCCTTTGACACCGACGTGACGCGCGTGCTCAGCGGCGAGGACGATCGTCTTCTGCTCATCATCGGCCCGTGCTCGGCCGACCGCGAGGACTCCGTGCTCGACTACGTCGCCCGCCTCGCGCGCCTTGCCGAGGACGTGCGCGACCGCCTCGTCGTGATCCCGCGCGTCTACACCAACAAGCCGCGCACCAAGGGCACCGGCTACAAGGGCCTGCTCCACAACCCCAACCCCGAGGCGGCGGACGACCTGCTCGAGGGCGTCAAGGCCATCCGCCGCATGCACCTGCGCGTGGTGGAGGAGACGGGGCTCTTCACGGCCGACGAGATGCTCTATCCCACGAACTACCAGTACCTGATCGACGTGCTGGCCTACATCGCGGTGGGCGCGCGCTCGGTGGAGAACCAGGAGCATCGTCTGGTGGCCTCCGGTGTGCCGATGCCCGTGGGCATGAAGAACCCCACCGGCGGCTCCACCGACGTGATGCTCAATTCCATCTACGCCGCCCAGCAGCCCCAGACCTTCATCTTCCGCAACTGGGAGGTCTCGACGACCGGCAACCCGCTCGCGCACGCCGTGCTGCGCGGCTACGTGGGCCTCGACGGCATCAACTACCCCAACTACCACTACGAGTACCTCGAGCGCCTGGCTGAGAAGTACACGGCCGCGAGCTTTGAGAACCCCGCCGCGATCATCGACTGCAACCACGACAACTCCGGCAAGCGCCCGTTCCAGCAGATTCGCATCTGCCACGAGGTGCTCGACTCCATGAGCCGCTCGGACACCATTCGTCACCTCGTGCGCGGCTTCATGGTGGAGTCCTATCTCGTGGACGGCAACCAGCCCGTCGGCGGCACCACCTACGGCCAGTCGATAACCGATGCCTGCCTCGGGTGGGACAAGACCGAGCGCCTCGTGAGGGAGATCGCCGAGCGCGCGTAGCGCGCACGTCGGGGCTCCCGATCGGTTGGTCGGCGGGTTGCGAGGGGCGCGCTACCTGGCGCGCTCGGCGCGGCGTCGCGCGCGGGCCGCGAGCGCCACCTGGCGCAGCTCCTTGGCGCGCGCGGGCTCCATGGCCGGCACACCCTCGAGAGGGTAGGGGATGCCGAGGCTCTCGTACTTGGTGCGACCCATCGTGTGGTAGGGGAGTAGGTCCAGGCCCACCACGTTGTCCCAGTCGCCGATGATGCGGCCCACGCCGGCGACCTCCTCCTCGGCGTCGGTGATGCCGGGCACCACCACGTGGCGGATGACGGTGGGAATTCTCCGGCGCGCCAGCTCGTCGCCCAGCTCGAGGGCGTGCGTCGCGGGCAGGCCGCAGAGACGCTCGTGGGCCGCGGCGTCGGACGTCTTGATGTCGAGCAGGACGAGGTCGCACTCGTCCAGCAGTGCCGAGAAGCGCGCCGCCCCCGCGGCGGAGAACGTGGCACCGCTCGTGTCCAGGCAGGTGTGGATGCGCCCTGCGGGCGCGGCGTGGGCGGCGCGGAAGAGCGCGGCCACGAAGTCGGGCTGCGCCATTGGCTCGCCGCCGGTCACGGTGATGCCGCCGCGGCGGTAGAAGGGGCGGTTGCGCTCGAAGGCCTCGAGCAGCTGGCCCACGCTCCTCTCGTCCCCCGCGTCAAACTCCCAGGTGTCGGGGTTGTGGCAGTACGCGCAGCGCATCGGGCAGCCTTGGCAGAACACCACGAAGCGCGTCCCGGGCCCGTCTACCGTCCCGAACGTCTCGACGGAATGGACCCGCCCGCGCACGGCGAGCGGGTCCGAGACCTCAAGTCTGTCGAGCGGAGTGCTCACGCGCTACATCGACTCGTGGAAGGTGCGGCTGATGACGTCGTCCTGCTGCTCCTTGGTGAGCGAGTTGAACTTCACGGCGTAGCCGGAGACGCGGATGGTGAGCTGCGGGTACTTCTCGGGGTGGGCCTGGGCGTCGAGCAGGGTCTCCTTGGTGAAGACGTTGACGTTCAGGTGGTGGCCGCCCTCCTCGACGTAGCCGTCGATCATGTTGACGAGGTTGTCGACCTGCTCGGGAGCAATGCTTGCGGTGGTCATGTCATGTCCTTTCTCTGGTGTCTAGCAGCAGCCGCAGTCGGGGGCGGGGTTCTCGATCTGGATGTCCAGGTCGGCGTCACCGAGGTCGATGTCGCCAAAGAAGACTTGGGAGTCCTTGCCGAGGGCGTTCGGCACGATGGAGAACGTGTTGGAGATGCCGTCCTGCGCGTCCTTGAACGGCAGCTTGGCCACGCTCGCGAGCGACGCCACGGCGCCGTGCGTGTCACGACGGTGCATGGGGTTGGCGCCCGGGGCAAAGGGCTCGCCGGCGCGGCGACCGTCGGGCGTGTTGCCGGTGGCCTTGCCGTAGACCACGTTCGAGGTGATCGTGAGGATTGAGGTGGTGGGCACCGACTTGCGATAGGTGTCGGTCTCGCGCACGTACTTCATGAAGACCTCGACCACGTCGTGGGCGATCTGGTCCACGCGGTCGTCGTCGTTGCCGTACTTGGGGAAGTCGCCCTCGACCTCGTAGTCCGTGACCAGGCCCGTCTCGTCGCGGATGACCTTGACCTTGGCGTACTTGATCGCGGAGAGCGAGTCTGCCACGACGGACAGGCCCGCGATGCCGGTGGCGAACCAGCGGTGCACGTGCTCGTCGTGCAGGGCCATCTGCAGGCGCTCGTAGCAGTACTTGTCGTGCATGTAGTGGATGATGTTGAGCGAGTTCACGTAGACGCCGGCGAGCCACGCCATCATGTCGCGGTACTTGGCGATGACGTCGTCGTAGTCGAGGTAGTCGCCCTCGACCGGGCGGAACTTCGGGCCGATCTGCTCGCCGGTCTTCTCGTCGCGGCCGCCGTTGATGGCGTAGAGCAGGCACTTGGCGAGGTTGGCGCGGGCGCCGAAGAACTGCATCTCCTTGCCGATGCGCATCGAGCTCACGCAGCAGGCGATCGCGTAGTCGTCGCCGTGGTAGACGCGCATGAGGTCGTCGTTCTCGTACTGGATGGAGCTGGTGGTGATGGAGATCTTGGCGCAGTAGCGCTTGAAGCCCTCGGGCAGGCGCGTGGACCAGAGCACCGTGAGGTTGGGCTCGGGGCTGGTGCCCATGTTCTCCAGCGTGTGCAGGTAGCGGAAGGCGGTCTTGGTGACCATCGAGCGGCCGTCGACGCCCATGCCGCCGATCGACTCGGTGACCCACTGCGGGTCGCCGGAGAAGAGCTCGTTGTACTCGGGCGTGCGCGCGAACTTGACCATGCGGAGCTTCATGACCAGGTGGTCGATGATCTCCTGGGCCTCGGCCTCGGTGATCTTGCCGGCCTTGAGGTCGCGCTCGGCGTAGATGTCCAGGAACGTGGCGTTGCGGCCGATGGACATCGCGGCGCCGTTCTGCTCCTTGACCGCGGCGAGGTAGCCAAAGTAGAGCCACTGCACGGCCTCCTGGAAGGTGGCCGCCGGGCGGGAGATGTCAAAGCCATAGATCTTGCCCAGCTGGTTGAGCTCGCCGAGGGCGCGGATCTGCTCGGCCAGCTCCTCGCGGTGACGGATGACCTCCTCGCGCATGTGCTTCTGCGTGCCGGCGAGCTCGGCCTTCTTCTCCTCGATCAGGCGGTCGACGCCGTAGAGCGCCACGCGGCGGTAGTCGCCGATGATGCGGCCGCGGCCGTAGGCGTCGGGCAGGCCCGTGATGATGTGGCTGTGGCGGCACGCGCGCATCTCGGGCGTGTAGACGTCAAAGACGCCGGCGTTGTGCGTCTTGCGGTAGTTGGTGTAGATGTTCACGACCTCGGGGTCGACCTCGTAGCCGTTCTGCTTGCACGCGGCCACGGCCATGCGGATGCCGCCGTTGACCATGAGGGCGCGCTTGAGGGGCTTCTCGGTCTGCAGGCCCACGATCTTCTCGAGCGGCTCGTCGATGTAGCCCGCCTCGTGCGAGGTGATCGTGGAGACGACCTTGGTGTCCATGTCAAGGACGCCGCCGGCCTCGCGCTCCTGGGCGAAGAGGTCCATGACCTCGTCCCAGAGCTTGGTCGTGGCCTCGGTGGGACCGGCGAGGAAGGACTCGTCGCCGTCGTAGGGGGTGTAGTTGCGCTGGATGAAGTCACGGACGTCGATCTCGTGCTCCCAGTTTCCGCCGACGAACCCCTGCCATGCTTCCTGACTCACTGCTCACGCTCCTCGTGATCGGACGGTCGTTGCGTTGCCGCTGGATAACGGCGCACACACCAACCTACCAGAGTTTGGCCCGTGGGTGAGCGAAAAAAGTTAGCTATGGTTATAACCTCGCAGAAGACACAACATGTTGTGTCACAATCCGAGAGTATCGCCAACCCGTGGGGGTTCACAGTATAGTACGAACGATTAAGAAGGTCGAGAAGAACGACGGGCCGCAGATGGACGGTTTTATCGTCAAAACGTCCATCCGCGGCCCGTCGTCCGGAAGGGAAGCGCGGCTACTTGGCCGGGGCGATCCAGAACTTGAGCACCGGGAAGCTCACGACTACGGCGAGCAGCGTGTTCATCACGGAGGCCACGGTGCCGGAGAGCGCGGCGTCCAGTCCGAGCGCGCTCTGGCAGAAGGCCATCACGTGGTTGGGCAGCAACAGGTTCACCACCACGATGACCACGGCGAGCGCGGCGTACTTCCAGGCGGTCTCGCGGAAGCTCGCGTCGGACCTAAAGACCCACTTCATCTGCACGAAGAAGTTCACCACCTGCGCCATGACCTCGGCCACGAGGAAGGCGAGAAACGCGCCCACGCCCGTCGCGCGGTAGTCAAAGACCAGGAACTGGAACGGTTCGGTGAGCGCGAGCGCGTCCACGAAGAGCGCCGTGCAGGCCGTGGAGAGCACGATGCGCACCACGGTGGAGATGTTGGAGAGGACCACGAACTTGATGAACTCCCAGGTCGCCTGGTGCTCGTCCGCCCACGTCTCGAGGCTCATGACGGAATCCTTTCTCGCGTGCCGGGCTAGCGGGCGCGCGCGTCGTCGGAAAGCTTTGCGGCAAGCGCGCGGTTGCGCACGAAGTTGGCGACAAGGGCCGCCGCGACGGGAGCCACGACCCACAGAGCCCACAGGGCGAGACCCGCGACCCAGCCCCAGCCGAGTGCGACCGCGGCCGCGAGCAGCACGACGCCGCCCCAGCCAAAGCCGCGCACCTCGCGCAGAAGCACTCGCACGACGCCCATGTCCGTGAGGCCGCCCGTCATGGTGCCCACGGCTCGCAGCGGCATGTTCCAGATGAAGAGCACGTTGATGTCCGAGGTGCCGGAGCGCTCCATCGCGCGCACGCGGGAGCGCAGGACGAGCCAGACCAGCCAAAAGACGAGCGAGCGGCCGTGGTTGAGGTCGCGGAAGCACAGGCTCTGGTCCAGGGCGGGCGCGCTTCTCGGCACGGGGCGGCCGAGAAGCGCGGCAAAGTGCGCGTCGTCCACGGAGGTGACGTCGGCCGTTTCGTAGGGGGAGACGTCCGCGCCCGCGTAGGGGTTGGGCGCGCCGGTGCCGGCGAGCGTGACCGTCGCGACGAGTCGGACGTCCTCGCTGGAGGCGCCCACGCGCAGCTCGTAGGCGCCGCGGCGCTCGGCCAGGGCAACGCCGGCGACTTCGTGTACGCCGACGAGGTGGTCTACCCGTTTGGTCACGGCCTCAGCTACACGGACTTTGTCTGGTCGGATTATGCGGTGGCCGAGAAGGACGACGCCTTCGAGGTCAGCGTTACCGTGACCAACGCCGGTGACGTTGCCGGCAAGGACGTGGTGCAGGTCTATCTCCAGCAGCCCTACACCGACTACGACCGCGAGATGGGCATCGAGAAGAGCGTCGTCCAGCTGGCCGGGTTCGCCAAGACGGGACTCCTGGAGCCGGGCGAGAGCGAGCGCGTGACGGTGGAGGTCTCCCGCGAGGAGCTGCGCACCTATGACGCGCAGGGCGCGGGGACCTACGTGCTGGAGCCGGGCACGTACTACCTCACCGCCGCCTCCGACGCGCACGAGGCCGTGAACAACGTGCTCGCCGCGAAGGGTCGCTCGACGGCCGACGGCATGACTGCCGACGGCAACGCCTCGATGGCGTGGGCCTACGAGCAGGGTGGCGAGCTCGACGCGACCACCTATGCGGTCTCCGCCGCCACGGGCGCGGCGATCGAGAACGAGTTCGCGAGCGCCGATGTGCGCACGTGGGATTCTGAGTTCCGCTACCTCAGCCGCTCCGACTGGGAGGGCACGTGGCCCACGACCTACGCCGACGGTGCCTGGGAGGCCCCGGAGGAGTTCCTGGCCGCGCTCGAGGTGAGCTCGGAAGCCGACGAGGGCGCCGAGATGCCGTCCTTCTCGACCGTGGACGAGGAGCTGGGCGAGGTGTCGCTCGCGGAGCTTGCGGGGGCGGACTATGACGACCCGCGCTGGGACGCGCTGCTCTCGCAGATGAGCAAGCAGGAGATCTGGGACCTCGTGCGCAAGAGCGGCTACCTCTCCCTGGGCATTCCGAGCATCGGCATGCCGCAGGTCACGCTCAAGGACGGTCCGGCCGGCATCTCCGCCACGCTCACGGGCGGCGGCGTGCAGTGCATGTCATACCCAACCGAGATGGTGCTCGCCTCCACCTGGAACGTGGGACTCGCCGAGCAGATGGGCGAGATGGTGGGCGAGGACGCGCTCATGGCGGGCGTGCAGGTGTGGTACGCGCCCTCGATGAACATCCATCGCACGGCCTACAGCGGTCGCAACTTTGAGTACTACTCCGAGGACGCGCTGCTCTCGGGCCTCATGGGGGCGGCCGAGGTGCGCGGCGCCGAGGGCCGCGGGCTCATCACCACGATCAAGCACTTTGCCCTGAACGACCAGGAGACCAACCGCTACGGCGGGGCCATGCTCGCCAACGAGCAGACCATCCGTGAGGTCTACCTGCGGGCCTTTGAGCTCTGTGTGCGCGGCGGCGACCCCTCGGGCGTGATGGTCTCGATGAACCGCATCGGGCCGCGCTGGGTGGGCGGCATTGCCGGGCTCATGACGGACACGCTGCGCGGCGAGTGGGGCTTCGCGGGCTTTGCCACCACGGACCAGGCGACGTTCCCCAACTTTGCGTACTGCGACATCTACGAGGGCCTGGAGGCCGGCACGGACATGTGGCTGAACGCCGCCGACCTCATGTTCAACGTGGACGTGGAGAGCCTGGACGCCACCACGATGACGCGGGTGCGCGAGGCGGCCCATCGGATCCTCTACGCCTACGCGGGGAGCTCGGTGGTGAACGAGCTTGACGCCGACTCCTCGGTGACGGCCAACTGGCTGCCCACCTGGCAGCTCATCCGCGTGGCCGTGAGCGTGCTGCTCGTGCTCTTTGGCTGGGTGTGGGTGAAGCTCTTCCACCTGAGCTTTGGCACGCGGACGCTCTGGCAGGTCGTTCGCAAGAAGCCCAAGAAGCGCGGGCTGCGGTACTAGCGCAACGACGGGGGCGGGGCGGTGATGCCGCTCCGCCCCCGTCACGTTTGGGGCAAGGGGCGCGACGCGGGGCGTTCGCGCCGGCCCGCGCTCCGTTGCGCCCCCGCGCTACCAGACGAACGGGATGATGAGCTTGGTGCGGTCGGCGTAGGCGCGGTACTCCGGGTTCTGGCCGTAGCGGGCCTCGTGGCCCTTGGCCAGGCGTCGCGCGCCGTCGAGCATGATGAAGATGATGCAGACAAAGCCGACGAGCGCCATCGCCCACTGGACGGGCCCGGAGAGGCTCGTTGCGCCGACGAGCAGCGCGCCCGTCCAGAAGAGCATCTCTCCCAGGTAGTTGGGGCAGCGCACGAGCGAGAAGAGCCCCTCGGTGGCCACCATGTCCGGCCGCGCGGCCTTCTGCGCGCTCTTCTGGGCGTCCGCCACGGCCTCCACGACGGCGCCGACGGCCATCACGGCCACGCCGACCCAGACCACGGCGTCATCGGGCGTGCCGTTGGCCAGGCGCAGGTGCAGGCCCGCCGTCTCGCACACGTAGAGCGCGCCCATGAAGAGCCATGCGAGCGCCTTCACAAAGACGGGCGGCTCCTTGCCCACCTTGCCGGCGAGCACCTTGCGGTAGGCGGCGTTGCCCATCTCGCGCCGCCAGAGGAAGACGCCCAGGCGCGCCCCGTAGGCGAGACAGACGAGAAGGGCCGCGACGAGCCCGGGCGTGAGCGGGTTGCCGGTGATGCCGGCGCCTGCCACCAGCGTGGCGAGCGCGATCGCCGCCACGGCGAGGCCGTAGCCGATCGACATGAACCACACGAAGCGCTTGAAGCCCATCGAGCAGGCGAGAAGCGCCACCACAAAGAGCGTACCCACGAGCGTCCAGTTCATCGGCGCTCACCGCCCTTCTCGGCAGCTGCCTTTGCGGCGAGCTCCGTCTCGATCACGGGCGCGTAGCTCTTCTGGGCGATGTAGTCGCGGAAGCTGCGACCGGGGACCTCGGTGTCGCCCACGCAGTCGTTGAGCAGCGTGAACTTGGAGAACTTGAGCACGTCGGACTTGCCCTGCGCCTTGATTTTGGGCAGACGGGCCAGCACGTCCATCATGAACGCGGGCACGGTCTTGACGGGGCCGTTCGTGACGCCGTCGGCGTTGTAGAACATCTCGGCGATCTGACGGTAGGTGTAGGTCTCGGTGCCGCCCACGGAGTAGGTCCTGTTTTTATCGCACATGGTCTCGAGGATGAAGCGGGCAAAGTCGCGCGTGTCGATGACGTTGGCGCGCGGCTCGAAGCCGCCCTTGGTCTTGAGGAGCTGGACGCTCTTGGACTTGATCATGGGCCAGAAGACGTGGGCGATGTCGTAGAAGTAGCCGGTGGGGCGCCAGATCACGTAGGTGAGGCCGGACGCCTTGAGCTCCTGCTCCAGCAGGTACTTGCTGTGGACCATGGGGATGCCGTCGCCCTTGTCGGCGTTGATCACGGAGACGTAGCCGAAGTGCGCCACGCCGGCGGCGCGCGCCGCCTCGATGAGGTTGAGGTTGCCCCGGTAGTCGATGTCGTAGTTGGTGACCTTGGTGGACGCACCGGTGAGGCCGACGGTGGTGATCACCACGTCGGCGCCGTCGCAGAGGCCCTCCAGGGTCTCCGGTCGCGTGACGTCGATCTGGCGCGTCTCAAAGCGGGACGCGTCAACGTCGTCGGGGACGCGAACCACGGCGTCGGCGGCCACGATCGTGTGGTCGGTCGCGCACAGGGCGCGCAGGATGTCGGAGCCCAGCTTGCCAAAGGCTCCCGCGAGGACGACCTTCATCTACTTGACCTCCTTCGGGCCCGCCGCGTGGAGCATGAGGGTGCCCCAGAGGAAGCAGGCCATCGACAGCGTGTTGGTGAGCTGGGCGACCCAGTGCATGGAGCTCGAGTCGTCGAACTTGGCGCCCAGGTAGCCCATGCCGAGCATGAGGACAAAGGCCAGCGCATAGGCCACGGGCACGAGCCTCTTGCCCTGTCGCGCGCCCCAGGCGGCGAGAAGGACCTGCGCCCCGCCGAGGCCCACGACCTGCATGACGATGAACGGGATCGAGGTCGTGGTGGCCGCCGGGGCCGCGCCCGCGGCGAGCGCTGATGCGCCGCCCTTCTCGCCCTTCCAGAAGAGGCCCGTGAGGCCCAGGAAGAAGAGCAGGAAGCCCGGTCCCTGCAGCGTGAAGAGCGCGTGGTCGAGCAGGACGTAGTCGGCCACGCCCGTGGCGTAGAGCAGCTTCCAGAGCGCCTTCATGAAGCCGCCGAGAAACGCCATGATGGAGCCTGCCGCCACGAGCGAGTAGGCGCCCTTGGGCAGGCGGCCGTAGAGGTCGCGCTGGAGGACGACGGCAGCCACGAGGAACAGGACCACGGGCACGCAGTCCACGAGCGCCATCTCGACGGTGATGCCCCCGCCCATTACCGCTTGTCCTTCTCGGCGCGGCGCTTGTCGTTGATGATCTTGACGTGCTCGTCGGTGATGAGCGTGACGCCGTTCTCCTTGGCCCAGGCCACGCAGCCGTTGAGGACGGTCTTGAGGAACGGGCGCGGCACCTTGACGAAGTTCCTGAGCGCCTCGTCGGTGAACTTGACCGTGTCGTCGGCGCGGTTGGCCGCGTAGCGGATGGACTCGATGTCCACCTCCTTGGGTGCGGGGATGGGCTCGGCGATGGGCTTGGAGAGCTTGGGGAAGCGCGTGTACCAGAAGTTGGTGGAGTCGCGGTAGCCGTAGTCCACGGGCACGGGCGGGAAGCTCGTCTTGGTGACGCCGTTCACGATGGCGTCGTAGTAGCGCTCCTTCATGAGGATCTTGTCGATGTGCAGGATGAAGTGGGCGCCGTACTTGGACGTGATGCCGTTGAAGTCGTTGTAGGGGCCGGGGTGGCCGTCGTCGATGTCCTCCGCGCGGAACTTGTCGGCGCCCTCGAGCTCGGCGGCCCAGGTGCACTCGAAGACCTGGAAGGCGGTCTTGATCACGGGCGGGCGGTTGGGGTCTGTGGGGTCGGCCTGGCCGGGCTCCATCTCAAAGGCGAGATCACCCATCTTCTCGGCGGAGGGGCCGGGAAAGCCCAGGCGCACGGCCTCCTTGAAGCTCGCGCGGTCGTCGGGGATGAAGTTGAGGGCGCACTTGTGCGTGCGCAGCAGGTTCATGCAGGTGTTGGACGTGTTGCGGCACTCCAGCAGCATCGCGTAGCGGTCCTTGCCGGCGATGTAGTACGGGAAGCACAGCGAGTACGATCCGACGTTGAGGGAGCCGTCGGGGTTCATCGTGGAGATGCACACCGTTGGCATGGGGAAGAACGCCGACGTCTGGTAGAAGTTGTCGACGATCCTCAGGTCTTTGAAGCTGCTCATGATGCGGGTCCTCCTTCTGTGTGCGGGGCGCCCGCGGCGAGGGCGGACGCCAGCTTGCCCATGGATGCGGTTCCGAGGTCATCGTTGACCGAGCAGGCGAGAAGCGTCTCGGCCAGCACGTCCGCGAGGGGGGCGAGGTCCGCGCGGCCGGCGCGCTCCGTCACGGTGCGCACCGGGCGGGCGACCTGCTCCCGGAGCATCCGGTGATAGCGGGTGAGGTAGCCCGAGGCGCTGCCGCCCTCGTACTGCCGCCACGTGGGGCGGTAGGCGTCCGAGAAGGCGTTGAGCTCGTCGCAGAGCGCGGAGAGGCCGCGCTCGAGGTCGGTGGCCGCGCCCGCCACGGCCTCCATGCGCGCGAGCGCGTCCTGCCAGTCGGCGAGGGCGAGCGTGGCGACGATCTCCTCCTTGTCGGAGAAGTAGTTGTAGAGCGTGCCGGGGGCGATGCCCGCGCGTCGGGCCAGCTCGCGCATCGAGAGCGCGCGCCAGCCCTCGGTGGCGAGGGCGTCGCGCGCGGCGTCGAGGATGCGCTCGCGCAGGTGGGGGATGAGCTTGGGCATGGCCGCCCTTCTCGCCGACGGTTTATGAACACGTTCATTTTAAGGTTGGCCACAGGTTTTGCAACGGGCGAGAAGGGCGGGCGGCGTGGGTGCTCCTGTCGCGCGCTCCGGGACGCTCGCCCAAATCGCGATTTGGGCGACGGGGCGAGGGCCGAGAAGGGCCTGACGTCGTGGACGGCCGCCCGAGCAGCGGCCTCTTGTCGCCGCCTCGCCTGCCCGGGCGCCCAAATCGCGATTTGGGCGCATTGCGGAGATTCCTCTCGCCCAATTCGCGAATTGGGCGAGCTCGTCGGGGGCCGAGAAGTACGTGGCGTTGCGAGCGAGCCTCTGACCGGCGGCTCCTCTCGCCGTCGTTCGTGGCCTTCACCCCGCTGTCGCCCAAATCGCGATTTGGGCGACGGGGCTCTGGGGGACGCGACCCAATTCGCGAATTGGGCCCAAGTGGACAAGAGTCCCGGGCCACGCGCGGAGGAGATCGTTGCGGCGCGCGGCCCGGGACCTGTGGTTGGACCCGAGATTGGGACTGAGGGGCCTACTCCTGCTCGTTGCGCTCGCGCAGGGCGGGGAGGATGCGCTTGACGACCCAGAAGACCACCGCGATGGCCGCGATGGCAATGATGACGTACTTCACGACGTCGGAGACCCACTCGGCCTGCTCGGTCACCGTCTCCCAGGCGCTGCCGGCGGCCGCGCCGAGCGAGCAGAGAATCGTGTTCCACACGGCGGAGCCCACGAGCGTGTAGAGCGAGAAGCGCACGACGCTCATCTTGGCGGTGCCGGCGGGGATGGAGATGAGGCTGCGCACGATGGGGATGCAGCGGCAGATGAGCACCGTGACCTGGCCCTTGCGATCGAACCAGTCCACGGCGCTCGCGATGTCGTTTGGCTTGAAGCCCAGAAGGCGCATCGGGCGCGTGCCAAAGAACGTCATCAGGCGCTCGCGCGAGAGGAGCCGGCCCACGCCGTAGAGGATGTAGGCGCCGGTGACCGAGCCCACGGTGGCGGCGATGATGACGCCCGGCAGCGTGAGGTCGGTCGTGGTGGTGAAGAAGCCCGAGAGCGGCAGGATCAGCTCGGACGGGATCGGCGGGAAGACGTTCTCAAAGAAGATGAGAAACCAGACGCCGATGTAGCCGAACTGGCTGATGAGGCTGGTGAACACGTCCTCCATGGGACTCCTTTCGCGCGCGGCAACGCGCACCATTATCGCCGCCCGCGCGCTCGGGCGGCGAATCATCAACGATTGCACAGAAGTCGGGGCGGACGTCCTTCTCGCCCGGTCGGTCTCGCGTCGCCCTGGTGCCGGAATTCGGGCATGTGTGCGCGGGGGTGCCTGATAGGGGACATATGTGCGCGACTTGCGCCAAAAAGAAGGGATGTGTGCACCGAGCAACGCACACATCCCGTGATTCTGGCACCGAGGCGGCAAGCCGTCGCAGCGCCGAGTGCCGCCTACAGCGCGGACTCGTAGATCGCGCGCGCGTCGTCGAGCGTGAGGCGCATGAGGTCGCCCAGCTCGCGGCCCTTGTTCTGCTCGAGCGTCACGAGCAGCGCCGGGATCTGCTCGGCCGTGACGCCCAGCTCGCCGAGGGTGCGCGGCATGCCCATCGAGACGAAGAAGCCCTGCAGCTCGTCGATCGTGGCGGCCACGGCATCGGCGACGGCCTCCTCGGGCGTCACGTCCACGCCGTCCTTCTCGGCGTCCACCGGCTCGATGCCAAAGACGTCGCGGCCAAAGGAGAGGAAGCGCTCGGGGTTGGCGCGCCAGACGTGGCGCATCCACGCGGGGAAGATTACCGCGAGGCCGGCGCCGTGCGTGATGCGCGCGTCATGGGCGGAGAGCTCGTGCTCGAGGGCGTGGCTCTCCCAGCCGCCGGCGCGCGTGAAGGGCTTGGCGTTGCGGCCAAGACCCGCGAGCCCGTTGTGCGCGAGCATGCCCGCCCACATGATGTTGGCGCGCGCGTCGTAGTCCTCGGGGTCGGCGAGCGCGCGCGGGGCCTCCTCGACGAGCGCGCGGACGAGCCCGCAGGCGATGTTGTCGGTCACGGGCACGGGGCCCACGCTGGAGAAGTAGCGCTCCATGATGTGCGCGCACATGTCGGTCACGCCGGCCGCGGTCTGGTAGGCGGGCAGTGTGAAGGTGAGCTCGGGGTCCATGACCGCGAGCTCGGGGCGGTTGAGGTCGGTGGAGAGGCCGCGCTTGAGGCAGAGCTCGTCGTTGCTGATGACGCAGGAGTCGCTCGCCTCGGAGCCGGCGGCCGGGATCGTGAGGACGCAGGCCACGGCGGGCTTGCCCTCGGCGACGGGCGCCGCCTTCTTGGCAAAGAGGTCCCAGACGTCGCCTGCGTAGGGAACTCCGAGCGAGATGGCCTTGGCGGTGTCGATGGCCGAGCCGCCGCCGACGGCGAGGATGACGTCGGCGCAGGCGTCGCGGGCGGCGACGATGCCCTCGCGGACGTGCGCGAGGCTCGGGTTGGGGCGCGCGCCGCCAAACTCCTCGTGCTCGACGCCGGCCGCGTCGAGCGAGGCGAGGACGCGCTCGAGCGTGCCCGTGCGCACCGCGGAGCCCTGGCCGTAGACGACGAGCGCACGGGCGTGCTCGCCGGCGGCGAGCTCGGTGCCGGTGCGGTCCGTGACGCCTCGGCCAAAGACGAAGCGGGTGGGCGAGAAGAACGTGAAGTCGTTCACGGGGGCTCCTTTCATGGCGGGTACGAGAAGAGCTTAGCGCTTGTCGACCATGACGTGCCCGGCTCCGGGCGTGCCCTCAAAAGTGAGGTTTTGCTGCTGCGGCGCCGTTGCGTTTGCGACAGGGCCGGTTTTGTGACGAATGGGATGGTTTTGGGCCGAACGTTTTATGTGGGGCCGGGAGACGCACCGTCCTTCTCGCCAGATGAGGGTCTTCTTGCCACGATGTCGCAGGTTGTGGGTGCCAGCCTGACGCCAAGGTGACGGCTGGGCGAGAAGAACATCAAACCTGTTGCCCAAAACCTGCGAAAACGGTCTGGCGCGAGCCCACCGCGGCAACAATGGCGCCGCAGAGCTTTCCTGCCGCTTACGCTGACCTGACCTGAGCGCGCTACGTTTGCAAAAAACGCTTCACGGGAGGTGCGCCATGCTGGCAGAGAGGGTCCTGGGGTCGGACGCGTCGTACCTGCGGCGCCTTGGCGCGCTGAGCTGCCTGCTGTGCGGGGCCGTCGCGCTTCTCGGCATGGTGCTTGTCGTCCTGCGGCCCGCCCCCGACAACCTCCTCGCGCTGCTCGCCTGCGTCTGCCTCGCCGCCTCCGGGGCCGCTGTGGCCCACGGCCACTAGCTCGCGCGGGTCCACTCCTCCCGCGTGACGCGCAGGACGCGCTCGAGGCGCCCACCCGCGTCGCGTGTGCCGAGCTCGGTGAGCCCGAGCTTCTCCATGACGCGCCGGCTCTGGCCGTTGCCCGCGTAGTGGCCGGCCCACACCGCGTTGAGCCGCAGGTCATCGAAGGCGTGGCGGAGCAGGGCGCGCGCCGCCTCGGGCATGATGCCGCGCCCCCAGAGCGGCCGGGCGAGCCAGTAGCCGAGCTCGGCCTCGCGCGCGTCTCTTGCCAGGTCGGAGGCGGCGCCAAACTTGAGGCCCACGGCGCCGACCGGCTCGTCCTCGGCCTCGCGGCCGCGGACCACGATGGCGTAGCTCTCCGGAACGGCGAGCACCTCGCGGATGATGCGGGCGCTCTCCTCGATGCTGGCGTGCGGCTCCCATCCCGCGCGCGGGCCCACCTCGGGGTCGCGCGCCCAGCGGAAGAGCGCCGGCGCGTCCGTCGCGACCCACGGGCGCAGGGTCAGGCGCGGCGTGCTCAGAACGGCCACCTCGGGCGCCTCCCTTCCGGTCATGGTACGAGGCTGTCAGTTTTAGGCAGTTTTTCGCGCACGGCCAAAGTAGCGCGGTTGTGCGCACCCTCCTGAGCAGCAATTCTACGAGGAAGCGGCGGTCATGTATCTCAGGGTCCGAGAAAAAACTGCCTAAAAGTGAGAACGAGATCCTTATTGGAGGGGAAGTCTTCCCGTTGTCACGTTGACTAGTACCCCTATGGGGTATATCTTGGAGAGGACATAAGCCCCCTAGGGGTATCCAGGAAGAGGAAATCATGACAGAGAACGACTGCCCGCGCTGCGGTGCGCTCAAGCACACGCCCCGCTCGCCCGAGCTCAAGGCGGACGTCACGAGGCGCATCAACCGCGCCGTGGGCCAGCTGAACGGCATCCGCACGATGGTGGAGGAGGACCGCTACTGCGGCGACGTCCTCACGCAGCTCGCGGCCGTGGAGTCCGCGGTCAAGGCAATCTCGCGCACGGTCATGCGCGACCACCTGGAGACCTGCGTCGTCGAGCGCATCCAGGCCGGCGACACCGAGGTCACGGACGAGGTCATGGACCTCTTCCGCAAGTTCATGTGAGGAGGCCCCGATGAAGGAGACCTTTGACATCACGGGCATGACCTGCGCGGCGTGCTCCACGCGCGTGCAGAAGGCGGCCGGCGAGGTGGCGGGCGTCACCTGCGCCAACGTGAACCTGCTCAAGAACTCGATGGAGCTCGACTACGACGGCTCGCCGGAGACGGCCGCCGCCGTGGTGGAGGCCATCGAGAAGTCCGGGTACGGGGCCGCCCGCCGCGCGCGCCCGGGCGAGAAGAGCGCCGCGGCGCCCGCCGAGCGTCCCGGCGCGGCGGCCGAGCGCGCCATCGCCGAGAAGCGCACGCAGCTGATCATCTCCGCGATCTTCTCGGTCCCGCTCTTCTACGTGGCCATGGGCCCGATGTTCGGCTGGCCGCAGCCCGCGCCGCTCGTCGGCGAGGCCAACCTCATGGCGCAGGCGCTCACGCAGCTTCTGCTCTGCGCGCCCATCCTGCTGGTGAACCGCCACTACTTTGTCACCGGCTTCCGCACGCTCTGGCACCGCGCGCCCAACATGGACTCGCTGATCGCGCTGGGCTCGGCGGCGTCGGCCGTCTGGTCCGTGGCGCAGCTCTATCGCATGGCGTGGGCCATGGGCGCCGGTGACGCGGCCACGCTCCACGCCGCGGCCCACAACCTCTACTTCGACTCCGCCGGCATGATTCTCACCCTCATCACGCTGGGCAAGTTCTTTGAGGCCCGCGCCAAGGGCCGCACCACCGACGCCATCGCCGCGCTCATGGACCTCGCGCCCAAGACGGCCACGGTCGTGCGCGACGGCGAGGAGCTCGAGGTCCCCACCGAGGACGTGCGCGTGGGGGAGCGCGTGATCGTGCGCGCGGGCGAGTCCGTGCCGGTGGACGGCGTGGTGCTGGAGGGCTCGGCCGCCATCGACGAGGCCGCCATCACCGGCGAGCCCGTCCCGCGCGAGGTGGCTCCCGGCGACCGCGTGACCGGCGCCACGGTGAGCACGACCGGCTGGTTTGCGATGGAGGCGCGCGCCGTGGGCGACGACACCACGCTCGCCGGCATCATCCGCCTCGTGGACGAGGCCACGAGCTCCAAGGCCCCCATCGAGCGCATGGCCGACAAGATCGCCGGCGTCTTCGTGCCCGTGGTGATCGTCATCGCGGCGGTGACGTTCGTGGCATGGCTCGCGCTCGCCGGCGACGTGGCCACCGCGCTCACGCACGCCATCTCGATTCTCGTGATCTCCTGCCCGTGCGCGCTCGGGCTGGCCACGCCCACGGCCATCATGGTGGGCACCGGCCGCGGCGCCGCCAACGGCATCCTGATCAAGTCCGCCGAGGCGCTCGAGACCGCCTGCGGCGTGGATGCCGTCGTGCTCGACAAGACCGGCACCGTCACGGCCGGTGCGCCGCGCGCGACCGACGTGCGCCTGGCCCCGGGCGTCACCGAGGACGAGCTGCTCCGTGTGGCCGCGGCGCTGGAGCGCAAGAGCGAGCACCCGCTTGCCGCGGCTGTCTGCGCCTATGCGGACGAGCATGGCGCGGCGGGCGAGAAGGACGTGCGCGTCGAGAAGTTCGAGCAGGTCCCGGGCGGCGGCCTTGCCGCCATGGTGGACGGCGCGGCGGCACTCGCCGGCAACGCCCGGCTCATGGGTGCGCGCGGCGTGGAGCTGGGCGGACTCGCGGAGGCCGCCGCGGCGCTCGCCGACGATGGCAAGACGCCGCTGTTCTTCTCGGTCGGCGGGCATGCGCTCGGCATGATCGCGGTGGCGGACCCCGTGAAGCCCACGAGCGCCGGGGCGGTCGCGCGGCTGCGGGCGATGGGCGCCCGCACGGTCCTTCTCACCGGCGACCAGGAGCGCACCGCCGCGGCCGTGGCGCGCCAGGTGGGCGTGGACGAGGTCATCGCCGGCGTGCTGCCCGCGCAGAAGGAGGCCAAGGTCCGCGAGCTGCAGGCGGCCGGCCGCACGGTGGCCATGGTCGGCGACGGCATCAACGACGCGCCGGCGCTCGCCCGCGCGGACGTGGGCATCGCCATCGGGGCGGGCACCGACGTGGCCATCTCCTCGGCCGACGTGGTGCTCATGCACTCCGATCCGGCCGACGTGGCCACCGCCATGGAACTCTCCCGCGCCACGATGAGAAACATCAAGCAGAACCTCTTCTGGGCGCTCTTCTACAACGCGATCTGCATCCCGGTGGCGGCAGGCGTGCTCACGCCGTGGGGGGTCACGCTGAACCCGATGATTGGCGCGGCCGCCATGGGCTTCAGCTCCGTCTTTGTGGTGTCAAACGCGCTCAGGCTGCGCACCTGGAAGCCGAGCGCGAGCAACACGGCCGAGGTCGCGGCGAGCGCCGCGGCCGAGGTGAAGGTCGAGGAGTCGAGAAAGGAAGCAACCATGACCAAGACCCTGAACGTGACCGGCATGATGTGCCAGCACTGCGTGATGCATGTGACCAAGGCCCTGGAGGGCGTGCCCGGCGTGAGCGCGGTGGACGTGAGCCTGGAGGCCGGGACCGCCACCGTCGAGGCGGCGGAGGGCGTGGCCGACGACGCGCTCGTCGCGGCCGTCGCCGAGGCCGGCTACGAGGCGAGCGTCGCGTAACGGGCCGACGAGCGGCCTGTCGGGGGCGGGATGGCCTGCGGGTCGTCTCGCCCCTTTGCTTTGGCGCGACTTTGCGGGTTTTGGGCCGAAGGTTTTATCTCCCTGCCCGGGCGCACGCTATTCTCGGCAGCTCCCAATGTGGAAAGCTGGGAAAACGCGGGCAGCGCGGCGCCGGCGTCCCCCGCGACGGGCGGCTGCGGGGCCAAGACATAAAATGTGTTGCCCAAAACCTTGCGGTTTCTCTCAGAATCGTGCCGACCGAGAGCGCGGGATGCCCCCGGTGCGCCGCAACCCGGCGATCTGCTCGAAAAAATGAAACCATCGCAGCTGGCGAGAAGACCGAGCCGCCCGGGGCCCGCGCCGGCGGTACTACAATGGGCTGGCACCAACCCGCACGTCAGAAGGGTCGACCCATGAACCTTACCTCCGAGCAGAGGCGCGTGGTCTACACGCTGGGCTTCTGCGGTCTTGTGTCCGCCGCCGACAACTGGTTTGTCTCGCCCGCGCTGCCCGCCATCGCGAGCGCGCTCGGCGTGGCGGCCTCGGCGGCGACGATCGTGCTGACCGCCTACCTCGTGCCCTACGGCCTGCTCCAGCCGGTCTGCGGCACGCTCGGCGACCGCTTTGGGCGGCTGCGCGTGCTCCACGTGATCGTGGCCGGCCTCGCTGCGGGGACGTTTCTCTGCGCCGTGGCGCCCACGCTGCCTCTGCTCGTGGCCGCGCGCGTGGTGACGGGCTGCTTCGCGGCGGGGATCATCGCGGTCTCGCAGGCGCACGTCGGCGACGTGGTGGGCCCGGAGCGCCGTGGCGCCGCGGTGGGCGTCCTCATGGGCATCACCTTCACGGGGCAGGGCCTCTCCTCGGGCCTCGGCGGCATCATCACCGACCTCATGAGCTGGCGCGCCGCGTTTGCCTGCTTTGGCGTGCTCGCGCTCGTGGCGCTGGCGATGCTGTGGCGCCTTCCGCGCGAGGTCGCCCCGATGGCCGAGAGGGACGATGCGCCCCTCGCCGCGCCGGCCCCGCAGGGCGGCTTCTTCGCCCGCGCCGCCCGCATCTTCTTTGGCAGCCATCGCGCGATCTTCTTTGTGGCATGCACCACGGGCGTCGTGTTCACGCAGCGCTCGACTGTAATGGGGACCTTCCTCTCTGAGCGCTGCGGGCTCTCCTCCACGCAGGCGGGGCTCATCATGATGCTCTACGGCGTGATGTGCCTCGTGGGCGGCACGGTCTCCGGGCGCATCGGCGCGGCGCGCGGCCCGCGCGGCGTCATCTGCGTGGGCGAGGCGGCCGGGCTCGTGGCCATCGCGTCGCTCGTGGTGGTCACGGCGACGGGCTCGTGGGTCCCGGCGCTGCTCGCCGCGGGCGCGCTCGGCTTTGGCTACATCCTCACGCAGCCCACGCTCGTCTCGCTTTCCATGGACGCCGACCCCGCGCAGACCGGTCTCTGCACCGGCCTCATCGGGCTCGGTGTCTTTGCCGGCGGCGGCGTGGGGTCGGCGCTCGGCGGCCAGCTCGTGGCGGCGCTTGGCTACGACGGGCTCTGGGTCGCGGCCGCGGCGCTGCTTGTGTGCCAGCTCGTGCTCGGCGGCCGCGCCCTCGCCGCGCTGGCCCGCCGCGCGGGGTGACGCGGGCGCGCTCTGGTCGGGACGCGCTTCTCGCCGGTGCGGGGGAGAGGGCGCTTCTCGGCGCTCTTTGCTGGGTTTTGGGCAACATGTTTGATGCGCGCGTCCAAAGACGGCGCGCGAGCATCAATCTTTTGCCCCACAACCTGCGCCAATCGGGCCAAAGCGCAAACGACCGAAGGCAGACGAAAGAAAGAAAAGCCCCGAGGCGAGAAGGACATCAAACTTGTTGCCCAAAACCTCGTGGAATCGCCCGGCCGCACTCTGAGATAGCGCGTGCTGGCGACCACAACCCAAAACCACCAAGTTTCTGGCTTGACGCGCCCATCCCGCGCGTCCGCCGCGTCACTCAGACGTGCGCGACCGCGCGCTGCTCCTCCTCCTCAACGGGACGGTCCTTCTCGCACGCGTACCTCATGCGATCGGTCTCGATGCCGAGCATGAGATAGGACATCGTGACGTCTAGCCCGCCGGCGATGCGCTCGATCGTGTCCAGCGTGGGCGCCTTGCGCCCAAACTCAATGTCAACGAGGAACGACTTGTTGATGCCGATGGTAAGCGCAAATTGCCTCAGAGAGAAGTTCCGCTCCAGGCGCAGAGCGCGCACGCGCTGTCCAAAGGCATGTCTGACTTCGCTGCTCATGGAAAGCACGCTATGTGGCCTCGCTTTGCGAGTGTACGACTATTGACGTACACTCCGTCTAACCATGAGGGGCAGCACGGCAAAGGAGCTGAGGATGAGCGAGACCAGGGTTGGCGAGGAGGCCGTCAACGGGGCGGGGGCGGCCGCGGGCGACGCGTGCGCCCGGCCCGATGCGGTCAGGTTCCCCTCCTACATGCGCATCTTCTTCACGCCCGACGGCCCCGTGCGCCTTACCCCCACTGAGATGCAGATTCTCTCCTTCGTTCAGCGCCACGAGGGGCGGGCCTTCTCCAAGTCGCAGCTCGCCGCCGCGCTCGGTCGCAACGAGAAGACCATCTCGCGGCTGGTCTCGCGCCTTCGCCAGTACAGGATCCTGGAGACGGAGCCCTCCTACGCGGCAAACGGCGCGCAGCTCGCAAACGTCTACCGCATCGCCCGTCCCGCGTCCGCTCGGGAGGCTGCCCCCGGCCACGGTTCCCACGAGGCCGCCACAGAATAGGCACCCCCTCCCCTTAAAGTTGCGGACGTTATGCGAATCAGTTACCCCCTACCCTCAACTGTAGCCAAGGTTAACTGATTAGACAGCCCTAGACTCTCGCGTATGTGATTGGAAATTGCGTCCATCTTAAAGACGATAAGAACGTCTGAGGGCGTAAGGGAGTCTGGGGGCTGTCCAATGAGCAACAAACGGAGAAGAGGGACGCTCGGCAAGGTCCTTGCGGTGTTCGCCGTCCTGGCGACGGCGCTCGTGCTGGGGCTGGGAGCTACGCCCGGAGTAGCTAGTGCCCAGGGCGAGGCCAACCTTGGTGTCCCGGCGCATGAGAAGACCGCTACCAAGAACGAGGACGGTACCTACACCGTCACTCTTAGCGTCACCGGCGCGACGGACAGCTCGTCCGAGACCATCAGCAAGCCCGTTGACATCGTGCTCGTGGTAGATCAGTCCACGAGCATGAACGAGGGTGACCGGATGACCAATGTTCGCAATGCGGCAAAGCAGCTTGCCGAGAGCGTGCTCGCGGATAACGGGGACGGGCAAGTTAGGATTTCCGTGGTGCTCTTCGGTACGTATACACAGGACAAACAGGGAAATCCCAAGGTTGGGGGCTCCGGCTGGCTGACCTCCGCCAGTGCAGTCGTCAATGAGATTCCGACGTACGCGCCTAACGATCAAACGGGAATCTTTGCGAACGGCAACGGTACCAACTGGGAGGCGGGCCTGCGCGACGCGAGCAACATTCTCCAGACCGCCCGTAGCGAGGCCGAAAAGTACGTCATCTTCCTCTCCGACGGCGAGCCGACCTACCGACTGGAGGACGCCGGAGATGATACGGGCATGTTTGAGTCCTGGGCAGGCAGGTTCTTCGACAGGACTACGGGCGAGCGTGTCTACTGGATTCCCGGGTTGTTTTCCGAGGGGCACTTCTCGACTAGCCCGATTGACATTGGCGGACGTGACGTCGATACCGCAAATGTTGAGTACGTAGAGGGGACTGGCAATACCAATCCCAATCAGGTGAATTCCGATGCTGCCCTTGAGGTTGCCAAGCAGATTAGCCAAAATGCTACGTTCTTCTCGGTGAGTGCCGAGAGTGGCACCGACTGGCTGATGAGCTCGTTCCATCAGCGGGTTACCGGTTCGACAGATGGGTTCTACTCCGCTGGAGATGCCGGCTCGCTCAACGAGGCGTTTAATGACATCTCGAGCATCATCCGTAGCGAGGCAAGCTATCGCAACGTGACTATCACAGACACGCTTTCGCAGTGGGTGACCGGTGTTTCAACCGACGGCAGCGCGACCGCTGATGGCAGGGTTGAGCCGAGCACCTTCACGTACTCCAAAAATGGAGAGGCGTGGTCTGATGCTCCGCGTGCCACCGTGGGCGAGGATGGAACTATCACGTGGGCTCTCGGTGAGAACCTTACGCTTGAGGATGACGTCACCTACTCTATGAGTTTTGTTGTTGCCCTCAACCAGGCCGCCTATGACGATGCGGCGAGCAAGGGACAAACCACAAGCTATCCCACCAACGGTGAAGCGTCCATCTCCTATGACGTTTACAAGACGGTGAACGGCCAACCCTCCGGCGAGCCCGAGCATGGCACTGGAACGTATGAGTCTCCGTCCGTTGAGGTTCCGGTCTCAACGCTGACCATCACCAAGGTATGGGATGGTGATGGCGTCAAGCCCGAGTCTGTTGTGTTTGACGTATATCAGGATGACGAGAAGTACGGTGACCCCGTTACGCTCACCGATGACGGATCGGGCAACTGGACCGGACAGGTAGTTGTTGCCGCCGGCCCCGAGGGTCATACCTACTCTCTTTCCGAGGTCAATCCCGGAGATGGCTGGACCGTCGGAAGCATCACGGCTAACGATACGGACGAGCAGAAGGTCACACTTACTGGTCTCACCGCGCAGACCGCTACGTTCACGGTGACCAACGTGCCGGAGTCCTATGCGCTCTGGGTGTATAAGACCGATGCCGATACGGGCGAGCCCCTTCACAACGCGAAGTTCGATCTCTATGCGGCGGCAGATGATGGCACCTTCGTCAAGAGCGCGGAGAACCTCATCGGCCAGGGTGTGGTTGGTACCGAGGCGGAGGATGACCACGCTGTGTTCGAGGGTCTTCAGCCTGGGACGTATTACCTCATGGAGACCCATGTCCCCGCCGGCTATCAACTGAAGGATGAGCCGTACAAAATCGTCGTCAGCTCCTCGGGGATTCAGTTTGCCAGCACGCCTGATGGAGAGATGGCATCTGCCTCTAAGGTCGATGGCCAGGACCGCACCTATCAGGTGAGCTTTAAGAACGTTAAGGCTGCGGATGGCGAGATCCCCTCCACGGGCGGTGCGGGCAACCTGCCGCTGTATGTGACGGGCATTGTGGCCATCGCTGGCTCGGTGATGGCGGTCCGTAAGGTCAGGCGCAGCTAGCGCAGGCTTTTCTTCATGGTTCTTCTCGGCAGGGATGCCGAAGGAATAGGCACGTCGTAAAACGGGCGCATGCCCGGGATGTCGCGCGAGCGGCAGAGAAGGAGGTTTTGACATGAGTTTGAAGGAGAGGCTGAGGGGCGTCGTCGCCACGGTTGCGACCGCTGCGGTCGCGCTCTCGGTCGCGCCGATCACGGCGATGGCGGCCGCGGCGCCGCTGGGGTCCGGCAACGCCACGGTCACCGGCGTCGATGGCGCCGCGAGCGTCGAGCTCTACAAGGTGGCGTCCGTCACCAACGGTGAGGACAACGTGCTCGTCACGACGCTCGAGGACGGCTTTAACTTTGACGTCGAGGACTACATCGACCACAACGCCGAGGTTGCCAACGAGATCGCGGCCCAGCTTCCCGCGGACGCCGAGGCCACCTACACCGCACCGGGCGTCAACGGCACGCTCGAGGGCGACACCGCGACGTTCACCGGCATCGACGCCGGCCTCTACCTCGTCAAGGTCAACCCCGAGCAGGCTGGCTGGAGCTATCAGACGATGATCCTGTCCGTCGTGCCCGAGGCCGATGCCGCGACCGGCACGTGGGGCACGCCGACCGGCACCGTTGAGCTGAAGGCCAATACCGACACGGTTTCGACTACGCTGCAGAAGAAGGTCTCGCTTGACGGTGAGACGTGGGTTGATTCGGTTGACGAGGCCTCTTATGGTGACCCCATCTACTTCCAGGTGAGCGTCCAGATTCCGGAGTACAACGGCCTCACGTCCGACTCTGATATCAAGTTCCAGCTCATTGACCGGCTCCCTGACGAGCTTGATTACGTGAGTGGCACCAATCAGATTCAGGTTGACGGCAAGAAGGCGTACTTCAGCGGCACCGGCTTCACCAACCCGCAGGAAAACAACGAGCTCCGGATTGGTCTCAACGCGGCTGACCTGATCAAGTATGCCGGCAAGACGCTTACGTTCACGTTCCAGGCAGAGCTCAACTCTTGCAACCTTGCCGGCGAGTTCACCAACGTCGCTTACGTCAACTGGTACAAGCATGTGACCGACGACCAGCCCACGAAGAGCGACGAAGTTGACGCCAGCGTGATCGTCTATGGCACCAACGTAACCAAGGTCGTCGGTGAGCTCGTGGACAACAAGGTTGTCGGCAGCTCCGATGGCGAGAAGATCAACGGCGCCGTTTTCCAGCTCGAGAAGAAGCAGGCCGACGGCAGCTGGAAGGCCATCAACACCAACGTTGAGGCCAACCCCACCACGTCGACGATCAAGTCTCTGGGTGCCGGCGAGTACCGCTGGGTTGAGATTCAGTCCCCGGCCGGCTATCAGCTCAACGAGACTCCGCTCGAGTTTGAGATCGGTGACGGTGACGAGGTGAGCTACGTTGACGCCAAGTACTTCGGCGACCTTGAGGACACGACCGGCGCGGCCAACCTTCCGCAGACCGGCGGCCCCGGCACCATCGCGCTGACGGTTGCCGGCGCGGGCCTCGTGGCTGGCGCGGCGTATCTCGTGATGCGCTCCCGCAAGGAGAACTAGTTCCAACTGAACGACCCGAGAAGAGGTTCTTCTCGGCTCATGGGGCGGAAGGGCGCTGGGGTCCCTTCCGCCCCGTTCCGTAGGCCGATGCTGGGGGAGCAGGGTGAAGAAGAGGGTCCGTCTTGTCATAGCCGCGCTGGTCTTTGTGCTGGGCGCCGCGCCTCATCGCGTACCCGTACGTGAGCGACTACGTGCACAAACAGCAGCAGCACGAGGTCATCTCCGTGCAGGACGAGGCGGTGGAGAGCGCCGACGAGGCCGATCTGGCCGACGAGCTGGCGCGCGCCCAGGACTACAACGAGCGGCTGCTCTCCAGCAAGACCGTGGTGACCGACCCGTTTGACCCGGACGCGCAGCGCGTGACGAGCGAGGAGTACGAGAGCCTGCTCAACCTGAACGACGACGGCGTGATGGGCACGCTCGTGATCCCCAAGATCGACCTTGAGGTGCCCATCTATCACTACACCAACGACGAGGAGCTCCAGGAAGGCGTCGGGCACATGGAGTCAACGTCGCTGCCCGTGGGCGGGCCGTCCACGCACGCGGTGCTGGCGGGACACAACGGACTGCCCATGGTGAAGATCTTCGACCGGCTGGACGAGCTCGAGGTGGGGGACTACTTCGTCATCCAGGTGCTGGGCGAGGAGCACGCCTATCGCGTGACCGGCAAGGAGACGGTGCTGCCGGAGGAGACGGAAAGCCTGGTGGTGCAGGACGGCAAGGACCTGGTGACGCTCGTGACCTGCACGCCGTACGGCGTGAACACGCACCGGCTGCTCGTGCACGCCGAGCGCTGCGAGCTTCCGGCGTCGTGGGGAGAGACCGACCGCGAGCAGGCGGCGGAGGGGGCCGCCTCGCCTGACGTGCCGCTGCTTGAGTTCACGCTCGTGGGGCTCGCCATCGCGGCCGGGCTCGGGCTCTCGTATGCGGTTGCGTCCCGGCGCGCGCGACGACGGCGCGGAGAGATCGGCGCTTCCGCGCATGCGGGCAGGCACTTTGCCGGCAGCGGTCCTTCTCGCCCGGCCGATGGGGCAAAGGGGGCCGTGGGCGTTCGTCCCGTGCCGCGCGGGGACCATCGCGGGCGAAGGGGGAGACGCCATGGCTAGGCACCTCGCACAGGCGTCCGCCGACGCGCCCGGGCGCAGAAGGCGTCGCCGCGGCGGGGTGGGGACGATCGTGGCGGCGCTCGTCCTTCTCGTCCTGGGCGGCGCGCTGCTGCTGATGCCGAGCGTCTCCTCCGTGATGGAGCAGGAGCAGCGGGCCCGCTCCGCCGAGGAGCTGCGTCGCGAGGTGGTCTCCGACGCTGGAGCGAGCTCGGACGCGGATGCGGCCGACGAGTTTCGCTCCAAGGAGGGCGATTCCACCTACGAGGCCCTCGAGCGCTACAACGAGGAGGTTCGCGAGGGGACGGGCGACCAGATCAACGACCCGTTTGCGTTTTCTGGCGACGAGCTGGCGGAGATGGGGCTGCCTGACGGCGTCGTGGGGACGATCGACATCCCGAGCATGGACATGACGCTGCCGCTCTATCTGGGCGCGACCGAGGAAAACATGATGAAGGGCGCCACGGTGATAGCGGGGACGTCCATGCCCATCGGCGAGACGTCGTCAAATTGCGTGATCGCCGCGCACAGGGGTGTTCGGGGCGTCTGGAGCGGGCCGCAGATGTTTCGCGACATCGAGCTCATGGAGGTGGGAGACACCGTCACCATCACGACGCCGTGGGAGCGGCTCACCTATCGCGCATGCGAGATTCGCGTGATCACGCCCGACGACGTGGACGCGCTCGCCGTGCAGGAGGGCCGCGACCTGGTGACGCTGTTCACGTGCCACCCCTACGGGCAGCACACGCACCGCTACCTGGTGTACTGCGAGCGGGTTGACAATGACGAGGCGCAGGAGAGCCCCGGGCTGGTGGAGCGTGCGGTGAGGGCGTATCTGCCGGCGGCGTCCGAGGGGTCGCCGGCGCTGACGGTCGAGCTGGTGCTGCGCGTGGCGGGGCTGGCCGCGCTGGTGGTGATCGCGGCGGCGCTGGTGGTGACGCTCGTGAGACGGATGCGCGGGGCGCAGCGGGGCGGCTGAGGGCCCGGGCGCCCGCCGCGCGCCCCGCTGCGACGTGGGCGCGGCCCGTGCGGGCCGACCCGAGAACATGGGCCCCTCCCTTGGAATTGTGGAGGGGCGACGCAATACGTCCCCGGGCCCATATTATTAAAAAACATATAAACATCATCTTTCAGCTTAGCATAGGGAACCAGAGGCAAATCTGAATAGTGCTCGGAAAGCGGGCCGCTAGATGACCGTAGGAGATATGCCGGCAGCATTCTTCCGCGTCCTGGGCCCGGGTGCGCTCCTGTGCAAATTGATGCAGAGCAAGGACCGATTGGAAGAGGGGCAGGAAGTCCGCGCTCCGCAGATGAGTTCAAAGGGATTCGATGCGAGGAAAGGAAGTTGAGCATGTCGATGAGAAGGACGGCGAGGCACCTCTTTGCCGCGGTCGCGGCCATTGTCATGGCGCTCGTGATCGCAACTCCGGCATATGCGGCAAAGGGTCCGAGCCAGTATCGGATTGGCTCCATCACGATCAGCGACGCCACGCCCGGCGAGAACTACAAGATCTGGCAGATTCTCTATCTCGATGACGTCGATGAGGCCACGGGCGAGGGCCGCTACAAGTACAACGGCGTTTCCTGGGACAACTGGCTTGTCGCTGACGGCGCCGCGTATGTTGACTACGGGACCTACGTCAGCTGGAAGGACGGCGCCGACATGGACGCGGCGGCTAAGTCCGCGTATGCGCGCGCCCAGAGCCAGGGCATCGCGACCGACGGCACCGCCGAGGCGGCTGAGGGCGAGTCCTCCGTCACGTTTGACAAGCTGCACCTGGGCTACTACCTCGTGGCCTCCGACTCCGGCTGCGGCATCTACCTGATTGACACCAACAATCCCGACCTCACGATCGGCGGCGAGCAGGCCCCCACCAGCGGGTCCATCACGATCAACAACGCCGTCCCGGGCGCCACCTACAGCATCTACCGCATCTTTGACCTCGACCTTGAGACGGGCGACTACACCGCCCGCAAGCAGTGGATGACCTGGTCTAACACGTACTACACCGCAGACAGGGACAACGGGTACAAGGTCACGTGGAACGCGGGCCTGGATGACGCGACGATGGCCGAGTTCGCGGCCGATGCGCTCCACTACGCCAAGGAGGTCGCGCCCGCCCCCATCGTCACCCCCGATGAGAGCAAGGTGGCCGAGGGCACCACGGTGACCTTTGACGATCTTCCGTTTGGCTACTACCTCATCGACTCTTCCGTCGGTGCGGTCGCATCGCTCGACACGGTCAACGCCGACGTGACGATCGAGGAGAAGAATGACCAGCCCACGCTCGTCAAGGAGGTCGTCGGTCAGGAGGAGAAGCAGCCCTCCGTCGGCGACGTCGTTGACTATCAGGTGACGATCACCTATCAGCCCGCCGAGTCCAAGGGCTTCTACATCATGCATGACACCATGACCGAGGGCCTGACCCCCGTCGTGGACGGCAGCGGCAAGGTCGCCGTCAACGTGAGCGTCAACGGCGAGCAGAAGACCACGAGCAGCGGCTACTCGGTCTCCACCCCGGGCAACAACTGCGAGGACGGCTGCACGTTCGAGATTGTGTTCTCCAAGCCCTTCCTCGAGGACCTAAGTGCGGGCGACACGATCGTCGTCACCTACCAGGCGACCGTCAACGACGCCGCCGTTGCCGACGGCGCGGATACCAACACGGCGTACCTCTCCTATGGTGACAGCCGCGAGCACTTGACCGTTCCGAGCTCCGTCGAGACCGACGTCTTCTCCATCGACCTCGTGAAGACGGACGAGGAGGGCAAGCTGCTCGACGGCGCGGAGTTCTCGCTCTACGACGATGCCGAGGGCGGGGAGGCCATCGCGCTCGTGAAGACCGACAACGGCTACCGCGTGGCCATGGAGGACGAGGAGTCCACCACCACGATTGCGGTCACCGACGGCAAGGTCACGATTGACGGCCTCGGCTCCGGTACCTACTACCTCGAGGAGACCAAGGCGCCCGAGAACTACGACCAGCTCGACGAGCGCGTCGAGTTCACGATCGGTACGGCGGACAACGCGGCGTCCGTCAGCGGCGGAGCCTACCAGAGCGGCGGCGTGCAGGTCGAGAACGTCGCGAGCAGCATCATCCTGCCCGGCACGGGCGGCATGGGAACGACGGTGATCTACGTCGTGAGCGCCGTCGTGCTCGCGTGCGCCGGCACGCTGCTCGTCATTCGCCGCAGGCGCATGAGCGCGTCGGCCTAGCGGCCGGGCGCTCTTCTCGCCGGGCATCTGTCTGACGGGCCTTTGAGGCGCCGCTGGGGCAAGCGCTCCCCAGCGGCGCCCGGGCCTCGGAATGGGTGGCGCATGGGCAAGCCTGCCAAAAGGGACGTTCCCACGATGCTCCTGTCCGTCCTGGTGGCGGCGAGCCTCCTGGCGATGCTGTACCCAACGGTCAGCGACTGGTGGAACTCCCTGCACCAGAGCCGCGCGATGGCAAGCTACGCCGAAAGCGAGGGCTCCCTCGACGAGGGGACGTGCGACGCGCTTCTGGCCGAGGCCCGCAGCTACAACGCCGGCCTGCTCGGCGACGCGGGGCGCTTCAGCCCAAGCGAGGAGGAGCGCAGGGAGTACGAGGGGCTTCTCGCCATCGAGGGGACCAGCGTCATCGGCACCATAGAGATCGAGAAGATCGGCTGCTCGCTCCCCATCTATCACGGGACCGACGCCTCGACGCTGCAGGTGGGTGTGGGGTACTTTGAGGGAAGCAGCCTGCCGGTTGGCGGCCCGGGCACCCATGCGGTGATCACCGGGCATCGCGGTCTCCCGAGCGCGCGGCTGTTCACGGACCTCGACCGGCTTGAGGTGGGGGACACGTTCGTCATCCACGTGCTCGACGAGACGCTTACCTATGAGGTTGACCAGGTCAAGGTCGTGGATCCCGACGATGCCGACGACCTGGCGATCGAGGAGGGGAAGGATCTCTGCACGCTGCTCACCTGCACGCCGTACGGCATCAACTCCCATCGTCTGCTGGTGCGGGGCCACAGGGTGAGCAACCAGGAGGCGGGGGTCGGGTCGGCCGGGGAGGGGGCGTGGGACGTGCCGCTGGTCGCTCTTCTTGGCGCCATTGCGCTCGCTCTTGTGCTCGTTGCGGTCGTGGTGGCGAGAAAGGCGCGTGACCGCGCCGCTCTGGCCACAGGGGCCCACTTTGTCCGCGGGGACGCGCGGAGACGCGCGCCCCGCACGAAAGAATGAGAGGAAGGTTCAAGGAATGATTGGGAGAGGCGCGCTGCGCACGGTGGTTGCGGGCATGTTGGCGGTGGTCCTGTGTGGCTGCGCGGCGATTCCGGCCCTCGCGGCGGAAGGTGTCGACCCGTCTCGAACCGGCTCGATCGAGGTTGCCATGGCGTGCGACGGGACGGCAGTCGCCGGGGGATCCCTGACGCTGCACAAGGTCGGGGAGTACGTCGAGTCCGACCAAGGACCGTCCTTCTCCCTCGCCGAGGTGTTTGCGGAAAGCGGGGTCTCACTCGATTTAGGGGAGATCGAGACGGCCGACCTTGCGGAGGAGCTTGCCACGTATGCCACGGACGAGGGCATTGAGGGGCGGGCCTACGCCATCGATGAGGTCGGTCGTGCGCGCATGGCGGGGCTTTCCGTCGGCCTCTATCTTGTCACGCAGCCCGAGGCGGCGGAGGGCTACGAGCCGGTTGCCCCGTTCCTGGTGAGCATCCCCCTCTATGACAAGACCGAGGGGGCATACGTCTACGACGTCAAGGCCACCCCAAAGATGGGGGAGGTCGAGGCTAGTCCAACGGGAGGCTCCGAGGACGGGGGCGCTCTGTCGCGGACCGGAGATCCGACTCCCCTCTGGGCCGTCCCGGCGATTGCGGCCGTTGGCGCCATGCTGGTTGGCTGCGGCGTGGCGTTGTTGCGCCGCAGGGAGGGTGATCACGCCTCACGCCACGACATCTCATGACATTGTTTTAGATTATAAGATTAACCTTTTTAAATAGTTGTGCATGTCGTAGGAAAGAGGGGCTATCGTGGGCCGGGGGGGGGATCCCCCCGGCATTTTTGCTGCCGAGGATGCCGTGAAAGAGCTCTCAGTGTGGATGAGTCCGGGGACGTGGGCACGGCGAGCTGACCGTCCTGAAGCGCGAAAGCGGCGAGGAGGGTGCCACGGGCCGCATCTCCTTGACTCGCGCCGCCCACTTCTGGTCGCCGGGGATGACGAGCCGCCGCGACGCTCCAGCTTGAAGCCCTTTTTTGCCTGCCGCCGGGAAGCCGTGAATGCCCATGCCCATGTCGGCTTCTCGTTGGAGCGCGTCTGGATTTGTTCCAAAACGGTGAAACGTCACTTTTAGGCAGTTTCAGAGCGATGGGCGTTTTATCAGTTGCGATCAGCGCAACAAAGACGCAGGTAGATTGTGGTGCGGTTGTTGTCGGTACTTTTGTGGTCGCGGAAAATCAACCTAAAAGTGTCATGCCGATGCCGCGCTCGTCAAAACGCCCGGGCAATGGGGGCCAATCGGCGAACGGCGCTTGCGCCCACGGGAGTTAGTCGTATATTACTTATGGCGAGTTAATGGATGGTAACTTATAGGGAGGCGAGGTCGGATATGGCATCACCCCAGCTACCGCTGGCGATGGCGAGCCCAGATGAGACCGTGCGCGTTGCACGCGTGCGCGGCGGCTCCGACCTGCGGCAGCATCTCGCGGAGCTCGGCTTTGTCGAGGGGTCCGAGGTCCGTGTGGTCTCGCGTGCCGCCGGAGACGTCATCGTGACCGTCAAGGGCGCGCGTCTGGCGCTCAATCGCTCGATGGCCAGCCACATCACCGTGTCGATCTAGGCGGGGCGGGCGACCGCGCCGCGAGGAGAAAGGAAGGTACATGGCAACACTCAAGGACGTGAAGGTGGGGGAGAGCGCGACCGTGTCCGCCCTCACGGGCGCCGGCGCCCTCAAGCGCCGCATCATGGACATGGGCCTCACCAAGGGCACCCGCGTCTACGTGCGCAAGGTCGCACCGCTCGGCGATCCGCTCGAGCTCACGGTGCGCGGCTACGAGCTCTCGATTCGCAAGGACGAGGCGGCGTCGATCGAGGTCACCAACGTAACGCGGGGCGAGTAGCGCGGGCGAGAAGGACGCACACTGCGGACGCGGCCGGGGACGGCCGTTTTTCTCGACCCAATAGTTAACCGACTCTAACAAATGGCACCATACAAGTAGCAATTGGCTAACTTGAGAAAGGCAAGGTATGGCAGAAACGACCATCGGTCTCGCAGGCAACCCAAACTGCGGCAAGACCACGCTGTTCAACGAGCTCACGGGCTCAAACGGCTACGTCGGCAACTGGCCCGGCGTCACCGTGGAGAAGAAGCAGGCTGCCTGGCGGGCCGACAAGAGCGTGACGTTCGTGGACCTTCCCGGCATCTACTCGCTCTCCCCGTACACGCCCGAGGAGGTCGTCTCGCGCGACTACCTCGTGGCCGAGCGCCCCGACGCCGTAATCAACCTCGTGGACGTGACCAACCTCGAGCGAAACCTCTACCTCACCACGCAGCTCCTCGAGGCGGGGCGCCCCATGGTCGTGGGCCTCAACATGTGCGACCTGCTCAAGGAGCGGGGAGACGTCATCGACGCGGCCGCGCTCTCCGAGCGCCTGGGCGTGCCCGTGGTCGAGGTCTCCGCGTTGCGCGTGACCAACCTCGACGCACTGGTCAACAAGGCCGTGGCCGTCGGCCAGGCGGGCAAGGTCCAGTCCGGGGCGTCGTGCTTCTCGCCCGAGGTCGAGGACGCGCTGGCGCAGATCGCCGCCATCATCTCCGGCGGCTGCGACGCCAACCTCGTGCGCTGGTACTCGGTCAAGGTCTTCGAGCGCGACGCCGAGGCCGTGAAGGCGCTGCACCTCTCCTCCGCCCAGCTCGACCAGGCCGAGAAGGTCATCAAGGCTGTCGAGAGGTCCCGCGACGACGACGCCGAGTCCATCATCACCTCCGACCGCTACGACTGGATCGCCGAGGTCATGGCCGCCTGCGTCAAGAAGGCCCCCAAGAAGCTCAGCCTCTCCGAGAGGATCGACAAGGTCGTGACCAACCGCGTGCTCGGCCTGCCGATCTTCGTGGCGGTCATGTTCGTCGTGTACTACATCGCGGTCTCCACGGTGGGCGACTGGGGCACCGTCTGGGCAAACGACGAGGTCTTCGGTGAGGGCTGGGAGCTCTTTGGCATGGCGATTCCGTCCATCCCCGCGGTGGTCGAGGGCTGGCTTACGGCCGCGGGCGCCTCTGACATGGTGAGCTCGCTCGTGCTCGACGGCATCGTGGGCGGCGTGGGCTCGGTCCTGGGCTTCATCCCGCAGATGCTCGTGCTGTTCATGATGCTCGCGTTCCTCGAGGACTGCGGCTACATGAGCCGCGTGGCCTTTGTCATGGACCGGCTGTTCCGTCGCTTTGGCCTCTCGGGCAAGAGCTTCATCCCGTTCCTCATCTCCTCCGGCTGCGGCGTCCCCGGCGTCATGGCCACCAAGACCATCGAGAACGAGAAGGACCGCCGCATGACGGCCATGCTCACCACCATGATCCCGTGCGGCGCCAAGACCCCGATCATCGCGCTCGTCATGGGCGTGCTCGTGGGCGGCGCGGACGCCTGGTGGGTGGCCCCGATGTTCTACTTCCTCGGCCTCGCCGCGATCGTGGTCTCCGCGCTCATGCTCAAGAAGACGCGCATGTTTGCCGGCGAGCCCGCACCCTTTGTGATGGAGCTGCCCGACTACCACCTGCCCGCGCTCAAGAGCTGGTGGCTGCACGTGTGGGAGCGCATCTCCGCGTACCTCAAGAAGGCCGCGACGATCATCTTTGCCGCGTGCGTGGTCGTGTGGTTCCTCTCCAGCTTTGGCTTTGCCAACTGGGAGGGTGGCGACGGCTCCTTTGGCTTCCTCGCCTCTCTGCCGGGCGCGCCCGAGTACAGCGCCGACTACTCGCTGCTCGCCATCGTGGCCGGTGCCATCTCGTGGATCTTCGCGCCGCTCGGCGCCGACAGCTGGCAGGCGACCGCCGCTTCCATCAACGCCCTCATCGCCAAGGAGAACCTGGTCTCCACCTTTGGCACGATCTTCGGCCTGGGCGAGGCCACCGAGGGCGACCCGGTCATGTGGCAGGCCTTCGCGGCCATGTTCACCGACGGCGCGGGCGTCATGCACGCGGGTGCCATGTGCGCGTTCGTGGCGTTCAACATGCTCGACGCGCCGTGCTTTGCTGCCATCGGCACCATCCGTCGTCAGATGGACTCGCCCAAGTGGTTCTGGTTCGCAATCGGCTATCAGTGCGTCTTCGCCTGGTGCGTGGGCCTCATCATCAACCAGCTCTGGGAGCTCTTCGTGCTGGGGAACTTCGGCTTCTGGACGGTGGTCGCGTTCGCGCTGCTCGCCGGCATGATCTTCCAGGTCGTGCGCCCGATGCCCAAGTCTGAGGGGACCGACGACAAGGTCCTCGCGCAGCTCGCGTAAGCGCCTTCCGGCATAGCTTCTTCGCACCATATCGGGCGCGCCGGCACTCTTATCGCCGGCGCGCCCTCGTCGCAGAGGGGACACTCCCATGACTGACGCAATCATCTTCGTTGTCGTGGCGGCCGCGGTGGTCGTTGTCGCGGGGCGCTACCTGCGCACGCTGCGCCGCGGCGGCTGCGGGTGCGGCTGCTCGGGCGGGGAGGCCCCCGGCGTCTCGCGCCCCACGGTGCCGGACACCAACGAGGCGCACTACCCCTACGCGGCCGACCTCACCGTCGAGGGGATGCACTGCGAGCACTGCCTCGCGTCCGTGGAGTCGGCGCTCGACGGCCTCGGCGGCGTGTGGGCCCGCGCGAGCCTGCCCGACCGCGTGCGCGTGCTCTCGAAGGACCCGATCGATTCCGCCGCGCTGGCCGAAGCCGTGGAGTCCGCCGGCTATCGTGTGGTGGGGTGAGCTGGGCCACGATTCTCAGATTGTGCAGAAACCGTGTAGTATTCGACAAAAGTAAGAATAGGTAAACTCTCGAGTCAGAAATGCGGTCGGCGGGGTATCACTTGAGCAAGCCCCAACGGGTAGCCACCAATCAAAGGAGCCAAGCATGTCCCTCATCAACAAGGAGATCTCCGACTTCACCGTCCAGGCCTATCAGAACGGCGACTTCCACACCGTCTCCAAGGCGGACGCCCTCGGGCACTGGAGCCTGTTCTTCTTCTATCCCGCCGACTTCACCTTTGTCTGCCCCACCGAGCTCGAGGAGCTGGCGGAGAACTACGACGCCTTCAAGGCCGAGGGCTGCGAGGTCTACTCCGTGAGCTGCGACACCCACTTCGTGCACAAGGCGTGGCACGACGAGTCCGAGCGCGTGGGCAAGGTCACCTACCCCATGCTGGCGGACCCGGCGCACGTCCTCGCGCGCGACTTCGAGGTCCTGATCGAGGACGACGGCCTCGCCGAGCGCGGCGCCTTCATCGTGGACCCCGAGGGGCGCGTCCAGGTCTACGAGGTCACGGCCGGCGGCATCGGCCGCAACGCCAAGGAGCTGCTGCGTCTGGTCCAGGCCGCCAAGTTCGTGGCCGAGCACGGCGACCAGGTCTGCCCCGCCAAGTGGCAGCCGGGCGCCGAGACGCTGAGGCCCAGCCTCGACCTGGTGGGTCAGCTGTAGGCGCGCTGTGCGCGAAGACTCGGACAGGGCCGCGACCGGGCATCCGGCCGCGGCCCTCGTACATAGGGAGCAAAGAATGAGCGAGAAGAACCTGGGCGAGAAGAACGCAAGCGAGAAGAACGCGGCGGCCCGACCCGACCCCAAGAGCCTCTACGACGCCGTCATCATCGGCGGCGGACCGGCCGGCCTCACGGCGGCCCTCTACCTCGCGCGGGCGCGCTACCGCGTGCTCGTGGTCGAGCGCGAGACGTTCGGCGGGCAGATCACCATCACGAGCGAGGTGGTGAACTACCCCGGCGTCCTCTCCGCGAGCGGCGCCGAGCTCACCGAGACCATGCGACGGCAGGCCGAGTCGTTCGGCGCGGAGTTCCTGCTCGCCGAGGTGACGGGGCTCGACCTGGCGGGCGACGTCAAGCGCGTGAGCACCTCGCGCGGGGAGCTCTCCTGCCTCGCGGTCCTTCTCGCCACCGGGGCGAGCCCGCGCCGCCTGGGGTTTGTCGGCGAGGAGGAGTTCCGCGGGCGCGGCGTGGCCTACTGCGCCACCTGCGACGGCGAGTTCTTCACGGGAAGGCGGGTCTTTGTGGTGGGCGGCGGCTTCGCCGCGGCCGAGGAGAGCGTCTTTCTCACCAAGTACGCGAGCCACGTGACCGTGCTCGTGCGCGAGGACGACTTCACCTGCGCACCCGCCGCAGCCGAGCCCGCGAAGAGCCACCCCAAGATCGACGTGCTCTACAACACCGAGCTCGTGGAGGCGGGCGGCGACGAGGTCGGGCTCCGACGCCTGCGCTACCGCAACACGCGCACCGGCGAGGAGACCAGCTACGAGGCTCCGGTGGGCGAGACCCTCGGCATCTTCGTCTTTGTGGGCTACGCGCCGGCGACGGGGCTCGTGCGCGGGATAGCCGAGCTCGATGAGCGCGGGTACGTCCTCACCGACGAGCGCCAGATGACCTCGGCGGACGGCCTCTTTGCCGCGGGCGACGTCTGCGTGAAGACGCTGCGCCAGGTGGCGACGGCCGTGGGTCAGGCCGCCCAGACCGCGACGGACATGGAGCGCTACCTCAAGGCCGCGCAGGAGCGCACGGGCCTCGTGCCCCAGGCGCCGGTGTCGCGCCCGCGCGCCTCCGAGGCGCCGAAGGGGAAGCGCCCGGCCGCCCAGGACGACGGGTCGCTCCTCACGCCGGAGATGAGGGCGCAGCTTGACTCGGTCTTCTCGCGCATGGAGCGCCCGCTCGTCCTGCGACTGCACCTCGACGATGGTCCGGTCTCGGCCGAGCTTCGGGCCTACATGGAGGAGCTGGCCGCGCTCACGGACAGGCTCTCCGTGGAGGTGGCGCCTGCGGGCGAGCTGCCCGCCGAGGAGCTGCCCTGCGTGCGCGTGTGCCGCGAGGACGGCGCGTGGACGGGCCTTGCCTTCCACGGCGTGCCGGGCGGCCACGAGTTCACGAGCTTCGTGCTCGGGCTCTACAACGCGGCCGGCCCCGGGCAGCCCATCGCGGACGCGGACCGCGCCGCGGCGGAAGGAATTGCCGAGGACCTGCAGATCACACTGCTCGTCTCGCTCTCGTGCACGATGTGCCCGGACACCGTGGTGGCCGCGCAGCGCATCGCCGCGCTCAGCCCGCGCGTGACGGCGGAGGCCTACGACGTGGCGCACTTCGGCGCGCTGCGCGACCGCTACCGCGCCATGAGCGTGCCGTGCGTGGTCATCCGCCATGCGGACGGCCGCGAGCACGTGACCTTTGGCAAGAAGGGCGTGGCGCAGCTGCTGGAGGAGATCGGGCGGTAGGCCGGGCTCGGGAGGGGCTGGCGAGAAGGGCGGGCCCGTTGATGCGCTCCACGGCAATCCAGGCCTCCTTCGGTGCGCGCTTGACGATCAGCTCGTAGACGAAGCGCATGTTGAGCTGCCTTTAACTTTGGCTGCATGGAAACGGGGAGGATTGGCTGCGGTTATGCCCCAGCGTCTGGTCGGCGGCGCGGGCCTATTCGGAGGCTACCTCCACGACCCTCGCCTTGGTTTCGCTCTTGAACTGGTGGGGAGACACCCCGTACGCCCTTGAGAACGCTGCTGAGAAGCTCGTGGGGGAGTGGTAGCCGACCTTCCTCGCCGCCTCGGCAACCGCCTTCCCGGATGCGAGTAGCACTCTCGCCTCGCGCATGCGCCGTGCGGTAAGGTAGGCGCTCCACGTGCTCCCGGTCGTATTACGGAACAGCCGCTTGAACTTCGTGAGGCCCATGCCCGCCACGGAGGCTGCCTCCTCCTGGCTCGCGCCCTCGCGCCACCGTGCGTTCGCAAGCTCGATGGCGGCGAGTACGCCAACCCGGTCGTCATGGCTCTCCGGCAGGGAGGCGGTCGCGGTTCCGACGAGGGAGCCGAGCAGCACCTTTGCCGCGCCCTCGTAGACGAGCTCCGCGCCCGGCATCGCTGGATTGACGCGTGCGATTTCGTCAAGGGCGGAGAGGACCCCGGGCGCCCAGCCCACGTCATGGCGCATCTCCGCGAGGAGCGACGAGGCCTCGCCGATGGAGTTCCATTCCAATTCCGCGAATGCGTCCCGGAGCGCGTCCTCGAAGTACTCGACCTCCGCGTAGGCGAAGTGCGAGCCGGCCGGCACGGGCGTGGTGACCCATCCCTCGCGCGTCTCGATGTAGGCGATCGCCACGGGATCTGCCGCGCCGCCGCGCCCCTCGCTCGCTGCCGGGCCGCGCACGGTGAGGTAGCGTCGCGTGTCGATGCCGAAGAGCGTGTCAACGAGGATGGTGAAGTCGCAGGTGACCACCGTGAGGCCGTCGCCCGCCCACGCGCGGTACCAGCCCTCGGCGCGCACGCCGTCGCCCACGAACAGCTCGCCGGCACCCAGGTCGTCGCCCGCGGGCAGGAGGCCCATGCGCTCGAGCTCCTCCGCCTGGAAGAGCCGGGGCTCTTCGTTTGGTCGCCCGCCTCTCGGGCCGGTCGTTTCCCCCATGCTCGCACGCCCCTCTTTCCCGCAGTTGCAGAATAACAGTAAGTCTAGTCTAACTTGCTGCACCCGAATCGGGCTATCCGTGCGGGCGCGGCGGAAAGGGGGCCTCATGGCCAAGCGAAAGGAGGGCGCGGGCAGGGAGGAGTCCTGGGCCGCCCGCGTCATCGGCTTCACCGGCGGCGGGAGGTGGCTCATCTACCTCTCGATGGCGCTCTCGGCGCTCTCGTCGGCGTGCTCGTTCGTGCCGTTTGTCGCGGTCTACCTCGTGGTGGCGGACGTCGTCGCGGTCTACCCCGACTTCGCCGCGCTCGACGCGGCGCGCATGACGGACCTCGGCTGGATGGCTCTCGGGGGCGTGGCGGGCAACATCGGCCTCTACCTCGCGGCGCTTCTCTGCGCGCACTCGGCGGCCTTCGACGCTGAGTACAACCTCAAGCTCCAGATCGTCGAGCACCTGGGGCGCATCCCGCTGGGACGGCTCGAGGCGCTGGGCACGGGGCGCGTCGGCAAGGTCATGGACGAGAGCGTAGGCGCCATCGAGGGGTTCCTGGCCCACTCGCTGCCCGACATGGCAGCGGCGTTTACGGCGCCGGTGGCGATCGTGGCGCTGCTTTTCGTCTTCGACTGGCGCTTCGGGCTCGCGGCGGTGGCGTGCGTGGTCGCGGCTTTCGGCGTCGAGGCGGCGGGCTTCTCCAACAAGGCCATCACGGACAAGATGCGGCGCCACCTGGTCAACCAGGAGCGCATGACGAACGCCACCGTGGAGTACGTGCGCGGAATGCCCGTCGTGAAGACGTTCGGCCAGACGGCGGAGTCGTTCGGGCGCCTGTCCGCGGCGGTGCGCGCCTACACGGACCTCGCTCTCGACGTGGCGCTCTTCTGGCAGAGCCTCATGCCGGCGTTCACGGCCATCATCAACAACGCCTACCTGTTCGTCCTGCCGGTGGGCATCGCGCTCGGCGCGGGGCTCTCCGGCGGCGCGTTCCGCCCGTTCGCGCTCGATTTCATCTTCTACCTCCTGTTCGTACCCTCCATCGCGGGTGCGCTCAACAAGATGATGTACATCTCGGAGGACAGCATGATCATCTCCTCCCACCTCTCGCGCATCGACGAGGTGCTCGGCATCACGGTGCTCCCCGCGCCGGCGCCGGGGTCCGCGCGCGTGCCGGAGCGCTTCGACGTCGAGCTCGACGGCGTGTCGTTCTCGTATGGGGCGGAGGGCGAGAAGGACGCCCCGCTCGCTCTCGACGGCGTGAGCCTCTCCGTGCCGGAGGGCACCACATGCGCCATCGTCGGCCCGTCCGGAGCGGGTAAGTCGACCGTGGAGAGCCTCGTCGCGCGCTTTTGGGACGTGGACGCCGGCGCGGTGCGCATCGGCGGCGTCGACGTGCGCGACATCGACCCGGACGAGCTCATGGGATGCGTGAGCCTCGTCTTCCAGGACGTGCACCTCTTCCGGGCGAGCATGCTCGAGAACATCCGCATGGCACGCCCCGGCGCCACGCGCGAGGAGGTCGTCGAGGCGGCGCGCGCCGCGCAGGCCGACACCTTCATCCGCGCGCTGCCGCAGGGCTACGACACCGTCTACGGCAGCGAGGGCGTGCACCTCTCCGGCGGCGAGGCGCAGCGCGTCTCCATCGCCCGCGCCATACTCGCCGACCGGCCCGTCGTGGTGCTCGACGAGGCCACGGCGTTCTCGGACCCGGAGAACGAGCACCTCATCCAGAAGGCGTTCGAGCGGCTCATGGCGGGCAAGACCGTCATCATGATCGCGCACCGGCTCTCCACCGTGGCGGGCGCCGACCAGATCGCCGTCATCGACGGCGGCCGCGTGGCGGAGCGGGGCCGGCACGAGGAGCTGCTCGCCGCGCACGGCACCTACGCGCGCATGTGGGAGCGCTGCACGCAGGCCCTCTCGTGGGGCATCGGGTCGGAAGCGCCGAACGGAAGGGAGGTGGCTTAAGATGGCTGCCCCGAACAGGATTCCGCGCCTCCAGCGCGCGCTCGCCCTCACGGACCAGGGCTACCGCGGCCTCAAGCGCGCCATCGCGGCGTGCACCCTCACCAACCTCGCCCTCATGGTGCCCTTCGCCATCACGGTCATGGCATTCGGGGTGGTGCTCATGCGGCTCACGGGGGAGGACGTCGACTGGCGGGCGCTCTGGGGCCTCTTCGCCGCGGGCGTCGCAGGCCTCGTCGTCGTGTTCCTCTGCGCGCGCAACGACTATCGGCGCACGTACGTGACGGCGTACCGCGAGACCGAGGCCACGCGCATGGGCCTCGCCGAGCACCTGCGGCGGCTCCCCATGTCCTTCTTCAACCAACGCGACCTCTCCGAGCTCACCGAGAACCTCATGGGGGACGTCTCCAGCCGCGAGTCGCTCATGTCGAGCACCATCCCGCAGCTCGTCGCCAGCTGCGTCTCCACGGCGGTCGTGTGCGTCATGCTCGCCTTTTTCGAATGGCGCCTCGCGCTCTGCGTGTTCTCGACGCTGCCGGCGGCGCTCGTCATCGTGCTCGCCGCGCGCGGACACGAAAGGCGGCTCTTCGAGCGTCAGACCGGCGCGCGCCTGGAGGCGTCCGCGCGCCTCATGGACTACGTCGGGGGCATCCGGGACATCCGCGCGTGCCGGCAGGTGGGCGCGCAGTCCGCGCCCATGCGCGCCGCGCTCCAGACCTTGCGCGACATCGCGATGAGGGTGGAGCTCTCCGTGGACGTGTGTGTCTCGGCGGCCATGACGGTGCTCCAGGCGGGCGTGGGCATCACGGTCTTCGTGGGTACGGCGCTGCTCGCGGCGGGTGAGGTCGACTTCCTGACCCTCCTCATGTTCCTGCTCATCGCCTCACGTGTGTATGGGCCCATCACCTCGATCCTCTCCCAGCTGCCGAACCTCCTGCAGCTCTCGGGGCGCACGGCGCGCCTCAGGGCCCTCGCCGACGAGCCGGTCGCGACGGGTTCGGGTGACGCCGCGGGGCTGGGCGAGAAGGGCGTCGAGCTTGCCGACGTGCGCTTCTCGTATGTCGAGGGCGGCGACGAGGTGCTGCGCGGCGTCTCATTCCGCATGGAGCCAGGTACCGTGACGGCGCTCGTGGGCCCCTCCGGCTCGGGCAAGTCCACCGTGGCCAAGCTCGTCGCGCGGTTCTTCTCGCCCACGTCCGGCTCGGTCTCGGCGGGCGGGGTCGACCTCGCGACGCTCGACGAGGAGTCGTGGCTCAGCAACGTCTCGGTCGTCTTCCAGGACGTGACCCTCTTCGATGACACGGTCATGGAGAACATCCGCATGGGCCGCGCCGGCGCCACCGACGATGAGGTTTTGGCTGCGGCCCGCGCCGCCCACTGCGAGGAGTTCGTGGGGCGGCTGCCGGAGGGCTGGGACACGCGCCTTGGCGAGAACGGAGCCAAGCTCTCGGGCGGCGAGCGCCAGCGGCTCTCTATCGCCCGTGCGCTGCTCAAGGATGCGCCGATCGTGCTGCTCGATGAGGCGACGAGCTCGCTCGACCCCGAGAACGAGACGCTCGTGCAGGATGCCGTGAGCAGGCTCTGCGCCGGCAAGACGGTGCTCGTGATCGCTCATCGCCTGCGCACCGTTGCAGGCGCCGACCAGATCGTGGTTCTGGACGGAGGACGCGTGGCCGAGCAGGGCACCCACGCCGAGCTCATGGCCGCGGGCGGCCTCTATTCACGCCTCGTTCGCATCCAGGCCGAGAGCCTCGGCTGGAGCGTCGGCAGCACGGGAGGCCGCTGAGGCCGGCAGGCGAATGGCGGGAGGGGGCTGTCTAAATGAGCGGTTCTTCCCGCCATCGCCCGCTCCTAGATCCAGAAATAAACGCCCTTGGGTGGTCTCGAGCATTGTCTGCCCAGCCCACTGAAATGACAGTTTTCGCGTGGCCCTACCTCACGAAGAGGCCGCCGCTCGTCACCCCGTAGGCCACCACCAGCGCGAAGAGCGCCAGGACGACGCAGCCGACGACCAGAAATGCCCGCCAGGCCCTGAGCGCCGCCTCCTTGCCCCGCTCGACGTCGGAGTAGATCGACGAGATCTGCTTCTCGGACTCGTTGAGGGCACGCACGTCTCCCACGTCGATGCCCCTCACGAGCTCGTCGAGGCTCATCTCGTAGTAGTCGGACAGCAGGACGAGCCGCTGGAAGTCTGGGTAGGACTGCCCGAGCTCCCACTTCGACACCGTCTGCCTCGAGACGCCGAGCTCGTATCCCAGCTGCTCCTGCGAGAGCCCCCGCTTCCTCCTGAGGTCGGCGAGCCTGTCGTTGAAGTTCATGGTCGTTCCTTTCGGTCGGTCCTGCGGTCCGCACCGCCCGGGTGCGAGACCATGGAACCGCGCGGCGGGCACGGGCGCCACCAACGACGGTTGGCAATCCGTCAACCAAAGACGGCATCGGGGCAGGTTGCGGCTCTGCCAACCGCTCCGCTCACAGGTAGCGGAGCGCGCGACCCATGTATGCCTCATACGGCTCGACGCGGCGCGCGAGACGCCGCCGCTCCTCGGCAAGCCTCTCTTGGCAGGCATCGGCGGCCATAGGAGCCCCTTCGCCCGCGCCCCGGCCGCCCCCATTATCCCATGGGTGCGCCGGGACCGGCGGCACGCCCGGTATAATCGGGAGAGTGAGCCCGACCAGAGGAGGCGAGCCATGGACCTCACGCGCATAGACGCACGGCTGCTCTCGCGCCCCGGCGCCACCAAGGCCCTCCACGAGAAGTGGGGTTGGATGGTCTACTGGGTTGGCGGCAGGCAGTTCGCCTGCGAGTTCACCGCCTCTCCCGACGCCAAGGCACCCTACGCGGGGCGGCATCTCCTCTCGCTCAAGTGCGACCCCGATCGCATCTTGGAGCTGCGCGTCGAGTACCCGGACGCGGTGCTGCCCGGCTACTACTCCGACGGACGCACGTGGATTTCCATCGACCTGGACTCCGGCCTGTCCGAAAGCCTCGTGCTCGACCTCTGCGACATGAGCTACGACCGTGTTTTTTCCAAGCTGCCCAAGCGTGTGCAGCGCGAGATTGCCGTGAGGTAGCGTTACTCCATTCGAGTACCGCGCTGCGGGTGGTGAGGCTATCGTTTGGCGCGGCAGCGAACGAGGTGTGTCAACCACTCCACGGCTAAGATGCCCAGATAGAAGACGGCCCATACCGCAAAACTGATCAGCTTTGCCTCGGGCGTCTGGACGGCTCCGTGCCCGTCCACCGGCCTGACAAACAGGAAGACGCTGAAGCAGATGAACACTACAAATTGAACGATTTGAAACGTTCTCCAGCCCGTGCCCTTCATACCGCTGCCTCCGAACGCTCGACGTGCATGAGGTGTCTTCGCTCAGTTTCTCCCTGGACGGGCGGGGACGAGCTCCTTTCGTCCGGTTTTTACCGAGGCGAAACAGGCGCCCGGGGCGCGAGATTGTCGGGATGGCCGCGCAACAACCTGTTGCTTGATGGTCGCGCTGCCCTCGAGGACAATGGGCAAGAAGAACCCGAGCGAAAGGAACTTCCGATGATCATGCTCAAGGATGCCCTCGCCCGCCTGCGGCGCGAGCGAGGGCTCACGCAGGAGGAGCTGGCGCGAAGGCTCTACATAACCCGTCAGGCAGTCAGTCGCTGGGAGACCGGTGCCACCGAGCCCAGCATCGACATGCTCAAGCTCATCGCTCGCGAGTTGGACGTCCCCGTGACGGAGCTCCTCGACATGCCCGAGCACTACTGCCAGAGCTGCGGCATGATGTTCACCGCTCCCGGTCAGCACGGTCATGAGGCGGACGGTTCTGAGGCCGAAGATTTCTGCCGCTGGTGCTACGAGAACGGCGTCTACACGTACGAGACCTCGATGGACGAGATGATCGAGGACTGTGCGCCGCGTATGGCCGAGGCGATGGGTTGGACGGTGGACGAGGCGGCGTCGCTTTTGGGTGCGGTGCTGCCGACGCTCCGCCGCTGGCGTGAGGTCGCCGAGAACGAGAAGGCTTACGGCGAGGAGACTCGCGCGGCATACGGCGACGGGGGTGGTGGATGCCACCAACGAGAAGTACCTGGCGATGGGCGAGGCGGCTCACCTGCAGGCGGAAGAGCTGGCGGTCGCTATCAACGAGCAGTTGCGCCGTGCGATGGTGGCGGGCGATCCGGCTGGCCCCGAGGCGCGCAGGCTCGTGGAGATGCATGGCCGCTGGCTGCGCATGTACTGGCCGGAGGGCACCTACACGCCCGAGGCTCACAAGGGTCTGGCGGACGGCTATGTTGCCGACGAGCGGTTCCAAGCCTATTACGAAAAGGTTGCGCCGGGGGCGGCGCAGTTCCTGCGCGACGCGATCCGCGCGTGCGCGTAATCGTCTTGCGTGGCTGTCTTTCGGATTGCCTGCATCAGTACATGTGGGAAACGGGTAGTATCGGATCACACTTTGAGCGATCGCCGCAGATGAGCTCGTCGCGGGCCTTGCCACGATGGCGGTGCGCTTCCCGCTGCGCGGGTTGAAGCAACAGGATTGGCTGGTAAACGTTCCGCTCTACGTCGTCAACGCCTTTCCAGGCATCCTCGAGCGTGAATGCTCCACCTATCGGGTAATTGCTTGTGTGATGCGCTGTCCGGCCCGGCCCGCTATGATGGCGGAAAGGTTTTGGTAATCGCGCGCGGCGCGGAGAGGGGATGCGATGAGGCAGTGCATGGATGCGGCGAACCTCCACAGACGCCTGCACAAGATCATCGGCCAGGTGCAGGCCATCGATCGCATGGTAGACGAGGGACGTGCCGTGCGAGGACATCCTCTCGCAGATCAACGCTGCGAAAAGCGCCCTGCATCGGTGCGGTCAGGTTGTGCTCGAAGGGCACATCCAGCACTGCGTGCGCGACGGCATCGAGCACGGGGACGCTGACAAGACCGTCGCCGACTTCACCAAGGCCGTCGAGCGCTTCGCCAACATGATTTAGTGCCCCAGCTGAAAAAGGACTTCGGCTTGACCCCTCTTCCTCAAAGCGTTATACCCATAGGGGGTATAGGTATCAAAACGCGCCGGCGAGAAGGACGGGGGACGCTCATGATCGAAGGCCTAGAGAAACTGCTGGCGTGGGGCGGAACCAGGCGCGACATTGCCTTTCTCGCCGTCTCGGGCGTGGCACTCGTGCTCTCGCTCGCGGGCGTCGAGCCGTTTCCGTTCTCGATCGCATGGGTCGCCATCATCCTGTGCGGCGTGCCCATCATCCTAGAGGCCGTCATCGGCCTCGTGACGGAGTTTCGACATCACGGCCGACGTGCTCGTCTCGCTCGCCTCCTCATCGCGAGCGTCTTCATCGGCGAGGACTTCGCTGCGGGCGAGGTCGCCTTCATCATGCAGCTCGGCGGGCTGCTCGAGGAGCTCACCGTGGCGCGCGCCCCGCGCCGGCATCGAACGGCTCGTCCATCTGACGCCGCGCACGGCACGGCGCATCGCCCGCGCAACGGCCGAGGGCGGGGAGCCGCGCCCCGCGGCGGAGGAGACCATCGCGGCGGAAGCCGTTCAGGTGGGCGACATCCTACGCGTGCTGCCCGGGGAGGCCGTGCCCGTAGATGGCATCATCGTCTCCGGTCAGACCTCGGTGAACCAGGCGGTCATGACCGGCGAGAGCCTGCCGGTGGACAAGGGCCCGGGGGACGAGGTGTCGTCCGGCACGGTCAACCAGTTCGGCTCGTTCGACATGGCCGCAACACGCGTGGGCGAGGACTCGTCCATCCGGCGGATGATTCGCCTCGTGCAGTCGGCCGACGCCGGCAAGGCCAAGATCGTGAACCTCGCCGACCGCTGGGCGGTGTGGATCGTCGTCATCGCCCTTGTGGCAGCAGTTCTCACCTATCTCGTGACGGGCGAGATCATCCGCTCGGTCACCATCCTCGTCGTCTTTTGCCCCGTGTGCGCTCGTGCTCGCCACACCCACGGCCATCATGGCGGCGATCGGCAATGCCACCAGGCACGGCTTTCTGGTGCGTGAGGGGGGACGCGCTCGAGCGCCTGGCGCAGGTCAGGCGCGTGTGTTTTGACAAGACGGGCACGCTCACCACGGGGGAGCCGCAGGTGGTTTCCGTGTGCGCGGGCGAGAAGGACGTGAGCGAGGACGCGTTGCTCGCGGTTGCTGGCGCGGGCCGAGAAGCGATCCGAGCATCCCCTCGGGCGCGCCATCGTGGCCGCGGCCACGGAGCACGCCGGAGCGGCGCCGAAGGACCCGACGTCCTTTGCCATGGTGCCCGGTCGCGGCGTGGTGGCCGAGGTGGGCGGGCGCACACGCAGCGCTCGACTGTGAGCACGGTCTGGCTATACCGGACGCGCTGGGGAGGCGCGTGGACGCTACGCGCGCCGAGGGGGCAACGATCACCTATCTCGGCTGGGGCGACACGGCAGCGGGGTTCATCGCACTCGCCGACCGCGTGCGCGAGAACGCCACCGCTACGCTTTCGGCAGTGTGGGAGACGGGCGTGGAGCCGGTGCTCCTCACGGGGGACCACGAGGCGGCGGCCGCCCACGTGGCTGCCGAACTCGGCATCACCACCTACAAGGCCACCTGCCTGCCCGAGGACAAGCTCTCCTTCATCGATGACTCGGAGCGCGCGGGCAAGGGCGTTTGTATGGTCGGCGACGGCGTCAACGACGCGCCTGCGCTCAAGCGCGCGCTCGTGGGCATCGCCATGGGCGGCATCGGCAGCGATATCGCCGTCGACGCGGCGGACATCGCACTCGTGAACGATGACATCGCCGAGCTGCCGCACCTCCTGTGCCTCGCGCGCCGCATGATGACGACCATCAGGATCAACCTGACGTTCTCGATGACCCTCAACTTCATCGCGATCGCACTTGCCATCTCGGGCGTCCTGAACCCCGTGGTGGGGGCGCTCGTGCACAATGCGGGGTCGGTGCTCGTTATCGTCAACTCCGCGCTTCTACTGGGATGGAAGCCGCGCGTTCGGTAAGGCTGCTAGGGGCGGTATTCGGCCTAGCGGCGAGCTTGATGATTGACGCTTACGAGGCGTCGCTGTAGAAGCATCCGTTACCACCGGGCGAGAAACGCGAGCGTCTGGGTGAAGGCGTCCTCGCGCTTTGCCGGCATGCTTCGGGGTGGGCGCGCTCGACGCGGAAGAGCTTGAGCGAGGGTATCTCCATGGGCACGAGGATGTGGCTCGCGTACTCGTAGGAGCGTCGCGTGATCTCGAAGGGATGGGCGTGCTTGGCGAGGCACTGCTCGACGATCCGACAGGCCTCGTCGCTCGGCCACATGGCGTCATGCGAGGGGCAGGCGAGAAGGACGGGCCCGTTGATGCGCTCCACGGCAATCCAGGCCTCCTTGGGCGCGCGCTCGACGATCCGCTCGTAGACGAAGCGCATGTCGAGCTGGCGCTCGGTGACGATACGGCGGATGATGCCGAGGTAGGGGAGCCTCCCGCCGCCCCGCGCGCAGGGCACGGGCTCGCCGCGCCAGGTCCAGCTCGAGCGGTCGCTCAGACCCTTGCCGGCAAGGCTTTTGTTGCCGGTGATGCCCGGCATGGCGCAGGCGAGCGGGGAGATGGCGACGACGCAGGTGATCTGAGGCATGAGCGAGGCGGCGAGAAGCGCCAGCTCGCCGCCCTTGGAGATGCCGTAGATCCCCACGCGGTCAAAGCCACGCTGCCGGAGATAGGCGACGGCACGTTCGATTGGCTCGATCGGCACCTCGATGAGCTCATCGGGGAGTCCCGGCACGTTCCAGTAGCACAGGCCGAGCGCCGCGATGCCCTCCCGTGCGAAACGCGCACCGAGGTTGCGCGGGATGTTCTCGTTGCCCTCGCTGCCGCCGAGCACGATGAGCGCCTTGCCGGAGTACGCTTCGACGTGCCGCTCCGGCAAGTGGAGGAATCCGAAGAAGACGTCTTGCTCGACGGTGAACCGTTCCATGTCTCCACTTCCCAACGACAAGCCTCACAGCGGACCGATTGATGCTTCCTAGAGACGTCGAGCGCTTTCTGCGGCCAGCGCGATGGTGGTGCCGTTGTGCAGGAGCGCCGAGGTCTGGGGTCGGATGATGCCGACGATTCCCGCAGCGAGAAGCGCCGAGTTGATGCCCATAACCGCGGTGAACGAGCGGTCGAGGCGCCCCATGAGGGAGCGACTGAGCGCGTGCAGGCGCACGATGGCGTCGAGCCCGCCCGCGGCGAGCGTGACGTCGGCGACCTCCTGCGCGATGGCGGTGCCCGTGCCCATGGCGATGCCCACATCAGCGGCGGAGAGCGCCGGCGCGTCGTTAACGCCGTCACCCACCATGACGACGCGTTGCCCGCGAGCCACGAGCGCCTCCACGTAGGCATGCTTGTCCTCGGGGAGCAGGTCAGCCCGGTACTCGGTGATGCCCGCCTCGGCGGCGATGCGTGCGGCGGTGCGCTCGTTATCGCCGGTGAGCATGATGATGTGGCCGATGCCCTGCGAGCGAAGTGCCGCAATTGCCTCGGGCACTCCTGCCTTTAAGGGATCTTCGATGCCGAGCACGCCCACCAGCTTTCCGTCTTGGGCGAGGTAGAGCGGTGAGAGGCCTTCGAGGTCGCCGTTGATGCGCGCCTCTGCCTCGGGGGCGACTTCGACGTGCTCGTCCTCCATCACGAAGTGGCGACTACCGATGACGATGCGCTTGCCATCGAGCGCCGATGCGATGCCGTGCGCCACGATATAGGCGACCTCGGCATGGCGTTCGCGATGCTCGAGGCCGCGCGCGGCGGCGGCCGCCACCACGGCGCGCGCCACGGGATGCGGGAAATGCTCCTCCAGGCAGGCCGAGGTGCGCAGCACCTCGTCCTCGGTCCAATCGGGCACGAGGGCGAGCACGCGCGCGACCCGGGGCGTCGCCTCGGTGAGCGTTCCCGTCTTATCGAACACGATGGTGTCGGCGGCGGCGATGGCCTCGAAATGCTTGGCACCCTTGACGGCCATGCCCTCGTGCGCGCTCTGGCTCATGGCGGCGAGCACGCTGATGGACGACGTGAGCCTGAGGGCGCAGGAGTAGTCGACCATGAGGGCGGCCGATGTCTTGGCAAGGCTTTTCGTGGTCGCCGCCACAAGCCCTGCAAGCAGGAAGTTCCACGGCACGAAGCGGTCCGCGAGGTGCTCGCGGCGCGTCTGGATCTCGCTTTTGAGCTGCTCTGTTGCCTCGACGAGGCTCACGATGGAGCGGAGCTTGGTCGAGGCGGGCTCGGCGCCCACGCGGATGACGATCTCGCCCTCTTCTACCGCGGTGCCGGCAAAGACGTCGTCGCCGGCCATGCGCTCCACGGCGAGCGGCTCGCCGGTGAGCGCCGCCTGATTGACCATGGCCTCCCCGCGCACCACCACGCCGTCGACGCACACGGGCATACCGGTGCGCGCCACGACGAGGTCGCCCGTGCGGAGGCTCTGGGCGGGCACGGTGACCTCCTCGCCGTCCTCGAGGCGACGCGCGCTTTGGGGGATGGCCATGAGAGAGCTGATGAGCTCGTGCTCGGAGCGCGTGCGGGTGGCGTCCTCGAGAGCCTCGCCCAGATCGAGCAAGAACATGGTGCTTGCCGCGGTCTTTGGGTCGCGCTTGGCAAACGAGAGGCCGATGGCCGAGGCGTCGAGCACCGGCACGTCGAGACGCCCGCGCCTGAGCGAGGCGAGGCCGGCGCGCAGGAACCCGAGGTAGTGAAGCCCGGCCCATACCGCGCGCAGCGCGGGAGGGAGGAGCCAGCGGCGGATCAGGTGGTTGCCCACGAGGCGGACGATGCTGCGCGCAACGGGCGCGCCCACGGGCACGAGCGCCGCAGGCGTCTGGACGCTCGTCTTTTCGAGCTGGGGGAGTGCGAGCGCATCCAGTCGATCAAACAGGGCCGTCCTTGCGGGAGCGTCGCGATACCAGACGGCAACCGAGCGGATGCGAGGATAGGCGCGCACGCGCTCGACGCCCGCCCAAGAGGAGAGCGTCGTCTCGAGAGCGACGACGTCGGATGCGACAAGACGCTCGATGAGCGTCAGGCGCACTCGCCCCGGCACCTCATGTTCGATGGCGTATCGCACGGTCGCGCCTACGCCTCAGCGGGAGCGGGCTCGACGGGCTCGGCTGCGTCGGTTGCTTTGGACGTTTCCTGGTCCTCGTCATCCTCGGTGTCGTAGACGGTCTCGTTAAGGTACGTGGCCTCGGCGACGATGTCATCCATCTCGGCGCGGGTGCGCTCGATGGCATCCTCGCAGGCGCGCTTGGCGCGCAGGCCCGCCGCGACGGCCTCGACGTAGAGGCGCTTGGCCGCGTCGCTCGTGAGCACCTTGCCGCCGACCGACCCGATCAACACCCCCGCGCCCAAAAGCAGGCCGTGCGTTCCCTTGAGAAAACCTAGAGCACTCATGTCGAACTCCCTCCGTCGCGCACAAAAGTACGCCTTGGTGAACAGTTTCAAGTCAACTGTAGCTCACATTTGAGGAATGGTCGGCGTGATTTCCGCAAGGGGTCAAATGGGGACTGTCCCGTATGCGCAAAAGGGACATCCCTTTTGCGCGTTACCCAGCGAGCTTGCAGACGAGCATCGCGGCGAACATGATCGTGAAGACGAGGTTGCTCCACCCGCCAAAGAGGACGCAGCGCGCCGGCTGCGGCACGCGCATCCACACGAGGCCGAGAAAGCTCGTCACCAGTGGTGTGAGGACGACAAACCACGCGGGAAAAACCGTCTGCCCCAGCACTATGGCAACGCCGAGCACAACAAAGCCCAGGTACATGGGCACGGTGGCAAACCGCATGACAAACATGATGTTGCCTGCGACTTCGTCATACAGTTCTTCTCGCCCTGTCTTGGCGATGACGGAGAGATAGACGTACTGGGCGTGATAGGCGCCGCCGCAGATGAGGGCAAGGGCGAGCAGCGCCGCGGCCAGCCAGACGAGCCAGGAGAGGTCGCCGCGCGCGACGAGCGAGAGCCCGGCAAATCCGAGCACGTACAGGAACGCCGCGACCGGTCCGAGTGCGCCTCCAGCTCGCACGCGGCCGGCAGGTACGTCGCGCATGATGCGCATGTACGGCCTGAGCGTGCCGTCCATGTCATAGGCGCCGGGCGTGAAGTAGAGCAGCATGTCCCCGGCAAACATGAGAAGCGAGCCCAGGAGTCCCAGGGCGAGAAGAGCAAGCGTTGTCGGCATGGCGCCTCCCATCCATCGCGGGCGTCAGATGGCCCCGGAGTCCACTCGGCTCCGGGGCCTCAGCTTGAGCCACTACGCCTCGACGAGGCTCCTTGCGGCCGCCTCGAGCTCGGCGACGGCATCGTCATCGGGGGCCTCGTTGGCGATTACGGTGCAGACCACGTTCACGCCCGCTCCTTCCGCGTCTGCCCGCCAGGTCTCCATCCACTCGCCGGTGCCCCAGCCGTAGCTGCCGAACAGCACCACGGGCTTGTCGCCCAGCGCGTCGCGGCATGCCTCCCAGACGGGCTCGAACTCGTCGGACTCCAGCTCCTCGGCACCCATGGCGGGGCAGCCAAAGGCGAATGCGCCATAGTTGGGTACGTCATCTGCCGAGAAGTCCGCGACGGGCACGACGCGGGCCTCGGCCCCCGCCGCGACGACGCCCGACTCGAGCGCGTGGGCCATCTCCTCGGTGTTGCCCGTTCCCGTCCAGTACACGATCGCGACGCTCTTGCTCATGGGTTCTCCCTTCTTCGTGCGGACCCTGTCGCCCCTTTATGCCGTTCCCATCCGGAGAAGCCCTCGTAGGGGCGTTCCCTCGGAGTAGAGCCTCTTGATCCTGAGCTCCTCGCGCTCGAGCTCCTTGAAGCGCCGCAGCGCCTCGTCCACGTCTCCGTAGACCTTCCAGCGTCCGCACGCCCGCGCCCCCTGGCCCCCGTTCGACATGAAGCCGTCGACGTCCTCAATGGGATAGCCAAGGACAAAGCCGATTTCGTGAGGAAAGGGGGCCCTGTTGCCGTAGTAGGCGCGCAGGCGGCGCCGGAGCTCTCCCATGAGCACCCCGCTGCGAGAGGGGAGGCGGTTCTTGGCGAGAAACGCGTGCGCCCCTGCGTCGGAGAGGAGGGACCGGATGCGGCGCGGGCGCCAGACGAGCAGCATTGCTCGCCCTTCTTGCCACCCCAGCAGGGAAACGCGCACGCCGAAGCGCCGAAGGTGCCACGCGTAGGTCCCTATGAGGGTCTTTACAAGAAGGCGGCACATGGACGTCGGACGCGCGGCCTCGTTGGGCGGCATCCGGAAGCCAAAGACTGCGGCCGGCTTGCGTCCTGCGAGCACGATGCCCGCCTGACAGACGAGGTAGCGCACGAACCTCGCCTCAAGATGCTCCTGAGGCGAGGCGTCGCTGGCGTCAACGGCAAGACAGATGTCCATCCCCTTACCCATGCGCCTCCAATAGTTAGCTAAAACTAACTCTAGTGAGCATAGAGTAAACCACATCTAACATGTTGTCGATGACCTAAAAGGGGACTGTCCCCTTTTAGGTCCCTTTTAGGTCACAGCGCCCAGTTGGCGCTCTCGGTCTGCAGGCGCACCATGCGGGCGAAGAGGCCGCCCACTGCGAGCAGCTCCTCCGGCGTGCCCTGCTCGACCACGTGACCACCGTCGAGCACCACGACGTGGTCGGCCGCCTGCACGGTGCGCATGCGGTGGGCGATCACGATGACCGTCTTGCCTGCCAGGAGCCGCGAGAGCGCCCCCTGCACCTCCGTCTCGCTCTCCACGTCGAGCGAGGCCGTCGCCTCGTCGAGCAGCACGATCGGCGCGCCCTTGAGCAGGGCACGAGCGATCGAGATGCGCTGACGCTCGCCGCCGGAGAGACATGCGCCGTTCTCGCCGATCATCGTGGCGTAGCCCTGTGGCATGCGGCTCACGAACTCGTCGCAGTTGGCCGCGCGCGCCGCGGCGAGCACCTCCTCGTCGGTGGCGCCGCGCCTGCCCAGGCGGATGTTCTCCATCACGGTGTCGTCGAAGAGCGTCACGTCCTGGAACACCACGGAGAAGTCGGCGAGAAGCACCTCGGGGTCCACGGTCGAGACGTCCACGCCGCCCACCGTGACCCTGCCGGAGGAGGCGTCCCAGAGCCGTGCCGCCAGACGAGCGCAGGTGGACTTGCCAGAGCCCGACGGCCCCACGAGGGCGGTGACCTCGCCCTCGCGCGCCGTGAAGCTCACGTCCTCCAGGACCTTCTCGCCGTCCTTCTCATAGGAGAAGCCCACGTGCTCGAAGACCACGTCGTGCCCGGCGGGCGCGTACTCGGCTCCGCCCTCCGCCAGCGGCTCCTCGAAGAAGCTCCTCATGCGGCCCGCCGCGGTGCGTGCCGAGAAGAGCTCGGCGATGAGCATGAGCGCCTGGTCGAACGGCGCGTAGATGCGACTCACCACCAGGAGGAAGCAGAAGAGGGTGAGAAAGTCGCAGGTTCCCTCGGCGATGAGAGCGGAGCCGACGAGCAGCGTCGTCGCAAAGCCCAGGCGCAGCACGATCTGGGCGCCGTTCACGCAGATGCCGGTCGCAATCTCGCCGCGGACGGCGGTGCGCTCCGCCGCGTCCACGCTGTCGTAGATATGCTGGAGGTAGCGTTCTTCTTGGTTGGTGGCGCGCACCTCGCGCACGCACTCGAGCGCCTCCTGGACGTACTCGGAGGTCCTGAGGCCTGCCATGCGCGTCCTGTGCATGAGCGGCTGGAGCCTCGAGCGCACGCCGAAGAGCATGAGCAGCGCCACCGGCCCCGACCACATGGACGCCACCGCCAGCCGCCAGTCGAAGGCGAGCAGGCACACGAAGGCGATCGCCATGGTGGCGTAGGCGCCGTAGAGCTCGGGCAGCACGTGGCTGTAGGCGTGCTCTGTGGTCTTGACGTCGCCCATGAGCGTCTCGGTGAGGTCGGCGAGGTCGCGCCTGCCGAAGAACGAGAGGGGGAGCCTCCGCAGGCGCTCGGCGAGGGCGATGCGCTGCCGACCGCTCTCCTTGTAGATGACGCCGTACTGGTAGTAGTACGCGAGGCGCTCGCACACGAAGAGGACGGCGAGGTAGGCCACGATTGCGATCACCCAGCCGGCGACGGGCACGGATAACGGGTCAAACCCCAGCTCGCCCAAGGGTCCCAGCGTGACGCTCTCTCCCGTGAGGCGTGCCACGAGCGCGCTCATGATGAGGTAGACGAACCCCACGCTCGCAAAGACCACGAGGTTGGCGACCGTGGTCCACACCGCGCCGAGGCGCACGTTCCTCACGCCCTCGTCCGTCAGGGCGTACTTCTCCTTGATCGACATCTACATCGCCTCCGGCGTGACGGTTGTGGTGGGCTGGCTAGCCGCGTCCCCGTCGTTCGACGGGGTGGCGGCGGGCGTGGCGGACGAGCTGGCCCGGTCTGTCGGCCCGCTCGAGATGCGCCAGCTCACGGCCTGCTCGTAGTCGGCCCACATGCGTGCGTAGAGCCCGCCTGCGGCGAGGAGCTCCGCGTGCGTGCCCTGCTCCGCCACGCGCCCGCCGTCGAGCACCACAATCCTGTCGGCGTTGCGGACGGTCGAGAGCCGGTGCGCCACCATGAGCACGGTGCGCGGCGCGCCGTCCCTGCTGCGCGCGAGGCGCCTGAATGCCGCCTGGATCTTGACCTCGTTCTCGGGGTCGGCGAAGGCGGTCGCCTCGTCGAGTACCACGATCGGGGCGTCCTTGAGAATCGCGCGTGCCAGCATGAGCCGCTGCACCTCGCCGCCGGAGAGGTGGGCACCCGCCGCGCCATAGACGGTGTCCACGCCCTGGGGCAGCTTGGCGATGACGTCTGCGCACTGCGCCGCCTCGAGCGCGGCCATGACCTCGTCGCGCGTGGCATCGGGGCGCGCCGCCCGCACGTTCTCGAGTATCGACTGCGAGAAGAGCCGGTTTGCCTGGAACACGAAGGCCACGCGGCCCATGAGGTCGGCGGGGTCCATCTGGCGCACGTCCACGCCGCCCACGAGCACGCGGCCGGATCTCGCGTCCCAGAAGCGCGGCACAAGGCTCGCCGCGGTGGTCTTGCCGCCTCCGGAGGGCCCCACGAGCGCCACCGTGGCACCCGCCGGCACCTCGAAGGAAACGTGGTCGAGCGCCGGGGCCTCCGTGCCCTCGTAGGCGAACGACACGTCCTCGAAGCGGACGGAGTTGTCCGCCGGCGTGCGCGGCTCGGCGGGCGTCTCGATCACGGGCGCGGCCAGCACCTCCTCCACGCGGCTCACAGCGTCCGCCGCGGACTGGAATGCCTCGGACATGAACATCACGCGCGTCATGGCGGTGGGAATCACCGCCGAGAAGATCGCGTAGAAGCCGAAGTTGGCGGCGAAGTGGGCGAGGTCTGCCTCCCCGGGGGCGAGAAGCACCGCCACGGGCACGAGGAAGGCCGCCGCCGCGCCGATGACGGTGAGCGAGAGTGCCTGCGGCGTCTGGCACCACTTCACGGCGTAGTCCTGAGCGAGCTCCGTGAACTCCTCGATGGCGTCGGAGAAGGCGCGGAAGGAGTGGACCGTCTGCTGGAACACCTTGACCACGGGGATGCCGCGCACGTACTCGGTGCCGGTCTTGTTCATCTTCACGAGCGACTCCATGTAGCGCGTCATGAAGTCCATGCCGCGACCGCCCATCATGTAGAACATGCAGGCGAGGCTCGCGGCGACCGGGACGAGGCAGACGGCGCCCAGACGCCAGTCGAAGACGAAGAAGAGCACGAGCATGCCCAAGATCATGGCCACCGAGCCCGCCGTGTCCGGAAGCTTGTGGGCGAGAAGCCCCTCGGTCTCGAGGGCGCACCCGTCCACCACGCGGCGCAGGGCGCCCGAGGCGTGCGTGTCGAAGTAGCCCAGGCTCGTGTGCATGAGGTGCTCCGTGGCGCGCTTGCGCATGTTCGAGGCGCAGCGGAAGGCCGCGAGGTGTGTGCACATGAGGCCCACGAAGTAGAGGGCGATAGACGCCACGGCAAAGCCGAGCGCCCACCACCCGTAGACGGCGATCCCCGTTGCCGCGCCCCAGTCGGGCGCCACGGCGATGAGGTCGCGCGCGGCGAACCAGATGCACACGTAGGGCCCGAAGCTCACGATCATGGAGACGGCCGAGAGCGCGCAGCCCACGTAGGTGAGCGCGCGCCGGGGCCCCGCGAACGCCAGGAGCCGACCGATGGGCCCTGGCTGTTTTGATTTTGACATTGATGCCTCCTCGGGTCTTCTCGCTTGTTTGTTAGCATCGACTAACTTACTCTGTACGGTAGTGAGGCGGCGTGCTTTGGAGCGAGATTGGGACGAATTCGAAAGCCGGGAGACCTCGCCGAGCTCTACATGCCGCAGGTGGAGCAGTTCGGCATGGAGCTGCGCGCGTGCGGCGCGGCGCTCGTGGGCGAGGTCAGAAACGAGCGCGCGGAGGGAGCCGTGTGCGTGTACCCGCTGCCGGGCGTGGGCGTGGTCACCTCGCACCGGCTGCGCGTCCTGCGTGACCTGCCCTTCTCGGAGAGCGGACTGGTGGGGCTGTGCATTGCGACCCTCTCGCGTGACAGTCTGGCGCTCTGTCCCGTGGCACCGCGCCGGAGCGGGGGCGGCGTGGCGGTCTTCGGGCAGGACCGCTCCACGCGCTCCTATCCGCTGCGGGCGGGGTCGGTGCAGGACGCGGTCTCGATGACGCTGCTGCCGGGATGGCTCGCGCAGCTGGGGGACGCCCATCGCGTCTCGGCGCGCGAGCTCGTCGAGGGGGTGGGGGAGACCGTGCCCGACGAGGTGGCGGGCACGCTCAACCAGGTCCTGCGCGCCGCGACACCGCTCTTCGGCGGCTCGCTCGTCGACGGGCGCTCGGTCATGGGCCTGGTCGGCCGGGCGACGGGCGTCGCGCTCGCCTGGCACGAGGAGCGCGAGCGAGCCGAGGCCGCGGCGGGAACGCTCGTCCAGGCACGGCTCGTGCGCGCGGCGCGCCTGTGCGTGGCCCGCCACCTCGGCGACCCGCTCACGCTGGACGGCCTGGCGCGCGACCTGCTCACGAGTCGCTCGCGCCTGTGCGCGGCGTTCAGGGCCGAGACCGGCGAGAGCCTGGGGTCCTACGTGACGCGCGCCCGGATGGAGCGCGCGCTCGCGCTGCTCGAGGTGGCCTCGGTGAGCGTCGCCGACGTCGCGCGGGCCGTGGGGTATCCGCGGACCTCGAGCTTCACGGTGGCGTTCGAGCGCGCGTTCGGCTGCTCGCCGAGCGTGTGGCGCGGGCATTTGCGCTGAGTGTGCAGCAATCGAGAAAAACGGTGCTGCGGCGGGCCGTTTTTCTCGATTGCTGCACACTCGACGTTGGGGCCCGATATAGTGGCGAGAAGTTCCGGCTGGGAGGCACGCCCATGATCGACAACATCCCGCAGGCGCTGGCGTGGGCCGCGCTCGGCTGCGGCTTCACCTGGCTCATGACCACGGCCGGCTCGGCGGTGGTGTTCCTCTTCCGCGGCGAGCGCCGCCTCATGCACCACATCTTCCTGGGGTTCGCCGCGGGCGTCATGGTGGCGGCGAGCGTGTGGTCGCTGCTCAACCCGGCCATCGAGCAGGCCGAGGGGCAGGGCGTGCCCGGCTGGCTGCCCGCCGCGGGCGGCTTCCTCCTGGGCGTGGCCTTCCTCATGGCGCTCGACACGCTCCTGCCGCACCTGCACGCCGACGCGGACCAGCCGGAGGGCCTGCCCACGGGCTGGAAGCGCACGACGCTGCTGGTCTCGGCCGTGACGCTGCACAACATCCCGGAGGGGATGTCGGTGGGGCTGCTCTTTGCCATGGCGGCCCAGACGGCGGGCGCGGCCGGCGACGCCTACCTCGGCATGGCCGTGGCGCTGGCGGTGGGCATCGGCCTGCAGAACTTCCCCGAGGGGGCCGCCATCTCGCTGCCGCTCGCGCGCGAGGGCATGAGCCGGCGGCGAGCCTTCGCGGCGGGCAGCCTCTCGGGCATCGTCGAGCCGGTCTTCGGCGTGGCCGTGGTGCTCGCCAGCGGGTGGATCGCGCCGTTCATGCCGTGGCTCCTGGCCTTCGCGGCCGGCGCGATGATCTACGTGGTGGTCGAGGAGCTCATCCCCGAGGCGCACCTCGGCGAGCACTCCAACGTGGGCACCCTCGGCTTCATCGGCGGCTTCGTGGTGATGATGGTGCTCGACGTCGCCCTGGGCTGATCCAAAAGGGGACAGTCCCTAAGAGGTCTGTCCCCTCTTGAACCTACCCCCTCCCACGGGCGCGCGGGCGCCGACAGCTCTATGATGGTGACGGCTCATTCGGCGCCCGACGACGGAGGCGTGACGCGCATGGCAGAGATTATGAGGGACGGCCACCTGGGGTTCGTGCGGCTCAAGGAGATTAATCCCCCCGCGACCCCGCGCGTCAGCGGCCGCTACCTCGACCGCTGGGTCGGGGTGTGGGAGAACGCCCACGACGTCCCCGACAAGTTCGAGCGGCTCGCGCGCGACCTGGGCGAGTTCTGGCTGCTCGACCGGTTCTTCTTCGGTGGGATCCGCGGCTACGTGACGAGCACGGCGGGCGTGTGGCTCTCCGAGAGCCCCGTCAGCTTCCTCGAGTCGGCGGTGTTTCTCGCCTCCAACGCGCGTCATCCCAGCCACGTGCAGAGCCTGAAGGCAAAGCGCCTGATGCTGTTCCAGGAGGTGCGCGACGCCCTCCGGGACGCGCCGGCTAACGCGTTGGAGCGCCTCGGCGCGCGTGCGGCGGTGTATCGCGCGAGCCTCGCCGACGCGCTGTTCGACGTCGCCCACGGCATGCTCGCGGCCGACGTCCCCGGCGCGGGGACCCTCCGCGAGACGACGCCCGTGCCGCCGGCCGGCTGGCAGCGGCAGTTCGGGCGCTGAGCACCGCGACGGCCGACGCCGTGGTTACGTACACCCCCGGCGGTTACGTACGCCATTGCGACTTTGATATCGCTGCCCTTCTCGCTAAACCCCAGGTCAAGGGCTTGTCGAGAAGACATCAGAGTCGCAACAGCGTACGTAACCGCCAGGAGTGTACGTAACCGGTCGCTCCGCGCGTCCAAGCCCCGTCCCGCGCGCCTCCTGCCGCCCCCTCACGGCAGCTGGCGATGCCGACGCGGTGTGCGGGCCGCGCCTCGCGCGCACGCGTAGTCGGCCACGAGCGCGAGCCACGTGAGGCTCGCGCACACGAGCAGGCCGGCGAGAAGGACGCGCCACGCCGGGGCGTCCCCGACCAGGGCCCAGAGCGCCCCGCCGCAGGCGGGCGCGGCGGCGAGCAGCGTGACGCCCCCGCCCACGAGCCCCCGCGCGCCCGCGCCGCCGGCGACCACGCGGGCGAGCACGGCCAGGGCGGCGCGCGCGACGAGCAGGGCGGCGGGAACCCAGGAACCGTCCGTGGCGGTCCCGGTGAGCCACGCGCTGAGCGCCGCAACGCTCGCCGCCGCGGCCAGGCACGCGGCCCACGCAAGCGCCCGCGCCGTCCTTCTCGCCCGCCCGCGTGTCACGCGTGCCTCGCTTGGGACGGGGGTGAGCGGCTCGCCGGCCAGTGCGTGGCGCACGTCGTCGGCGTAGCGCTCCGCGAGGGCGTCCAGCTCGTCCCGCATCGCCTCGGGCGCGGGGCGCAGGTCCTGGTCGACGGCGAGACAGGCCATGAGGGCGTCGGCGACCCGCTCGTCCACCTGCGTCAGGGCCCGGCGCAGCGCGTCGTCGCGCGGCGAGAGGCCCCGCTCGAGGGCGGGCGGCGCCACCAGGGCGGCCACCTCGGTCTTGCGGGACAGCCTGGGGCTGTGCCCGGTGTCGCGCCCGCCCGGCGCCGCCGGGGGCGTCGCCGTCTTCGGACAGGGGTGCTGCGACCGGACGTACCTGCTGCGCGCCGGGTCGGTGCAGAACGCGGTCTCGGTGTCGCTGCTGCCCGACTGGCTCTCCCGACTTGAGGGCGCGCGGCGTCGTGTGGCGCGCGAGCTTGTCGAGGGGGCGGGGGAGACCTGCGAGGGCGACGTGGCCCGCGCGCTCGACGGCCTTCTGCGCGGGGCGACGCCGCTCTTTGGCGGGGCGCTCCTTGACGGGGGCGCGCTCGCGCGACGCGTGGCGCGCGTGGTCGATGTGACCCTCGCCTGGCAGGAGGAACGCGAGCGCGCGGAGGCCGCGGAGGGCACGCTCGAGCAGGCTCGGCTCGTCCGCGCGGCGCGCCGCCACGTGCTGCGGCACCTCGGCGAGCGCCTGACGCTCGACGCGCTCGCGCGCGACCTGCTCACGAGCCGGTCGCGGCTCTGCGCCGCGTTCAGGGCGGAGACGGGCGAGGCGCTCGGTGCCTTCGTGCGGCGCGTCCGCATGGAGCGGGCCGCGCGGCTGCTCGAGGTGCCGTCCGCCTGCGTGGCCGAGGTCGCGCGGGCGGTGGGGTACCCGCGCGTCTCGAGCTTTGTCGTGGCCTTCGAGCGGGAGTTTGGCTGCTCCCCCGGCGCGTGGCGCGCGACGGGGGGGCGATTCCGAGGCGACCTGTCGCCCGCAGGGCCGCCCTGCGGGCGACCCTTGTGCGGGCGAGGCTTGCCGCGCGTGTTCCTGCAGGTAAGGGTCGGCGTCATCGAGGCGGCGCTCTGCTAACCTGTCAGGCAGTACGCCGCGGGCGCGCCCGCGGCGCGAGAAGGGAAAAGGAGGCCCCTCATGCTCGAAGGCATCCCCCGGGCGCTCGTCTGGGCCGCGCTCGGCTGCGGCTTCACCTGGCTCATGACCACGGCGGGCTCGGCGGTGGTGTTCTTCTTCCGGTCCGAGCGCAAGCTCATGCACCACATCTTCCTCGGCTTTGCCGCGGGCGTGATGGTGGCGGCGAGCGTGTGGTCACTGCTCAACCCGGCCATCGAACAGGCCGCGGAACAGGGCGTGCCGGGCTGGGTGCCCGCTGCGGGGGGCTTTGTCCTGGGCGTGGCCTTCCTCATGGCGCTCGACACGTTCCTGCCGCATCTGCACGCGGGCGCCGAGGAGCCCGAGGGCGTGCCGTCGAGCTGGAAGCGCACGACGCTGCTCGTCTCCGCGGTGACGCTGCACAACGTCCCCGAGGGCATGTCGGTGGGCCTGCTCTTTGCGATGGCCGCGCAGTCCGCGGGCGCGGCGGGGGAGGCCTACCTTGGCATGGCCGTGGCGCTCGCGATGGGCATCGGCTTGCAGAACTTCCCGGAGGGCGCGGCCATCTCGCTGCCGCTCGCCCGCGAGGGCATGAGCCGCGGGCGCGCCTTTCTTGCGGGCAGCCTCTCGGGCATCGTGGAGCCGATCTTTGGCGTGGCGGTGGTGCTCGCGAGCGGGTGGATCTCTCCGTACATGCCGTGGCTTCTGGCCTTCGCCGCGGGTGCGATGATCTACGTCGTGGTGGAGGAGCTCATCCCCGAGGCGCACCTCGGCGAGCACTCCAATGTGGGGACGCTCGGCTTCATCGCGGGCTTCGTTGTGATGATGGTCCTCGACGTCGCCCTGGGATGAAAATAGTAAACCTAGTCTAACTTATGGAGAACCCATGAATCCCACCGCAGGGGTGGGATTATCCGTAAGTTTGTCTATACTAACAAACGTGCCGAGAAGAAGGCGACTCAGATCGCGGCACAACGCGTTTAACCCTGCCCGAGACGACGGTCCCTCTCCCCGGCGCCAACGGCACACCTTGGCGCCGCCTGCTCACCCCCTCAGAGCAGGCGGCGCGCTGCTTTCCACGGGCCTCATCTGGGAGCGAGGCCCGTCCCTTCCGGGAGCCTGCGACGCCTCTCGCGGATGACGCCAGGGACGCAGGCACACACATAATCCGTCACCAATGGCAGCCACATTGCGCTTGCACAGAGGAGCTCGGCGGCGAGTGTGCCGGACAGCCGATCGCCGAGCCCGAACAGGCGCCAGAGCGCGAGCGCACTTGCGGCGGACGAGAAGAGAAGCGCCGCACTTCCTCGAACGAAACCGGATCCAGTAGAGGTGTCGCGCCACCGCGCGAGGAGGGCGAGAAGCGCGGGAGTCATGAGCAGGACCCCGACGAGCGCAGCCCGCGTCAGGTCTCCCTCTCCGACAAGCAATGCCGTCATCAAGGAGGTCACGGTCCATACAAGCATGCCGACGATCCGTCCCCCTCGGCGCAGCACACGCCGTGCGGAAAGCGGGGATTCCACGGCAAGCCACGAGGTGCCTGTCATGCAGGGGGTGAGAGAATCGCCGCTCAAGGCACGACGCACGTTCTCGCCGTAGCGAGACGCGAGCCCGTCGAGCTCGTCGCGCATGACGGTCGGTGCGGGGCGCCGTTTCTGGTCTGAGGCAAGGCATGCCATGATGGCATCCACGATCTGCTCGTCTGCGAGCGCCAGCGCTCGCCTGAGTTCGACGTTGCGAGGGGAGAGGTCCCGCTCGAGCGCAATCGGGGCAACGATGACGGACGCCTCGCCCTCGCGCGAGAGAACTGCGGCGAGGTCGCCTGCCGCAACATGTGCCGGGATAGGCCTCTCGGGCTCGTTCTCGGTCTTGAGACGGTAGGGAGAGGCTGTTCGAGTCGCGCCGGGAAACGGCGGGCGGCCGCCGATGAGATGACACAGAACGCTTCCCACGGCATAGACGTCCACTGCGGGGGAGTGGCGCCGGCGCCCGACGGATGGAATGTCGTCGCTCAGCATCTCCGGCGGCGCGTAGTCGACGGTCGCGTGTCGCAGCGTACCGTTTGTCGCGGTGAACGAACCGTCCGTCATAGAAACGGGCTCCGCTGATCCAAAGTCGACGAGACAGAGGTCAAACGTTCCCTCTGCCCTCTGAGCCTCGAGAGTGCGATGCGTCGTCCTGATGATGACGTTTGCCGGCGAGATGTCGCGGTGCACGAGACCCTCGCCCACAAGGGAGAGCCTCGAGACAAGCTCGAAGAGGTCCCTTCCCACGCGCGCGACGGTGAGAGGGGAGACGCGCCCCTCGTCATCGACCGCCAGGTCGCGGCGTGCTTCCGCGAGCGTCATCCCCTCGATCCACTCCATGACTATGACGGGGACACCCTCGTTTGACCCAAATCCAAAGAGGCGCGGGAAGCCTCGGAGGGCGGAGAGCACGCGATGGCTCTCGAACTCACGCCGGAATGCGGCGCGCAGCGACTCCTCATCGGGGCCACCCTCGTTACCCTCCGGCAGAAGCAGCTTCTTGATGGCAAGCTGTTCACCGAGCACGTTCGTCGCGTGATACACCCTGCCAAGGCCCCCGCGACGGCTCCGATGCTCGTCGACGAACAGTGTCGAGAAGCGTCTGAAATAGGCATCGCGCTCGGACTCCGCGAGGGTGAACGGCGCCTCGAGTTCCTCGACTCTCATGATTCGAGAGGGGCCTGCGCCCGAAGCCGCAAGCTTGCAATCGTCTGACGTGCTCATATCGCCAGCCCGTCGTAGTAGGAGTGGAACTCAGACAGATAACCCTCGCTCGCGGAGAGCGGCCCCGAGAACTCGCCAACATGGCCGCTCGGGTCGTCGTAGCTCACGTTGATGTTCCAGGCGTCGCGATAACAGCCGACATAACTCATAAGGCAGCGATACGAGCCAATCAGCCGCTCCTGCTCGTCGCAATACTGGGAGTTGTTGGATCGCACGTAGTCGCGAACGGCAATGTACTCGGAAAAGAGCTGTTGGGTGAGGGCTTCGCACGTGCCTCGATGAGACTGTCGGACGGAAAGGCTCGCGCCCACGCTATCCGTCTCGAAAGAGCTCGCACAGGCGCTCGCCTGGCTCGCGTATCCCGGAATCGAGGAGGCCTTGCCCGAGAGGAACGACCTGAAGGCCTCCTCCTCTGCGGCGCTCGGGGTAGAGGAGAAGATGTCATCGGCCGCATTGGGCTCCGTGATCCCGGGGTTCTCGGGCGTAGAAGGGGTGGGGGCCTCCTCTTCGGGACTGTCCGTGTCGGCTCCGTCGTTTTCCTCGGGAGACGAGGCTTCTTCTTCGGGAGAGGCTTCCGATGACGCCGAGTCGTCCTTCTCGTCGCCGTTCTCGGACGCAGCGTTCTCATCCGTCTCGTTCTCGGCCGTCTCCTCCTGATCCACAGAGAGCCCGTTCTCGGTCTCGTTTTCGTCCAGCTCCGACCCGGCGGTATTCTGCTCCGTGAGGGCCCGCGGAGTCACGAGGTTTGGCAGCTCCGTCAGATAGATGACCACGCTTGCGACGAGAAGGACGATCGAGGTGGCGACCAGGGCGACCATTCGCGGTGGGAGACTGATTGACCGGCCGCCCTTATGCCCTCTGTGATGCGTGCGTGACATTGCCGTTTCCTGCTTTCATCGTGCGTCGACCAGTCAGGGTGCCGTGCGCGAGGTGTGTCGTTTCCCGTCGTGTAAAATGATACGGCACGAACGCTGATGCCAACGGATTGGGAGGTGTCCGGAGTTGCTGATCGCCGACGAGCCCACTCCCTGCGGGGTGATGTTCGACCTGTTCAAGAGGGCGGGCGGCATCACGCATCGAGAGCTTGCGGACATCGTCCTCTCCAGGCGTCCCCTGCCGAGCGGCAGGAGCCCGCGCGACCTCGCCCGCGATCGCTCCTGGCTCTCCCACTCCGTGGTCCATGCGCCCGCAGGCACCCTCTCGCCGCGCTATTTCCGGGACTGGGGGAGTGCGGCGACGTGTGTCCTGGGCCGCCTGAAGTCCCGGAGGGGCAAGGCGATGACCGCCGAGAAGGTGGTCTCGCTGCTTGCCGGAGAGCGCGGGCGCGCCATGGACCGCGCGCTAGAGCTGTGCCGACAGGACGCCACGCTCTACCGCAACGCCGTTGATCGGCTGTCTCAGGGAGAGGGGCTCACCCCAGGCGAGCGCGCCGAGGCGCTGCTCGTGCTCTTCGTGGCGGCGGGCTGCTCCTCGGACGCGTGCGAGGCCGTGTCCTACGCCATGGACTACGTGAACGATACCTTGAGGCGCCGCGCCGCCACGCCGACGGCGAGCCCCGTTCCGGCGGTGGAGGGGGAGCGTGCCGAGGTAGAGACCAGGCTCGGTCTCATCCGCATCCAAGACGGCTATGTCGCAGGCGGTCCTCATTGGCTTTCCAGCTCCAACGATGGCGTCGAGATAGGGGCGCTCGCGATGGGCGACGGCGACATCACCGATGTGGGCCTCGGCGTCTCCGGAAGACATCTCCGCGTCTGGCATGACGAGAAGGACGGCTGGCTCGTCGAGGACCTGGGCTCCAAGAACGGGACGGAGCGCATCGACGGCGCGAGCCATGAGCGCGTGCGGCTGGAATCCGGCGTGCCGGTGCCGCTGCGTCCCGCCGACGAGCTCGTGCTCGCCGGCGGGACCACGCTTGTCGCAATCGAGGGCGTGGTGGGGTAGCGGGCTTGTCTTGGTGTCGTCCCTATTTGCCTGCCGATGTCAATTTGTAGGGCAGAGCATTGATGTAGATTCCCACTACGATGGGTCCAAGGGGGGCGCAGATACCAACGAACCAGAGGATGCCCGTGTTGCTCATGGGATACCCCTTCGCCCTCCCGGCGTCAATCATCAGGCTGATTGCGACAATGGATGCTACCAGGTAAATGATGCAGATTACGAGTAATAGCGCTTCCATTTGCACCTCGACTTTCTCGGTTCTGGATATGCGAGCCGCTCGATCGTCTCGCGGCTTTAGCAGGTTCAAGTATGGGGTGGGCTCCGCTGGATTTGTTGATGCAACATCGTGCTCCGGCCCTTGGCACACGGTGCTTGGCCTCAGCATTCAATGAACTTCCGAAAACGTGATTTAATTCACGATTTGACTTGGATAGAATGTGAGAACAAACACATTTTAGGAAGGTTTGCAATGGAGCGAGACATCCTGCATCAGCTGGACGCGTGGGAGGCGTCGTCGCATCGCAAGCCGCTCATGCTCAAGGGAGCCCGTCAGGTTGGGAAGACCTGGGTGCTCAGGGAGTTTGGGCGCACGCGCTATCGCAACTGCGTCTACGTGACGCTGGAGGACGTGGCGCCCGGAGCGCCGAGCGAGTACGCCCAGCTCTTTGAGGTCTCGCATGATCCGAGGCGCATCGTCGCGAGTCTCGCCCTCGCGACCGGCCAGCCCATCGATCCCGGGGAGACGCTGCTGATTCTCGACGAGATTCAGGACTGCCCGGCAGCGATCGGCGCTCTCAAGTACTTCTACGAGGAGGCGCCGGAGTACCACGTTGCCTGCGCGGGCTCACTGCTCGGCGTCAGGCTCGCGCGGGACAGGGGCTCGTTTCCAGTGGGCAAGGTCGAGTTCATGGACATGCACCCGCTCACGTTCTCCGAGTTTCTTCGCGCGGTCGGGTCGGGCAACTTGGACGCATACGTGCGTCAGATCGAGACTCTCGAGCCGTTGCCGGACCTCTTTGCAAACCAGCTCGAGGAGCGACTTCGCCAGTACTTCTCGACCGGCGGTATGCCCGAGGCGGTGCTCAGATGGGCCGAGCTCATGGACATGGGCGCGGTGGACAAGGTGCTTTCCGACCTTCTCGATTCCTACGAGCGGGACTTTGCCAAGCATGGGGGCGCGACGCTGTTCGCCAAGCTCTCGTTTGTCTGGCACTCTCTGCCGGCCCAGCTCGCGCGCGAGAACAAGAAGTTCGTGTGGGGGCTCGTGCGCGACGGCGCCCGAGCTCGCGAGTACGAGGATGCCGTGGAGTGGCTGGCAGACGCCGGGCTTGTAATGCGCGTCAGACAGAACAGCGGTGGGGGGCTGCCGCTGAGCGCGTATGACAGTGCGTCCGCGTTCAAGGTCTACTGCATGGATGTCGGGCTGCTGCGGAGGCTCTCGAGGCTCGACTCGTCTGCGTTCTCTCTTCCAGACGGCCTGTTCACGGAGTTCAAGGGGGCGTTTGCCGAGAACTACGCGTTTCAGGCGCTCACTCCCCAGCTCGATGCGGCACCGAGGTACTGGACGAACGAGAAGCCCCGCCATGAGGTGGACCTTCTCGTCCAGCTGGGTAATACGATCGTGCCCGTTGAGGTGAAGTCAGGGACCTCCGTCGACTCGCCGAGCCTGCGCTACTACGCACGCAAGCACGCCGACGCCACACCGCTTCGCGTGCGCCTCTCCATGCGCAACCTCTCGATGGACGGCGACCTCCTCAATATCCCGCTCTACCTTGCCGATCATGCCGTGTCGCTCATGGAGCGAGCGCTTGCGGAGGGGAGAGTGACGGCACATCGCGCTCTCACTTCTCTATGACCCAGAGGTGATATGGCTCAATGTGCAGGTCATAGGGAAGCGATTTGTCAAGAGGCGTCTGCGGATTAATGAGGACGAGAACATTCTTTGCGGGGCTTTTGCCAAATCCGACTCTCGAGAGATCGGTTTTTCCGAAGCCTGTGGGGGAGTAGTATCCGGCTCCGATCTCCCTTCCGTCCTGCAGAGCGCTGATCTTGAGAGAGCCGTCGAGAACCGCGGGTTTGTTGAACAGCGTCGGTGTTCCTTCTAGCTTGACGGTAAGCTTAACCTTGATGTTTCCTGATGCGGTGACGCTCTTGTCCTGTATCTGCGGAACAAGCATCAGGAACTTCTCCTCCGGGTTTGTATCGTCGACCATCTTTTTCGCGACGGCGTCTCGTTGCGTTTTGAGCTTCTTATATCTTGCCTCTGCTTCGCACTTTACGGAGACAGCGGTTTTCATGTTCTCGTGAGCCCTCTGTCTCCTCTCGGCAGCCTCCTGCTCGGCACGGGCATTTCTCGCCTGAATTTCGGATACGGTTGCTAGCGCCGCTCCTGGCCCTGCAATCGCATCGGCGAAACCTCCGGCTACGGCCCAGTCCTCCTTTCGAGGCCGAGCCATGAGGTCGGCACTTGCGGCCTGCAGGAGGAAGTCTCCGGTCTTTGCAGCGGCGTTGTACTCCTTGAGCTGTTGTTCGACCGTGCCCAGATACTTGTCCTTGCCGACGAGATCAGCCAGATGCTTCTGCTCGGCAGCCTCGTCGCGCTCCTTCTGAGCGGCACGCTCCTTCCTGCGTTCTCTGCGCTCATGCTCGCGCTGTCGGTGGATCTGGGCACCTTTCTGATACGCATCGAGGCAGACCTGCAAATCGTCCCCAAAATCGGAGTTCTTTCCGATAATGAGGAGGGAGTCATGTTCTTCTGGATGGGCGATGGGGTCCTTGAGACCCTTTCGTCTGCAGAGGAGATAGAAGTCGAGAAGCTTGTTCTCCTTGTCGATACGCGCCTGCTCGGCTTCTTCCCGCTCCCTCTTCTCGCGCTCCTCCCGCTCCCCGTTGCCCGACAGAATCATCCCAACGACCACGAATACAACAAGGACCACGATGAGTATCGGGTTAGTGCAGAGGAGGAAAATGCAGAACAGCCCGAACAGAATGAGTGCCAACACGTTTTGCTCCTTGCCATAGACGGTGGACCTGATTACCGGAGCTACAGATAGCCCCAGCTCTCGCCGCCGTCGATCGAGTAGGAGTCCACCATGCCGTCTCCGTCGATGTCCTTGACAACGTTGCCCCAGCCGTCCGTGACCTCAAGTGAGCCGTCGGGATTCTCGTAATAGATGGTCCCATCGTCGTCGTAGGTCATGACAGTTCCGTCGTCGAGTGTGGTGGTCGTTCCGCCGAGCGACGAGGAGCCGTCGTCGGAGTCGTCGTCGTAGTCGTAGTCGTAGTCGTAGCTGTCATCATCCTCAGACTCGTTCTTCTGGACATGAGGAACCACCTCGGTGGTTCCTGTGTCGTCCTCGCTCGTGCCCGAGCACCCGGGGAGGAGAACGAGGGCGCTTGCTGCGAGAAGAACCCCGCACACGACGAAAAGCTGTGAGAAGAACGACTTTCTCATGACAAGACCCCTTCCGAACGGGCGATCCATCGTCTCTCGGGTTTCATTGTGCGGCCGGCCTGTCCGATTATGTTGAAGCAACATTCAGGCCGCGCCCTCCCTAGCCACGCGTCGAGTTGCCGAGTGTACGAGTTAGCCGTCCTTCTCGGCTTCCTGAGCGAAAGCAGCGCATCGCCTACCTGCAAATATATGAACTCATAGCATCGAGTCTCATGGCTTTCTCGTACACTGGGCGCGGCCGGTGCGGTGGCAGCGTCCGGTGTACCGGCCGTGGGCAACCCAAGAGGACCGGCGTCGCATGCCGCGCACGAAAAGGCCCCCGGTCTCCCGGGGGCCTCGACTTCGCGCTTTGAGGGTGCGCTGGCTGCTACTTGGCCTTGCCCTGGTTGGCGACGGCGTTGATCTTGGCCTCGATGGTGGCGGGGTCGCCGATGTAGTGCTTGTCGACGACGTTCCAGTCCTTGTCGAAGGTGTAGGCGCACGGCACGCCGGTCGGGATGTTGACCTCGAGGATCTGCTCGGGGGTCAGCTTCTCGAACTGCATGACGAGGGCGCGCAGCGAGTTGCCGTGGGCGGCGATCAGCACGCGCTTGCCGGCCTCCATCTGCGGCTTGATCTCCTGCTCGAAGTACGGCCAGGCGCGGGCGATGGTGTCCTTCAGGCACTCGGTGTAGGGGAGGTCCTCCTTGGGCACGTCGCGGAACATCTCCTGGACGTGCGGGTCGCGCTCGTCGCCGGGCTCGAGGGCGGGCGGCTGCACGTCGAAGGAGCGGCGCCAGATCTTGACCTGCTCCTCGCCGTGCTCGGCGGCGGCGTCGGCCTTGTTCAGGCCCTGAAGGGCGCCGTAGTGGCGCTCGTTGAGCTGCCAGGCCTTGTGGACGGGCAGCCAGTTGCGGTCGAGCTCGTCGAGCACGCAGTTGAGCGTGTGGATGGCGCGCTTGAGCAGCGAGGTGTAGCAGACGTCGAAGTCAAAGCCGGCCTCCTTGAGGGCCTTGCCGCCCGCGTGGGCCTCCTCGCGGCCGGTGTCGGTGAGGTCAACGTCGGTCCAGCCGGTGAAGAGGTTGAGCTTGTTCCACTCGGACTCGCCGTGGCGGACGATGACGAGCTGCATGGTCTGATCGTCGGACATGTGGCTTCCCTTCTCGATGCGGAGTTTGTGCGGCGGGCGCCGCCCAACACATATAGTAGCCGCAACGGTTATAGTTGACCTTGGTTAACAAAAAGAACTTCCGTAATGGAGCGACGTATGGGCCCAACAGATCTTCTCGTCCTGACGCTGGTCGCCGTGCTGTTTGTCTGCGCCGTCCGCGCGATCGCGCGCTCCGGCAAGGACGGGTGCTCCGGCTGCGGCAGCAAGGGCGCCTGCTCCGCCCACGCGACGGGCGGGCCGTGCCCCGCCGCGGAGAGGATGCTGCGCAACGCCGAGAAGAACCTCGACAGGTGACGGCGCGTGGCCCTTCTCGCCGCCCCATCGCCGACGGGCCGGGGCGGGGATGCCGAGGCTGGTAACCGCCGCGAAACACTCATGTGCGAATCTGTCTCCGACTATGACCTTCGCCGGCATCGGAGAGGAATTCGCATGAGCAGCGAGAAAGACATCGACTTCGTCCTGCGCACCGTGGAGAAGCGCGACATCCGCTTCGTGCAGCTGTGGTTCACGGACGTGCTCGGCAACCTCAAGTGCTTTGCCATCTCCCCGGAGGAGCTGGAGGAGGCCTTTGAGGAGGGCATCGGCTTTGACGGCTCGGCGGTGGACGGGTTTGTCTCGCTCGAGGAGTCGGACATGCTCGCCTTCCCCGACCCGACCACCTTTGCGCTGCTGCCGTGGCGCCCCAAGGAGTCGGGCGTGGCGCGCGTCTTCTGCGACGTCTTCACGCCGTCGCGCGAGCCCTTTGACGGGGACCCGCGCGGCTGCCTTCGCAAGGTCTTTGCCCATGCCGACGAGCAGGGCCTCGTGCCCAACGTGGGCCCCAAGATCGAGTACTTCTACTTTGACAACGACCTCGACCCGGTGCCGCTGGACACCGCCGGCTACTTTGACCTCACGCCGATGGACCACGCCAACGACCTGCGCCGCATGACCACGCTCACGCTGGAGAAGATGTCCATCCCCGTGCAGTACTCCTACCACGCCGCCGGCCCCACCCAAAACGGGATCGAGCTGCGCTTCACCGAGGCCGTGAGCTGCGCGGACAACATCATGACCGCGCGGCTGGTCATCAAGCAGGAGGCCGCCGGCCAGGGGATGTACGCCTCGTTCATGCCCAAGCCGATCACGAGCGCGCCGGGCTCGGCGATGTTCCTCTACCAGTCGCTGCTCGACCACGACGGCGAGAACCTCTTCTGGGCGCCCAAGGAGCACCACCCCGCGCACCTCTCCGACATCGCGCAGCACTACGTGGCCGGTCTGCTCAAGTACGCGCCGGAGTTTGCGCTGGTCACCAACCCGACGGTCAACTCCTACAAGCGCTTTGTCTCCACGGGCGAGGTGCCCACGCACGCCACCTGGGGCCGCAAGAACCGCTCCGCGCTCGTGCGCGTCCCCACGCACAAGCCGGGCAAGCACATCGCCACGCGCATCGAGCTGCGCAGCCCCGACCCCACGGCCAACCCCTACCTGGCGCTCGCCGTGACCATCGCGGCGGGGCTCCGCGGCATCGAGGAGGAGCTGCCGCTGCCTGAGGAGTCCACCTGCGACACCCTCGCGGTGTCCGACGGCGCGCTTGCGGACGCGGGCATCAGCCGCCTGCCGCGAACGCTCGGCGAGGCCATCGACCGCTTTGAGTCGTCCGACCTCATGCACGAGGTTCTCGGCGACCACATCTTCACCTACTTCGTGCGCGAGAAGCGCCGCGAGTGGGAGGAGTTCTGCACGTCCGTGACCGACTGGGAGCGCGAGCACTACTACGGCGGCGTGTAGGGACCGCGGCGGCGGCCACGGCTACGGCCACGGCGGCGTGTTCGTCTAGGAATCGCCGGGGTTGTTGCGGGGCGTTCTAGAAAACGCCGCCCTTGTCGCCTGGCGTTCTAGAAAACGCCGTCCGCGGCGAGTGACGTTCTAGGAATTTGCGCCCTTGTCGCGCTGCGTCTAGGAATCGGCGTCCTTGCGCACGCATTTGCCGAGAAGAACCGCGCCCTTGTGCCGCATCCGGAACAAGGGCGCGATTTCTTAGACGCGCGTGGGACAACCCTGGCGATTCCTAGAATCCGTGTCAGTGACCCGTCGTTCTTCTCGCCGACGCTTTCCACCGGGGCTCCCCGGACGCCCAAATCGCGAATTGGGCGAGCGGGGAGGCCGGGGCCGAGGGCTCGCGGCGCGGCGGCGTGTCCATCTTGTAAAGAAATCTGAAGGCGCGGGTCGCCTGTCGCGCCATGTATCAGACTTGGCAACTGGCGACGGGCGGGGCATGCGCCCTGACACGGGAAGACCCGTGCCTCCGTCGGGAAAGGGCGTGACCACGCGCCAAAACTTTGGGGGAAGGGAACCCAGACATGAAGAGCATGACCAGAAGGAACTTTCTGACCGTCGCGGGCGCCGCTGCCGGCACGCTGACCCTCGCCGCCTGCGGTGGCGAGCAGGCCGCCGACGAGCCCGCCGACGACGCTGCCGATGAGCCCGCCGCCGCGGACGACCTCGGCCTTGTCAAGGAGGGCACGCTGACCGTTGCCGTCTCCCCGGACTTCCCGCCCTTTGAGAACCTCGACGGCGACGAGTACGTGGGCTTTGACATCGACCTCATCACCGCCGTGGCCGAGCAGATGGGCCTTGAGGTCGAGTTCAAGAACCTCCAGTTTGACGCCATCGTCCCGGCCATCCAGGCCGGCGGTCAGGCCGACGTGGGCTGCTCCGGCATCACGATCGACCCCGACCGCGAGGAGCAGGTCGACTTCTCCACGTCCTACTACATCGACGACCAGTGCGTCGTCGCGATGACCGACAACGCCGACGTCACCGCCGACACCTACGCAGACGCGCTCAACCAGGAGGGCGTCGTCATCGCCGTCCAGTCCGGCACCACCGGCGAGACCTTCGCGCAGGAGAACTTCCCCAACGCCAAGGTCGTGGGCTACGGCAACGCCACCGACTGCTTTGCGGCCATGCAGGCCGGCACCGACGGCACGGTCGCCGTGGTCACCAACCTCGCCGTCGGCGAGAAGATGATCGCCGAGGCCTACACCGACGCCCAGATCGTGGGCAAGAGCGCCACGGGCGAGGAGTACGGCATCGCCGTCTCCAAGGACAACCCCGCGCTGCTCGCCGCCGTCAACGACGCGCTCGCCGCGCTCGACGAGGACGGCGCGATCGACGAGCTCACCACCACCTGGATGGGCTAGGCCGCATCCCAAGAAGACGGCGCGCCCGCGCCCGAGCATGACATGAACAGCAGGCCCTTCCTCGCTGCGTGCGGGGAAGGGTTCTCGCGTCCAAGGGCCGTGGCCCGCGGGGCGAGAAGAACGTCGAATCGAGGAACCGTGTCAGACCCCACCCATCAGACGCGCCGCGCGCCGCGCCTGCTCGCGCTGCTCGCCGCGCTCGTCTGCGCGCTCGCGCTGCCGGTCACGGCCGAGGCCCTCACCGTGGAGAAGCTCTCGGCCCGCCCCAACGCCGACGCCGGCAACGACGTCCTCGGCGCCACCGAGACCCGCATCACCTGGGAGGCCCAGGCGGACGACGGTGAGGCGCTCACGTCAGTCAGCCTCACGCTGCCGGAGGGCACCGCCTACGAGCTGGACGACGCTCGGGCCACCGTGCTCGCCGGCGCGGACCTCATGGACCGCGTCCCGGTGGACGCGTCCTTCTCGGCCGACGGCCAGACCGTGACCGCGGACTTCTCCGAGGCCCTGCCCGCAGGCAGCTACCTGCGCCTGGAGATCTACGGCGTGGAGTTTCCCGCCGCGGGCGGCGAGCTCGCGCTGACGGGCGGCTACGTGACCGCGGACGGCGCCGAGCACGAGCTATCCGACATGCCCACGATCGCCGTCACGGGCGTCTCGCCGCTCGACGCCTTCGTGAGCGACCTCGAGCAACAGGAGTGGGTCCAGGCCTGGAACTCCAACAAGTTCCTGCGCCTCTTCCTCAACCCGCCTATCCTGGTCTCGAGCGTGCCGATCGTCTTCAGCGGATTTCTCATGGCGCTCGCCATCGTGCTGCTCGCCTTCCCGCTGGCGATCCCGCTGGGATTTCTGCTCGCGCTCATGCGCACCTCCAGGCTGCGCCTGCTGCGCGCCATCGCGAGCGTCTACGTGAACATCGTGCGCGGCACGCCGGCGTTCCTGCAGATCTACATCGCCTTCTTCGGTCTGCCGCTCGCCGGCATCCAGGTGCCCACCTACCCGCTCGGCGTGGTGGTGATGGCGCTCAACTCCTCCGCGTACCTCTGCGAGATCTTCCGCGCGGGCATCCAGTCCATCCCCAAGGGGCAGTTCGAGGCCGCGCGCTCGCTCGGCATGAACGGCGTGCAGACCATGCTCTATGTGATCATCCCGCAGATGTTCCGCAACGTGATCCCCACCATGACGAGCGAGTTCATCCTGCTCTACAAGGACACGTCGCTTCTGGCCGCCGTGGGCGTCATGGAGGTCGTCATGTACGCCAAGACGATCGTGGCCTCCACCGGCTCGATCACGCCCTACATCGTGGCCGCCCTGTTCTACCTGGTGGTCACGCTGCCGCTGGCGCGCGTGGTCAGCATGCTCGAGGCGCGTCTCAACGGGGGCGGTCGCGGCTCCGACCGCCGCGAGCGCCGTCTCGACGTGGCGCAGACCCCCTCGGCCCACGAGTCCGGGATGTAGGAGGACAAGATGGCAGAAATCGAGAAGAACGCGGCCGAGAAGAACGACGACGTCATCGTCAGCATCCGCGACCTCCACAAGTACTTCGGCGACACGCAGGTCCTGCGCGGCATCAACCTGGACGTGCGCCGCGGCGAGGTCGTGGTGGTGCTCGGGCCGTCAGGCTCCGGCAAGTCCACGATGCTGCGCTGCGTGAACCTGCTCGAGACCCCCACGAGCGGCCAGATCCTCTTTGAGGGTACCGACATCTGCGGCAAGGGCGTGGACATCAACGCCGTGCGCGCCAAGCTCGGCATGGTGTTCCAGCAGTTCAACCTCTTCCCGCACCTCTCCGTCAAGAGAAACGTCATGCTCGCGCAGCAGAAGGTCCTGAAGCGCGAGAAGGGCGAGGCGGAGCGCATGGCCGTCGAGCAGCTCACGCGCGTGGGGCTCGCGGACCGCATGGACTTCATGCCCGCCCAGCTCTCCGGCGGCCAGCAGCAGCGCGTGGCGATCGCGCGGGCGCTGGCGATGGAGCCGCACGTGATGCTCTTTGACGAGGCCACGAGCGCGCTCGACCCGGAGCTCGTGCGCGACGTGCTCGCCGTCATGCGCGAGCTCGCCGACGGCGGCATGACCATGATCGTGGTCACGCACGAGATGGGCTTCGCGCGCGACGTGGCCGACCGCGTCGTGTTCATGGAGGGCGGCGTGATCGTGGAGGAGGGCACGCCCGAGCAGATCTTCGAGCACCCCGCCAGCCCCCGCACCGCCGAGTTCATCGGCAGCATCGACTGACCTACCTGCGAGCGCCGCTCGGGCTGCCTGGGCGAGCCGTCGGGACGTTCCTCTGAGAAGTGCGCTTCGCGAAACTTCTCTCCGGAACGTCCCGACGGCGGCTGAGACCGGCTTCGTGATGTTCCGTAAGGAGGTTCCGCGCAGCGCACCTCCTGGAGGAACATCACGAAGCCCGCCCGTGCGTATGCGGCGGGTGGGGGCGATGTGCTAAGATGCTCACATTCATGCTGATGCTTTGGGAGGGGCCTCAGGATGCACCATAAGAACATCCTGCTCATATCTGCCACGACGCGACTGCATGACCGCATGCGCGAGCTCTCGCACGCGATCGACGTCTCCATTGCGCTCGCGAACGAGGAGACCTTCCCGCAGGCCGTTTCCTCCGGCCACGAGTTCGACCTCGTCATCCTGGACGGCGAGGGCATGAGCCAGGACCTGCTCAACGCCGTTGACTCCTTCGTCGCCGAGAACGGCTTCATCTCCCGCCTGCTGGTCCAGGACCCGGACAAGCTCGCCACGCTCCACATGCCCACGCAGGGCGCCAACGACTTCATCCTCTCCACCGCCGGCACGGCCGAGTTTGAGCTGCGCTGCACCCTGCTGCTCTGGCCGGGCGAGGAGAGCGCGCCGGCCGACATCGTCACGATCGACAACATGACGATCAACCTGGCCACCTACCAGGTCTACATCGACGAGCAGCCCGTGGACCTCACGCTCATGGAGTACTCGCTGCTGTCGTTTCTGGCCACGCACCCCAGCCGCGCCTACTCGCGCGAGACGCTGCTCCATCGCGTCTGGGGCTTTGAGTACTGCGGCGGCACGCGCACGGTTGACGTGCACATCCGTCGCGTGCGTTCCAAGGTGGGGCCGCAGGTGGCGAGCCACATCGTCACCATTCGCGGCGTGGGCTACCTCTTCCGCATCTAGTCCGGGCGATAGGGGATAGGGCGCTGCTCGCGCTCGCGCGCCCTTCTCGGCCGCAGGCGCTTCTCGCCACATGCCTCTTGGCCGAGCACCTATCGTGCTCCGTGGGGTGTCGGTTTTGCAGCCTCTTGCGAGGTTTTGGGCAACATCATTTATATCCGCCGCCGTTTTGCATAAAACGTTTTGCCCATAACCAACGAGGAAGTGGCTAATCAACGCAAAACCCAACTGTTTATGGCGGGCGATATAAATCGTTTGGCCCAAAACCTCACGAAACGTCACAAAACCCGCCTCGTCCCGCGCGTGGCCCGTGCATTTTCAGCTAGCGGAAAGCAACGTGTCGGGTGGGTGTCAAGACCCCGGTCGTCGTGTGCGGCGCCGCGATTTGGGTACAGTTTCCTCGGAAGGAAAACCGCCGCATGCCGCGGCGCCCAGAGGAAAGAAGGCACGTATGAGCGACTATCCCTACGGCGTCCCCTCGCCGCAGCCCCAGCAGCCCCAACCCCAGCAGACGCAGCCCCAACCCCAGCAGACGCAGCCCCAGCCTCAGCACACGCAGACCCCACCGAACTTCTCGCCCGAGGGCCCCAAGCGGGAGAAGAAGCCGCGCGTGACGCTCAGGGCCCTGCTCATGGGTCTTCTGGGCGGCGTCCTGGGTGCCGGCGCGCTTGCGGGCGTGCTGTTTGCCACCGGCGTCGTCGGCCCGTCCGCCACCCAGGTCGTGGGCGGGGACGCCACCCAGCAGATCACGATTGACCCCGCCGACGAGGACACTACCGTCGCCAACGCCGTGGCCGCCAAGGCCCTGCCGTCGGTTGCCACGATCTACTGCACCTTCCCCGAGGGCGAGGGCATGGGCTCCGGCGTCATCTATGACACGGACGGCAACATCATCACCAACAACCACGTGGTGGAGAACGCCGAGAGCATCTCGGTCAACTACAACGGCAAGAGCTACGACGCCACGCTCGTGGGCACCGACCCCTCCAGCGACGTGGCCGTGGTCCACGTTGACTTTGGCGACGACGAGGTCACGCCGATGGAGATCGGCGACTCCGACGCGCTGCAGGTGGGCGACTGGGTCATGAGCGTGGGCAGCCCCTTTGGCCTGGAGAACTCCGTCTCGCAGGGCATCGTCTCGGCGCTCTCGCGCAACACGCTGCTCGAGAACTCCAGCGGCAACACCCTCTACACCAACCTCATCCAGACCGACGCCACGATCAACCCCGGCAACTCCGGCGGCGCGCTCGTGAACGCCGAGGGCAAGCTCGTGGGCATCTGCACGCTGTTCTCCTCCGACACGGAGAGCTTTGCGGGCATCGGCTACGCGATTCCGGGCAACTACGCCACCCAGATCGCCGACATGATCATCTCTGGCGACACGGTCACCCACGCCTACATCGGCCTCACCATGCAGACCGTGACGCCGTCCAACGCGCTGCGCAACGGCCTCTCCGTTGACGAGGGCGCCTACGTCGTGGAGGTCGCCGAGGGGAGCCCCGCCGCCGACGCGGGCATCCAGGTGGGCGACGTCGTCACCAGCATCGGTGGCGAGGCGGTCGGCTCGGCCGACGAGGCGATCCTCGCCGTGCGCTCCCATGACATCGGCGACGTCGTGGAGGTGGGCGTGCGTCGCGGCGACGAGGACCTCACGCTGGAGGTGACGCTCGGCTCCGACGAGGCGCTGCAGGAGCAGCAGCAGAACGAGAGCGACCAGACCGTGAACGTCAACGGCCAGAACGTCAGCCTCGAGGACCTCATTCGCCTCTACGAGCAGTACCAGCAGGAGCAGAGCAACCCGTTCGGCGGACAGTAGCACGGCGACAAGGACGTCGAGCAGGACGTCGAGAAGAACGGCGACTCGGGCCCCCGGCGCACAGCGTGCCGCGGGGCCCTCTTCGTGGCGCGACGGGCCGGGCCCGGCGGACCCTCCCGCGCGTGGCGATGGTGAGGCCCGTCAGCTCTCGATGAGCCTCAGAAGACGCGCGGCAAAGTCGTCGTAGTCGGTGCTGCCGAGAAGGGCGGCGACGTTCTGGCTCTCGCGAGGGGGTCTGGGAACCTCGCAGTCAGCGTCGCGGACCTCATGTCCTTCTCGTGCTACTACACGAGTGTCGTGGCCGCGGAGTCTTAGGCCGACGGCAACTCCTGTCGCAAGAACGCCGAGCTGTAGCGCATCGGGCGTCGCGCCCGAGGGGCCCCGCGCACCCGTTGTGGGGCCCCTTTCTGCCGCGCGTCCTTCTCGGCGCCCCTCTGTTCCCTCTGTCTCCTTTGTCCCCTCTTCTGCGGACTGTCGTTTTTTGCCGCTCGCATGGCCCGTTTGGGCCTCGCGGAAGGCAGAAACCGACAGCTTTGAGGGGGCGAGGGGGAGAGGCCCCGCGTCCTCGGCATTTCTGTCCGGTGGGGCGAGTAAGCTGGTCTCAACCGAGTTGGACGGAGGCTTCCATGGCTGAGATCAGATGCCCGCACTGCGGCGAGGTGTTCCAGGTGGACGAGACGGAGTACGCGCAGATTGTGCGGCAGGTGCGCGACGCCGAGTTCAGACGCGAGCTCGACGCGCGCGAGAAGAGCGCCGAGCGCGAGCGGGCGAGCGCCGTGGAGGCGGCGGTGGCCCGGGCCCGTCAGGAGGCGCTCTCGTCGGCAGCCGAGAAGGACGCGCAGATCGCTCAGCTCAGGGCCAAGGTCAAGGAGGGGGCCGATGCCCTCGCGCTCGCGCGCGCCCAGGCCGAGAAGGGTCTCGCCGAGCAGCTCGCCGAGCGCGAGCGTCGCATCGCCGAGCTCGAGGCCAAGATCGGCGCCCGCGAGGCCTCCTTCGATGCCGAGAAGGCCCTCGCCGTGAGCCAGGCCACCGGCGAGCAGGGCCAGAAGATCGCGCGGCTGGAGGGCGATCTGCGGGCGGCCAAGCTGGAGCGCGAGCAGGTGGAGGCGTCGCTCAGGCAGCAGATGGCCGAGCAGGCGTCCTACAAGGACCAGACCATCCGCGACCGCGAGGACGAGATCGAGCGCCTGCGCAACCAGCGCGCCCGCCTCTCCACCAAGCTCATCGGCGAGACGCTCGAGCAGCACTGCGAGACGGAGTTCAACCGCTGGCGCGCCACGGCCTTCCGGGACGCCGAGTTCCACAAGGACAACGACGTCGTGGGCGGCTCCAAGGGGGACTACGTCTTTCGTGAGACGGACGCCGACGGCGTCGAGGTGGTCTCCATCATGTTTGAGATGAAGAACGAGGACGACGCCTCGGCCGCCGCGAGCCGCCACAAGAACGCCGACTTCTTTAAGAAGCTCGACCAGGATCGTCGCAACAAGGGGTGCGAGTACGCAGTGCTCGTCTCGATGCTCGAGCCGGAGAGCGAGCTCTACAACACCGGCATCGTGGACGTCTCCTACGCCTACGAGAAGATGTACGTCATCCGGCCGCAGTTCTTCATCCCCATGATCACGCTGCTGCGCAACGCGGCGGAGAGCGCGCACTCCTGGCGCCGCGAGCTTGCCGAGGTCCGTCAGCAGAACCTCGACATCACGCACTTCGAGGACGCGCTCGAGGACTTCAAGGAGAAGTTCGGCAAGAACTACGAGACGGCCTCGCGCAAGTTCCAGGCCGCGATCGACGAGATCGACAAGACCATCTCTCACCTCCAGAAGGTGAAGGACAACCTCACCTCCTCGGAGAACCAGCTGCGGCTGGCCAACAAGAAGGCCGACGAGCTCACCATTCGCAAGCTCACCTGGAAGAACCCGACGATGCGCGAGAAGTTCGCCGAGGCCCGCGCCGCGCGGGAGGAGGAGAGAAACGACGCCGCCGCGGTGGAGCCCGATGCTATAGAGTAAGTTTTTAAGCAACCTGTCAGCGGGAGGAGCCGCCATGTTCTGTCCGAGATGCGGGGCTCAGCTGCCAGACGGCGCCACGTTCTGCGGTAGCTGCGGGTCCCCGCTGGGTGGGACCGCGCCCGCCGCGCCGCGCCGCCGCTCCGCGCAACCTGACGCGGCGCTGCGCACCCTGGCGCTTGTCGCCATGGGCGGCGTAGGCGCGTTTGGCCTGGTGAGCTTCTTTTTGGGGCTTGCCGGCGCGGTGCGCGCCATCTCCCTGCTCGACACGCTGCCGGCCTGCCTCGCCGCGCTCGCGCATGCCGCGGTCTCGCTCGGCCTCTCACTGGGCCCCCTCATGCTCTGCACCCGCGGGCTGCTCCTGCCCGGCGTGGGCGCGGGGCGGGGGAGGTGCGCCCTTGCCGTGACGAGCGCCGCGGCGGCCATCGCCGTCTGGGCGCTGGGGTCGTTCGTCTTTGTTGAGCCGGGCTCCTCCACGACCTCGGCTCAGGCCGTCCTCTGTGCGGCGCTCCATCCCGTGGGGTCCTGGGCGGGCGTGAGCGCGATTGTGCTCACGGTGGCGAGCGGGCTTCTGATCTATGGTTCGACGCGCGGGCGCGCCCGCGCGAGCGCCTGAGGGTGGTGATCGCATGAGCACGTGCAAGCGGTGCGGAAGGCGCGTCCCCAAGGGGCAGGCAACCTGCCCGGGCTGCGGCGCACCCGTGGAGCGAAGGCGCAGGTGGCCGCTGGCGGCGCTGATCATCTCCTCGCTCGTGATCGTGGCGTGCGCCGTTATGGTGGCGCTGTGGGCGACGGGCGTCATAGGGGGCGGCACGGAATCGCCGCTCGGCCCTGCGGGCAGGGGCGACGCCCCGGTGGGGGAGGCCTCGGGCGGCGGGGACGGCGAGAAGGACGACGACCCCTTCGTCCTGTTGCAGCCCGGCTTCACCTCCGAGAAGGTCACGAGCGAGGCGAGCGCGCGCTCGGTCATCTCCGGCGTGGCGTCCAAGCTCAAAATCGACGACGTTGAGACCGAGCTGGTGGACTGCCGGGAGACCGAGGCCAACGGCAACCGCTACTGGCGCTTCTCGCAGAGCTACGAGGGCATTCCCGTGTACGGCCGCGGCGTCACCGTGGGGGCCGACGACGAGGGCGGCGCGCTTCTGCTCTCCAGCAACTTCGAGCGCATGGAGGGCGTCCCCACCGAGCCCGCCGTCTCCGCCGAGGACGCCGAGGCGGCGGCTCGTGCCGCGGCCGCCGACGGCGCGACGGCCGTGGCGGGCGGGACCCTTGTCTACTCGATCGGCTCCGTTGAGCCATGCCTTGCCTGGCAGGTGATCGTCAGCTCGTCCGATGGCATCGAGTCCGTGTTTGTCTCGGCGGACACGGCCGATGTCGTGGCCTCCGAGCCGCTCGTCCTCAACGGGCGCGCTCGCGGCACGGGAACGGACAAGCACACGGGGGAGGAGATCTCCTTCAACGTCTGGCAGGATGACGACGGGTCCTATCGCATGTTCGATGACGAGCGCAACATCGACGTCTTTGACGCGAACGGCGCCACCCTGACCTACGAGCTTGTCTTCGAGAGCTCGGACGGCACGAAGTATTATCTCGACCCCGACACAAACGAGTGGCGCACGGATGCGGGAAAGGTAGACAGGAGCGAGGTGGACGACCACGCCCTGTTTGTTGACATGCGCTTTGACGTGAACAACGTCTTCAAGGACGTTACCGCCGTGACGAGCGACACGACCGAGTTCTCCAACTCTACGGCCGCATCGGCGCTTGTCCGCATCAATAGCATCTACGACCTCTACCAAAACGTCCTCGGGCGTGAGGGATTTGACAACGAGAGCGGCCACCTCGACCTCGTGGTCAACGACTTCATGTGGGAGGGGTGGAGCATCGATTCCGGCAACGCGTACTCCTTCACCCCCTTTGGCTCGGGGACGACCCTCATCTCCGTGGGATCAGAGAACGAGGGCGCCGTGGACACCCTTGGTCACGAGTACACCCACAGCGTGGAGACATCCATCTCCGGCATGGTGTCGAGCGGGGAGTCCGGTGCGCTCAAGGAGGCCACCTCCGACATCATGGGGGAGATTTCCCAGGACTATTTTGACGACGGGCAGCTCGACGGTGACGCCGACTGGATCCACGGGATCAGGAACCTCGTCGATCCCTCGCGGAGCACCCAAAGCGAGCGCGGCGACGACAAGGACGCGCATCCCACGCGCTATCAGGACGACCGGTGGGGAAATCCGAGCGATGACTACGACAACGGCTACGTCCACAACAACAGCACCGTCGTCGGTCACGCGGCGTATCTGATGTGCAACGACACGGGACTTGACGGGGAGAGCCTCGACACCGAGCAGATGGCCCTCCTCGTCTACGGGACGTTCCACGCGCTCACGTCGGACAGCTCGTTCTCGCAGTTCCGCACCTGCATGGAGCTCACGGCGCGCATCATGATCGAGCAGGGCGACCTCTCGTCCGAGAACCTCACGCGCATCTCCGCCGCCTTTGACGCGGTGAACATCCGCGCCGCGGACAACAACGACTTCATCTCCGACGATGACGAGAAGAAGGTCGAGGAGGCGGTCACCAAGATCAAGGGCAGCCGCGACGTGGCGCTCGTGCTGGACGTCTCGGGCAGCATGGACGGCGAGCCCATCGAGAGCATGCGCGCGGCGGCGACCGAGTTCGTGAGCCGGGCGGCCTCGCCCGACGTTCGCGTGGGGCTGGTGGCGTACTCCAGCTCCTCGACGGCCCTCTCGCCCCTCTCGTCCAACCTGGGCTCGCTCGGCTCGTCGATCGCCGGGCTCACGAGCGGCGGCGGGACCAACATGGACGCGGGCCTGCAGGACGGGATGCAGCTCCTCGGGTCCGCCGCGCAGGACCGTCGACGCATCGTGGTGCTCATGTCCGACGGCCTGCCCAACGACGGGCGGACGGGCGACGAGCTGGTGGCCTACGTGGACAGCCTCAAGCAGGACGGCGTCAAGGTCTACACGCTGAGCTTTGGGGACGACGAGCAGGGCCGCGCACTGCTCGCCCAGCTCGCGAGCGAGGGATGCTCCTTCAACGCCAATAACACCGACGAGCTGGAGGGCTTCTTCAGCGACATCGCCGACGAGATCAGCGGGACCGCGTTCATACGGGCGGAGCTGGCCTGTCCCGTGGACGTGACGGTGACGCTGAACGGCGAGACGCTCAGCTCGGACCCGGACCGCCTCTGCACGCGCACCTCCTTTGGGTCGCTCACGATCGAGGAGGCGCCGGAGGGCGACGGCACCACGACCAAGGTGCTGCGCCTGCGCGAGGGCGAGCCATACGACATCCAGATCACGGGAACCGACACGGGGACGATGGACTACACGATCGGCTTCATGGACGAGAACGGCGACTACACCGACAGCCGCAGCTTCCCGCAGATTGGCGTCACGCCCACCACGCGCATGGAGACGCGGGCGGAGCGCGCCGACGAGACCACCCTGCGCGTGGACGAGAACGGCGACGGCGTGACGGACAGCGTCTGGCGGGCGACCGCCGGCGGCACGGCCGAGCCGGTGGACAGCTCAGGCGTTGCCTGGGCGACGGTCGCAGGCTGCGTCGTGGTCGCGGGCGGCGTCACGGCGCTCAGGGTGCGCTCGCTCATGCGGCGTCGCAGGGAGCTTCGCACGGCGGCGTAGGGGATGATCGGGGCGTGCCTGGTCGCGGCAACTGCGCCGGGCTAGGCGCGCCCGAGCGCGGCCAGCGCGTCCTCGACAACGCCCTCGACCGTGATGCCGCAGCGCGCGAGCAGCTCGGCGGGGGTCGTAGCGGTCCACGAAGGCGCGCGGCAGGCCATAGCACAGGACGCGCGCGTCGTCGGCGCCGAGGGCCCGCGCACAGCGCTCGCCAAAGCCGCCGTCCAGGATGCCGTCCTCGAGCGTCACGATCACGCGGTGCCCGGCCGCGAGGCGTCCGAGAAGGGCCTCGTCCGGGGGTGGTGGCCAGGCGCGGGTTCACGAGCGTCGGGCGCACGCCGCGATCGGCCAGCGCGTCCGCGACCTTCTCGCCCAGCGGCAGGAAGTCGCCGAGCGCGAGCAGCGCGACCTCGGAGCCCTGGCGCAGGGTCTCCCAGCCCGAGGTGTAGTCCGTGGCCCGCACGAAGTCGGGTCGCGAGACCACGCCGCCGGCCACGGGCACGCGAATCGCCACGGGGCCGTGCGCGTGACCGATCGACCAGGAGAGCATGTCGAGGTACTCCTCGATGCAGGTGGGCGCGAGGTAGGTGAGCCCGGGCAGGGAGCCGAGCATGGGGATGTCGAAGAAGCCGAGGTGCGTGACGTCGGTGGTGCCAAAGGCCGAGGCGCCAAAGACGAGGATGGTCGCAGGGGCGTCGTTCAGGCAGAGGTCGTGCCAGAGCTGGTCGTAGGCGCGCTGCAGGAAGGTGGCATAGATGCCCAGCACGGGTCGCGCGCCGCCGCGAGCGAGGCCGGTTACGAGGCTGACGGCGTGCTCCTCGGCGATGCCCACGTCGATGAAGCGCCCGCCCGCGCGCTCGCGCAGCTCCGGCGTGAAGCCCATGATGTAGGGCGTCGCGGCGTTGACGGCAACGACGCGCGGGTCCGTGTGCATCCAGTCCATGAGCAGGGCGCCGGTGACGTTGGCGTAGTTCTCGTCAGCGGGGTGGGCCGCCGCGCCGGGGAGAATCTCGCCCGTGGCAACGTCAAAGGGCACGGCGTGGTGCCAGCCCTCGGGGTCGGCGGCGGCGGGGGCGTAGCCGTGGCCCTTCTGGGTGTGGACGTGGAGCACCACGGGACGGTCGCAGCCGCGCAGCTCGGAGAGGGCCGCCTCGAGCGCGGCGATGTCATGGCCGTCCTCGAGATAGCGATAGCGGAGCCCGAGGGAGCGAAACACGTTGTCAGGCGCCGCGCCGCGCGTGGCGCGCAGCTCGGCGAGGTTGCGGTAGATGCCGCCGTGGTTGGGCGCGATGGACCACTCGTTGTCGTTGACCACGATGATGAGGCCGCTGCGCAGCTCAGCGGCGTTGTCGAGCCCCTCGAACGCGAGGCCGCCGGAGAGCGACCCGTCGCCGATGACGGCAACCACATCGTGCTTCTCGCCCGCGAGGTCGCGCGCCGTGGCCAGCCCGCAGGCCAGGCTCAGCGAGGTGGAGGTGTGGCCCATGGAGAAGAGGTCGTGCGGAGACTCGGCGGGACAGGAGAAGCCGGAGAGCTCCCCGTAGCGCGCGGGGTCGGTGTAGGCCGGCGCGCGCCCGGTGAGCATCTTGTGGGCATAGGTCTGGTGGGAGACGTCAAAGACGATCTTGTCGCGCGGGGTCTCAAAGACCCGGTGCAGCGCGATGGTGAGCTCCACGGAGGCGAGGTTTGACCCGGTGTGACCGCCGGTCACCGCGGTGCTGCGGACGATGGCGGAGCGAATCTCCTCCGCGAGCGCGGGCAGGGCGGAGGCGGGGAGGGCGCGCACGTCAGCAGGTGAGCAGATGTGCTCGAGATACATCGATCCCCTCCCTCGATTTGGCATTGGTCTTACAGCATCGCACATTTTCAGCCGTGAGTTGTGTCACATCTGCGGAAAGCCAGGTGAGCGCCTTCCGCGTGGGGCGGCTATACTTTGCATATGACCGTGTCATGAGGAGGGGCCATGCCAAAGATCGTGATTACCGCAGAGACCGGGTGCGACATCCCCGCCGCCGAGGCCGCCGAGCTGGGCGTGACGCTCGTGCCGATGCACGTCTCGCTGGGCGAGAAGACCATCGACGACGGCGAGCTGTCCTCCGCGGAGATGCTCGAGCGCTGCCGGCAGCTCGGCGTGCTCCCCAAGACCAGCGGCTGCATGCCCGTGGACTTCCAGCGCGTCTTTGACCGCATTCACGAGCAGGACCCGTCGGCCCAGATTCTGCACGTGGCCTACTCCGCTGTCACGACCTGCTCGCTCGAGTCGGCGATGACGGCGGCCGAGGGGCGCGACTACGTGGCGACCATGGACACCGGTCACGTCACGATCGGCCAGGGACTCATCGTGCGCGAGACGGCGGCATGGGTGCGCGCCCATCCCGAGGCCACGCTCGAGCAGGCCCGCGCCCACGCCGAGGAGCTCTCGGGCCGCGTGCGCATGGCGTTTCTCCCGGGCGACCTGGGCTACCTGCGCGCCGGCGGGCGCCTGTCCCAACGCGGCGTTTGTGGGCGCGACGCTTCTCAAGATCAAGCCGGTGGTTGAGCTGATCGACGGGCGGCTCGTGGCCACCAAGAAGCTGCGCGGGTCCATGACGTCGGCGGCTGTGGCGCTGATCGACTGCCTGGCGCTGCGCGAGGAGTTTGACCCGTCGCGCGTCGTCTTTGTGAAGAGCCCGGGGCTGCCCGAGCAGGTGCAGCAGGCCGCGAGCGACCATGCGCGCGACCTGGGCTTTGAGCGCGTGGAGTGGTACGACACGGGCAACGTGATCACCTCCCACTGCGGGCCGGGCGCCCTTGGCGTGGCCTTTGCGACAAGGGGCTAGCCGAACGAGAAAACCGAGATGCTCTGGCGGAGCACGGAAGGGCGGCTCCCAAGGAGCTTCCGCGGCGACGGACCGAGCGCTTTGGTGGATGCCGCGCGCGGCGGACCTGCGCGGCGCCGTCTCCTCGTGGCACCCCACACGCTAGAATGGCGGCGGAAGAGGAAGCATGATGTAATATGAATGTATGAGCATTTGTTCATATTGCAGGAGAGGGCGCGCATGAACCTGAACGAGCTGAAGATCGGCAAGGACGCGGTGGTGGCCTCGGTTGACTGTGACGAGCCGTCGCTGCGCCAGCACATTCTGGACATGGGTCTCACGCCGGGCGTGGAGGTCACGCTCATGAAGCGCGCCCCCATGGGCGATCCGCTGGAGATCCGTCTGCGCGGCTACGAGCTCACGCTGCGCGCCGACGACGCCGCGCACATCGCGATCGACCAGGTGCACGACGCGCACGACCGCCCCCGCACCCGCGAGCGCCTGGAGGCCGCGCCCCACCCGGCCATCGGCGAGAAGTACGCGCCCCGCGCCGCCGGCACGGCCATTCCGGAGGGACGGCCGCTCAAGCTGGCGCTCGCCGGCAACCAGAACTGCGGCAAGACCACGCTCTTCAACGCGCTCACGGGCTCCAACCAGCACGTGGGCAACTTCCCCGGCGTCACCGTTGACCGCAAGGACGGCCAGGTGCGCGGTCATCCGGAGGTCACGGTCACGGACCTGCCGGGCATCTACTCGCTCAGCCCGTACACGAGCGAGGAGGTGGTCTCGCGCCGCTTCATCCTCGAGGACGATCCCGACGCGATCATCGACATCGTGGACGCCACCAACATCGAGCGCAACCTCTACCTGACGCTCCAGCTCATGGAGCTGGACCGCCCGATGGTGCTCGCGCTCAACATGATGGACGAGCTCACGGGCGGCGGCGGCACGGTGAGCGTGAACCGCCTGGAGGCCGCGCTCGGCATCCCCGTGGTGCCCATCTCGGCCGCGCGCGAGGAGGGCATCTCCGAGCTCGTGGAGCACGTGCTGCACGTGGCGCGCTTCCGCGAGCATCCGGGCCGGGTGGACTTCTGCGCGCCGGATGGCGCGGACGGCGGCGCGCTCCACCGCTGCATCCATGGCATCTGCCACATCATCGAGGACCATGCCGCGGCGGCGAACCTCCCGGTGCGCTTTGCCGCGACCAAGCTCATCGAGGGCGACCATCTTGTCCAGCGCGCGCTCGGCCTGGAACAGAACGAGCTCGACGCCGTGGAGCACATCATCACCCAGATGGAGGGCGAGTCCGGGCGCGACCGCATGGCGGCGCTGGCCGACATGCGCTTCTCGTTCATTGAGGGCGTGTGCGCGGAGTGCGTGGTCAAGCCGCGCGAGAGCCGCGAGCACGCGCGCTCGGTGGCGGCCGACCGCATCCTCACGGGCAAGTACACGGCGATCCCGGTCTTTGTGGCCATCATGGCGCTCGTCTTCTGGCTCACCTTTGACGTGGTGGGCCAGCGGCTCTCCGACCTTCTCGACCTGGGCATCCAGTGGCTGACGGCGCAGGTGGACGCCGCGCTCACGGCCTTTGGCCTCAACCCCGTGGTGCACAGCCTGGTCATAGACGGCGTCTTTGCCGGCGTGGGGAGCGTCCTCTCCTTCCTGCCGATCATCGTGGTGCTCTTCATCCTGCTCTCGATCCTCGAGGACTCCGGCTACATGGCGCGCGTGGCCTTTGTGATGGACAAGCTGCTGCGGCGCCTGGGGCTCTCCGGGCGCAGCTTCGTGCCCATGCTCATCGGCTTTGGCTGCAGCGTTCCCGCGATCATGGCCACGCGGACCCTGCCCTCCGAGCACGACCGCAAGATGACGGTCATGCTCACGCCGTTCATGAGCTGCTCGGCCAAGGTGCCGGTCTACGCGCTCTTCTCGGCCGCGTTCTTCCCCGAGTGCGCCCCGCTCGTGACCATAGCGATGTACCTCATGGGCATCGTGGTGGGAATCCTGGTGGCGCTCGTGCTCAAGGGAACGGCCTTCAAGGGCGACCCGGTGCCGTTTGTGATGGAGCTCCCCAACTACCGCCTGCCCGCCCCGCGCACCGTGGCGCGCCTGGCCTGGGACAAGGCCAAGGGCTTTGCCACCAAGGCGTTCACGATCATCTTTGTGGCGAGCGTGGTGATCTGGTTCCTGCAGACCTTTGACGTGCGGCTCAACGTGGTGGACGACCAGAGCGCCAGCATGCTCGCCGCGCTGGGGACGCTGCTCGCGCCGCTCTTTACGCCGCTGGGCTTTGGCAACTGGCGCGCGGCGGCGGCCCTGGCGGCCGGCTTCGGCGCCAAGGAGAACGTCGTGGCCACGCTGACCGTGCTCATGGGTGGCTCCACGGCGGCGCTGCCGGAGCTCTTCTCGCCGCTCACGGCGTTCGCGTTCCTCACGTTCACGCTGCTCTACACGCCGTGCGTGGCCGCGGTCTCCGCGGTGCGCGGCGAGCTGGGCACAAAGATGATGTGGGCCGTGATCGCGATGCAGTGCGGCGTGGCATGGGTCGTGGCGCTCGCGGTGCGCCTCGCGGGCATGGCGCTCGGGCTGGGGTAGGGGCGCGCCCGCGCGTTCTTCTCGGCTGTCGCGGCTTTTTTCGCCTGGGTGCTCACGCGTCCGAGCGCCTGCGTGCCTACGTGCCGGTGCCCAGGTGCCGGATTTGGGGTATATGTGCGTTGGGGGTGCCAAAATCGCCGCAGATGTGCGTTGCCTTGCGCACATATCTCCCAGATTTGGCGGCCGAGACGCACACATCCCCGGAATCTGGCGCACCAATGATGGGCTGCTTACCCACCGCTGACCCAAGCGGCGTAGCGTGGGTCGCCCAGAGGAAGGAGACGGCATGGCGGACGAGAAGGACGTGGCGTTTGACACCACCTACCACCGCGGCCCGGTGATTCTGCGCGGGCCGATGATTCCCTCCGACACGACGACGGGCAACCTGCTCGCGCCGGAGGACTCCACCGACTGGCTGCACATGGACCCGTGGCGCGTCCTGCGCATCCAGGCGGAGTTCGTGGACGGCTTTGGCGCGCTCGCCGAGCTGGGGCCGGCCGTGACGGTGTTTGGCTCGGCGCGCACGTCGCGCACGGACCCGATGTACCGCGCCGCGCGCCACGTGGGACGCAAGCTCGCGCAGGCCGGCGTGGCCGTGATCACGGGCGGCGGCCCCGGCATCATGGAGGCCGCCAACTGCGGCGCGGCCAAGGCCGGCGGCAAGTCTGTGGGCCTGGGCATAGAGCTGCCGCACGAGCAGGGCATCAACAAGTGGGTCAACCTGGGCATGACCTTTCGCTACTTCTTTGTGCGCAAGACCATGTTCGTGAAGTACGCGAGCGGCACGATTGTCTTCCCGGGTGGGTTTGGCACGCTCGACGAGGCCTTTGAGCTGCTCACCCTGGTGCAGACGCACAAGGTGGCGCGCATGCCGGTGGTGCTCTTTGGGACCGAGTACTGGGGCGGGCTCATGAGCTGGCTCGAGGGCACGGTCGCGGAGGCGGGCAACATCTCGCCGCTCGACCCCGAGCTCGTGGTGGTGACCGACGACGAGGACGAGGCCGTGCGCGTGGCGCTCTCGGAGCTGCGGCGGTAGCGGGCTCGGGCGACGCGCTAGAACGTGGCCATGATCTTGCGGAGGGCCTCGGCGGCAGTGGCCTCGTCGGGGCCCTCAACGCGCACGACGATCTTCTCGCCCGTGCGAATCCCGTACATCATGACCTGCATGAGGTCAGCGGCCGGCATGACGTTGCCGTGGTACTCGAGCGTCGTGCGGCTGCGCCAGCGCTTTGCCTCGCTGGCGAGAAGGACCGCCAGCTGCACGTGCAGCCCCAGCGGATCGGTGATGGTGCAGGGAATCTCGATCATGGGGCTTCCTTCCGGGGGCGAGGGTTCGTGACCTGGGAACACACTACGTCCGAGCGGCGCGCGCATAGCTGAAAAAGCGCCGAGCGTGCCCGCCCCTCCCGGCGGACGGTAGCGCCCGGGTGGCTCGGGCGCTACGATGAGCACATGGCTGACTACCAGCACATAGCCCACGGGTTCGACCCGGTCTTCGACGAGCGGAGCCGGGTGCTCGTGCTGGGGTCGTTTCCCTCGGTGCTCTCGCGCGAGAACCGCTTCTACTACGGCAACCCGCGCAACCGCTTCTGGGGCGTCGTCGCGGACGCGCTGGGGGAGGGCGAGCCGGCCGCGGATGACATCGACGCCAAGCGCGCCCTGCTGCTGGCCAACGGCGTCGCCCTCTGGGACGTGATCGAGAGCTGCGACGTGCGCGGCTCCTCCGACGCCTCCATCCGCAACGTGGTCCCGGCGGACGTGGCGCGCGTCACGGGCGCGGCGCCCATCCGGGCGGTGCTCTGCAACGGGGCCACGGCTGGACGGCTGTATCACCGCTGGCTGGAGCCCGTGACGGGGATGGCGGCGGTCACGCTCCCCTCCACGAGCCCGGCCAACGCCTCCTGGTCGCGCGAGCGGCTCACGGAGCGCTGGCGCGAGGTCCTTCTCGCCGCGCTGGACGGCCCCCGCTGAGGCCGTCTCGCGTCCCTCGGTCCTGCCCCTACGCGCCGAGCAGCGCCTCCACGTCGGCGCGCTCGGGCATCGCGGGGATGGCGCCGCGCTTGCGCACGCACAAAGACGCCACCGCGTTGCCCAGCCGCGCGAAGCCCGCTGCGTCCTCGAGCGTGACCTCGCCCGCCGCCTTGCCGCTCTCGCAGAAGCCCGCGAGGAAGCCGCCCCAGAAGGAGTCGCCGGCGCCGGTGGCGTCCACGGCGTCCGCCGGGAAGCCCGCGACCTCGGTGCCGCCCGCGGCCGTGCGAACGTAGGCGCCGCCCGCGCCGAGCGTCACGGCCACGACCTTGGGGCCCTGGGCCAGGAGCGCCGCCGCCGCGGCCTCGGGGTCGGCCTCGCCCGTGAGCAGCTCGCACTCCTCGTCGGAGAGCTTCATGAGGTCCATCTGCGGCACCACGGCGCGCATCTGCTCCACGGCGGCCTCGCGCGAGGACCAGAGGTTCGCGCGGTAGTTGGGGTCGTAGGAGAGGATGCAGCCGGCCTCGCGCGCGCAGGCGAGCGCCGCGAGCGTGGCCGAGCGGGCGGGCTCGTCGGTGAGGGAGAGCGAGCCCACGTGGAAGACGTGCGAGTCGGCGATCACGTCACGCGCCAGCTCGTCGGCAGTGATGCGGGTGTCCGCGCCGGGCTTGCGCGCGAAGGAGAACTCGCGCTCGCCGTCAGGCGAGAGGGCCACGAAGGCGAGCGTCGTGAAGGCGTCCGGGTCGGAGATCAGGCCGCGCGTGTCGATGCCCTGCTCCTCCAGGGTGGCGCGCAAAAACTCGCCGTGCATGTCGCAGCCCACCTTGCCCAGAAACGCCGTCCTGTGACCGAGCTTCTCCAGCGCCACGAGGACGTTGGCGGGCGCGCCGCCGGCGTTGCGCTCAAAGAGGCGCTGGCCGCCCGCGGAGGTGCCGGCGTCGGTGAAGTCGATGAGGAGCTCGCCCAGTGCGGAGACGGAGAACATGATGGGTCCCTTCGTTGACGGAATCGATTCCACATCACATTATGTGCTGTTTTCAACAGACGATGCGCACTTCTCGGCCAGCGGCGCCGATGTTGGGGGCAGCCTTGCGCCCGGCCCTTGATCGTGGGTTGGGGTGCGGTCGGTGCGCGTGCCGTGATTTGGGCGGTTTTGCGCCCAGCGCCCAAGCGTGTTCCCGGGAGGCCGGCTTCTGACGAGAATCCTCGGGTTTTGGGCAAAACAGTTGATGCGCCAGCGCCGAGAGGACCGTTCTTCTCGCCAGATTGCGCGTATTCGCCACGTCCAACCAGGTTTTGGGCAAAACAGTTGATGCCACCGGCACCGTGGGCGAGAAGGACATCAAACATGTTGCCCAAAACCTGGGGAAAACTGCGGAAACAGGGGACGCGGGAAGCAACGGGGGCGCTGGGACAGCGGAGGTGCGGGGGTGCCGGGGCCATCAGGGATGCGAGGGAAGCGCGGAATCCGCGAACGCATGGTGCTCGCAAGGCGCGCCCGGCTCGGCCGCGCGGTCACACGGCGCCGGACAGCACCTCGAGGAAGCGCTCGTAGCTCGTGACGCCGATCAGCTCCTGCTGCAGGTGGCGGTCCTCCACGATGCGCACCAGCAGGTCGTAGAGGTGCTCCATCTCCAGGCGGTCGCCGGGGCGCACGGCCAGGAGGAACACGATCTGCACCGTGTCGTGCCCGGGCGCCCAGCTCATCGGGCGCTTGAGGATCGCCACCGAGACCATCGTGCGCAGGGCCGCGGGGCGCATGGTGTGCGGGATCGCAAAGACCTCGCTCATGCTGGTGTCCGCCACGGCCTCCCGCTCCATCGTGGACGAGAAGAACCCCTCGTCGGCGGCCCCCTCGCTCACGAGTTGGGCGCACATGTCCCGCAGGAGCTCCTCCTTGGTGAGCTCGTCCTCCACCACGCGGAAGGCCCCGGGCGAGAAGAACCGGCGCACCTTGTCAAAGTTGTCGTCCTCCAGGTACTGGACCAGGCGCGAGACGCTCTTGACGTCGGCGGCCGGCAGCGAGAAGTCCACGAGCACCGTGGGCGCGGGGCAGTCCTTGAGCGGCACCGTGGAGACGACGAGCGCCACGTCCTCAAAGAAGTGCGCCGGCAGCTCGAGGTAGTCCTGGTGGGAGACCGTGGCCACCACCCTGAGCGAGCTTGCGAAGAGCGTCTCGAGCCGGGCCCTGAGCGAGGAGGCCGCCGCGTCGCCAAAGCTGCACACCACGAGCGCGCCCAGCGCGGCGCTCTGCCCCTTGGAGCGGCGCTCGATGGCGGCGCCTATGTGGAGCGCGATGTAGCCCACGTTGTCCTCGTCGAGCATAAACGGCGGCTCGTCAAAGACCTTGCTCGTTGCCATGAGCGCAATCTCAAAGTTGAGCGGCAGGCTCTGCTTGATGGTGTTGAGCAGCGGGTTTCTCACCGGGTTGCCGATGTCGATCGCGCGGAAGATCGAGCTCAGGTGGCTGAAGAGCCCCCGGCGCAGCGTGGCGTCGTCGCGCAGGTCATAGCCGTAGTCGGTGAGGATGACCTGGAGCAGCGCGTCGATGCGCTCGTTCAGCCAGGCGGCGTCCACCTGTCCGCCGGGGACCTTGGCGTTGGTGATGAGGTGGCGGCAGATGTAGGCGCGCTCCGCCTCCGGGACGCCCACGCCCATGCGGCGCTGGATCTCGTCGCAGACGTCGTCGGCAAAGGCGCGCAGCTCCTCGGGATAGCTGACCTCCGGCGCGGCCTCGATGATCGCCCCGGAGCGGACGCGGGTGACCATGAGCGCAAAGTGCACCTTGATGTTCTTGAGGCCGTAGTCGTTGGCGCTGATGCCGGCGTGCTCCAGGCAGCCGGTGATGATCTCGTCTAGCTCGTAGAGGTCCACCTGGTCAAAGAGGATCTGCTCGTTGGCGGTGAAGCCCGTGGCGTAGGAGCGGTAGCGGCGGTTGACGACCTCGTTGGCAAAGCAGTCGCGCCGCGCCTCCTCGCGCCCGAAGATGCGAAAGCCCATGCCCCGCTTGCTCACGAACTCCACGCCGTAGCGCCCCAGCACCTCGCGGGCCTGGCGGATGTAGGCCTGGATGGCGCTGTCGCCCACGGCGATGCGTCGGGCCAGCTCCTCGGCGGTGACAAAGCCCGTGCTCTCCAGGATGCCCTTGAGCAGCAGGCGGAAGCGCCCGTCGGTGGTGGCGAGCGCCGAGGGCTCGCGTCCCTGGTCGCGGGAGGCGAGAAACGCGTCAAAGGCCTCCTGGTCACCTATGACGAGGTGGTAGCCCGCGCGGCGCTTGAGCTCCACGCGCGCGCCGTTCTTCTCGAGCGTGGCATTGAGCGTGGCCACGTCCCCGCGCAGCGTGCGGTCGGTGACGCCGAGAAGGGAGGAGAGCTGGGCCACGGGCGTGAAGGTGGCGCCGAGCACGATGTCCAGGATGCGGTCGAGCCTGCGGTATTCGAGCACGGTGCCTCCTCTCGCCATCTTTGCAGGTAACTAGCAAGAGGGTACCCCGCCGCCCGTCGTTTCACGTTGCCGCGTCTTTCCGGGAGAAAGCGGAAATGCGTTCCCCGAGAGCGGCCGCGCCTTCCGGTTCCAACCGGAAATCCGCTCCATTGATGTGGACGTTTCGTGCAGATAAAACTAGGGCAACGAAAGGGGTGGTGCCGATGAGCGATACGCGTCTCATTGCCGAACAGGACGTCTTCCTCAACGTGGAGGCGACGTCAAAGGAGGAGCTCTTCTCCTTCATAGCCGAGCAGGCCGCGCGCCTGGGGGTGACCGACGATGCCGAGGGGCTCGCCGCCGACCTCATGGACCGACTCTGAGATAGCGCGTGATCAGCACGGGGCTTACGGACGGCTTTGCGATCCCGCACACCAAGAGCGCCCGCGTGAAGCACGTCGAGGTCTTCTACCTGCGCACGAACAGCCCCATCCCCTGGGAGACGATGGACTCCGACGAGGCGGGCTACTTCTTTGCCCTGCTCGTCCCCGAGGAGAACAAGGGCAACGTCCACCTGCAGATGATCTCCGCGCTCGCGGTGAGCCTGCTGGAGGACGAGTTCAAGGAGAAGGTCAAGTCCTGCGAGGACGCGACCGAGCTCACCGACTACATCGCCGAGCACGTCCAGCTCGCCGAGCTGGGCTAGGAGAGGAAGGGAGAACGACGCATGAAGGTGGTAGGGGTTTCCGCGTGCCCCCGCGGGTCTGGCGCACACGCCCATGGCGGCCAAGGCGCTCATGAAGGCCGGCGAGAAGATCGGCTGGGACGTGAAGATGGAGCAGCAGAGCGCGATGGGCACCATCAATCGCGTGACGCGCGAGGAGGCGCTCGCGGCCCGACTTCGTTCTCATCGCCTCGGATCAGAAGATCAAGGAGATGGAGCGCTTTGACGGGCGTCCCACCATCCGCGTGGGACATCAACATGTGCATCAAGGCCCCCGAGGCCGTGCTGAAGAAGTGCGGCGCGGCGGTGGAGGCCAAGAAGCAGTAGGGGAGGTCGGGCGCGCCCGCGCCCGCCGAGCAACGAAGGGGGAAACATGAAGAAGTTCTTCAAGGAGGCGAAGGGCCACCTGATGACCGGCATCGGCTACATGCTGCCGATGATCATCGGTTCGTCGCTGGTCGTCGCCATTCCGCAGCTCATCGCCCTGGCGATGGGCATCACCAGCCTGACCGAGGACCTCACGGGCTTTGCCGGGTTCCTCTACGACCTCCAGCAGGTGGGCTGGACCGGCATCGGCCTCGTGAACACCGTGCTGGCCGCGTTCGTGGGCTACTCCATCGCCGACAAGCCCGGCCTCGCCGCTGGCCTCGTGGGCGGCGCGGTTGCCACCGACACCCAGGCCGGCTTCATCGGCGCCGTGATCTACGCCTTCATCGGCGGCTACCTCGTGCGCTGGGCCATCAGGACCATCAAGGTGCCCGAGAAGTACATGCAGATCATGCCCAACGTGGTGCTGCCCTTCGCGGCCACCTTCGTCGTGGCCGTGGTCGCCGTGCTCCTGGCCACCCCGCTCGCCGCGATCAACAACGCCATCGTGACCTGGCTGCAGGACATGTGCTCCACCGGCACCAACAAGGTCATCATGGCCGTCATCCTGGGCGCCATGATCGGCTTTGACATGGGCGGCCCCGTGAACAAGGCCGCCTGGATGGCCGGCAACGCGCTGCTCGCCGAGGGCATCTTCACGCCCAACGTGTTTATCAACTGCGCCATCACCATCCCGCCGCTGGGCTACGCCATCGCCGCCGTGATCCGCAAGTCCCGCTTCTCCACCTCCCTGCGCGACTCCGCGTCCGGCAACTGGGTCATGAGCTTCATCGGCATCACCGAGGGCGCCATCCCGTTCACCCTCGTGAAGCCCACCCGCCTCATCCCGATCAACATCATCGGCTCCGCCCTCGGCGCTGGCGTGGCCGCGCTGCTCGGCTCCGACGCCGTCATCCCGCCGCTCGGCGGCTGGTACGGCGCGATCACGATGCAGAACCCGTGGGGCTATCTCATCGGCATCGCCGTCGGCGGCCTGTTCATCGCCCTCGCCGCCACCGCGCTCGTTGACTTCAACGTCGATCCCGACGCCACGGAGGAGGACGTCTCCGTGGACGACATCGAGATCTCCTTCGAGTAGCGCCCCGTCTCGAGCATCGCGTCCAACGGGCCCGTCGCCCGCGCATCCCTGCGCAGCGGCGGGCCCTTCTCGCAACGCACACGACCCACGATAGGGGGAACATGGGCAAGAAAATCCACGTGGTCGCGCACTCCCACTGGGACCGCGAGTGGTACTTCACGACGTCACGCTCCAAGATCTACCTGCAGAAGGACCTGGGCGACGTCATGGACACCCTCGAGCGTGAGCCGGGCTTCACGGCGTTTATGCTCGACGGGCAGTCCTGCCTCATCGACGACTACCTGGCCTGGAAGCCCGAGGACCGCCCGCGCATGGAGGCGCTCGTGCGCGCCGGGCGCCTCGTGGTGGGCCCCTGGTACACCCAGACCGACCAGATGGTGATCAGCGGCGAGTCCATCGTGCGCAACCTCTACTTTGGCATCCGCCGCGCTAACGAGCTGGGCGGCTGCATGATGGTTGGCTACGTGCCGGACTCCTTTGGCCAGGCGGGCAACATGCCGCAGATCTACCGCGGCTTTGGCATGGACACGACGCTCTTCTGGCGTGGCGTCTCCGACGACATGGCCGCCCACACCGACTTCACCTGGCGCGGTGACGACGGCTCCACGGTCCTGGCCTCCCAGATCCCCAACGGCTACTACATCGGCGGCAACATCCCCGAGGAGGGTCCGCTCGTCGAGCGGTTCTGGGACGAGCAGTGCATGGACAAGGCGGCCCGCCGCGCGGCGACCGACGAGGTCTACTTCCCCGTTGGCTTTGACCAGGCGCCCATCCGCACCAACCTGCCCGAGCTCGTGGCGGCGCGCCAGGCGGCCGACCCCGAGAACACCTACCGCATCTCGTCGCTGCCGGAGTTCATGGATGACCTCAGGCGCGCCGTGGCCGAGCGCGAGGAGCCGCTCGAGGAGGTCAAAGGCGAGCTGCTCGTGGGCAAGCACATGCGCATCCACCGCTCGATCTTCTCGTCCCGCTCCGACCTCAAGGCGCTCAACACGCAGCTGCAGAACTACGTGGTCAACGTCATGGAGCCGATCCTTTTGCTCTCCTCGCAGCTGGGGAACGAGTACCCGCGCGGCGCCGTGGACGCGCTCTGGAAGCTCATGTTCGAGAACGCGGCGCACGACTCCATTGGCTCCTCGGTGAACGACGAGGTCAACGAGGACGTCTACCTGCGCTACAAGCAGGTGCACGACATCGCCGTGAACCTCGTGGAGCTCCACGAGCGCCTCATCGTCACCTCGCTCGCCGATTCCGAGAACCGCCACTCCCTCACGGTCTTCAACCCGCTGCCCGCGCGGCGCTCCGGCGTGGTCACCACGAGGATGTACCTGCCCGGCGGCGACTTTGCGCTCGTCGCCGAGGACGGTCGGCGCGTGCCCCACACGGTGCTCGCCAAGCGCGACCTCACCGACTACGTGCTCACCCAGACCATCCGGCTGGACCCGGCGCGGCCGATCGAGATTCCCGAGCAGGTCTTTGAGGCCACCGTGGCCGTGGACGCCCGCGACGTGCCCGCCCTGGGCTTCTCGCGCCTCACGCTCGTGCCGGGCGCGTCCGGCGAGGACCCGCTCGTGGCCGCGGACGCCCTGGAGAACGAGTTCTACCGCGTGAGCGTCAACGCCGACGGCAGCCTGCGCGTGGAGAGCAAGGCCGACGGGGTGGTCTACGAGCGCGAGGCCGTGCTCGTGGAGAGCGGCGACGACGGCGACAGCTTCAACTACTCGCCGCCGCGCGCCGACCTCGTGGTGCGCTCGACGGACTTTGAGCCGCGGGTCCAGATCGAGGGCTCCGGCCTGGTCCAGCGCGCCCGCGTGTCCTTTGACATGCTGGTCCCGCGCGACCTCGAGGCCCGCGCGGCCGGCGTCTGCGAGGCGCACCTGCCGGTGACGCTCACGGTGACGCTCGAGAAGGGCTCGCCGGTCATCGGCCTCTCCGTGCACGTGGACAATACCGAGCCGCGCTCGCACCGACTGTGCGCGCTCTTTGACGCTCAGCTCGCCACGCGCGTGAACCACGCCGACGAGCAGTTTGGCCCCATCGTGCGCGAGAACGTGCACGAGCACGACATGGCGCTCTACCGTGCGAGCGTCGGCGCGCCCGAGACCCCCGAGCCCGACGAGCCGGGCGGCATGCCCGTCAACTGGGTGCAGCGGGAGGGCTCGTGGCAGGAGCCGCCCGTGGCGATCGAGCCCACGCAGTCCTACGTGGCCCTCTTTGGCGAGGGGCGCGGCATCGCCGTGTTCCCGCAGGGCGTGCGCGAGTACCAGATCGTGGACGACGAGCTGCGCTCCGGCGGCCGCGGCAACCAGATCTGCCTCACGCTCTTCCGCACCTACGGCTTCATGGGCAAGGAGAACCTGCTCTACCGCCCGGGCCGCGCCTCGGGCGAGAAGACCATGGAGACCCCGGCGGCCCAGCTCAACCACGAGATGACCTACACGCTGGGCTTCTCCGCGTTCGCGGGCGCCTTCGACGAGGTCCGCGTGGCCGACGTGGCCCGCGCGTTCAACACGCCGCTCGGCGCCTACGAGTACGCGCCGTTCCTCAACGGCCGCCTGATCTTCTCGCAGATGGAGCGCGTTGGGACCGAGGAGCCCGAGCGCTCGCTCATGAGCGTGGAGGGCGACCTCACGCTCAGCTGCGTGAAGCGCGCCGAGGACCGTCCGGGAATCGTCGTGCGCCTCTACAATGGTCTTGAGAGCGGGGAGGCCGGCGCGCGGCTCACCTTTGCCGACGAGATCTCCCACGCGAGCTACGTCGACCTTCTCGAGCGCGACTGCGCGCCCGTGGGGCACGACGCGCACACGCTCGCGATCGAGCCCGTCGGCCACTGCCGCTTTGTCACGGTGTACGTGGAGCTCTAGGAGAGGGGAGAGAACATGTCGGACGAGAAGAACGCGCGCCTGGGGGCCCTCGAGGCGGGCGGCACCAAGATGGTGCTCGCCGTGGGCACCGCCGACGGCACGGTCTTGGAGCGCGAGGAGATCCCCACCACCGCGCCCGAGGACGTGGTGCCGCGGATGGTGGCGTGGTTCGCGGAGCGCGAGGTGGCGGCGCTCGGCGTGGGCGCCTTCGGCTCCACGGGGGGTGAACCCGCGCTCGGCCGACTACGGGCGCGTGCTGGACACCCCCAAGCCCGGCTGGCGCGGCTACGACTTCCGCGGCGAGCTCATGCGCGGCCTGGGCGTGCCCGTGGGCTACGACACCGACGTCAACGCGGCCTGCCTCGGCGAGGCCACCTTTGGCGCCGCGCGCGGCCTGGACGTGGTGGTCTACCTCACGGTGGGCACCGGCGTGGGCGCGGGCGTGATGATCGACGGGCGGCTGCTGCACGGGATGCTCCACCCCGAGGCCGGCCACGTCCTGGTGACGCGCCGCCCGGGCGACGACGCCCCGAGCACCTGCCCCTTCCACGACTGCTGCCTGGAGGGGCTCGCGGCCGGGCCCGCGATCGAGCGCCGCTGGGGCGCGGCGGGCGTGGAGCTGGCCGACCGCCCGGAGGTCTGGGAGCTCGAGAGCGACTATCTCGCCCAGGCCCTCACCAGCTACGTCATGTGCTACTCGCCGCAGCGGATCATCCTCGGCGGCGGCGTGATGAAGCAGGGGCAGCTCTTTGGCCTCGTGCGCGAGAAGCTCGCCGCCAACATCGGCGGCTACCTGCGCACCCGTGAGCTCGCCGACCTGGACGGCTACGTGGTCCCGGCCTCGCTTGGCGGCGACCAGGGCATCCTCGGCGGCATCGAGCTCGCGCGCCGCGCGCTCGAGGAGTAGCGGGGCGAGGTCCCTCTCACCTGTGGACGGCCCGCGCACGGCCTGGGATTCCCGGCCGCGCGCGGGCCGCGTCGTGTTTCCTGGGCCGAGCGCGGGGGCCGCCGCCCAAATCGCGATTTGGGCGCGACGAGGGGGGCAAGTCCGGATTTGCGCGTGCCATCGGGCCGGAAATCCCTTGTCGCGCGCAGGGCCGTCGCCCAAATCGCGATTTGGGCAACGTCGGGCGCGGACGGGAGGCGCCGAGCCCTTGTCGAGGCTCCCTGACCAGCGGTTCTTCTCGCCACAAGACGCGGCCCCAACTAATGCGCTCGCCCAAATCGCGATTTGGGTTGCTGCCGCAGGGACCCCGCTGCGTCCGCCGCCCAATTCGCGATTTGGGCGACGTCGGGCGCGGACGAAAAGCGTCGTGGTTCTGTCGCGAGCCCCTGAGCTGCGGTTCTTCTCGCCTTGTGACATGATTCCGACCGACGCAACCGCCCAATTCGCGATTTGGGCGGGGGCGGCGTGCGCCCCTTGGGGGCATGGCGTTCCGCGCGCCGCTCGCCGGCTTGGCTCTTGACGTGAAACACGACGTAGACGAATATGAGAACGATACCATATCAGGCGGTCGGCACCATTCGGCCCGCGTGGCCTGGCCGGCCCGTAGGAGGGGAGCACCCGTGATCAAGCTCATCGCGTCGGACATGGACGGCACCCTGCTCGACGAGAACACCCATGTGCCCGAGGAGACCTTCGAGCTCATCCATGCCCTGCGCGAGAAAGGCGTGCACTTTGTGGCCAGCTCCGGCCGGCGCTACGACACGCTCCGCTGGTTCTTTGAGCCCATCGCCGACGAGATCAGCTACGTGGCCTCGCTCGGCACCCAGGTCTACGCCGACGGCCAGCTGCTGGACCGCGAGGTCTTCTCCACGCTCTCCGTCCAGCGGCTCTTTGAGACGTGCGCGATGTTCGACTGCCTGCACCTGGCCGTCTACGAGGACGACGCCACCTATCTGATCGACGACCTCAGCTCCTACATCAGCGAGCTCGACAAGGACCTCGGCTCGGCCGTGCGCGTCTACGACCCGCCCGCGCCCACGGTCAACATCATCAAGGCGGCGGTCTGCTGCGACCGTCCCGAGCTCATCACCGAGATGGCCTATGTGCTGGAGCGCGAGCTGGGGGAGTGGTTCACCTTCCTGCCGAGCGGCTCGCGCTGGATCGACGTGGCGCCCGCGCGCGTGAACAAGGCCGTGGGCCTGGCGCAGGTGATGCGCTACTTTGGCGTGGCCGCGGACGAGGTGCTCGCCTTTGGCGACTCGATGAACGACTACGCGATGCTGCGCTTTGTGGGGCACCCGGTGGTCGTGGAGAACGCCTGCTACTCGCTGCGTCAGATCGCCGAGCGCGTGATTGGCCCCAACACCGGGCACGCCGTCCAGCGCGCCCTGCGCGAGCTGCTGGACGCCCGCTCGTAGCGCGCCCGCCTCGCCCCGCGCCTACGCGCGCGGCCGCCGGACGGCGAGACGGCTCGCCCTGAGCGCACCGTTCTCCGCCACGAGGCTGACGGCGCGCGGGCCCGCGCCGGGCAGGCTGTAGGCGCTCAGCACCAGCTCGCCGTCCCCCACAAAGACCTCGACGGACCCCCGGTCGAGAAGGACGCGCAGCCTGAGCTCCCCGGCCGCGAGCGCGCTCGCGGGGACGGGCGCCGCCCGGTAGCCGCGCTCGCCCGTGCGCGCCGCCTGGCGGTCGAGCACCACGCGTCCGGACTGGTCGTCGTAGGCCACGTAGGTGAAGCCGCCGTCCGCCGTGGCGTGCAGCCTGAGGCCGGCGCGCTCGGCGCGCGAGGCGGCCAGGTCGATCGTGAGGTCCACGCGGCCGACCGCGAGGTCCTTCTCGACGACGAGCTCCTCGTTGGCGGCGAGCGCGACCGGGCCGTGCTCGCGCGCCGGACCCCAGAGCGCCTCGAGCTCGCGCGCGGGCGAGCAGCGCAGCGTCCCGTCGGCCGCGAGGGAGAGCTCGCGCGGCACCGTGAGCTGGCCGCACCAGCCGTCGGCCTGTGTGGGCAGCGCGCCAAAGTTGGGGCTCATCCACCCCATCAGGATGCGACGGCCGTCCGGCGCCTCCAGGGTCTGCGGGGCATAGAAGTTGGGGCCCCAGTCGAGCGGCGCAAAGTCCCCCGCGCCCTCAAAGCGCTCGCCCGGCCGCCACGAGCCCACGAGATAGCCTGCGTTGTTGAAGTTGCGGTTGCGGTAGCCCTCCGGCCGCGCGCCCATGGCGGAGAAGCAGAGCACCCAGCGCCGCTCTCCGCCCGGCGCGGCCAGCTCAAAGAGGTCGGGGCACTCGAGCATGTAGACATGCGGGTCCGGGTGGCGGTAGAGCACACCCTCATTCCGCCAGCGGACGAGGTCGTCGGAGCGAAAGAGCACGATCTCGCCCCGCCCGTCCGGCGCGCGGCGCCCCACGACGGCGCACCAGGCGTCGCCCTGGCGCCAGACCTTGGGGTCGCGGAAGTCGCGCAGGCCCTCGGGATTGCCGATCACCACGCCGCGCTTCTCAAAGCGCACGCCGTCAGCGGAGGTGGCGAGGCACTGGACCTCGAGGTTGCCCTCCGCCTCGTCATGCCCGTTGCGCCAGCGGTGGGCGGTGTAGAGCACGTGGAGCGCGCCGTCGTCTCCCACGACGGCCGAGCCCGAGTAGACGCCGTCGCGCTCGGCCGGAAGGCTCGGCGCCAGGGCGACGGGCTCGGTGCGCCAGTGGACGAGGTCGGCGCTCGACGCGTGCCCCCAGTGCATGGGCCCCCACTGCGTGCCAAAGGGATGGAGCTGGTAGAAGGCGTGCCAGCGCCCGCGGAAGTGGCAGAGGCCGTTGGGGTCGTTGATCCAGCCGCCCGGGGAGGCCACGTGAAAGGTGGGGTACCAGCGGCTCCCGCGGTGGGAGGCGAGCGATGCCACGCCCTTCTCGGCGTGCTCGAGGGCTGCGTCGTGTGCGGCGAGCGGGGCGCTCGCGGGGTCGGCTGAGGCCATGGGTTCCTCCCGGCAGACGGTGCGTGCCCGCCCATTGTCACACAAGGTCGTAGGTCCCCTCCATGCCGTCACCCATCTCCCAGACCGCGCCGCGGCCTCCGCCGTCGAGGCGGAGCGCGAGCCTCGGCGCGCGGGGGAACCAGCGCGTGGCAAACGCGAGCTCGCCGTCGTTGGCAAAGACCTCCACGGCCGAGCTGTCGATAAGCACGCGCAGGTCGCGCAGGTCGTCGCAGGTGGTGGTCCGCTCGGTGCGCCCGCAGCCCACGGCGTCGTCCGCAAAGCGCAGCGAGAGTGTCGCGCCGTCCCACAGGACGCGGAGCGCGTCGTCGAGCGCAAGCTCGAGCGGGCCCTGGACGCTGCCGAGAAGGACGTCGGCACGGTGCTCGGCCAGCTCGAGCGTCCCGCCCGCCGCGAGCTCGTGCCGCGCGCCGCGCAGCGCCTCGAGCTCTGCTGCCGGCCGCTGGAGGAGCGCGCCCCCCCGCGCCGGCCGTGACCTCGCGCGGCACGGTGAGGCAGTGGCACCACGTCATGCCGTCCGGTGCGCTCTCGAAGTCGGCCTCGGGAAGCCCCATCCAGGCGATCAGGAGCGTGCGGCCGGACTCGTCCACGAAGGTCTGCGGCGCGTAGAAGTCAAAGCCGCAGTCCCAGCGGCGGAAGGAGCCCGCGTCCACCACGGCTCCCTCGCACAGGCGCGCGCCCGGCGCCATGGGGACGTAGCCCGCCTGGTCGCGGATGCCGTTGGCCCAGGGGAGGCCCTGCATGCCCTGCGGGCAGAACGAGAGCCACTCGCGGCCGCCGAGCTCAATGCGATCGGGGCACTCCCACATGTAGCCAAAGGGCTCCGCGGGCCGGACGGTCCCGGCGTTCTCCCAGGCAAGGCCGTCGGCGGAGCGCAGCACGAGCGCGAGGCCGTGGTCGTCGAGGTCGCGCGCGCCGAGGACCATCCACCAGGTGCCGCCCTCGCGCCAGACCTTGGGGTCGCGCACGTGGCGGGTGCAGAACGCCGGGTAGTCGGCGTTTCTCAGCAGGACGCTCTTCTCGCCCATCCGGTAGCCGTCCGGGCTCTCCACGAGGATCTGCACGGAGCGGCGGCCGTCGTGCACGTAGTCAAAGTCGCCGGGCTCCTTGACGTTGCCGGTGTAGTAGAGGCGCGCGCCCCCCTCGTACGGCACGGCGCAGCCCGAGTAGGCGCCCGAGGCCTCGTCCGGCGTGTCCGGTGCGATGACGAACTCCCGGTCCACGGCGCGCCAGCGTACGAGGTCCTCGCTCGCAAAGTGGCCCCACCCGCGCGGCGCGTCCGGTGCGGGCCAGTCGGGGCTGTACTGGTAGAAGACGTGATAGGTACCGTCAAGCTGGCAGAGGCCGTTTGGGTCGTTGAGCCAGCCGGTCGGGGGCATGAGGTGAAAGCCCATGCGCCAGGTGTCGTGTGACATGAGGCTCCTTTGTGTGAGGAGGCGGCCCGTCCGGCACGGGCCGCCCCGGAAGGAGGGACGGAAGGGACGTTCGATGACGCTAAGCCAGGTCCACGAGGGCGTCGCCGGCGTGCACCTCGGCGCCCGCGTGCGGCGTGACCTCAGCGTAGGCGTCCGTGTTGGTGACGATCACGGGCGTCACGGGGTCGAGCCCGGCGGCGCGGATGGCGTCAAGATCGACGTCCATGAGGAGCTGGCCGGCCTCCACGTGGTCGCCCACCTTGACGTGCGCGGTGAACGGCGCGCCCTCAAGGGTCACGGTGTCGATGCCGATGTGCATCAGGACCTCGGCGCCGGCGTCGGTGGTCATGCCGAGGGCGTGGCCGGTCTCGGCGAGCACGGTCACGGTGCCCGCGGCGGGCGCGCAGAGCCTGCCCTCGGTGGGCCGCACGGCGGCGCCGGTGCCCATGGCCTCGCTCGCGAAGACGGGGTCGGGGACGTCGGTCATCTTGATGGCGGTCCCGGCCATCGGGGCGAGCAGGACCTCGGCGCGCACGGCCGGGGCGGCGCCGGCCACCGCGGCCACGGCCGCGTCGGCCGCGGCGGCGGAGAGGGTCGCGGCGCTCTCGGCGTCGGTGGCGGGGGCGCTGACGGATGCCTGGACGACGGGCTTATCGGCCGCGGCGGCGGGCTCGGGGTCCTTGTAGAGCGCGTAGGAGATCGCAAAGGCCACGACACCCGCGATGGCGAACATGATCACGTACTGCACGGGCTGGTTGAGGCAGAGCAGGATGCCAAAGATGCCGGTGACGCCGGTGCCCGCGGCGGCGAGCCCCACGACCGAGGCAAACATGGCGCCCAGGCCGCCGCCGATGCAGCCGGCCACGAAGGGCTTGAAGAAGCGCAGGTTGACGCCAAAGATGGCGGGCTCGGTGATGCCCATGAACGCGGAGAGCGAGGAGGGGAGGGCGAGCGAGCGGACCTTGACGTCCTTGGTCTTGAGGGCCACGGCGAGGGCGGCGCCGGCCTGGCCGATGTTGGCGGCGCTTGCGAGCGGCAGCCAGTAGGTCACGCCGTACGTGGCGATCTGGCCGAGGTCGATCGTGGTGTACATCTGGTGGATGCCGGTGACCACGGTGGGAGCGTAGAGGGCGCCCATGATGAGCGAGCCCAGGCCGAGCGGCAGCGTGAGCAGGAACTGGATGCCGCCGAGGATGGCGTTCTCCGCCCAGACGAAGATGGGTCCGACGGCGAGCATGGTGACGTAGGCCGTGACGGCCACGGACACGAGCGGGGTCACAAAGAGGTCAAAGGCCTCGGGGACCACCTTGTGCAGGCGCTTCTCGATGAACGCGAGGATGCCCGCCGCGATGACGATGGGGATGACGTGGCCCTGGTAGCCGGTCCACTCGATGGAGTAGAGGCCGGGGATGACGGCATAGGTCTGCTGCACGCCCTCGGTGGCCACGGTGTTGGCGTTCTGCAGGCCCGGGTTGATGAGCAGCATGCCCACGACGGCGCCGAGGTAGGGGTTGGCGCCAAAGGCCTTGGCCGCGGAGAAGCCGATGAGGATCTGCAGGAACGTGAACGCCGTGTTGGAGACGAGGTTCAGGATCTGGTACCAGGCGTTATTGGTGTCGAGCGTGATGAAGCCGTTGGTGTCCATGAAGGAGAGGGCGCTCATGATGCCGAGCAGCAGGCCCGAGGCCACGATGGCCGGAATGATGGGCACGAAGACGTCTCCCAGGAGCTTGATCGCGCGCATGAAGGGGTTGGTCTGCTGCTGGGCGGCGGCCTCCTTGACCTCCGCCTTGGTGGCGGCCGTGATGTGGCCGAGGTCGATGAACTCGTCGTAGACCTTGTTCACCGTGCCCGTGCCGTAGATGACCTGGAGCTGCCCGGAGGCCTTGAAGTTGCCCTTGGCGCCGGTCGCGTTGTCCACGGCCGTCTGGTTGACCTTGGAGTCGTCGGCGAGCACGAGGCGCAGCCGCGTGGCGCAGTGCGCCGCCGAGACCACGTTGCCGGGCCCGCCGATGGCGTCCAGGATCTCCTGGGCCGCCTGTCTGTAGTCAAGTGCCATTCAAACCGTCCTCTCTCTTCTCCCGTTTGGGATTATCCACTATGAAATCGTTCTCATATGGAATCGTTCTCACAATACGGCGAGAAAACCACGGAGCGAGAAGGGACTTGCCGGCGGCGGCAATTTGTCGGTGAGCGGTCTTTGTGGGGGGCGATTGGGCGTCGCGCTCCGGCAAGGGGCTGTTTTGACCGGACGGCGGTGGTTTTGGGCAACAAGATTTATGCCTTGCCGGGCGAGAGGGGCGTTCGCGTCGCGTCTCAGTCACGTTTGCGCTGATAACGGTCGCGCGCCGTGGCGCGGCCACGGTCCTTCTCGCCAGCGCATCAAAGATGTTGCCCAAAACTACAGGGAGGCTGACGGAAGCGGCCGGGCGACGAACGCGACGGGGAGAGGGGGCGCAAAACCGCCCGCAACGCGATGCGGGCGCGCGGGCTCGCGACCCTGCTACCGCGTGGAGTTTCTGGTCACGACCTCGTAGCTCATCTTGACGCGGCGCGTCACGCTCTCCTCGCCGGACATGAGGCCCACGAGCATCTTGGCCGTCTCGGCGCCGGAGGTCTTGTAGTGCAGGTGGACCGTGGTCAGCGTGGGCGTGACGATCTGGGAGATCTCGGAGTCGTCCATGCCCGTCACGCTGACCTCCTCGGGTACGCGGTGGCCGTACTCGCGCAGGCAGGTGAGGGCGCCGTAGGCGATGGAGTCGGTGGCGCAGACGATGGCGTCGAGCTCGGGGTAGGCCTCGAGCAGCGCCTCGGTCTGCTCGTAGCCCGAGTCCAGCGTGAAGTCGGCGATGCGCATGGCCCGCTCGGGGACCTCCACGCCCGCCGCGGCGCACGCGTCGAGAAAGCCCGCGCGTCGCATCTGGCCCACGGCGACGTCCTCCTCGAAGACGCCGATGTAGGCGGGCCGGCGCGCGTCGCGCAGGGCGACCGCGGTCACGTCGCGCATGCCGTCGCGGTCGTTCTGGTGGACGCAGGAGCACAGGTCCACGTCCTGGTCGAGCACCACGATCGGCACGGGCAGGGCTGAGATGGCCTCGCGGTGCTCGGGCGTGATCACAGTGGCGATGAGGATGACGCCGTCCACCTGGCTCTTCTCGGAAAAGAGATGCAGGTAGTCCACCTCGCGGGAGGCGTCGTTGTCCGTGTTGGCGAGAAGGACCTGGTAGCCGGCCTCGTTGAGCACGAGCGTGATGCCCGCGACCATGCGGCTCACCGAGGCGGAGTTGATCTTGGGGATGATGACGCCCACGACGTTGGTCTTGCCGGTGCGCAGGCTCTTGGCCTGGCGGGAGGGGACGTAGCCGGTCCGCTCGATGACGCGCCGGATGGCCGCGCGCTTCTCCTGGCTCACGTAGCCGTCGTTGAGATAGCGCGAGACCGTGGCGCGGGACACGCCCGCCATTCGCGCGATCTGGTTGATGTCCACAGGCCGTCACCCCTCCCGTTGCCGCCCCCGAGTGTAGCGCATGGCGCCGCGCGGGAGGGCGGCGCGCGGGCTACGAGACGCCGAGGCGCCGAAAGAGCGCGACCTTGGCCGCGTCGAGCGCGAGGCCGCCCAGGCAGCAGGCGGCGAGCGTGAGCGCGACGGCGGCGGGGGGCAGCGCGCTCACGCCCCAGCCGAGAAGGACGAGCGCGGTGAAGAGCGCCGTCACCAGCGCGGCCGTCACCGCCATGCCCGCGGACGGGGCGCTCTCCCAGAGGTGCCTGCGCTCGCGAACCGTGAGGATGCGCACCTGCGAGTTCACCACGAGCGCGTACATCACCAGGGTCTGCAGCGTGCCTCCGCCGAGGCCGAGCAGCGTCTCGCCGGCGGCGGCGATCGCCAGGTCCTCCAGCGCGAAGAGCGCCCCGAGCGCGGAGGCGGCGGCCGTGACGGCGCGCAGGTCCCAGGCGGCGGGGCGCTCGGCGTCGCGCACGTTGTCCGTGGCGATGGACATGGTGGCAAAGTCGTTGGCAAAGACGAGCAGGCTCATGCCCAGAAGCGAGACGAGCATGTCGCCCGTGAGGAGGTAGCCCGCCGAGAAGAGCGCCACCACCTCGATGACCTTGGTCACCTTGTTGATGACCCACGTGAGCATGCGCTCGTGGCTGCGGCGGCTCTCGGCGAGAGCCTCCACGATGCCGGAGAGCCCCTCGCGCGTGAGGACGGCCGAGGCCGCGGCGCGGGCCACGTCGGTGGCGCCCGGGGCGGCGCAGCCCAGCTCCGCCTGGGCGAGGGCGGGGGCGTCGTTCACGCCGTCGCCGGTCATGCCCACGGCGTGGCCGGCCTCCTGGAGCAGGCGCACGATGAGGTGCTTGTCGGCCGGGAGCACCTCGGCAAAGCCGTCGGAGTCCTCGACAAGCGCGAGCTGCTCGTCCTCGGGCAGCTCGCGCAGGTCGGCGGCGCGCCGGACGCGGCGCCCGATGCCCACCGCCGCGGCGACCTCGCGCGCGATGGCCACGTCGTCGCCGGTGAGCATGAGCGGGCGCACGCCCAGGGCGCGTACGCGCCCGATGAGCGCGGCCGCGTCCGCGCGCGGCGGGTCGGAGAGGCCGAGAAGCCCCACGAGCTCGCCGTTCGCCGCCACCGCCACGCAGCGCAGGCCCCGTCCCGAGAGCGCGGCCACGTGCTCGAGCGTCTCCCCCTCGGGGTCCAGGGTGCGCGGCGCCCCCTTGGCGAGAAGGACTCGCGTGCCGTCCGCGAGCGCGGCCTCGGCCTCGGTGCGCCTGCGAGCGGGGTCGAAGGGGGTGTAGGAGAGCTGGCGGGCGCCGTCCGCCCGCGCGCCCGCGGCCTCGGCGGCGCGCAGGATCGCGGCGTCGATGGCCTGCGCGCCGGTGGGCTCGCAGGAGAGGGCGGCGAGCGAGAGGAGGTCCTGCTCGCCGCGCCCGTTGAGCGGGATGACCTCGGTGACCTCGAGGCGGTTCTGCGTGATGGTGCCGGTCTTGTCAAAGCAGAAGACGTCGATCCCCGCGGCGTCCTCCACGGCGTCCAGGCGGGTGACGAGCACGCCACGGCGCGAGAGCGCCCGCGCGCTCGCGGCCTGCACGATGGCGAGCACGGCGGGAAGGGCCACGGGAACGGCGCCCATGAGGAAGGTCACGACGAGTGACGCCACGGCCACGAGGTCGCGCCCGCGAACAAGAGCGTAGCCGCCGACCAGCGCCGACGCTGCCACGCCCACGTACATCATGGAGCGCACGATCGAGAAGAGCAGCTCCTGCTGGCGCGAGCGCGGCGCGGCGTCGCGCACGAGGACGGCGGCGCGGCCGAGCGCCGAGCGCTCGCCGGTGGCCGTGACGCGGGCCCGCACGGCGCCGCGCACGACGACGGAGCCGGCGGGCAGCTCGTCGCCGGCGGCCACGGCGCGCGGCAGGGACTCGCCGGTGAGCGAGGAGAGATCGGCCTCGGCGTCGCCCGAGGTCACGAGCACGTCGGCCGGGACGATCGTGCCGAGCGCGAGCGAGACCACGTCGCCGGGCACGAGCCCGCGGGCCGCCACCTCCGCCCAGGCGCCGTCGCGGCGCGCGGGCACGCGCACGGCGAGGTCCTCGCGCAAAAGCTCGACGGCCCGCCGCGCGCTCGAGGACTGGACCTGGCCCACGACGGCGTTGACGATCAGCAGCACGAGGATGACCGCGGTCTCCGTGGCGTGGCCCACGACCAGCGCGAGCAGCGCCGCGAGCTCGAGCAGCCACGGCATGGGCCCCCAGAAGCGGCCCAGGAAGGCGAGCACGGGGCTGCGCCGGCGCTCGGGCACCTCGTTGGGACCCAGCTCGGCGAGCAGGCGCGCCGCCTCGTCGCTCGTGAGGCCGCGCTCCGCGCCCGCGTCCTTCTCGCCCGCCTCGCGTGGGTCCATGCGTCCTCCAATCCCTGCGTTCCTGACCGAGGATACGCGGTTTTGGGTCGCCCGGCGCATACGGGGAGCGTTAGGTGTTGGAACGGGGCGTGTAAGCCGCGTTATGAGGGCGTGCGCCCGCTAGCGGAGCCACCACCGGAAGTCCCACGCGGGGAGCTCAAAGGTCTCCAGCTCGTCGGCCTCGCCGGTCATGAGGTCGGTGTAGCGGGCGCGCTCCGGCATCCAGACCGTGCGGTCGTCGTCGGAGAAGTTGAAGACCGCGTGCAGGGTCTCGTCGCCCAGGCGCCGCTCGATCCACAGGATCGCCGGGTCGCCGTAGCCCACGATCGACGTCTTGGCGTCCGCGTCAAAGACCGCCTCGTCGCGACGGATGCCCTCGAGCCGCTGGATCGCGTCGTAGAGGCGTTGCTGCACGGTGCCCGGCTCCTCGGTGCGGTCCACGAGGACCCAGTCGAAGCGCCCGCGATGGATGTAGCGCGAGTCGTCGGCCTTCTCGGGGTCGTCCTTGTAGGTGTAGTCGTTGACCTGGCCGACCTCGTCGCCGCTGTAGATGATCGGCAGGCCGGACTGCGTGAGCAGGTAGGCATGGAGCATGACGTCCTTGCGGATGGCCACCTCCATGGCCTGCGCGTTGCCCTCGAAGCCGGCCGCCTCGATGCCGCACATGGAGGCCGTGGTGGCGCAGAAGCGGGCGTCGCCGGTTACCGGGTCGGCGTTGTAGAGCTCGCCGCGCGAGACGCTGCCCTCGGTGTGGCCCTGGAAGTACTCGTTGAGGTAGCGCTTGTGCGGCACCTCCTCCATGCCCCAGTCGGCGAGCGTGGCGTAGTCCAGGCCCCAGCCGATGTCGTCGTGGCAGCGCAGGTAGTTGAGGAAGGTGTAGGCGCGCGGCAGGCCGCAGACGGCCTCGAGCTGGCGGCGCAGCAGGCGCGTGTCGCGGCAGGCCACGGTGTTCCAGGTGGTGGCCATCGTCGTGACGTTGTAGAGCATGTGGCACTCGGGCTTCTCGACCGTGCCAAAGTAGGGCACGACCTCAACCGGCGCCATGACCACCTCCCCGAGCAGCACGATGCCCGGGCAGACGATCTCGCCGATCATGCGCATCATGCGCACGATGGTGTGGACCTGCGGGAGGTTGCGGCAGTTGGTGCCGAGCTGCTTCCAGATGTAGGGCACGGCGTCGATGCGGATGATGTCCATGCCCTGGTTGGCCAGGTAGAGGAAGTTGTACATCATCTCGTTGAAGACGCGCGGGTTGCGATAGTTGAGGTCCCACTGGTAGGGGTAGAACTGCGTCATCACGGACTGGCCGAGCTCGGGCAGGTAGGTGAAGTGACCGGGCGCGGTGGTGGGGAAGACCTGGGGGACGTCGCGGGTGTACTGGTCGATCACGGCCTGGTCGCTCGTGAAGAAGTAGCGGCTCATGTACTCGCCCTCGCCGGCGCGGGCGCGGCGCGCCCACTCGTGGTCCTCCGAGGTGTGGTTCATGACAAAGTCCATGCAGAGGGAGATGCCGCGCTCGTGGCACTTCTCGGCGAGATGCGCGAGGTCGTCCATCGTGCCGAGCTCGGGCTTGACGCGGCGGAAGTCCGAGACCGCGTAGCCGCCGTCGGAGCGGCTCTTGTCGGCCGGGGTGTCCAGAAAGGGCATGAGGTGGAGGTAGTTCACGCCGGTGCGCGCGAGGTAGTCCAGGCGATCCTCCACGCCCTTGATGTTGCCGGCAAAGTTGTCGATGTACATCTGCATGCCGAGAAGGTCGCGGTCACGGTACCACGCGCGGCCCTCGCGCTTCTCGTCCAGCGCGCGCAGCGCCTCGGAGCGGGCGTCGTAGAAGGCCTTCATCTGGTCGCAGAGCTCGGCGAACATGGCGCCGTTGTCGTAGAGCTCCATGTAGAGCCAGCGCAGCTCGTCGTGGTGGCGGTGGAGGCGGCGCAGGAACTCGGCGTCCGCGCGGGCCTTGGCGGCCGAGCGGGCGAGGGGCTGGCGCCTCTGGGGGGCCTTCTGCCGGGCCGGGGCCTTTGTCGCCCGATCGTCCCTCTGCGTGCCCGAGGTGCTCTTCTGTGCCATCGCGTCCGCCCTTTCGTGTGGTTTCATATGGAAACGTTCTCATATCACCGCGCATTCTAGTCCGACGCGGCCGTCTAGCAACGGACAATCCCGCGAGCGTGCGCTTCCTTCGCCGAGCGTTTTGCGCGCGAGCTCAACCGGCCATTGAGGGAGGGGCCCTCCGCGGCGCGCACGCAGGTGAGTGCCATCCTAGAAAGGCTGTGGGCCAGAGGGGCCGTGGACGTCCGGTCGAGGAGGGGTCGTGAACATCAAGCAGGTCAGATACGTGTGCTCGATCATTGACCTGGGGAGCTTCTCGGCCGCCGCCGCGCGCGAGGGGGTGTCCGTGCAGGCTGTCTCCAAGGCCATGCCCGAGCTGGAGGCCTCGCTCGGGGAGCCGCTCTTTGAGCGACGGAGCGGCGGCGTCACGCCCACGTCGCTCGGCCGCGCCTTTGCCGTGCGCGCCCGGCGCGTGCTCGACGAGTGGGAGGCCCTCGAGCGCTTTGCCTCGAGCCCCTTTGGCGCCTCCCCCGACGCCCCCTTCCGCGTGGGCTTCTGCTGCCCCACCTACACGGGCGTGGAGCGCCTCGTCCGCCTCATCTCCATGGTGACGGGCAAGGTGCTCGGTCGCGGCGTCGAGGTCGAGCTGATAGGGTGCGCGGACGCGCTGGGCGCCCTGCGCTCCGGCCGCTCGGACGCGCTGCTCTCCGTGGGGCCGATCGAGGGCGCCGGCGTGGCGTGCGGCGCGCGGGGGACCGTCTCCTCCCGCGTCCTTCTCGCCGCCGATCACCCGCTCGCCGATCGCGACGAGGTCACCCTTGACGAGCTGGGCGACTACCCGGTGCTCTATCCCTCCGACTTTGAGCACTACTGCCGCTCGGTCGTGGACGCCTATCGCGGGCGCGGCCTGCGCTCGGAGCCGCTCGAGGTGAACACGTACGAGATGTCGGTCGAGTTCTTCACGCGCCTGAGGGGCATCTCTTTCATGGTCGCCGGCAACGTCACCGGCGCGGGCGAGGGGTTCGTCATCTGGAGGCTCCGTCCCGAGGACGCGCTCTCGGTGCCGATCTGCCTCACCACGCTGCGCGGGCCGGGCGAGATCGACCTCGTGGCCTTCCGGCGCGCGCTCTCGCGCGCGAGCCTGTTCGCGTAGGCGCCGCGGGGACGCGGCCGCTGGGGGCGCCGTGGGCGCTGGTGGTGCCGGATTTGGCGGATGTGTGCGCGGGTCCCGCGGGCGCCTGATCTGGCGGATGTGTGCGTTTGCCCGCACTCACATCCCCCGAATTTGGCACTGTCTGCGCACACATGCGGTGTTTTTGGCGGCCTTCGCACACATATCCCCCGGATTTGGCACGAGGGTCGTCACGCCGCGCCCGCCGCGCGCGTCCCCTCTCGCCGCAACCGAGGCGCAACCGCACGTTGCGCGATAGGTGGTGGGCGCAACCGCGCGCCCGTGCTAGAGTGGGGGCAGGCTCGGGGAGGGGAGGACGTCATGCGTGTGCTGGGAATGGGCCCGACGGAGCTGCTCATGGTCTTGGTGCCGATCCTGCTGACCCAGGTGGTGCCGTGGGTTCTCTTTGTGGTGCTGACGGTCCTCGCCATCCGCTGGTTCCTGCGCCAGGAGCGGGCGAGCCAAGACCCCAAGGACGTGGCCGCGCGCCGCTCGCTCGGCGAGGTGCTGCGCGCCCATCGCGAGCGCTGCAAGATGACGCAGGAGCTCGTGGCCGAGAAGCTCGGCGTGAGTCGCCAGGCCGTCTCAAAGTGGGAGCAGGGCAAGAGCGAGCCGAGCACGTCCAACCTGGTGAAGCTCGCGCGCCTCTATGGCGTGGACCCGGCCGACCTCCTGCGCGAGGTGGGGGAGTAGGGCGCGGCGATGGCCCTTGCGGCGCGTCGTCCCTCTCGGTCGGCGTCGTCCTTCTCGCCCTGGTTGTCCTCCTGCGGGTTTTACGAGGTTTTGGGCAAAACGTTTGATGCTGACGGCTCCGTGGGCGAGAAGAACATCAAGTTTGTTGCCCACAACCCGTTGAGACGTGGCAAAACGGCGCCCCGGCGGCTCCGTGTGCCGTCACGACATAAAACCTGTTGCCCAAAACCATGTGGTTTGTCGCAGGAGCGGCCTTGCGGCGAGCACGGCGGGGCGGAAAACCCAAAACCCCGCCGTTTGCGGCCTTCGCGGCCGCGTCGTCGCCGTGGGACCCGGCGGTGGGGTATAACCACGAGCAGGGAACCACGAGCGAGGAGGCACCATGAACGAGGTCATTCGGGCCATGGAGGAGCGCCGCAGCGTGCGCGCCTACACCGACGAGCTGCCGGAGCGCGAGAAGATCGAGGCCGTGATCGAGGCCGGCCTCTGGGCTGCGAGCGGCATGAACCGCCAGGGGCCCATCATCGTGGCCGTCACCAACCGCGAGCTGCGCGACCGCCTCTCGGCCATGAACGCAGAGGTGATGGGCAGGCCCGGCACCGACCCGTTCTACGGCGCGCCGGTCGTTCTGGTCGTGCTCGCGCCGCGCGACCAGCCCAACCGCGTCTACGACGGCAGCCTCGTGATGGGCAACCTCATGCTCGCCGCGCACGCGCTCGGCCTGGGTAGCTGCTGGATCCACCGCGCCCGCGAGGAGTTTGACACGGCCGAGGGCAAGGCCATCCTCGCAGAGCTGGGCGTCGAGGGCGACTACGAGGGCATCGGCCACTGCGTCCTGGGCTACGCCGCCGAGACGCCCGCCGCAAAGCCGAGAAACGACGGCCGCGTGTTCTACGCCGAGTAGCTCGGAGCGGCCAGCGTTCTGCTAGCCTAGGAAGGCGCCGGGGTCCCTCGGCGCCTTTTCCTCGGACGGGAGTGAGCAACGTGGACCTGAGCCAAGCCATAGAGTGCGCGAGTGCCCTGACGTTTCCGGGGTTTCTCACCGATGACGCGGCGCTCGCGGCCGAGCGAGCACGCAACGAGGACGCGCTCGTCACGCTCATGGCCGCCTGGCGCGACGCCGCCCCCGGCAAGGAGCCCTGCGACTACGCCCTCATCCGCGAGCTCGCCGACCGCAACCGCGACGTCTGCGACCGCTACGGCATCGAGCGCCTGCGCGACGTGAGCCCGTCGTGCCTGGCGCGCGGCCTCTCCGCCGCCGATCTCATCCACGCCGTGGCCGTGCTCCAGCACCGCAGCGACGCCCAGGTGACGGCGCTCGCCGGCGCCGACGCGCGCGACCTCAACGTTGCGTGGGTGGACGCCCCGGTCTCGGGCATGGTCGTGGGCATCGACATCGAGACCACCGACCGAGACCCCGCGCGCGGCTACATCATCAACGTGGGCCTCGAGTTCATGACCATCGGCCCCCAGGCAGAGCCGCACGACCCGTTCTCCGGCTACTTCGGCCTGCCGCAGGTGTACGCCGAGAAGGGCGTGCCGCTCGCGGACATCCACAAGATCCAATGGTCCGACCTCGACGGGAAGACCCCCTTCCGCGAGGACAAGAAGGTTCAGGCCGCGCTTCTCGCCGCGCTCTGCGCCTACCCGTTCATGGCGCACAACGCCGCCTTCGAGGACTCCTGGTTCACATTGCACATCGACGGCTACGCCGAGGCCCGCAAGGCCGGGCGCGTGGTGGTCATAGACTCGCGTGACATCTGCCGCCGCGTGGACCCCGAGACGCGCACGCTGCCGCACGAGCAGCGGCCCGCCTCGCTCGAGAGCTGGGCGCGCCGCCGCGGCACGCTCAAGCCGCATGAGTCCGAGCGTCACCTCGGCCTCGACGACGTGGAGCTCATGCTCGCCACGGTCCAGGCAGAGTTCGCGGCGCGCAACATGCTGTAGCGGCGCGGGGCGTCGTCCTTCTCGCCCGTCCCTCTCGCCATGCGCCAGACAAAAGGGCGGGGCCTGCAGGACCCCGCCCGTTCCGTCCGATTGCCGAGAAGAACGCCTACTCGTCGCCGAAGCTGATGCCGAGCGCCTTGGCCTCGCGGACGAGGTCGCCCTCGGGGTCGACGTACTTGAGCTTGCCGGCCACGTCCTTGAGCGGCACGCGGACCATCTTGCCCTTCTTCTGCGCCACCATGAAGCCGAACGTGCCCTCGAGGCAGCCGAGCGCCGCCTCGACGCCGCACTGCGTGGCGAAGATGCGGTCCTGGGCGTCGGGCTGGCCGCCGCGCTGGGTGTGGCCGGGCACGGCGATGCGGATCTCGCGGCCGGTGCGCTTGTCGATCTCGGCGGCGATGTCGTAGGCGATCGACGGCGTGGTGCGTGCGGCCACGAGCTTCTTGTACTCCTTCTTGGAGAGCGCGGCCTCTTCCTTGGAGATGGCGCCCTCGGCCACCACGACGATCGTGAAGCGCGAGCCGGCCTTGTCGCGGTCCTCGATCACGCGGACGACGTTGTCCATGTCGTAGGGGATCTCGGGGATGAGGATGACGTCGGCGCCGCCGGCCACGCCCGCGTACAGCGGGATCCAGCCGACCTTGTGGCCCATGATCTCGATCACGAAGACGCGGCCGTGGGAGCTCGCGGTGGTGTGGATCTCGTCGATGCAGCGGGTGGCCACCTCGACGGAGCTGGTGAAGCCGAAGGTCATGTCCGTGCCCCAGGTGTCGTTGTCGATCGTCTTGGGCAGGGCGATGACGTTGAGACCCTCCTCGGAGAGGCGGTTGGCCGTCTTGGTGGAGCCGTTGCCGCCGAGCATGAACAGGCAGTCGAGCTTGAGCTTGCGGTAGGTGTGCTTCATCGCCTCGACCTTGTTGATGCCGTCGGCCTCGGGGGTGTCGAGCAGCTTGAACGGGGTGCGGCTCGTGCCGAGCACGGTGCCGCCGCGCGTGAGCAGACCGGAGAAGTCGCGGTTGTCCATCATGCGGTAGTGCTCGTAGATGAGGCCCTGGTAGCCGTCCTCGAAGCCGTAGACCTCCACGGGCTCGTTGGACTGGCGGTAGAGCGTCTTGACGATGCCGCGCATGGTTGCGTTGAGCGCCTGGCAGTCGCCGCCGCTCGTGAGAAGACCGACTCGAAGCATGGGCTATCCTTCCCTCGTAACGTGCCTCAGGACCACAGATAGGGAAAGTATGCGCCTCATTCGGCCGGGCGCGCCCGATTCTCCGCAAACGGTATCGTTCTCAGGGGCTTGCGCGCGGGCGGCGGCGCCTCCGGCGGATTCCCCTGGGTTTTGGGCAACATGTTTGATGTCGCGCGGGCGCCGCACGTTATTCTCGGCCATCCGGGGAGACGCGACCTGCAAAACTCCGAGCCCGCGTGCCGCGCGCGGCCGCCCGCGGGGCCCTGGGGACCGTCCTCACATAAAAGATGCTGCCCAAAACCACGTTCTTCTCGCCAGAAGCGGGCTCTTGGAGAGCGCGCTTTGGCCCCTGGACCGCCCGGGGGCGGTTGGGCGAGAAAGACTTCAAACTATCTGCTGCAAAGGGGATTTGGTCGCGGCCAAGGCGAATGATGTGCGCGCCCGCCCGCCCCGCGCGCCGCGCCCGTACGCCCGCGCACCGAGAGCATTGTCACGCGACCGTAAACGCCCGCCCGCCCGCGCCCTTTGCGCCGTAGAATCAGCGCATCGAGTTTTAAGGTTCCAACGGGAGGGCAACATGCAGAAGATTCTCCACGCGCCCCACGAGCAGATCGAGGAGATTCAGCTCGAGGGTATCAAGAAGACCGTGATCGCGTGCTACGAGAACGTGCCGTTCTACAAGAAGAGCTTTGACGACGCCGGCTTTGACCCGTACTCCGTCAAGAGCCTCGACGACCTGCAGAAGGCGCCGTTCGTCACCAAGCAGGATCTGCGCGACAACTACCCCTACGGCATGTTTGCCACGCCGCTCTCCGAGGTGAAGGAGATCCACATGTCCTCCGGCACCACGGGCGTGGCGACGGTGGGCGGCTACACCCAGCACGACCTCGACATCTGGGGCGAGTGCTTCGCGCGTGGCATCGAGTACGCCAACGGCGGCAAGGACGACGTGGTCCACGTCTGCTACGGCTACGGCCTGTTCACCGGCGGCCTGGGCGCGCACTACGGTGGCCTCTACTCCGGCGCCACCACGATCCCCATGTCCGCGGGCAACACCGAGCGCCAGATCCGCGTGCTCAAGGAGATGGGCTCCACGATCATCTGCTGCACGCCGAGCTACGCCATGCACATCGCCGACACCGCCATCGAGATGGGCATCGACCCGGCGCGCGACTTCCACCTGCGCGCGGGCATCCACGGCGCCGAGCCCTTCAGCGACAACTTCCGCCGCGACCTCGAGCGCAAGCTCAACTACCACGTGCTCGACGTCTACGGCCTCACCGAGACCATGGGCCCGGGCGTGGCCATCGAGTGCTGGGAGCAGACGGGCCTGCACCTGGCCGAGGACCACTTCTACGCGGAGATCATCGACCCCAACACCGGCGAGGTCCTGCCCGACGGCGAGTGGGGCGAGCTCGTGCTCACCACGATCGACCGCGAGGCGTCTCCCGTGGTGCGCTACCGCACGCGCGACATCACGCGCATCCTGCCGGGCGAGTGCGCCTGCGGCTGCACGCACCGCCGCATCGACCGCATCCACGGCCGCACGGACGACATGCTGATCATCCGCGGTGTCAACGTCTTCCCGAGCCAGATCGAGGACGTCATGAAGACCTTCGACCAGGTCTCCTCCTGGTACCAGATCGAGGTCGACACCGACCACCGCTCGCTCGACATGGTCACGCTCAAGGCCGAGGTCAACCCCGACTTCGCCTTCGACTCCGTTGCCGCGGTCGAGCGCCTGCAGAAGGAGATGTCCGCACGCCTCAAGACGGCGCTCTCCGTGGGCGTGCGCGTCCAGCTCGTGGAGCCCAAGACCATCGCGCGCAGCGAGGGCAAGGCCAAGCGCATCGTCGACCTGCGAAAGGGGATCAAGTAATGATTGACCAGATTACGGTTTTCCTCGAGAACAAGCGCGGCCGCATCGCGTCTCTGTGCCGCACCCTCGGCGACGCCAACATCAACATGGCCGCGCTCTCTGTGGCCGACACCACCGAGTACGGCATCGTGCGCATCATCTGCAGCGACACGGCGGCGGCGCTCGGCGCGCTTGACGCCGGCGGCTACCGCGCGATCAAGACCAAGGTCATGGCCATCGCCGTTCCGCACCACCCGGGTGGCGCCGCCGACCTGCTCGAGAAGCTCGACGACCTCGACGTGGACATCGAGTACTTCTACTGCTTCTCCACGACCGACGACATGGCGGTGCTGGCGCTCAAGATCGCAGACCCGGCGAGCGCCGCGGAGGCGAGCTGGGCCATCGAGAAGGCCGGCTTCCACGTCTTCGAGCAGAGCGAGATCGAGTAGGGGTCGCGGCGCGACGTTCTTCTCGGCTGAGGGGCTTCCATACAACAGATGTATGGCAGCCCCTTCTCATATGTATTTTACCGAGGGCTCAACGCGTTCTAGGATGGACGAGAAGAACCGCGTCACGGGAGGTTTCGCATGATCTTTGGCATGGGCCCCATGGAGCTCGGCATCATCCTGCTGGTCGTGCTCGTCATCTTTGGCCCCAAGAACCTGCCCAAGCTGGGGTCGGCCCTTGGCAAGACGGTCAAGAGCGTCCGCGAGGGCATGGAGGGCGACCCCGACGACCCCGACAGCTCCAACAGCCCCGACGACGCCCCCCACCAGTAGCCCTTCCTACTCAAACGGGACGGGTTCAAACGAGCTGCTCGTTTGAACCCGTCCCGTTTTTACTTTTTAGAGCTCGCCGAGGAGGGAGACGGCACGGGTGGCGAGCGGGGAGAGGGCGCGGTCGGCCTTCCAGATGACGGCGGCGCGCGACTCGAGGTCCTTCTCGGCAAGCGTCTTTATGTAGCAGGGGCCGGTGTCGCAGATGGTGAGCAGCGATCGCGGCACGAGGCCCACGCCCAGGCCTGCCGCCGAGCACGAGCAGGTGGTGCGGGCGTCCTCCGTCACGCAGAAGGGCGCGCGGGGAAGCGTGGCCGCCGTGCGCCGGTCGCAGACGATCGGCACGTCATCAAGCTGGGCGAGAGGGACCGTGAGCTCGTCGCCGCGCTCCAGCGCGGGCGGCATCACGGCCACGAGCGGCTCGGCCGGGGCGTAGCGGACGCGCAGGCCCTGCGAGGAAAAGGGCGTGCGCACGACGCCGACCTCGGCGATGCCGCCGCCCACGAGCTCGAGCACCTCCGGCACGCTCCCCTCGCGCACCTCGAGCGAGACGTCCGGGGCGAGCGCGGCCAGCCCCGCGAGGCGCGCGCCCGGGGCGAGCCCGGCGGCGGAGTCGCAGACGGCGAGGCAGAGCGTCCCGGTGAGCCCCTTGCCAACGCTGGAGACCTCGCGCGCCGTGGCCGTTGTCATGGCGAGGATGCGGCCCGCGCGCTCGTGGAGGAGCCGGCCCGCCTCGGTGAGCGTGACGCCGCGGGGGCCGCGCCGCACGAGCTGGGTGCCAAGCTCGCGCTCGAGCTCGCGGAGCTCGTAGGAGAGCGGGGGCTGCGAGATGTGCAGGCGCCGGGCGGCGGCGGTGATCTGGCCCTCCTCAGCGATGGCGACAAAGTACTCCAGCTGCTTGAGATTCACAGGACGCCTCCTCGGATGGCCGCGACATACCAAAATTGTATCGCGCGCCGCCGCGTCCGGGTGCCTTAAGCAATCGTTAGGATTTCCGTCCGGTCGCTCGCGTATCCTCAGATGGTCGAAAGGGGGCGGCATGGGCGCGCGCATACTGGTGGTGGACGACGAGCCCGAGATCTGCGAGCTCGTGGCCGTCTACCTGGAGGCGGAGGGCTTCACGGTGGAGTGCCTGCACGACGGCGCGGCGGCGCTTGCGCGCGTGGCCGACGCCTCCGCCCCGGCGATCGACCTCGCGATCCTGGACGTCATGCTGCCGGGTGCGAGCGGCCTCGACGTCTGCCGCGCCATCCGCGCGCGCCACAGCTACCCCATCATCATGCTCACGGCGCGCGGCGAGCAGGCGGACAAGATCTCGGGCCTCACGCTCGGCGCCGACGACTACGTGACCAAGCCGTTCCTGCCGCTCGAGCTCGTCGCGCGCGTGAAGGCGCAGCTCAGGCGCTACACCACCTACAACGCGGCGGAGGGGCGCGGCGAGCGGGACGGCGCGCTCGTGTGTCGCGGCCTCGTGCTCGACGTGCGCGCCCACGAGGCCCGCCTGAACGAGCGGCCGCTCCAGCTCACGCCCACGGAGTTCTCGCTGCTGCGGATCCTCCTGGAGGCCGACGGCGCCGTGGTCTCCGCGCGCGAGCTCTACCAGCGCATCTTTGGTGATGCCTACTACGAGAACGGCTCCGGCTCCATCACCGTGCACGTGCGCCACCTACGCGAGAAGATGGGGGACTCCTTTGAGGACCCCAAGTACATCAGGACCGTCTGGGGGTGTGGCTACAAGATTGAGCGGTAGCGAGAAGAGCGGCGGGGTCGGCAGGAAGGGCAGCGGGGCCCGCGCGGCCCTTCTGACCGTCGCGGCGGTTGCGGGCGCGATCCTGGTGGCGTCGGCGGCGTTCAGCACGGTCTTTGGCTTTGTGGACACGGCCTGGAACGGCTCGTTCATGGACTGGCTCGCCCCGCAGATCCTGAACCTCCACAACCTGAACGAGTTTGGGCTCTGGCCGGAGGTGGTGCTGGACGTCTCCGGCGTCAAGTACTTCTTCCTGCAGCTGGGCATCTGCGGCATCGTCCTGCTCGCCGTGGGCTGCGCGGCGAGTGCCGTGCTCGCCGCCCGGCGCGCCCGGCGCGAGGAGCGCGCCCGCGCCGCCGAGCTGCTGCGCGCCTTTCTCGCCCATGACCTGGACGCCCGCGAGGCGTTCCCGGCCGGCTGGGAGGAGCTTGCGCTCGTGGCGGCCGACGCCAAGCGCTCCTCGGCCGACCAGGCCCGCCGCCTGGAGGATGAGGCCGCGCGCCGCGGCGACCTCGTGACCTACCTCGCGCACGACCTCAAGACGCCGCTCACCTCGGTGATCGGCTACCTGTCGCTGCTCGACGAGGTGCCGGACATGCCCACGGCCCAGCGCGAGCGCTACACGGGCGTGGCGCTCGACAAGGCGCTGCGCCTGGAGCGGCTGGTGAACGAGTTCTTTGACATCACGCGCTACAACCTCACGCACATCGAGCTCGAGCGCGCTCCCGTGGACCTGGCGGCGCTGCTCGTCCAGCTCGCCGACGAGTTCTATCCCGCGCTCGAGGCGCACGGCAACACGGCGCGCGTGGAGGTAGGGGGGACGACAAGGACGACGGAGGCGCCGGGCGAGCCGCTCATTGCGGACGTGGACGCTGCGCGGCTCGCGCGCGTGCTGGGGAACCTCCTCAAGAACGCGATCGCCTACAGCGACGAGGGCACGGAGATCGCACTGCGCGCGGCGGGCGAGAAGGACGTCGTGCGCATCGAGGTCACGGACACCGGCGCCACGATCCCGAGCCACAAGCTCCGGACGATCTTCGACAAGTTCTACCGGCTCGACGAGTCCCGCGCCTCCGCCACGGGCGGCGCGGGACTCGGGCTCGCGATCGCGCGCGAGATCGTGGAGCTGCACGGCGGCACCATCGCCGCCACGAGCGAGGGCGGCGTGACCACCTTCACCGTGGAGCTGCCGCGCTCCGCCTAGGCCATCTCAGAGAGGTAGGGCCCGTAGGTGACGGCCAGCGGCATGTCGGGGTCGGGGAGCGAATCGGGGTTTGCAGCCACGGAGATGGTGAGCAGGGACTCGATCTCCTGGCCCTTGAAGGTGTCCTGATAGGTGTAGTTGCCGATTATGCGTCCCGTCTCAAAGGGGTCGCCGACGTAGTCCTCGGTGAGCTCGCCCAGGCCGATCGCGTCAGCCACGCTCTGGGCGATCGTCCCGTACTCGGAGGAATCAGCCTCGGGGAGATAGAAGAAGATGGTCGCACCGGTGGGGAGGGCCTCCTGGTCAACGGTCTCGCAGGTGCGCTCCTCGGTGCCCTCCTCGAAGGTCGGGTTCTCGTAGGTGAGGCCGATCGTGACCGTCTCGCTCGACCCCTCGACGGGGTTGTCCTCGGGCGTGCCCTGGAAGCTGGGCATGAAGAAGGTGTAGGCGCCGCTCGGGTCGGAGTCGTCGTAGAACTCGTCGGTCAGCTCAAAGCCCAGCAGCTCGAGGTCGCTCGCGATCTCCGGTAGCGGGCGCTCGTAGAAGGAGCTCTCCGTCCAGTTGCTCATCGCGGGCTCGGGTTCCGGCTCGGTCTGCTCGACGGTCGCCTCGTCAGTGGTCGCGTCGTCGGCGCCGGTGGCCGGCGCCTGCCCGCAGCCCACGAGCAGCGCCGTCGAGAGGACGAGTGCCGCCGCAATCGCTTTTGTGAACCTCATGGTCTCACCCCGTTCTTCTCGGCCGTATTCCGCGGCTCTTCCGTGAGACCGATGCTAGCGACCCCCTCGTCCGCCGGCGATTCTGTCAGCAAGCTGAAACATCAGGCTCGGCAGGCGGCGCCAGCGAGACGGCGGGCGGTCCTCACGCCGAGAGCGCCCAGAGGTTGGCGCACTGGTCGAGCACGCGTTCCAGGTCCCACGCGCGGCTGCGCTTGGCGCTGTTGGGGTCGCGCACCTCCACCTTCCCGTCGTCCGCGAGCCCGGCCAGCACGATGAAGTGGCCGGTGGTCGTGAAGTCGCCGGGCCGCACGCTGCAGATGACCACCTTTCCGGAGCGCAGGGCGTCGCGCACGGCGTCCGCGTCCGCCGGCAGCTCCTCGGAGTCGAGCCCCAGCCGTTCGGCCCCCTCGCTCATGAGCGTCCACGTGGTCATGCCGTCCTGCGTGTAGCCGCCGTCCTCGGCAAAGGCCGCCATCTGCGCGGGGTCGAGGTCGGTCTTGCCGGTGAGCGTCACGTAGGCCATGGAGAGGCACGTGGGGCCGCAGCCGTTCTTCTCGACCGTGCCGCCGGCGTAGGGCTCGCCGGACCAGGCGGGGTCGGTCTGATAGAGGTGAGGCACCTCGCCGGCGCGCCACGCGGAGCGGGGCGTGGACGTCGCGGGGTCGGCGGCCGCGGCGGGCGTCGAGGCCGCAAACAGGGCGGCCGCGGCAAGGGCGACCAGCCCGACGGCGGCCACGGCGAGCAGCGCCAGCAGGGGCGTCCTTCTCGCCCGGCGGCGACGGGTGTAGCGGCGGGGCGCGATGCGCATCTGGGTCATGGTTCCCCCCTCGGTCGGTGACGCCCCGATGGTCCGACACGCGCCCATAACGCGTCCTGAACCGGTTCCTAACGTTTGGCTAAGGCGCTCGCAACAGTTGTGGAGCGTTTGCGTAGGAGAAATCAGTATTATGTCAAGCGTCTTTCCACGAACGGTTTGAATGGGTATAACGAGCGTGTCAGACGGTTTTGGAAGGAGGGAAGTTCCTATGACCAAGGTCAAGAACATGGGTCGTCGCCAGCGCAAGGTCCGCGAGGCCTGCCACAACGGCTGGTTCATGAGCGGCGAGTATCGCGCGCTCTTCGACAACCACGAGCGTCGCTTCTGGGCTGACAGCCCGAGCATCCTGTTCAATGACGTTGACCAGTGGTTCTCCGCTCACGAGCAGAACCACGCAGACTCGCACCTGCTCGTCAAGTGCGTCCGCGCCGCGTAAGGCGCCGGAACAGGAGCGTTCGTGCGGGAGCCTGCGGGCTCCTTTTTCATGGGTCGCGGCTGGGGGCGCGGCGGGCGGTCGCCAGGATTCGCAAGATTTTGGGTTTCTCGGCCGCGCGCGTCCGTCGCGGGGCCGGTTTTGTAACAAGCGGCGAGGTTTTGGGCCGAACATTTTATCTTGCGGGCAGGATGGAGCGCGCAAGTGCGCCTCCGTCGTCCTTCTCGCCCACGTTTTCCCAGCTCACAGATGGGCGAGAAGGACGATGACCCCGCCCGACTCGTTCGGGCATCAATCCTTTTGCCCAAAACCGCCGGATTCGCGCCGGGAGGCGTAGCGGCGGGAGCGGGCCTGCGCGCCGGGCGGCGGGCTCACGCCCGCGTGGCGTGGTCCAGCATGAGGGCGAGAATGACCGCGAGGCCGCGCTTGAGGCTGGCCTTCTCGACCCACTCCTCGCGCGTGTGGAGCAGGTCGCCCTCGACGGCGCCCACCGTGTGGGCGGGGATGCCCAGCGAGAGCGGGATGTTGGCGTCGGTGGAGGACTCCTGGTGGTGGATCTGGCGCACGCCGCCGAGCTCGCGCAGGACCTCGTCGGTGCGGGCTATGAGCGCGGCCTGGCCCTCGGGCACGTGCTCGCCGGAGGCCGGGCGCCGCCCGATGAGCTGCACGTCGATGCGGGTGCGCTCCTTGAGGTGCTCCTCCACGAGCACCACGAACTTGCCGTACATCTCCTCGAGGCATTCCTCGGAGGCCGAGCGGTACTCCACGAGCACGCTCGCCTCCTCCGCGATCGAGTTCACCGTGGTCCCGCCCACGAAGCGGCCCACGTTGATCGTGGTCTTGGCGCGCGTGGGCAGCTCGAGCGCGTAGAGGTCCTCGATGAAGCTGCAGAGCGCCTCGATCGCGTTGTCGCGCCCGAAGTTCTCCCAGGAGTGGCCGCCCTCGGTGTGGCACCGCACGCGCCAGCGGTGGCTGCCCACGGCGGAGACCACGTGCATCCCCAGGTAGAGGTCGAAGCTCGTGAACTCGCGGACCTTGCCCGCGTAGTGGCGGAAGAGCTCGCGCGTGCCGGCGAGGTTGCCGAGGCCCTCCTCGCAGGAATTGGCCACCACGAGCAGGCGCCGGTCGAGCGGCACATGATGGCGCAGCAGGTAGCGCGCCGCCAGAAGCAGCCCCACGAGGTTGGCCGTGTCGTCGCCGACGCCCGGGGCCAGCAGGCGCTCGGCGCTCTCGGCGAGCGGCAGCGGCTCGGTGTCCGGGAAGACGACGTCGGTGTGGGCGGCAAAGACCGCGATGCCGTCGTCGCCGTCCGCCGGGCCGGGCAGGCTCAGGATGACGTTTTTGGCCTCGTCGATGCGCACGGCAGAGACGGGGGCGCCCTGGGCGAGCAGCCAGTCGCGGACAAACTCCGCGCGCCGCTCCTCGTGGCCCGACGGCGCCGGGATCTGCGCGAGCGCGCGCAGGAGCTCGAGCTCCTCGTCGTGGCACGCCTCGGCGTAGGCCTCGGCGATCTGCTTGATCTTCTCGTCCACCGCTCCCCCTGCCCCTGGCCGTCGGGAAGAGCCTAGCGCATTCCGGGATGTTTCAGGTTTGTTTTTCGCCTTGTGGCGCGCGCGGGCCGGTGCTAGGCTTGCCCCATCGATAGAGGAGCGGACACGAAGAGCCCGTGGGGAGCCGGCAGGCGCAGATCCCGGGGGAGGCGAGGTCCGCCGAACTGGCGCGCCGGGCGCGGCGCGATGGTGGGCCCGCGGGAAAGACCCTCGGGACTGTCTGCGAGAAGAACTCGCAGGTGCGCTATCCTTGCCGGACGCACGTCCGCCTCGGGGCCGCGCACCTGCACGGCGAGCGAGGGGTGCCATGCAGAAGCGTCCGTTTGTCACGCGCGACAAGCTCGAGGCCATCGCGGCGGAGTTTCCGACGCCGTTCTACCTCTATGACGAGGCCGAGATTCGTCGTCGCGCGGCCGAGCTCAACGCGGCCTTTGCCTGGAACCCGGGCTTCAAGGAGTACTTTGCCGTCAAGGCCACGCCGAACCCCGCCATCCTGCGCGTGCTTGCCGAGTGTGGCTGCGGGCTCGACTGCGCCACGGGCGTGGAGCTTCTGCTCGCGGATCGCGCGGGCGTCACCGGCCGAAACATCATGCTCTCCTCCAACGACACGCCCGACGAGGACTTTCGCGCCGCCGACGCGCGCGGCGCGCTCATCAACCTGGACGGGCCGGACATGGTGGCCTGCCTGCGCCGCGCCCTCGGCGGCCGCGTGCCGCGCACGGTGTGCTGCCGCGTGAACCCGGGCGGCACCTTCGAGAGCGCAAACGGCATCATCGGCTCGCCCGAGGACTCCAAGTTCGGCATGACGCCGGCGCAGCTCGAGGAGGCCTTTTCCGAGCTTGCCGCCCTCGGCGTGGAGGAGTTTGGCATCCATGCGTTTCTCGCCAGCAACACGCAGGTCAACGACTACTACCCGCGCCTCGCGCGCCAGCTCTTTGAGATGGCGGCCGAGCTCTCCGCGCGCCTGGGCGTCCATGTGGGCTTTGTTGACCTCTCGGGCGGGATCGGCGTGGCGTACCATCCGGACGACACGCCCTGTGACCTGGCCGTCATTGGCGAGGGCGTGCGCCGGGCCTACGAGGACGTGCTTGTGCCGGCGGGCATGGGCGACGTGGCCGTGTTCTCCGAGCTCGGGCGCTGGATGCTCGCGCCGGCGGGCGCGCTCGTCACCCGCGTCATCCACGAGAAGCTCACCTACCGCGACTACCTGGGCGTGGACGCCTGCGCGGCCAACCTCATGCGCCCGGCCATCTACGACGCCTACCACCACATAACCGTGATGGGCGCCGAGGACGCGCCGTGCACGCACCGCTACAACGTGGTCGGCCGGCTCTGCGAGAACAGCGACCAGTTCGCGCGCGACCGCCTCATGCCCGAGTGCCACGTCGGCGACCTGCTGTTCATTCATGACGCGGGCGCCCACGGCCACTCCATGGGCTACAACTACAACGGCGCGCTGCGCTCCGCGGAGCTGCTGCTGCGCGAGGACGGCTCGGTCGAGCTCATCCGCCGCGCCGAGACGGCCGAGGACTATCTGGCAACGCTGAGCGTGTGAGGGCGTGGCCCCCGCACGGTCGAGAGAGGAGAGGCAACCATGGACATGACCAACCTGACCGGGTCCGTCGTCGCGCTGGTGACGCCGTTTTCCGAGGACGGCAGCGTGGACTTTGCCGCGCTCGAGCGCCTGGTGGACTTTCAGCTGGAGGCCGGCACCGACGGCATCCTCGTGCTCGGTACGACCGGCGAGTCCTCCACGATGACCGACGAGGAGGACCTCGAGGTCGCCCGCTGCGTGGTGGAGCGCGTGGCCGGCCGCGTCCCCGTGATCGGCGGCGCCGGCTCCAACGCCACCTTTGAGTCCGAGCGCAAGGCCGCCGGGCTCGTGCGCCTTGGCGTGGACGGGCTTCTGCTCATCACGCCGTACTACAACAAGTCCAACGAGGAGGGGATCTACCGCCACTTCACCGCCGTCCTGGACAAGGTGGACGTGCCGTGCATCCTCTACAACATCCCCGGCCGCACCGGCTGTTCCATCAGCGAGAGGAACCTCGCGCGCCTGAGTGCCCACCCCAACGCGTGGGGCCTCAAGGAGGCCTCGGGCTCGATCGAGTACGCTACGATGGCCGCCCGCTACCTCTCGGACGACTTCCGCATGTTCTCCGGCAACGACGACATCGTGGTGCCGCTCATGTCCCTCGGCGCCAAGGGCGTGATCTCGGTGTGGGCCGACGTCGCGCCCGCCACCGTGCACCAGATGTGCGCGGACTTCCTCGCCGGCGACCTCGCGGCCGCCCGTCGCGCGCAGCTGGAGAACCTCGAGCTCATCCACGCGCTCTTCTGCGAGGTCAACCCGATCCCGGTCAAGTGCGCGCTTGCCGAGATGGGCCTCATCTCCGGGGTCTACCGCCAGCCGCTCTGGCAGATCTCCGACGCCGGCCGCGCGCGGCTCGTCGCCGCGATGAGGGAGGTGGGGCTCCTTGGCTAGCGCGATCGTCATCGGCGGCGCCGGGCGCATGGGCCGCCTCGTGCGCGCGGAGCTTCTCGCCCGCGGCTTTGAGGTCACGGGCTCCTACGACGTGGACAACGTCGACGAGCTGGACGAGGCGGCGCCGGCGGCGGACGTCGCCCTTGACTTCTCGGCGCCGGCGGCGCTGCCGCACACGCTTGCCTACGCGCGCCGCACGGGCGCGGCGGTGATCTCCGGCGTGACGGGCCTCACGGAGGACCAGCTCGCTGACCTGCGCACCTTGGGCGAGACGAACCGCGTGATCTGGGCGTCCAACTACTCGCTCGGCGTGGCGGCGCTGCGCCGGGCCACGGCGCTCGTGGCGGGCACGCTCGCCGACTGGGACGTGGAGATCGTGGAGACCCACCACAACCAGAAGGCCGACGCGCCGTCCGGCACGGCCAAGGCGCTCGTGGCCGCCGTGGACCCCGCGGGGGAGCGGCCCGTCGTGGGCGGGCGCGAGGGCCTCGTGGGCGCGCGCGTCCCCGGGGAGATCGGCGTCCACGCCGTGCGCGGCGGCACCGTGGCCGGCACGCACGAGGTCCACTTCTTCGGCACCGACGAGGAGGTCTGCCTCACGCATCGCGCGACGAGCCGCCAGATCTTTGTCGTCGGCGCCGTGGCCGCCGCCGAGCGCCTGCTCTCCCGCGCGCCCGGCTTCTACGACTTTGATACCCTGATGTTCGGAGAGAGCCCGAAATAGGGTTTGGGTTCACGTGGGATGCCCCAACTGCCTAAATTGTGACATTCCCACATGCGTTATCTGGGGAAACGTGGACGAAGGGCCAACTTTTAGGCAGGTTCTCGTCGCGTTCCGGCCAGGGACGAGCCCAAACCGTGCGAAGGGGGAGACATGGACGCTCAGGAGATCATCGACTTCATTGCCACGGCGCCCAAGAAGACGCCGGTCAAGGTGTTCGTTCGCGAGAAGTGCGGCATGCGGGTGGACTGGGGCGACGCCCACGTCTACGGCGGGCGCGACGGCAAGATCATCCTCGGCGAGTGGTCCGCGCTCAAGCCCGTCCTTCTCGCCCACGCGGACTCGATCGAGTACGTGGACGTGGAGTGCGCGGCGCGCAACTCGGCGGTGCCGCTGCTCGATCTCACCGGGGTGAACGCGCGCATCGAGCCGGGCGCGATCATCCGCGACCAGGTGGAGATCGGCGACAATGCCGTGGTGATGATGGGCGCCGTGATCAACATCGGCGCCGTGGTGGGCGCGAGCACCATGATCGACATGGGCGCCGTGCTCGGCGGGCGCGCCATCGTGGGCGCGCGCTGCCACGTGGGCGCGGGCGCCGTGCTCGCGGGCGTGGTGGAGCCGGCGAGCGCCACGCCCGTCGTCGTGGAGGACGACGTCATGATTGGCGCCAACGCCGTGGTCATCGAGGGCGTGCGCGTGGGCGCGGGCGCCGTGGTGGCGGCCGGCGCCGTCTGCGTGGAGGACGTGCCGGCCGGCGCCGTCGTGGCGGGCTGCCCGGCGCGCGTGATCAAGATGAAGGACGAGAAGACCGCCGACAAGACCGCGCTCGTGGACGCGCTGCGCGCGCTGTAGCGGTCGCGGGCCGACGGCCCTTCTCGCCAATACGCGCCTTCCTACGCTTTGGCGCCCGATTTTGTTGGCAATCGCGTATTTGTTTCGGACGATACGCGATTGCCAACGTTTTTGGCGGCTCGTTCGTTGGAAGTCGCGTATCGAGAGCGCACCCGCCGACTCGTCGCGCCGTCCGCGGAGAAGTTAGTACGTTAACATTCTCGTTGAGGAATACTACCCACCGGACCGCCGGGCGCCCGCCCGGCACACGCGACCCAAGGGGGGGGAACATGGCAGTCAACCGCTTTGTCCTGAACAACATCTCCTACCACGGATCCGGGGCCATCAAGGAGATCCCCGGCGAGCTCGAGCGCCGCGGCTACAAGAAGGCCTTCGTCTGCTCCGACCCGGACCTCGTGAAGTTTGGCGTCGTGGCCAAGGTGACCGACCTGCTCGACGAGGCGGGCATCGCCTGGGAGCTCTACTCCGAGATCAAGCCCAACCCCACGATCAAGAACGTCCAGGACGGCGTGGCCGCCTACAAGGCGTCCGGCGCGGACTGCATCGTCACCATCGGCGGCGGCTCCTCGATGGACACCGCCAAGGGCATTGGCATCATCGTCGCCAACCCCGAGTTTGCCGACGTCGTCTCCCTCGAGGGCGTGGCCCCCACCAAGAAGCACGCCGTCTTCACCATCGCCGTGCCCACCACCGCCGGCACCGCGGCCGAGGTCACGATCAACTACGTGATCACCGACCCCGAGAAGGTCCGCAAGTTCGTGTGCGTGGACGTCAACGACATCCCCGACGTGGCCGTCGTCGATCCCGACATGATGGCCTCCATGCCCGCCGGCCTCACCGCCGCCACCGGCATGGACGCGCTCACCCACGCCATCGAGGGCTACACCACCCAGGGTGCCTGGGAGCTCTCCGACATGTTCCACTACAAGGCCATCCAGCTCATCTCGCGTCACCTGCGCGACGCCGTGGCCGAGGCCAAGAGCGGCGAGCCGGGCAGCGGCCGCGAGGGCATGGCGCTCGCCCAGTACATTGCCGGCATGGGCTTCTCCAACGTCGGGCTCGGCATCGACCACGCCATGGCGCACACGCTCTCCGCGCACTACGACACTCCGCACGGCGTGGCCTGTGCGATGCTGCTGCCCGTTGCCATGGAGTACAACAAGCCCGTCGTGACCAAGCGCCTCGCCGAGGTGGCCGTGGCCATGGGCGTTGACACCACCGGCATGACCGACGACGAGGCCGCCGACGCCGCGATTGCCGCGGTGCGCCAGCTCTCCGCCGACGTCAACATCAAGCCGACCTGCGATGGTCTGGTCGAGGAGGACCTCGACCAGCTGGCCGACGACGCCATCGCCGACGCCTGCTTCCCGGGCAATCCGCGCGAGGCCGACCACGCCGCCGTCGTGGAGCTCTTCCGCAAGGTCATGGCGTAGCGGGCGGGCGTCCTTCTCGGCGTCTGGCGCTTGGCGTCTGGCCTGGTGCCTGATTCCGGGGATATGCGCGCCATCGGTGCCTGATTTGGCGGATATGTGTGCTGAGCCGCGCACATATCCGCCTTTTCTTGTACCGCAAACGCACAGATCCCCGGAATTTGGCACGTGCGAGTTTGCGCGATGCCCGCGGTCCGGGGCTAGTCGTCGCCGACCACGCCGCCGAGGAGCATGCTCACGATTGAGATGATGACGGCGCCCAGCAGCGCCGAGCCAAACGAGAAGATCTCGATGCCGATGCCGAGCATGTTGAGCGAGAGCCAGCTCGCCAGCTCGAGCACCAGGGCGTTCACCACCACGTAGAAGACGCCGAGCGTGGCCACCGTGAACGGGATCGCCAGCGTCTGGAGCACCGGCTTGATCGTGGCGTTGAGCAGCGCGAGCACGAGCGCGCACGCGACGGGCCCCTCCCACGAGCCGCCCACCGCCTCGATGCCCGGGACAATCCAGATGGCCGCCGCGCATGCGACGGTTGTGACGAGCCACCTGCCGAGAAACCCCATGGCCGCCTCCCTTCTCGCCTACGCGCGCCGCGCGGCGATCACGCGGTCGATCACCTGCGCCACGCCGCGGTCGTTGTTGGAGGGGATGCGGAAGTCCGCGAAGCGCTCCATGCGCTCCTCGGCGTTGGCCACGAGATAGCCGTGCCCCACGGAGGCGAGCATCTCGGCGTCGTTGTCCGTGTCGCCGCAGGCAACGACATCGGCCATGGAGACGCCCAGGTGCTCACAGAGTCGCGCGATGCCCGTGCCCTTGTCCACGCCCCGGTTCATGATGTCGATCCAGACCGACCCGCCGCAGGTGACCGAGAGCCGCTCGCCCCAGGCCGGGCCGTAGACCTCGTCGCGCATGGCCACGGCGTTCTCGCCGGGGAAGAAGATCGTGAACTTGTTGACCTCGGCGGGGAGGTGGTCGAGGGTCTCCACGTACTCGATCTTGTGGTAGAACGTGCGGAAGAACTCGTCGTAGCCCCGGTCGCGCTCGTTGACGTAGCAGGTCTCCAGGCCGCAGACCGTGAGGATGCCGTAGTTGTTGTCGAGCGTGAAGTCGGTGAGCGCCTGGACCGTGGCGGGCTCGATGACGCTCTTGAAGACCACCTCGTTGCGGCAGACCACGCCGGCGCCGTTGTCGGTGACAAAGGCCATGCGGTCGCGCGACTCGGGGAACATGTCCTGCAGCGTGTAGAGCGGCCGGCCGCTGGCGGCGCAGAAGAGCACGCCCGCGTCCTCGAGCGCGCGGATGCGTCCGGGCATGCCCTCGGGCATGGACTTGTCGTCGGCGAGCAGCGTGTAGTCCATGTCGCTCGCCACGAGGCGAACGGCGGAGAGGTTGTCCTCCAGGTAGCTCCTCATCGGTCTCCCATCTTCCGGGGCTGGCCGTTGCGGCCGATTGGTTGCCGCGCCCAATTCTAGCGTGACGTCTGGCGCGCAGGCGCTTTAATGCGCTAAAGTGATGGGCGGCGTCGCGGGAAAGGGGGAGCGCATGACGGAGCTGGGTGGAGTCGGCGAGGCCGAGAGGCGGCGGCTGCTCGAGGCGCTCTGCTCGCTCGGGTCGGCGGAGGAGGCCGGCGCGCTGCTCTCCGACCTGTGCACCCCGCGCGAGATCGAGGACCTCTCGCAGCGCCTCGAGGTGGCCACGATGCTCTCCGCGGGCGCGTCCTACCTGGACGTCTCCCGCGCGACCGGCGCGTCCTCGACCACGGTGAGCCGCGTCTCCAAGTGCCTGAACGGCGCCGCCGGCGGCTATCGCATGGTGCTCGAGCGGCTGGACGGGCGGGCGTAGGCGACGCGGTTCTTCTCGGCCTCTCTCGCGCCTTCGCCGAGTGTACGAGTTTTGCGCCGGTCGTGTGGCGCGGGAACGTGCCAACTGGGAAAACGTCGGGGTTGGAAGGCGATTTGTGGCCGCGGGGGCTGGGTTGCTCGTACACTCGGCGAGAGATGAGCTGAGGGGCGCTTGCCCCACGGGAATTTGTGTCCGGTCGCTGCGGTAGGATGCTTGCCGAGAAGGACGAGGGTTCGGGAGGAACGCATGGCGCTGAGGATGGAGACGGCAACGCGGGAGGGGCTCGCATCGCCCGAGCTCCTGGCCCGGGTGCGGGACGCGCTGGCGTCGTGCGGGCGCGCCGTCGTGCTGGTGCCGAGCTTCTCCCAGGCGCTGGACGTGCAGCGCGCGCTGGCCGAGCAGGGCCTCGCGCTTGGCGTGACCGTGAGCACGCCGCGCGCCTGGGCGACCGAGCGCTGGGAGGTCTGGGGGGACGGCCGCCGCCCCGCGGACGACCTTGCGCGCGAGGTGCTGGCGGCGCGCGTGCTCGAGCGGGCCTGCGCGCGCCCGGGCGCCCCCCCTCGCCGCCACGCAGGGCACCGCCGCCCTGCTCGCCGACCTCTCGCGCACGGGGCTGCCATGGCTCGTCGCGCCGCGCGCGCCGCCCCCGGAGGGGACGACCGAGGCCGAGCGCGCGCTGGTTGGCGCTCGTGCCGTCCCTGGCCGAGGAGCTGCGCGCCGTGGGGCTCGTCGAGCTCTGCGAGGGTCATGGCGGAGCTGCCGCGGCTTCTCGCCGAGGCCGGCGCGGCGGTGCCCCCCGTCACGCTCGCGGGGCTTCCGTGGGCGAGCCGCGCCGAGCGGGCGCTCATGGAGGGGCTCGCCGCGGCGGGCTTTGACAGTCGCCGTGGTCGAGGACGGCCTGGCGGCGCGCGGCGGGCGGCGCGCGGGCGAGCTCGCCGCGCTGCTCGGCACGCTCTTTCACCCCGGCGAGCGGCCGCTCGCGGCCACGGGCGCGGTGCGGGCGCTGCTGCCGGCCGGCCCCTCGGCGGAGCCCGAGCTTGTCTGTCGCGCGGTGGCCGGCCTTGCCGAGGAGGGTTGTGCGGACGTGGTGGTGGTGGCCCCCCGATGCGCCGCGCGCCTGGCGCGAGCTGGCGCCCCGCCTGCGCGCGCGGGGCGTCTCCGTGCGCGCGCAGCTCTCCTGCCCCGTGGCGGAGCTGGAGCCGGGCCCGCGCCTTCCTCGGGTACGCGCGCAAGCGTCGCGCGGCTTGCGGAGCTCGCGCGGTCATGGCCGGACCCCGTGCCGGTGCCGGACGCGCCGCGGGCGGGCACCGTGCGCGTGGAGCTGCGGGACATGTCGTGGTGGCCCCCGCGCGAGCTCTCGGACTTTCTCGTCTCGGGCGTCTCCCACATGGACGCGGACCGCGCCGCCGTCTGACGCCGCGTGGCGCGCCCAACCGCCTGCTCACGCCGCCCGCGCTGCTGGAGCAGCTGAGCTCGCCGCGCACGGTCTCGAATAGATATACGTATAGCACGCGCGAGCTCCTGCGCGGCCGGCTGGGCTCGGCCGCCTCCAAGCTGCTCATGCCCTACGTGCAGGACGCGGCGGCCGAGGGGGGCGCCGCGCAGGAGCCCGTGGCCGCGCTCGGCGCGGTGCTCGACGTCGCGCGCGCCCTCAAGGAGCTGGGCGTCACGGCCGACCCGTCCCTCCCCGGGGCGGTGCCCCTCACGGAGCTCGTGGGGCTCGCCGAGGCGGCGCTCGCGCGCACGCGCGTCGTCCTGCGCCCGGAGCTGGAGGTCGAGGGGGCTGCCGTCGCGGTCCGCGTGCTCGACGCCGCCTCCGCCGCCCGCCTCGCCCCCGCCTCGGCGGACGCCGTGGTCGTGCTGGGGCAGACCTCCGTCGAGGCGCCCGTCTCGGAGCGGGACGACGCCCGCTCCTTCATCCTGCGCGCCTGGGACGTGGAGGACCCGCCGAGCGCCCTGGAGCTCGCCCGTGGCCGCTTTGCCGCCCTCGCGGCCGTGCCGCGCCGCGTGCTCGCGCTGGAGCGGACGCTCTTTGGCGCGGACGGCAGGGAGTGCTACCCCTCCGTCATGTTCTCCGAGGTCATGGCCTGCTATGGCCTGGGCGCGGAGGCGGGGGCGGCCGAGCTCGCCGGTGCCCTGGGCGAGAAGAACGTGCTCACGCGCTCGGAGGCCGCCCTCTCGGAGAACGCGGCGCCGGACGGGCGCGCCCCGGCCCGCGTGGGCGCGGAGACGCCGGCCCCCGCCGGCCGCATCGACGCGCGCGAGCGCGAACTCGTCTCGCCGCCGCCGGAGGGCATGGCGCCCGCCGACGCCCGCCCGCTGCTCTCGGCCTCGCAGATCGAGAGCTACCTCGAGTGCCCGTACAAGTGGTTCAGCCTGCGGAGGCTGCGCCTGCGCGACGCCGACGCCGGCTTCACCGGGGCGGAGATGGGCACCTTCGCCCATCGCGTGCTGGAGACGCAGCGCTCGACTGTCGTGGCGCGCGCCCGGGAGCGCCTGGAGGGGGGCCGCACGCTCGCTGACATGCGCGCGGCCCACGCGGACGCCATGCAGCGGGAGGACTACCGCGAGGAGGTCGGCCGCCTGCTGGCGCGCGCCCAGGAGGACCCCGTCGTGCGCCTGCCCGGGTCGGGCCTTGCCGCGGGCGCGGACGACGGGGAGGCTCGCGCGGCGCTCGCCGAGGAGTTTGACGCGCACCTCTCCCATCAGTACCAGCTCGTCGGCGGGCGCCGGCCCCTGCCACAGGCGCTCGTGCCGCACCTCGCGCGCGAGCACGGCCAGCTCGCCGGCCTCCGGCGCGACCTGGAGACGCTGCTGGACTACGAGCGGGGCCTGCTCGCGGGCTTTGAGCCGCGCTTCTTTGAGTGGGGCTTCGGTCGCGGCAGCGCCCCCAAGGTGGAGTACGCGGGCGTCCTGCTCACGGGCACGGTGGACCGCATCGACGTGGACGCGCACGGCCAGGCGGCCGTCATCGACTACAAGCACAAGGCCGACCCCGGCTTTGCCAAGGAGTACGACGCCCTCGCCGCGGATCGCGAGCCGGGGTCCTTCTCGCTGCCACGGCGCGTGCAGTCGCTCATATACGCCCAGGTCGTGCGCCGCGCCTTCCCCGACCTCACGGTCCGCGCGGCCCTCTACCTCTGCACCAAGGGGCGCCACGCCCTCGCCGGCGCCGCGGACGAGAACCTCGCGGACGTGGTCTTTGGAGAGGGGGGCCTCACGTCCAGGCGCCTACCGTCCGTGGCGGTGGGTCGCGACGAGACCTTTGGCCGCGCGGACGCCCGCGGCATGGAGGCCCTGCTCGACGCCAGCGAGGAGGCCATCGCGCGCAAGATGGAGCGCCTCTTGGCCGGCGACATCGAGGCCAGCCCGCTGGACGCTGAGGCCTGCCAGTTCTGCCCGGTGCTGGGCTGCGAGAGGAGGCTGCGGAAGTGACGGGATCGATCGACCTCTCGCGGCTGAACGACCGTCAGCGACGGATCGCCACCACGCTCGACGCCCCCCTCTTCGTGGAGGCGGGCGCGGGCTCCGGCAAGACGTTCACGCTCACCCAGCGCATCGCCTGGGCGCTCTCGCCGGGCTCCGGCGCGGACGGCGCGCCGTTTCTCACGGGCCTCGATCAGGTCCTGGTCATCACCTTCACCGAGGCCGCCGCGCGCGAGATCAAGGAGCGGACGAGAAGGACCCTGCGCTCGGCGGGGCCTCGCGGACCAGGCGCTCGCCGTGGACGACGCCTGGATCTCAACCATCCACGGCATGTGCGCGCGCATCCTGCGCCGCCACGCGCTCGACCTGCGCCTCGACCCGACGTTTGCGGTGGTGGCGGACTCGGCCCAGGCCGCGCTCTTCGACCGCGCGATGGACGAGGTGCTGCGCGCCGCGCGCGCAGACGACGCCTTCGCGGGGCTCCTCTCCGCCTTCGAGGTGGGCGCGCGGACGAGAAACGGCTACACGGGGACGATGGGCCTCGTGAAGACGCTGGTGGACGCCGGCGCGTCGTGCCCGGGCGGCGCGGCGTCGCTCGTGCCCGAGGCCGCGGACCCCGACTCCCTGGACGAGGCGCTGGCGGCCCTCACGATGCGCATGGAGGAGCTCGGGGCCCGCCGCCTCACGCCGGCCGCGGCGGCGAAGGTCGCCCCGGCCCTCGAGGCGCTGCGCGACCTCGCGGCCCGCCCCCGCCGCGAGCGCGCGCCCGAGGACGTCTGCGCGCTCGTCTCCGGCATGGCCCTGCCCGCCGCCAGCGGGGCGATCAAGGACGAGGTCCGCGCCGTCAAGGCGGCGCTCGCGCTCGCGCTCGCCGAGGCGCGCTTCTGCGCCGCGGCGCCGCACGCGGAGGCGCTCCTGGAGCTCGCCCGACGCGTGGAGCGACGCTATCGCGAGGTCAAGGACGAGGCGCGCTGCCTGGACAACAACGACCTCGTGCGCGAGGCGCTGCTCGCCGTGAGGGGCAACGACGAGGTGCGACGCGACTACGAGGGCCGCTTCCGCCTGGTGATGGTGGACGAGTTCCAGGATACCGATGAGATGCAGCTCGAGCTCATCTCCCTGCTCGCCGGCCGCGACGGGGCGCACCTGTGCACGGTGGGCGACGCCCAGCAGTCCATCTATCGCTTCCGCGGCGCGGACGTGGGGGTGTTCCGCGCCCGCGGCGAGCGGGTCGATGAGGCCGGGACCGTGCGCCTGGACACCAACTACCGCAGTCACGCGGACGTGCTCGCGCTCGTGGAGCGCGCGTGCACGGGCGGGGACGCGCCGGCGCCCGGCGTGCTCGAGGGCTTCATGCACCTCGACGCCTGCCCCACGCGCAAGGACGGCTATCGGGCCCGTGACCTGCCGCGCATTGACATCGAGGTGTGCGCGGGGCGCGGCGTCTCCGGCCGGTCGAGCAAGCATCAGGTGGCGACGATGGCCGCCCAGGTGGCCGACGCCCTCGCGCGCTACCGCGCCCACGGCGAGCGCGCCGGGGACATGGCGCTCTTGCTCGGCGTGACCACCAACGCCGACCTCTACATCGACGCCATCCGTGCGCGCGGCATGGAGTGCGTGGTCACGGGCGGCTCCACCTTCACCTCAACGGACGAGGTGCGGGTCATGTGCGCCCTGCTCCACACCCTGGCAAACCCCGCCGACACGCAGTCCGGGCTCTTCCCGCTGCTGGCGAGCGAGATGTTCGGCCTGGACGCAAACGACTTCTGCGAGCTGGGCTCGCGCGCCCAGGAGAAGCTCGACGCGCCCACCAAGCGCGGGATCGACCGCGGGCTGGCCACGATGGAGCTCTACGGCGGCCACGAGCCGTCGCTGCGGCTCGCGCGCGCCCACGAGGTGCTGGCGCGCGCCCTCGAGCAGGTGCGCTGGCGCGGCGTGGCCGACGTCTGCGCCGACGTGGCGCGCGACTCCGGCTGGCTCGCCCGGCTGGAGGCCGGCGGCGCCGAGGGGCGCGCGCGGGCGGCCAACGTGCTCGCCGCGGTGCGCTACGTGCGCGACCTCACGGAGGGGCTCGGCCTCGGCGCGGCCCGCGCGGCCACGGAGTTTGACGCCTGGCTCCAGGTGGCCAAGGTGCCGCCCGCCTCGCTCGCCGGCGACGACGGCGCCGCCGGTGACGGCACGGTGCGCGTGATGACGATCCATGCCTCAAAGGGCCTGGAGTTTGGGGTCTGCGCGGTGGCGGAGTGCTGGTCGCGCCCGCAGTCGGAGGCGGCGCTCGCGCTCGGGCCGCTGCGGGGCGGCGCGCGCGGCTTCGTGCTGCGCCCGCGCGACGACGACCGCAGGCTCGCGGGGCTTCTCGGCGAGCTCGACCCCGAGGAGCTCGAGGTCGGGGCCGGCGGCTGGGCGCGGCTGCCGCTCGCGGCGCGCTACGTGGCGCTCAGGGCCGCCGACGACGAGGCCGACGCCCACGAGCGGGCGCGCCTCCTCTACGTGGCGCTCACGCGCGCCCGCGAGGCGCTGGTCCTGGGCGTGGCTGCCGCGAGCGGCAAGGAGGGCGCGCCCTCGTCGGCGCTCGCCGCCGCCACGCTGGAGGCGCTGCTCGGCGAGGGCGTCGCCCCGGCGGCGGGGGAGTCCCGGGCGGACTATGGCGGCAGCGAGCCGGCGCGCGTGCGCTGCGTGGAGGTCGCGACCGAGGGCAGGGGGGCCGAGAGGGCCGTCGTCGCCATCTCCGACGGGACGCTCGCGGGCTTTGACGGACCGCTCCCGGAGCGGCCGGCCGACGTGGTCCGGCTGGGCGTGGCTGCCCCTGTTGAGAGGGACGCGGGCCGGCGCCCTTTTCCCTCTACGAGCTGGGCGCGCCCTGCTCGCCCGACGCGAGCTCCTGGCGGGCGCGCGAGGGGGTCTTCAGCTACTCGAGCGTGCACGCCCAGCTCGCGCCGGACGCCGCGCCCACGCGCGAGCGGCGCGCCGCGGAGGCGGCCGGCGAGGCCGAGACGGACGACGCCGACCGGGCCACCAACCTGGGCTCCGCCTTTCACGAGCTCGCGCAGGCGATGGTGGAGTCCGGGCGCGCGGCGGACGAGGCGCGCGTGCGGGCGCAGGTGCGCCGCTGGCACCTCTCGCCGCGCGCGGAGAGCCGCCTGCGCGCGGCGCTCGCGCGCTGGGAGCGCTCGGCGGTGCGCGCCGAGGCGCTCGCCTGGCCGCTCGTCCGCGCCGAGGTGCCGTTCTTCCAGCGCGTGGACTCGCCGCACGGCGACTACCTCGAGGGCGCGATCGACCTGCTCTGCACCGACGCCGCCGACCGCCGCGCGCTCGTGGTGGACTACAAGACCGGCGACGCCGGCCTCGCGCCCGAGGAGGTGCGCGAGCGCCACGCGATGCAGGCGGAGTTCTACGCGGGCGTCCTACTCTGAGATAGCGCGTCGAGCACGTTGACTGCGCCTTCGTGTGCGTGGAGCGCGAGGACCCCGACGCCCCCGGCGAGCCGCTCGTGGCCCGCTACGCCTTTGACGCACGACGCGCCGCCTCGGTCCAATCTGGAGATTTTTAGGTCCTCTCATCTGCGGAAACGGAACGCTCCGCAGGATGAGGGCACCGAGGCGCCGCATCGGCGCGTCCGCTCCATCGGCTATCCTAGGGGGCAGCACGCTGACACGAGTCTCTCACCAAGCTGACGGGAACCCATCACATGGCATTCGTCCACCTGCACAACCACTCGGACTTCTCGATCCTCGACGCCGCCACGCGCGTCTCGGACATGGTCAAGCGCGCCGTCGACCTGGGCATGCCCGCCCTGGCGCTCACCGACCACGGCTACATGTTTGGCATCCCCGACTTTGACATGGAGTGCCGCAAGTACAACGACGCCCAGAAGGACATGGGCCAGTGGCGCCACGACGTCGAGTGCTTCCAGAAGGGCTGGGAGCTCGAGGAGCCCGAGCCGGACGCCGCCGACGCGCCCCGCACGACCGCGTCCACGCGCAATGGGCCTCCGACGTGCGCGTCTGGGAGGAGACCCACGACCTCGACGCCGTCCGTGCCAACCGCCCGAGCCTGCTCATCAAGCCGATCTTTGGCTGCGAGGCCTACTTCATCACCGACGACTGCATCGAGAAGGGCACCCGTCAGCACCGCTACCACCTGATCCTGCTCGCCAAGAACGAGACCGGCTACGTCAACCTCATGAAGATGATGAGCGAGGCGGCCTCGGGCGAGATGTTCTACTACTATCCGCGCACCACCCTCGACATGCTGCGCCCGCTACCACGAGGGCATCATCTGCACCTCGGCGTGCGTCTCGGGCATCATCCCGCGCATGTACTTTGACGGCCGTCCCGACGAGGCGCGCCGCTGGGCCCTCACCTATAAGGAAATCTTCGGCGAGGACTTCTACCTCGAGGTCCAGGACCACGGTCTGGCGGACCCCAACTGGGGCGGCTTCACCGACCGCACGCTCTCGGAGCAGATCGTGCGGCTGGGGGCCGAGCTCGGCATCAAGGTCATCGCCACCAACGACAACCACTACCTCACGCGCGAGGACGCGCCCACCCAGGACGTCCTCAGCTGCATCGGCACCGCCTCGCGCCTGGACGACGAGAACCGCAAGCGCATGACCGGCACCGAGTTCTACATCAAGAGCGAGGAGGAGATGCGCGAGCTCTTCTCGTGGGCGCCCGAGGTCATCGACAACACGCTCGAGGTCGCCGCCAAGTGCAACTACGAGCTCGACTGGACGCACATGTACCTCCCCAAGTTCCCGGACCTCGATCCCGGAGAGACCTCGGAGGGAGCGCTTTCGCAAGGAGTGCGAGACGGGCCTGGCCAGGCGCTACGGCGAGGACTGGCGCACGCTTACCATCGGCGGCGAGAACGTGCGCGAGCGCTTTGAGTACGAGTACAAGGTCATCTGCGAGAAGGGCTTTGCGGACTACTTCCTGATCGTCCAGGAGTACGTGCGCTGGGCCAAGAGAAACGGCATCGGCGTCGGCCCCGGACGAGGTTCGGCCGCCGGCGCCATCGTGGCCTACGCGATGGACATCACCACCTTCGACCCGCTCGACAACGGCCTCATGTTCGAGCGCTTTCTCTCCCCGCAGCGCTCCGAGATGCCCGATATCGACATGGACTTCGACGACGAGCGGCGCCTGGAGGTGGTGGAGCACGTCCGCCAGCTCTACGGCCCCGAGCGCGTCTGCCACGTCATCACCTACTCCACGATCAAGGCCAAGCAGGCCATCAACGACGCCGCGCGCGTGCTGGGCTACCCCGTCTGGCAGGGCCAGAAGCTGTCCAAGATGCTCGCCAACGACCCGAGCCTCACGCTCGGCGCGGGCCCTGCGCAAGACCGAGAAGCACCCCGACCAGTACTCGCCCGACTTCGAGGCGGCCTACAACGACGACGCCGACATGCGCCGCATCATCGACGCCGCGCTCTCGATCGAGGGCCTGCACCGCGGCGAGGGCGTCCACGCCTGCGCGGTCCTGATCACCCCCACGCCGGTGAACGACCACGTGCCCACCAAGGTGGACACCAAGGGCGGCGTGGAGATCACGCAGTACGAGGGCCACTCCGTGGCGGACATGGGCCTGCTCAAGATGGACTTCCTGGGCCTGCGCACGCTCACGGTCATCTCGAAGGCGCTCGCCAACATCAAGGCCAACTACGGCGTGGACATCAACGTTGACGAGATCCCCTTTGACGACCCGGAGATCTTCAGGCTCATGCGCGAGGGCCGCACCGCGGGCGTCTTCCAGATCGAGTCCGCGGGCATGACCTCCACGATCAAGAACATGCGCCCCACCGAGTACAAGCAGGTCGTGGCCCTTATCGCCCTCTACCGCCCGGGCCCTCTGGGCGCCGGCATGGTCACGAGCTACATCAACCGCATGAACGGGCGCGAGGAGGCCGTCTCCTACGACCCGCGCCTGGACGACATCCTGGGCGAGACCTACGGCACGATGGTCTACCAGGAGCAGGTCATGAAGATCTCGATGAAGATGTCGGGCTTCTCGGCCGGCGAGAGCGACTCCCGCATCAGAAAGCCCGTGGCCAAGAAGAAGATCAAGCTCCTCACCTCCACGGTCTTCCACTGGGACGACGGCAAGGACGAGACCACCTACGACCACTGGATGAACGGCGCCGTCGCCAACGACTACAGCCGCGAGATCGCGCAGCGCATCTGGGACGACGTCCTGGAGTTCGCGTCCTACGCCTTCAACAAGTCCCACTCCGCGGGCTACGCCATCCTCGTCATGCAGACGGCCTGGCTCAAGGCCCACTACCCCAAGGAGTACATGGCCTCGGTCCTCACGTCCTACATGGGCAAGACCGACAAGATCGTCCACTACGTCACGGCCTACCGCCACGAGGGCGTGGCCATCCTGCCGCCCGACTTCAACGAGTCCGGCCGCGACTTCACGGCCGTCCCCGAGGGCGTGCGCTTTGGCTTTGCCGGCATCCGCGGCGTGGGCGAGGGGCGTGGGCGAGGCCATCATGGAGGAGCGCGAGAAGAACGGCCCCCTTCAAGAACCTCCACGACTTCGTCGACCGCATGGACACGGCCCAGGCTAACCGGCGCGTGGTGGAGGCGTCATCTGCTCCGGCGCCTTTGACTCCACGGGCTACACCCGCATGCAGCTCATGCGCTTCGTGGACAAGGCCAATCCCGAGAACATCATCGACGCGGCCACGCGGCGCCAGAAGGTGCGCGCGAGCGGGCAGATCTCGCTCTTTGACCTCTTTGGCGACGTGGAGGGCTCCGGCTTTGAGGAACAGGTCCCCGAGCCCGACGGCGTGGAGTGGGACCGCTCGGTCAAGCTCGCCCGCGAGCACGAGGTGCTCGGCCTCTACGTCTCCGACCACCGCTGCGTCCCTACGAGTACGCGCTCGCCAAGAACCGCGACTTCACGGTGGCCGATATCGAGGTCTCCGAGGAGTACACCGACGCGAGCGGCGGCGTCCACGAGCGCTTCAAGGTGCCCGAGGGCAAGGTGATCCGGCTCGCCGGCATGGTGTCCGCCCTGCAGAAGAAGACCACCAAGAACGGCGACTCCATGGCCATCGTCACGCTCGAGGACATGGAGGGCGAGGTCACGCTCGTGGTCTTCCCCAAGCTCTACAAGAAGTGCGCCTCCACGCTTCGCCGGGCAGGTGGACGAGGAGACGGGCGAGAGCGCGGGCGACGTCTTCGTGAAGGTGGAGGGCAAGCTCGAGCGCTCCGACCGCGGCAACCAGATCATCTGCATGGCCGTGGAGCCGCTCGTGCTGGACGAGAAGTCCAACCGCCCCAAGGTCCTCGAGGTGAACATCCCGGCGGCGCTGCTCACGCGCCCCTACATGGACAGCCTGGGCGAGGTGCTCGGGCGCTATCCGGGCCTCGACCACGTGGGAGCTGCCGCGTGGAGGGCGAGCTCCGGCGACGTCATGCGCATGGAGCTGCCCTGCCGCATCGACGCGCGCAACATGGTCCTTCTCGCCGAGATGACCGACCTGGTGGGCCGTCAGGGCAAGGTGCTCGTGGCGTAGGGGCCGCGGGCGGGCCCCGCTTAGGAACTCGGGGCCGCTGTCATGGGTCCTCCTTGGTGGCCGGTGGCGTTCGACACCGTTGTACCATCTCGGGCACCGCCCGCCCTTCTCGGCTTAGCGGAGGGCGCGGACGGGTACGAGAAGGTCAGCGGGCGCAGAGGGCGCCCGAACCCCATGAGAGAGGACCCGTCATGGCCGAGGTCAAGTTCTTCCGCTGCAATCACTGCCGGCAACATCGTGGCCGTCGTGAAGGACGGGGGCGTCACGCCCAGCTGCTGCGGCGAGCCGATGGAGCTGCTCGTCGCCGGCTCCACCGACGCCGCCACCGAGAAGCACGTGCCCGTCGTCACCAAGGACGGCAACCACATCAAGGTCAGTGTGGGCGAGGTGGCCCACCCCTGACCGAGAGCACTACATCGAGTGGATCGCGCTGGCCGCAGGCGGCAAGCTCTGCCTCAAGCACCTGGCGCCCGGCGAGGAGCCCACGACCAAGTTCGGCGCCTGCTGCTCGGAGGGTGGGCACGGGTCTACGCCTACTGCAACCTGCACGGCCTCTGGAAGGCCGAAGGTCTAGCGGTACCGCGCGACACGCGTCCGACTCGGCGGGGCCCCAGTGACGGGGCCCCTTTTGTGCGGCGGCTCGTCCTTCTCGCCCTTTGCCGCCGCCATCCCGGCTGCGTCGAGTGTACGAGTTTTGCCGTGGCGGGCGGTGCGAGACGTCGTGTTTGCCAGTGTTTTTTCCCTGTTGGTCGTGCGCTTCGGGTCTGGCGAGCGCCGGGTTGCTCGTACACTCGACGAAGGCGGCGGGCAGAGCCGGGGCGAGACGGACGGCGTGTCCGGTTGCTGTGCGACAATGATGGCAGACTCTGAGATAGCGCGTGAGAATCGGCATCGCGCAGATCGAGACGCGCGCGGGTGACTTTGCCGGGGCCGCGCGCCGAATGGCCGACTGCTCCCGGCGGGCGGCCGAGGCGGGCGTCGAGCTGCTCGTGTTCCCGGCGGCGGCGCTCTGCGGCGTCGCGCCGGTCCCGCGCACGGACCGCGAGGGATTTCTGCTCGACCTCATGGAGAGCCTCGTGCAGCTGCTCGACGAGCTCGCGTGCCCGTGCCTGATTCCGCTGCTCATCGGCACCGACGACGCGCCGATGACCGAGGCGCTGCTCGTGGACGGCGACCAGGTCAACCCCGTACGGCTCACGGCGCGACTGGAGGCGCTGGCGGCGAGCGAGGGGGGCGAGCCCGCCGCGGACGCCCTGCCCGAGGTGGCGTTCGGGGGAGCCCGGCTCGGCGTGGCCTTCACCTACGATGACCTCGCCACCTATGATGACTACGACTACGACGTGGACGTGATCGTGTTTCTCTCCGGCTACGGCTTTGCCGTGGACGACCCGTCGAGCGCGCTCGGGGCGTCGCTCACCGAGGGGCGCTTCCTCGCCGACGCCGAGGCCACGGGCGCCTGGATCGTGGGCGTGGGCTCGCTCGGCTGCTACGACGGGCAGGTCTTCAGCGGGTCGAGCTTTGTGCTCGCGCCGTGGGGCGAGCTCGCGGCGCAGGCGCCCTCCCTCGAGGAGGACCTGCTCATATGTGACGTGGACCCCTCCGCGGAGGGCCCGCTCGACGATCCGGTGACGCCCGAGGTCTACGACGCCCCGCTCATGACCTGGGGCGTCCTCGGGGCGGGGCTCGCCGGCCTCGTGCGCGAGGCGGGAGTCGCTGGCGCCTGCGTCATCGTGACCGACGCGCTCGCCGATCTGCTCCTGGCGGTGCTCGCGGTCGATGCGCTCGGCCCCATGGGCGTGGGCGTCGTGCTCGCGCGGGGCGGCGCGGCGGGGAGCGGGGAGGCGTCCGCCGCGCTCGTGCGGGCGCTGCGCCTTCCCGACGACGACGTCGAGGTCGTTGACGTGAGCGCCGCGGCCGACGCCGTCGCCGCGCGCGATCTGCTCGAGGCGCGCCTCGCGGCGATGGGGCGCCGGCAGGGCCGCGTGCCGCTCGGGTCGCGCGACAAGACCGGGCGGGCGCTCGAGGGGGACGCCGGCGGGCTCTGCGCCGCGCGCATCGAGCCCTTTGCGGACGTCTACCGCTCCGACCTGCTCGCGCTCGCGCGCACGCGCGCCATGATCTCGCCGGTGATCCCGGTCGACGCGCTCGCGCGCTTTGAGGTGCCGGAGGTCGCCGACGTGGCCTCCCTCGGCGCCTCGCCGGAGGAGCGCCTCGCCTTTGCCGACCTCGTGCTCTCGGGCTTCCTCGAGTGGGAGCTCTCGGTCTCTGACCTCGCCGCCGAGCGCGGCCATGCCGACGAGGTCGCCGCCATCGTGGGACGCCTGCACGACCTCGCGCCGCGCCGCGCGGCCCCCGCGCTCGCGCTCACCCTCTCGTCGCGCACCCTCGACGAGGCCTGCCTCCCGCTCGGGCTCGCCTGGCGCGACCGGCCGCGCGCGGAGGCCGAGCGCCTCGGCGGGCGCATCGAGGAGCTCGCGGGCTCCGTTGCCGCACGACAGGACGAGGGGGGCGGGGCGGTCCCCGCGACCGCGCCGCATCCCGTCGCGCCCCCCGAGGACGAGCTTCGCGACCTGATGGGCTATCTGCGCGACTTCTCCGTCGGTGGCGCCTTCTCCGGAATCGGCGACGCGCATCGCAACGACCCCGAGGACCGCCGCGATGGCGGGGGGCCCGCGGCGCCGATGGGGTGGAGCGGCCCCTTCTCCGAGAACTGAATCCGTCCTCCGGATGTGATACGATAGAACGGACGTTCGCACATCCAAGGCGGAAGGGGGCGCATGGTCATTCTCGGCATCGACCCGGGGCTGGCCCACACGGGCTGGGGCGTCGTCGAGACGCGCGGGACGCAGTGTCGCGCGCGGGCGTACGGCTGCGTGACCACCACGGCCGACGAGCCCATCGAGATGCGCCTTGGCCGGATCTGCCGCACCCTCGTCGAGGTGATCGAGAAGTACGGTCCCACCGAGCTCTCCATCGAGAGCATCTACTTTGGCGAAAACACCAAGTCCGCCATCGCCACCGCGCAGGCGCGCGGCGCGGCCATCGTGGCGTGCTCGTCGGCGGGGCTCAGCGTGGGTGAGTACACGCCGATGCAGATCAAGCAGGCCGTCGTGGGGACGGGCGCCGCGGACAAGCGCCAGGTGGCGTACATGGTGCGGAGCATCCTCGCGCTCGACCACGAGCCCCGTCCCGACCACGCCGCGGACGCCCTGGCGGCGGCGGTCTGCCACGCCAACGTCGCGCGCACCAGAAAGCTCACCGAGGCAAGGAGGGCCCTCACGTGATAGTCCAGCTGACCGGCACGCTCGTGGAGGTGACGCCGTCCCGCGTGGTCATGGACGTGGGTGGAGTCGGCTACGAGCTGGGCGTATCGTCCACCACGGCGGCGGCGCTGCCGCACGCGGGGGGAGGCGGGCGTCACCATCCTCGCGCGCATGATCGTGCGCGAGGACGCGATGGAGCTCTTCGGCTTTGCCACGCGCGAGGAGCGCGCCCTCTTCGACCAGCTGCGCGCCATCTCCGGAGTGGGGCCCAAGCTCGCGCTGTCGGTGCTCTCCACGTTCTCGCCGTCGACCCTCGCGCAGGTGGTGACGGCGCAGGACGCCGCGCGCATGGCGCAGGTGCCGGGCGTGGGCCGCAAGAAGGCGAGCCGTCTGCTCGTCGAGCTCTCTGACGTCTTCTCCAAGAACGCCGAGCTACGCGGCCTCGTGGGGCTCACGGGACCGGACGCCGCGCTGCCGCTCGGGGCCGCCGCGCCCACGGCCGGCGTGGAGGCCGAGGCCACCGACGCGCTGCTCTCCATGGGCTTCACGCCCCAGGAGGCCGAACTCGCGCTCGAGGGGCACGACGAGGCCGGCGCCGCCACCATCGAGCAGGTGCTCGCCTACGCGCTGCGGCGCCTGGGGAGTGGTAGATGATGTGGGAGGCAAGCGAGAAGGACCTCTTCGCCACGCCGGCGCCGGTCGCGCGGACGGCGGGCCCGCGCGATGTCACGGGCGAGCTCACGGCCGATGACCTGGACCAGGACCGGACGCTGCGCCCGCGCACGCTCGACGAGTACATCGGCCAGGAGCGCGTCAGGGAGAACCTGCGCGTGCTCATCCAGGCCGCCCGCGGGCGCGGCGAGTCGCTCGACCACGTGATCTTCTCGGGACCGCCGGGACTGGGCAAGACCACGCTCGCCGGCATCGTGGCCAACGAGATGGGCGCCAAGATGCACACCACCTCCGGCCCTGCGATCGAGCGTGCGGGCGACCTCGCGGCCATCCTCACCAACCTCGAGGAGGGCGACGTCCTCTTCGTGGACGAGATTCACCGCCTCAACCACCAGATCGAGGAGGTCCTCTACCCGGCGATGGAGGACTTCTTCCTGGACATCGTGATCGGCAAGGGGCCGGCCGCGCGCTCCATCAGAATCGACGTGCCGCACTTCACGCTCGTGGGCGCCACCACGCGCACGGGCCTGCTCACCGGACCGCTCCGCGACCGCTTTGGCATCTCGTACCGCCTGGACTACTACACGCCCTCGGAGCTCGCCGTCATCGTGGACCGCTCGGCGCGGATTCTGGGCGTGGGGATCGACTCGCGCGGCGCCGCCGAGATCGCCTCGCGCTCGCGCGGCACGCCGCGCCTCGCCAACCGCCTGCTCAAGCGCGTGCGCGACTACGCGCAGGTCAAGCGCGAGGGCACCATCACCGGCGACGTGGCCGCCGAGGCGCTGGAGTTCTTCGAGATCGACGCCCTGGGGCTGGACACGATGGACGTGCGCATCCTCACGGCGCTCTGCGGCACCTTCCGCGGACGCCCGGTGGGCCTCACCACCGTGGCGAGCGCCGTCTCCGAGGACCCCTCCACGCTGGAGGACGTCTACGAGCCGTACCTGCTGCAGCGCGGCCTCATCGTGCGCACGCCGCAGGGGCGCCAGGCAACGCTCGCGGCCTTCGACCACCTGGGGATGGAGCCCCCGGCGCGCTAGGGGGAGTGCGTCCTTCTCGCCCCGCTCGTCGCGTCGCTGGGATATGATAGGAGCTTGAAGTCGCCAGGCCCCGCGCCTGCCGTTCCGGACCGAAGGAGAACCATGAGCCAGTTTGTCAGCGAGAAGGACGTCTTTGTCAACCAGAACCTCGAGTCGCGCGAGGCGCTGCTGCGCTTTGTCTCCGACAAGGCCGCCGAGTTTGGCATCACCGACAGCGCCGACGCGGTCTATGACGCCTTCATGGCCCGCGAGGCCATGGGCGAGACCGGCATGACCGACGGCTTTGCCGTGCCGCACGCCAAGTCCGACGACATCAAGGAAGCCGCGGTGATCGTGGTCAAGAACGCCACCCCGCTCGAGTGGCCGAGCTTTGACGAGAAGCCCGTGGACGTGGCCATCGCCCTGCTCGTCCCTGGCGGCGAGGCCGGCACCACCCACATCAAGCTCCTCTCCAAGACCGCCGTGCTGCTCATGAAGGACGAGTTCAAGAACCTCGTTCACGACACCGACGACGCCAAGGCCATCGCCGAGGCCATCAACGCCGGCATCGACGAGGAGTAGGCGCGCGTCCACAAGCTAGCCCGGGCCCCGTCGGCGTGCGTCGGCGGGGCCCTTATCGTGTTGGGAGGCATCATGTTCAAGCAGGCAAGCGACGCCCGCGTGGCGGTGTTCGTGGCCCCCGGCCTGGAGGAGATCGAGGGGCTCACGGTGGTGGATGTGCTCTATCGCGCCGGCGTCCCGTGTGACACGGTGGCGATCACGGACGCTCGCGAGGTGACGTCCTCGCACGAGGTGACCATCGTGTGCGACCGCTCGATCGCCGACGCGGGCTTCTCGTTTGACGACTACGACCTGTTGGTGCTGCCTGGCGGCATCCCCGGCACGCCCAACCTGCGCGCCTGCGAGCCGCTCTGCGACGCGCTGCGCCGGTTTGCCGAGAAGGACCGCCCGCTCGCGGCCATCTGCGCCGCGCCGTCGGTCCTCGCTGAGCTCGGGCTGCTCACGGGCCGTCGCGCTACCTCCAACCCCGGCTTCCAGCACGTGCTGGCCGAGCACGGCGCCGAGGTCGCGGCCGACGAGCCGGTCGTCGTCGATGGCAACCTGATTACGAGCCAGGGCGCGGGCACCGCGATGGCGTTCGGCCTGGAGATCGTGCGGCACTTCCTCGGCGACGAGGCGGTCGAGCGCGTTCGCGCCGGCGTCGTCCTGCGCTAGGGTTGCACGCGGGCGACCGCATGTGACAAGCAGGTGACGGCGCCTTGACGCGCCGGGCGGCGCGTGCCATCGTCGGCGTGACGGAGTCGTCTGAGGAGGTCGTCGCATGGAGCGCGTTCGGGCATGTGTCGTGGGGGCAACGGGCTACGCCGGAGTCGAGGTGTGCCGCCTCGTGCTCGGCCACCCCGCGCTCGAGCTCGCCATGGCCACGGACCGCAAGCAGGCGGGGGAGCGGCTGGACGCCGTGTACCCGGCCTTTGCCGGCTGCAGCGACCTCACGCTCTCGCTCCCGGAGCCGGACGCCATCGCCGAGGCCGCCGACGTGGCGTTTCTCGCCGTGCCGCACACCGCGAGCCTGGCGCTCACGCCGGAGCTGCTCGCGCGCGGCGTCACCGTGATCGACCTCTCCGCGGACTACCGCCTGCACGACCCGGCCACCTACGAGGCCTGGTACGCCGCCCCGCACACGAGCCCGGAGCTGCTGTCCCAGACCGTCTACGGCCTGCCGGAGCTCTTCCGCGACGGCATGGCCGAGCTCGCCGCCCGCCGCGCCGCCGGCGAGGCCGTGCTCGTGGCCGTGCCGGGCTGCTATCCCACGGCGACGGCGCTGGCCGCCGCCCCCGCACTCGCGGCGGGCCTCGCGACCGGCGACCTCGTGATCGCGGACGCCATCTCGGGCGTCTCCGGCGCCGGCCGCGGCTGCACCGCGCGCACCCACTTCTGCCACGCCAACGAGTCCGTGGAGGCCTACGGCGTGGCCAAGCACCGCCACACGCCGGAGATCGAGCAGACGCTCTCCGAGGTGGCCGGCCGCGAGATGTCCGTCGTCTTCACGCCGCACCTGGCGCCGCTCACGCGGGGACTCCTCTCCACGGTCTACCTCGAGGCGGCGGCCGACGTGACCGCCGCGGACGTCCAGGCCGCCTACGAGCGCGCCTATGCGGACGATCCGCTGGTCACGACGCTGCCCGCCGGTCAGATGCCCGCCACAGCCTCCGTGGCCGCCACCGCGCGCGCCCAGGTGGGCGTGGCGCTCGACGCCAGGCGACGACGCACGATCGTCGCGTCCTGCGCGATCGACAACCTCGGGAAGGGCGCGGCCGCCCAGGCGCTCCAGTGCGCTAACGTCGTGCTCGGCCTCCCCGAGACCACGGGGCTTCTCGCCCCGGCGCCCCTCATCTGACATCGCTATCACGGAGAAGACCATGATCGACATTTCCCCGCTCGCCGTCCCGTGCGCGCCCGACGCGCCCGAGGCGTGCGGCTTCGTCCCCTGCGACGGGGGCATCTGTGCTGCCGCGGGCGTGCGCGCCGCCGGCGTCTCGGCCGGCTTTCGCAGGAACCCCGAGCGCCTCGACCTGGCGCTCGTGGCCGCCGACGCGCCCTGCGTGGCCGCGGCGACTTTCACCACCAACCGCTTCTGCGCGGCGCCCGTCACCGTGAGCCGCGCCCACGTGGCCGACGGCCGGGCCCGCGCCGTCGTCCTCAACTCCGGCAACGCCAACGCCGCCACGGGCGCGCCCGGGCTGGCCTGTGCCGAGCGCGCCTGCGAGCGTGTGGCGTTTGCACTGGGCTGCGACGCCGAGGACGTGCTCGTGTGCTCCACGGGCGTGATCGGCGTGCCGCTGCCCTGGGAGCCCTACGAGGCCGGCGTGCCCGCCTGCGCCTCCGCCCTCTCCGCCACGGCGGCCGGCGCGCATGACGCCGCCTGCGCCGTCATGACCACGGACACCTGCCCCAAGGAGGTCTCGCTTGCGGGCGAGGCGCCCCAGGTCGGAGGCGGTGCCGTGACCGTGCACGTGGGCGGCTTTGTCAAGGGCTCCGGCATGATCCAGCCCAACATGGCCACGATGCTCGCGGTGCTCGCCACCGACGCGCCGCTCACCGTTGAGGCCGCCCGCGCGGCCCTCTCCGCCGCGGTGGGCCAGAGCTTCAACAAGGTGACCGTGGACTCGGACACCTCCACCAACGACACCTGCATCCTGCTCGCCACGGGCGCCGCCGGGGGCGAGAAGATCGACCTCGCGCACCCCGCCTACCCGGTCGTGGCGGCCGCCGTGCGCGCCGCGTGCGTGGACCTCGCCCGCAAGATCGCCGCCGACGGCGAGGGCGCGACCAAGCTCGTCACCGTGACCGTCACCGGCGCGGCCACGGACGCCGACGCGGACGCCGTGGCCCGCTCGATCGCCAACTCGCCGCTCGTGAAGACGGCCATCTTCGGCCACGACGCCAACTGGGGGCGCGTGGCGATGGCGGCCGGCAAGTGCGGCGTGGCCTTCGACCAGAGCCGAGTGGACATCGACTTCCTCGGCGTGCCGGTCTGCCGCGCCGGCCTCACGGTCCCGATGGACGAGGACGACATGCTGCGCCGCTTTGAGGCGCCGGAGGTCACGATCACCGTCGACCTGGGCATGGGGGAGGCGTCCACGCGCGTCTGGACCTGCGACCTCACCCACGACTACGTCACGATCAACGGCGACTACCGAACCTGACCTGCCTGGGGCGGACAGCCCGCCCGTTCTTCTCGCCAGCGTACGTAAGGAGCAACCATGAAGCAGCGTGACCGGCAGCAGCGGGAGGCCGCGGCCTCGAAGGTCGACGTGCTGAACGAGGCCCTGCCGTGGATTCATCGGATGGCAGGCAAGACCTTTGTGATCAAGTACGGCGGCTCGGCGATGGAGGACCCGGAGCTCTGCCGCCAGGTGGTGGCCGACATCGAGATGCTCAAGCTGCTGGGCATCCGCATCGTGCTCGTGCACGGCGGCGGCAAGGCCATCAGCGCCCACGTGCGCGCGCTCGGCCTGCCCGTGCAGTTCAAGGGCGGCCTGCGCGTGACCGACGACGCCACGATGGAGGCCGTGCGCGAGGTGCTCGTGGGCAAGGTCAACCAAGACCTCGTCTGGGCGCTCAACGAGTACGGCCACAACGCCGTGGGCATCTCCGGCGCGGACGGCAAGACGCTCAAGGCCGAGCAGATCGACCCCGAGCTCGGCCGCGTGGGCCGCATCCGCGACGTGGACCCGAGCCTCATCGAGACCATCCTCGAGGACGGCTACATCCCGGTGGTGGCCACCGTGGGCTGCGCCGCGGACGGCTTCTACAACATCAACGCCGACGTGGCCGCCGGCAAGATCGCCGAGGCCATGGGCGCCGACAAGCTCATCTACCTCACGGACGTGGACGGCCTGCTCGCCGACGTGGACGACCCCGACTCCCTCATCCAGACGCTCACCCGCGCCGAGACCCACGAGCTCCTCGAGTCCGGCACGCTCGACGGCGGCATGCTGCCCAAGATTCGCTCGATCGCGGAGGCCCTCGACGCCGGCGTCTCCGAGGTGGTCATCCTGAACGGTACCTTCCCGCACTCGCTGCTTCTTGAGATCTTCACGGACGCCGGCTGCGGTACCATGTTCACCAGAGAGTAGTCGCCAGGAGAGGGGAGCCCCCATGTCCACGGACGAGAAGAACGAGACCCCGTCGGCCGTCGAGCCGCAGGAGCGACGCCTCGACGACGCCTTTGTCATGCGCACCTACGGCCGGCTGCCGGTGGAGTTTGTGAGCGGCCACGGCGCCACGCTCGTGGACGCCGCGGGTCGCGAGTACCTGGACCTGCTCGGCGGCATCGGCTGCGCGAGCCTGGGCTACGCCCATCCCGCCGTGGTGGGGGCGCTGCGCGAGCAGGCCGGCCGCGTCTGGCAGACGGGCAACTACTTCTACGCGGAGCATCGCGGCGAGCTGGCGGCGGCCCTCTCGTCCCTGCTCTCCACCACCACCGACGAGGGTGGTCACGAGATGGGCTCCACCGGCACGCACTGGAAGACGTTCTTTGCCAACTCCGGCGCCGAGGCCAACGAGGGCGCGATCAAGCTGGCCCGCCGCTGGGGCGAGCGACGCCTCGACGGCGCGGGCATCATCGTGACGGCGCGCCAGAGCTTCCACGGGCGCACGCTGGCCACGCTGGCGGCGACCGGCCAGGACAAGTTCCACCGCAGCTTCCGGCCGCTGCCGGAGGGCTTTGTCACGGTGGCGCTGAACGACATCTACGCCCTGCGCGAGCGCGTGGAGCGCGGCGGGGTCTGCGCCGTCATGCTCGAGTGCGTGCAGGGCGAGGGCGGCGTGTGGAACGCCAACTACGACTACCTGCGCGACGTGCGCGAGCTCTGCAGCGAGAAGGGCATCCTGCTCGTCTGCGACGAGGTCCAGACCGGCTTCTACCGCTGCGGCTCGCCCTTCTGCTACCAGCGCTCCGGGATCGAGCCGGACGTGGTGGCCATGGCCAAGGGCATCGCTGCCGGCTTCCCCATGGGCGCGGTGGCCGCGCGCGCCGAGGTGGCGGACCTGCTCGAGCCCGGCGACCATGGCTCCACCTTCGGCGGCAACCCGCTCGCGTGCGCGGTGGGCCTGGCCTGCGTGCGGACGCTCTCGGACGACCAGATGGGCGAGCACGTGCTCTCCGTGGGACGCCACCTGCGGCACCGCCTCGCGGCGATGGGGCACGTGGTGGAGGTTCGCGGCCACGGCCTCATGCGCGGCGCCCAGCTCGACGCGCCGATCGCGACGCAGGTCGTGGAGGAGGGGCTTGCCGAGGGCCTGGTCCTCAACCACATCGGTGACTCGATCCTGCGCTTCCTGCCGCCGCTGGTCATCACCCGTGAGGAGGTTGACGAGGCCTGCGACCGCCTGGAGGTGCTCGTCGCTCGCCTGGCGTAGCCTCTCGCCCATCAAAATGCCGCCGCGCGCCCGGGCAGATGGCCCGGGCGCGCGGTCGTTTGGCGCCCTTGGTCCCACATCGCGCAGTTTTAGGCAGTTTTTCCTCGACCTGCGAAGTAGCTCCCGTTTGACGCCTGTGAAAGCGCAGGTAAAAGAGCCGCCTCCGAGTCGATACTTCGGGAGGCGGCCAAAAACTGCCTAAAACCTGCAATGTCCCGTCCGAGCGGGGTTCGCGGCGCTACGCCTCGCCACGCTCCGGCACGCGCAGCATCATGGCAAAGCCCACGACGAACAGCACCGCGATCGAGAGCACGCCGAGGCTGGAGTTGCCGGTGAGCGCGGTGAATGTGCCCACCAGAAACGTGCCCAGGATGGCGGCGTACTTGCCAAAGATGTCGAAGAAGCCAAAGTACTCGTTGGCGCGCTCCTTAGGGCAGAGCTTGCCAAACTCGGAGCGGCTGAGCGCCTGGATGCCTCCCTGGAACATGCCCACCAGGATGGCCAGGAACCAGAACTCGGCGGCCGAGCGCAGGAAGAACGCCGCGAAGAGCGTGATGCCAAAGTAGGCCGCGATGGCGATCAGCAGCATCCGGCGCGTGCCGTGGCGCGCGGAGAGCCGCCCGTAGATGATCGCGGACGGGAACGCCACGAACTGCGTCACCAGCAGCGCCAGCACGAGCTGCGTGGAGTCGATGCCGAGCTCCGTGCCGTAGCTCGTGGAGAGCTTGATGATCGTGTGCACGCCGTCGATGTAGAAGAAGTACGCGATCATGTAGTAGCGGATCGCCCGGTTGGCCCAGATTTCGCGGAGGGTGCCGGCCAGGCCGCGGACGGCCTTCGCCACGGCGTGCGGCTCGCGCGGCTTGAAGTGGCGCTGCTGGACGTTCTTGAGCAGCGGCACGGTGAAGATCGCCCACCACGCGCCGGTGATGCAGAAGGCGATCTGCATGGCCGTCTGCATCGTGATGCCCAGCGCCTCGTAGCCAAGGACCACGCCCAGGCACGCGATGAACGGCACGCAGCTGCCGATGTAGCCCCAGGCGTAGCCCTGGGAGGAGATCTCGTCCATCCGCTCGTCGGTGGTGGTGTCCACGAGCAGCGCGTCGTAGAAGACCATCGAGGAGTTGAGCGCCACCGACGAGATCACGTAGATGATCAGGAATGCGAGCGCCGTGGTCACAAAGCCGAGCGCCACCGTGGCCACCACGCCCGTGCCCACGCAGCCCACGATGAACCTCTTCTTCATGCCCTGCATGTCCGCGATCGAGCCCAGCACGGGCATGAGGAGGGCAATGATGAGCGACGCCACCGTCTCGGCGTAGCTCCAGGCCACGACGACCCCGCCGTCGGGGGAGAGGGAGGAGAAGTAGATCGGGATAACGCTCGTGGCGAGAAGAACGAGCGCGGAGTTGCCCACGTCGTAGACGATCCAGCTCTTCTCGGCCTTGGTCATTTTCTGATGCGCCATGCGCTTTCCTTCCTGTTGCGACAACGTCCCTATGGTAGGCGAGGACGGCTTGTCGGCGGCGTAAGAAGTGGGTAAGCGCGGGCAGGCGGGCTCCCCGAGGGCCGCCGCCCGCGCCCCGCGCGCCCGCAGATGCCGTCGATGCGACCGATTGCGCCGACCGGCAGCACGCCGAGACGGAGCATCTACGGAAAAAGCGCCCCCTGAGACCCCGATTTTCCGTAGAGGCTCCGTCTCGGCGCGCTAGGGCCAGGGCGGGCGAGAAGGACGAGACGCGCGCGGCGGGCGAGAAACCCGGGCGTCGTCGTGGCATAATCGGGGGAGAACCGCGACGAAAGGGCCCGCGATGCCTGCCATCCTCACGCACGACCTCTTTGGGCGGGGCGTCCTCGAGGACGCCGCCAGCCTCCTCAAGATGCGCTCCGTGGACGAGCGCGACGCGTTCCTGCTCGGCAACCAGGGCCCTGACCCGCTCTTCTACCTTGTGATCGACCCGCTGATGCACAAGTGGTCGCCGCTCGGGGGCGCCCTGCACGACGCCGCGCCCGCCGAGGTCCTGCTCGCCATGCGGGAGGCGGCGCTGCGGCTTGAGGGGCGCGAGCGCCAGGTCGCGCGCGCCTACGTGGCGGGCTTCGCCTGCCACTGGCTGCTGGACTCCACGGTGCACCCCCTCGTGTACTGGTGGCAGCACGGGATCTGCGGCGCGGGCGTGCCGGGGCTGGACGAGTCGGCCGGCTCGCGCGTCCACGCGGAGATCGAGCGCGACCTCGACGAGATGGCGCTCTTCTCGCTCACCGGGCGCACGGTCGAGCGCTGGCGGCCGCACGAGCGCGCGCTGGCGGCCTCGCGCGCGGCGCTCGCGGCAATCGACAAGCTCTACTTCTACGCGGCGCTCTGGGTCTTTGAGCGCGCGATCGACCCGCGCACGTTCTCCACGGCGGTGCATGAGTTCCGCCTGGTCCAGCGCGTGTTTGACTCACCGGGCGGCCGCAAGCGCGACCTGCTGGGCACCGTGGAGCGTCTGGTGACGCGCGAGCCCTTCTCGCTGGTGCGCTCGATGTCGCACCGGGCGCGGCCCGAGGACACCTCCGACTTTGACAACCGCGACCACCGCCCGTGGGAGAACCCCTTCACGCACGAGGTGAGCCGCGCGAGCTTCTGGGACCTCTTCGACGGGGCCCGCTCCCGCGCGCTGACCACCCTCGACGAGCTGCTCGCCCCGGAGCTCGACCTCGCCGCCGCGCGCGAGCTCACGGCCGACCTCAACTTTGAGGGCGCGCCCACGCCGCCGGGGGAGCGTCCTTCGTGGTAGCCGCGCGCGTGCGCACGCCCGCGGCGTCGTCCGAGGCCACGCGCCACGTCATGCAGGCCAACCGGTCCAAGAACACGGGGCCGGAGCTGCTCGTGCGCGCCGCGCTGCGCAAGGCAGGGCTCACCGGCTACCGCCTCCACTGGAAGAAGGCACCGGGCCGGCCCGACGTGTGCTTCCCGGGGCGGCGCGTGGCGATCTTCGTCCACGGGTGCTTCTGGCATCGCTGCCCGCACTGCTCCCCCTCGCGTCCCAGGACGCACCGAGAGTTCTGGGAGGAGAAGTTCGCGCGCAACCGGGCGCGCGACGAGCGCGACGTGGCGCAGCTGCTCGCGGCGGGCTGGACGGTGATCGTGGTGTGGGAGTGCCAGCTCAGGCGCGCTCGCGCGACGGCCACGATGGCGCGCGTGGTGGCGGGGGTGCGCGCGGCCCGCTCGACGCGGCTGCCGGCACACGTGGTGGACGCCGGCGCGCCGCCGGCGTGGCGCCTGCGGACCGTCCGGGCTCGCAGGCGGGCGCGACGCCGCTAGGCTCGTCGCGACCGCTCGCCCGGTCACGGGCTGGGCGCGCGGCGCGCGAGGTGCTAGGCTGACCAGATGACGTGGGCGGAAACGCGTGAGAGGGGGCTGGGCTCATGGCAACCTATGTGTTCTCCGACGTGCACGGCCATCGGGCCGCGCTCGAGCGCGTCCTGATGCGCGTCTCCCCGGTGGCGGGTGACGCCATCTTCTGCCTGGGGGACATGATCGACCGCGGGCCGGATCCGGTGGGGGTTCTGCGCGTGGTGCGCTCGCTCGCGGGCGCGACGGCGCTCATCGGCAACCACGAGGACCTCATGCTGGACGTCCTGCGCAACGAGGGCGACCCCATCGCCTACATGAACTGGGCGATCAACGGCGGGGGCGTCACGGCGGAGGGGCTCGACGCTCTGGCCGACGACGAGCGCGAGGACCTGCTCGCCTGGGTGCGCTCCTGCCCGAGAAGCGCGCACGTGCGCGTGGGCGAGCGCCTCTACCTGCTGGCGCACGCGGGCGTGAGCCTGAGCGCGCCCGCGCCCGAGACCTGGGACGACGCCGGGGCGGAGGCGTATCTCGCCGCGCAGGGCGACGAGGAGCTCACCTGGATCCGCGAGGAGTTCTGGTGCGCGCCGCACGGGCTCTCGGGCGATGACGGCCTGGGCCCGGTGGTGGTCGCCGGCCACACGCCGACGCCGTATCTGGAGCGCATGGGCGCCGAGCTGGAGCGCTCGCCCTTTGACGAGAACGGCCTCGCGCGCATGGTGCGCGTGGGCGCGGCGCGCGACCGCTGGGACATCGACGCCGGCGCGGCGGGCGGCGCTGGCTTTGGCCAGGTGCTCATGCTGCGCCTCGACGACGGCGAGGAGTTCTACGAGCCCATCCGCGAGGGGGAGTAGCGCAGCGATGCCGAGCATGGCCACCGCGCATGCCGCGGACCTCCTGCACGGCGCGCTCGACGTCGTGGACGCCGGGGACGGCTGGGTGCGCCCGTCGCGCTTCTCGGCCGCGCAGCTGCGCGCGCTCGGGAGCGTCCGCGCCTGGCACCCGGGGCTCTTTCGGCAGATGGCGGTCTGTACGGCGGGCGTGAGCGTGGAGTTTGAGACGGACGGCGGCGAGGTCGAGCTGGAGCTCAGGATGGGCCCGGTCCCGCGCGGCACCATGGGCGCGCTGGCGGACGTGGCGCGCCGTGCCGGCGCCGAGCCGCCGCGGCCGGATGTGGTCTCCGTGGACGTGGACGGGCGCCATCTCGGCCCCCTTGCGCCCGGCGAGGGGGACCTCCTCACGATCGACCTCGCGGACCCGGACGCGCTCGCGCTGCCGCTGCCGGGGCTCGGCGCGCCGTGTCACGTGCGCGTGTGGCTGCCGTGCCTCGTGCCCTGCGAGCTGCGCTCGGTTCGCGCCGACGGCAGCTTTGTCGCGCCCGTGGCCGCGCGCGGGCGGCTCGTCGTGCTCGGGGACTCGATCGCCCAGGGGTTCTGCGCGGAGGACCCGGCCCGCGCCTGGCCGGCGCTTCTCGCCGACCATCTGGGGCTGGACCTCGTGAACCAGGGCGTGGGCGGGCAGGTGTTCCAGCCGGGGACGGTGCCCGCGGCCGAGCTCGAGAACGCGGCCGCCGTGGTCGTGGAGCTGGGCGAGAACTACCGCTTTGAGCCGTGCGCGGCGTCGGCCGTGGCGCGTGACGTGCGGGCCTTCCTGGACGAGGTGGCCGCCGCCTGGCCCGAGGCCCCGGTATGGGTCCTCACGACGCCGCCGCACCTCGAGGGCGTCTACCCCACACACCCGCGCAGCTGCGCGCGCGAGGTGGACCGCGTCATCGCCGAGGCCGTGGCGCGCCACCCGCGGATGCGGCTCGTGAACGCCGGCGCGCTGCTCGATGGGCGGCTGCTGGAGCGCCTGCTCGCCGACGGCTGCGACCACCCGGGCGCCGAGGGGCAGCTCATGATCGCCGACCGGCTCGGCTTTGTGATGGACGCCACGACCGACGAGGCCGACGCGCGGCGCGAGCGGGCGCTCGAGGCCGTGCGGGCGGAGGGCGACGTCGTGCTGCCGGTCGCCGACGCGCTCGCGCGCGGGGTGGGGGAGGTGCGCCTGGCCGAGAAGGACGCGGTCGTCGTGGACGTGCCGGACGGGCCGCGCCTCATCTGGGCGCGCGACCGCAAGCTCGTGCGCCGTGCGCTCACGTGCCTGGGTCCGGCGCCGGTGAGCTGCGTCTGCGGGACGCGCTCCGTCGCGCGCGAGGTGGCGCGCGCCGCCGGCGGCCGGGCGCGCGCCTGCGAGCTGGTGGTCTGGCGCGGCCCGGCGCCCGCGATGGACCCGGGGCGCGACCTGCGTGTGCTCACGCCCGCCTACGCGGGGGCGATCGTGGCGGCCTACTCCCACCCGGAGTACCTGACCCCCGGCGAGCTGGAGGGGCTTCTCGCCCGCGGTCGCGTGATCGGCGGCTTTGAGGAGGGCCGGCTCGTGGGGTTTGCGGGCGAGCATCCCCATGGGGCCATGGGCATGCTCGAGGTGCTGCCGGAGGCGCGCCGCCGCGGCTGGGGGCAAACGCTCGCCGCGGCCAAGGTGCGCCAGCTGCTGGACGAGGGCCGCCTGCCCTGGGCCGAGGTCTGGCCGGACAACGAGGCGTCCCTCGCGCTGGAGCGCTCGATGGGCTTTGAGATCCTGGGGAGCGGCTCCCTCTGGTACGCGTCGTAGCGCACCTCGCGACGCGCGGGACCGGCCGCGAGCGTCTGGCCGCGGCGCTTCACCGAAGGTCCACATACGCGGGCCCTCCGGCGGCACGCTTTGTTTTTGTCCGCCCCAACACCTACAATGCGTGCACCACGTGACCGCGGCGCGCCCGCGCCACGACGAAGAAACGAGGCACACCATGAGCAACCTCCGCTGCCGCGCCCTCGAGGACGAGTACCTCGGCATCCTGCGTGACCTTGACGGGGACGCCGAGGGTCGCGCGCTCGCGGCCTCCTATCTCGCCAACGCGCATCCCGTCGCCAACCGCGAGGGCACGCCGACCTGGGCGCTCACGCCCAAGGTCCTCTCGGGCGCCGAGCTGGGCATCCTGCGCGAGGCGGCCGAGACCATGGGCCGCATCATCGAGAAGGTCACGGCCCGCTACCTCGACGACGCCGACTTCCGCGCCCGCTTCCGCCTGCCGGCCGAGCAGGAGGCGCTGACCCGCATCCCCACCGGCTACGACCGCCTGATCCCCTTCGCCCGCGTCGACGTCCTCTTTGACGAGGAGACCGGCGACTTCACGCTGGCCGGCGTCGCCACCGACAGCTCGCTCGGGATGACCGCCTCCGTGGAGGTCACGCGCGCGACCCAGCTCACCGAGGCCTACCGTCGCTTCGCCGAGCGCCACCCCGACATCGAGACCTTCGACGTCACGGGCGGCGTGATCGGCGCGCTGCGCGAGACCTACCGCTCCTGGGCCAATGCCGACACCGGCACCAAGCACCCCGACCGTCCCACCGTGGGCATCGTGGACTATCCCGAGAGCGCCACGGCCAACGAGTTTGCCGACATCGTGGAGCGCCTGGCCGACGAGGGCGTCTTCGCGCGCCTCGTCGACATCCGCGACCTGCGCATCGAGGAGGCCGGCGGCATCCGGCGCCTCGTTGACTCGCAGGGCCCGATCGCCTGCGTCTACCGCCGCGTCCTGCTCTCCGAGATGCTCGAGAAGCCCTGCCCGGGCGCCGAGGCCCTCGTGGAGGCCGCGCGGCGCGGGCTCACCTGCGTGATCGGCGGCTTTGGCACCTGGCCGGTCTCCACGAACGCGCTGTTCGCGGTCCTCTCCTCCGATGCCGTGGAGGACGTGCTCGACCACGAGGAGCTCGCCTTCGTGCGCGCCCACGTCCCCGAGACGCACCTGCTCGAGCGCACCTCCGACCTCGCGCCCTACCTCGCCGAGCCCGAGCGCTGGCTCGCCCGCCCCGCAGGCGCCTATCGCGCGAACGAGGCCGTCGCCGGCGCCTCCTGCGCCGACCGCGACGACTGGTGGCGCGTCCTGCTCGGCTGCGCGGAGGAGGGCGGCGTGGTCCAGGCCCGCGCCGCCGCCTACCGCTCGCCCGTCGTCCTCGGCGAGCCCGCCGTGGGCGACGCCGAAGAACACGGGACGGAGCCGGTCGAGGTGGAGAACATCCTCGGCCTGTACCTCTTCCGCGGCGAGTTCGGCGGCGTCTACGCGCGCGCCGGCTACGACGGCGAGATCGGCCCCTGGTCCAACCGCGTGACCCTGGGCTGCCTCGTGGCGCGCGACTAGCGGCCGCGCATGGGATCGCCCGTCACCAACCCGCTCGCCCCCGGCCTCACGGGGCGCCTCTCCGAGCGCGCGACGGCCCTCGTCGCCGAGCATGCGGCCTCGGGGCGGCTGTCGCCGTTCGCGTGCCGTGACGCCTCGGCCATCCGTCGCGACCCGTGCGAGCGCGACCGTGACACCGCGCTGCGCCCCGCCTACGTGCGCGACGCCGAGAAGATCGTCCACCTGCCGGCCTACAACCGCCTCTCGGGCAAGACGCAGGTCTTCTCGTTCCGCGCGAACGACGACCTGGCGCGGCGCGGCCTGCACGTGCAGCTCGTGGCGCGGGTGGCGCGCGACATCGGGCGCGCGCTCGGCCTCAACCTCGACCTCATCGAGGCCATTGCGCTGGGCCACGACCTCGGCCACACGCCGTTCGGCCACGCCGGCGAGCGCTTCCTGAACGACGTCTACCACGCGCGCACCGGGCGCTGGTTCTACCACAACGTCCAGAGCGTCCGCGTGATGGACGAGCTGGCCGGGCGCAACGTGAGCCTGCAGACCCTCGACGGTGCGCTCTGCCACAACGGAGAGTTCGAGCTCCAGCGCTTTGAGACGAGCGGCCTGGCGGAGTTCGACACGTTCGAGCGCGTGGTCGAGGCGTGCTGGGAGCGGGGCGACGAGACCATCTCCCACCTGCGGCCGATGACGCTCGAGGGCTGCGTTGTGCGCGTGTCGGACATCATCGCCTACGTGGGCAAGGACCGCCAGGACGCCATCTGCGCGGGGATCTGCGACGAGGGCACCTTCGACGACGGCCTGGGCGGCGCCTACAACGCCTGGGCCCTTGCGGCCTTTGTGGCCGACGTCGTGGAGGCGAGCGTGGGCGAGGACCACATCGCGCTCTCCGAGGAGGGCTTTGCCGAGATGCGCCGAGCCAAGCGCGAGAACTACGAGAAGATCTACGGCGCGGGCGAGGTCAACGGCGACTTCTCTCGCGAGATCGCCGAGCTCTTCTCGGCGCTCTACGATCACGAGCTGGCGGCGCTGGCCACCGGCGACGAGTCCGCGGCGATCTTCGCGCACCACGTGGCGCCGCTCGAGCGCCGTCTGGCCTTCTACGGGCGCAGCTACGACTGGGAGAGCGACCCGGACCGGACCGTGGTGGACTTCATCTCCTCGATGACCGACGACTACTTCATGGCCACCTGCGCGGCCGCGTTCCCGCACGCCGCCGAGCTCTTCCCGAGCCGCGGGTACTTCTCGCCGGTCGCGCGTCCGTAGGGACGCGGGCGCGCCGATTCTAGGATTTGCCGCCCTTGTTCCGGGTGGTTCTAAGAAACGCCGCCCTTGTCGCAAGCGGTTCTAAGAATCGCCGACCTTGTCGCACGGCATGGACGCCGGGGCGCGCACAGTCCCCGTTGATTTAGACGCCAGGCGACAAGAACGGCGATTTTGAGAGTCATGTGCGATAAGGCCACGACAAGGGCGACGTTTTCTAGAAGCTCCTGTCACAACCCCGGCGATTTCTAGATTCAAAGCTGAATGTGACGCCCGTAGGAAGGTTTGCACGACGGCAAGTACGCCCGCTTTTCTGCCCGGGCAACCGTGATTGTTGTCGGAGTTGTGCGGTTTGGTGCTGGGGATGAGCATGGTTTCCGGCTGCGGAGAAACGCACATCGGGTCTCTCGCGATTCCCCGCGCCTCTGAGGCGTGTCCTTCTCGTCTGTCCTCCCATTCGTCGAGTGTACGAGTTAGCATGCCGAGCGGCGCCCTTCTCGGTTCGTTTTCCCATATAAACATTTGTGTAAGCGAGAGAATTTGCGAGAAACTCGTACACTCGACAGACGGGCGGGCGGACGGACGGCGGGGGGCGAGAAGGACGATGCGGCCGGGATGTCTAGGAATTCCGGATGGTGCGCCGGGTGGTTCCGGGAAACGCCGAGCTTGTCGCAAGGATATGCGGAAACCGACGTTCTTCTCGGCTGACGTCTAAGAATTGCCGCCTTTGTTGCGGCCGAATCTAGGAATCTGGGACCGTGCGCTCTTGGGGCGTGGGATGCCCGCGACAGGGGCGGGATTTTCTAGAACCGCCTACGACAAGATCGGCGATTCCTGGATCGCCGCCCGCGGCGCGCGTCAGCCCGATAGCGTACAATCGTTCCCATGGACACGCTCTTCACCCACATAGAGACCACGCGCCGCGACGAGAACGCGCCGCTCGCGGCCCGCATGCGCCCCACCACGCTCGAGGGCTTTGTCGGCCAGGCCAAGGCCGTGGGTCCCGGCAGCTGGCTGCGCCGTGCCATCGAGCACGACACGCTCTCGTCGGTCATCCTCTACGGTCCGGCCGGCACGGGCAAGACCACGCTCGCGCGCATCATCGCCCACACCACGCACGCTGAGTTCGTCGAGGTCAGCGCTGTCACCGGTACGGTCAAGGACCTGCGACGCGAGATAGAGGCCGCGCGCAGCCGCCTGCTCTCGCTGGGCCGCCGGACCATCCTCTTTGTGGACGAGATCCACCGCTTCAACCGCGGCCAGCAGGACGCCCTGCTCCATGCCGTGGAGGACCGCACCGTCGTGCTCGTGGGCGCCACGACCGAGAACCCCTACTTCGAGGTCAACTCCGCCCTCATCAGCCGCAGCCGCGTCGTGGAGCTCACCGCCCTCGACGACGACGCCATCCGCGAGCTGCTGCGCCGCGCCGTGGCCGACGAGCGCGGCCTCGCGGGCGCCTTTGTGCTCACGCCCGAGGCGGAGGACGAGATCGTGACCCTGGCCGGCGGCGACGGCCGCGCGGCGCTCACCTCGCTCGAGCTGGCCTCCCAGATGGTGGACCCCCCGGCGGGTGAGAAGGACGACGGCTCGCCGCTCGTCATCACCGCCGAGCACGTCCTCGAGGCCAACCCCCGCCGCGGCCTGCCCTACGACAAGGCGGGCGACATGCACTACGATGTCATCTCGGCGTTCATCAAGTCCATGCGCGGCTCCGACCCCGACGCCGTGCTCTACTGGCTCGCGCGGATGCTCGACGCCGGCGAGGACCCCAAGTTCATCGCGCGGCGCATCATGATCTGCGCCTCGGAGGACATCGGCAACGCCGACCCCACCGCGCTGCTCGTGGCCCACGCGGCCTTTCGCGCCACGGAGGTCATCGGTATGCCGGAGTGCCGCATCAACCTGGCGCAGGCGGCCACCTACCTCGCGCTCGCGCCCAAGTCCAACGCCGCCGAGGCCGGGATCGACGCCGCGCTCGAGGAGGTGCGCCGCGGGCCGCGCCGCGAGGTGCCGAGCCACCTGCGCGACCGCCACCGCCCCGGCTCCGATGAGTACGGCCCCTACCTCTACCCGCACAACTACCCGGCCGGCTGGGTGGAGCAGCGCTACCTGCCCGAGGGCCTGGAGCGCGGCTGCTTCTACCACGCGAGCGGCCGCGGCTGGGAGGCGTGGCGCGAGGAGGCCATCGGCCGCGAGCGCGCGGACGCGTCCGGCGGGGCGTGAGCTGCGGGCGGACCGCCCTCCCGACGGGCGCCTCGTGCATGGCGTCAGGTCGGTTGGGTAGAATGTACGACTGAGGCACGACGCCTGATTTCCGTCCCGAGGAGGGCGCTATGACAGCGGATCTGATACTTTCTGTGGTCCTGATCGCCCTGGTGCTGGTGGGCATCTGGACGGCTGTGGAGGTGGCGCTCACCATGCGCTCCGCCCGTCGGGACGTGGAGAAGCTCTCCGCCTCCGCGCGCGAGGTGATCGAGCAGGCCCAGCCCGTGGTGGCCAAGCTCGACGGCATCATGGACGAGCTGGAGCCCGCGGCCAAGCAGGTCACCCCGCTGCTCAGGAAGACCGAGACGGCCGTTGACGAGGCCACGGTCTCGCTCGACCGGCTGAACGGCATCCTGGAGGACGTCTCCTCGGTCTCGGGCGCGGCGTCGAGCGTGACCGGCGCGGTCAAGGGGGTCGCGGAGAGCGCGGCCTCGGGCGTGGCCGGCGTGGTCTCGCGGCTGCGCGCGGGCTCGTCGGGCGAGAAGGACGTCGCGCCCCGGCTCGACGGCGAGCGCGAGGACCCGGCGCCGCGGGGACAGGCCGCTCCGGAGGCGCGCTACGTTGACTACGGCGAGGTGGCCGGCGCTCCCGCGGGGGACGACCCGACCGCCGCTGACCAGGGGGGCGAGTGATGGAGACGAGGCACGTGCTGCTGAGGGTCCCGGCGGACCCCACCTTTGCGCGCGCGGTGCGCATGAGCGCCTCGGCGCTGGCCGTGACGGCGGGCGTCGAGAGCGTGGAGGACGTCGAGGACGTCAAGATGATCGCCGACGAGGGCTTTGTCTACGCCTGCGCCACCGGTCCCGAGGTCGTGGAGGTGGACTTCTCGCTCGGGCAGGGGAGCGTGGGCATGGACTTCTCGCTCGGCACGACGGACCCCGACGACGAGTCGGTTGACCTGGTGCGCGTGCTGCTCTCGGCCCTCTGCGACGAGTTCGCCTTCTCCGAGGACGGCGCCAGGCTGCGCCTGGTGCGCGCGACTGGCGGCCGTGATGACGAGTAAGGTCCGCGCCGAGCAGGAGTCCCCGCAGCCGCAGCCCGCCCGCCGCGCCCCTCGCGGGCGCGTGGCCTGGGACAAGGACCGCACGCGCGAGCTCTTTCGCCGCTACAAGCGGCAGGGCGACGCCGAGGCGCGCGAGCAGCTCATCGTGAGCCACCTCAACCTCGTGCGCTTTCTCGCCTCTAAGTTCAAGAACCGCGGGGAGTCGCTCGACGACCTCATCCAGGTGGGCACGATTGGCCTCATCAAGGCCATCGACCGCTTTGACCCGGAGCGCGGGCTGGAGTTCACCACCTACGCCACCCCCACGATCATGGGGGAGATAAAGCGGCACTTTCGCGACAAGGGCTGGTCGGTGCGCGTGCCGCGCCGGCTGCAGGAGCTCTCCGCCAAGGTCAACCAGGCCACCGACGAGCTCACCAACCAGCTTCGGCGCAGCCCCTCGGTGGCCGAGATCGCCGAGCGCCTGGGCGTGACGGTGGACGAGGTGCTCGAGGCGATGGAGTCCTCGAGCGCCTACAGCTCGGTGCCGCTCGAGGGCGGCGGCTCGGAGGGCGACGACGAGGCCCCCTCGGTCATCGACCACTACGCCACCGAGGATGCCGAGCTGGCCGCGTCCGACGACCGCATCGTCCTCGAGGAGGCCATCGCGGACTTCTCGCCGCGCGAGCGCGACGTCATCCGCATGCGCTTCGTGGACGGGCTCACGCAGGTGGAGATCGCCGAGCGCATGGGCATCTCGCAGGTTCAGGTCTCTCGCCTGCTGCGCCGCACGCTCCGCCGGATTCAGGACAAGATCGACCCGGAGCACCTGGCGCGCGCGTAGGGCGCCGGGGTCTCGGGCTGCCCGGGGCGCGGCCGCGCGCTCGTGCCGGCCGCGCTGGGGCACATGGTTGGTCGCACGTTGGAAGGGGACGCGATGTCCGCACGGCCGCACGTGAGCCGATACGATACGTGGCGCCTGCGCATGGTGGTCGCCTGGGCCATCGTGGGCACGATCTTGCTGCTCGTGCTCGCCGTGCGGGGGCTCGCGCTTGTGGGCCAGGCCGTGGAGCTTCTGCTCGTGGGCACGATCGTGGGCTTTGTCTGCAGCCCGATCGTCAACCGCCTGGAGGACCGGAGGGTCCCGCGCGGCCTGGCGGCGCTGCTGGCGCTGCTGGTGGTGATGGCGGCGGTCATCGTCCTTCTCGCCCTGTTCATGGGGCCGGTCGTGGGCGAGCTCATGGTGCTTTTGCGCAACGTCCCGACGTACGTGAGCCAGCTGCAGGACGCGCTCTCCGCGTTCTGGGACACCTTTGGCAACTCGCACAACGCCAACGTGCAGAACACGGTCAACACCATCGTGGGCATGCTCGTCTCGGCGGGCACCGACGTGGCCTCGGAGCTGGCGCGCAACCTCTCCACGGGCCTCGCCGGCGGCATCGCGGACATGGCCGGCCACCTCGTGACGGTGTTTCTCGGCCTGATACTGGCCTACTGGCTCGCGCTCGACTATCCCAAGATCATGCGCGAGCTGGCCGTCATTGCCGGGCCGGAGTACGACGAGGAGATGATTCTCACCCTGGCGGTGCTCTCGCGCTCCACCGGCGGCTACATGCGCGGGACGCTCATCACCTCGCTCGCCAACGGCCTCATGGTGGCGGCCGGGCTCGCGCTCTTGGGCCACCCGTACGCGGGGCTGCTCGGCATCGCCACGTTCGTGCTGCACTTTGTGCCCGTGGTGGGGCCGATGCTCTCCTCGGTCTCCGCCGTGCTGCTCGGCTTCTTTGTGAGCCCGGTCTGCGCGTTCTGGACGCTCGTGCTCACGGTGGTGGCGCAGAACGTCACCGACAACGTGCTCTCGCCGCTCGTCATGCGCTCGGCGGTGAAGATCCACCCCGCGCTCTCGCTCGTGGGCATCGTCATCGGCGGCTGCCTCGGGGGCGCGGTGGGCATGGTGCTCGCCGTGCCGCTCACGGCGGCGATTCGCGGGCTCTTTGTCTACTACTTTGAGACGCACACGGGCCGCCAGCTCGTCTCGGCCGAGGGCGCGCTCTTTGGGAGCACCCCCTTCAACGACGCCAGCGGCCGCCCGCGTCCGACCTTTGACGCCCTTGACGACGACACCTTCATCGAGCGCTCCCGCCTGCTCGCGGGCCTCTCGCGGCTGCACGCGAGCCGCGAGGCCGAGGCGACGTCGGCTGAGGCTCCGGCCGAGAAGGACGACGCGCGCTAGCTCGGCGTCGCTGTCGCCTCGGGGCGCCGGTGCGCCCCGCGTTCCGCCCCATGTCCGGCGTGCCGCCCACCCTGCGTGCCGTCGCATCCGCCCCGCCGCGCGAACAAGCTGGTTTTGGGCAACAAGTTTTATGTCCGCGCCCATGCGGAGGGCCAAAAGCGTGGAAAACGCCAGGTTCTTTTCGGTTGTGAGCATAACGTTTGATACAAAAACTCCTGTATTCCGGCAGGGCATAAAACTTGTTGCCCAAAACCTACAGGAATCTGCCGAGACGGCCCTTCGTGGATGCGCGCGATGCCCTCGCGCACAAAAGCGGGCTCTTTCTGGCCGCTCTGGGTAACGACCCTGGCAGGCGAGAAGGACCGCCCCGCCCAAGCGTCGCGCTCCCGCGCGCCTCGGAATCGTCCGCGGGAATTATCTGGTGGGGCCCGACGCGCCCGCCGCGCTATACTAGGAAGGCTAATGACACGAGAAGGGCCGCCCGACCACAGGGGAGACACATGACCACCGCCGACTACAAGACCATGACCACCGCCGAGATCCGCGAGGACTTCCTGCGCTTCTTTGAGAGCAAGGGCTGCAAGCTCTACCCGTCGTCCTCGCTGGTGCCGGACGACCCGTCGCTTCTGCTCACCAACGCGGGCATGAACCAGTTCAAGGAGTACTACCAGGGCAAGCGCACCATGGCCGAGATCGGCGCCTGCTCCTGCCAGAAGTGCCTGCGCACCAACGACATCGACAACATCGGTGACGCCACGCACCTCAGCTTCTTTGAGATGCTCGGCAACTTCTCCTTTGGCGGCTACACCAAGGAGAACGCTATCGAGTGGGCGTATGACTTCATCACCAACCCCGAGCACCTGGGCCTTCCGCCCGAGCGCCTCTACATGACCGTCTTCGAGGACGACGACGAGGCCATCGAGCTCTGGCACAAGCAGGGCGTCCCCTATGACCACATCTCCCGCCTCGGCGCGGACGACAACTTCTGGGCCGCCGGCCCCACCGGTCCCTGCGGTCCCTGCTCCGAGATCTACTTCGACCAGGGCGAGGAGTTCGGCTGCGGCGGCGAGCACTGCGGTCCCGGCTGCGACGACTGCGACCGCTTCCTCGAGTTCTGGAACCTCGTCTTCACCCAGTACGACCGCCAGGAGGACGGCTCGCTGCCGGAGCTGCCGCACCGCAACATCGACACCGGCATGGGTCTGGAGCGCATCGCGGCCATCATGCAGCACAAGTCCACCAACTATGACGGCGACCTGCTGCAGGGCCTGATCGGCGTGGGCGAGCGCCTCTCCGGCAAGACCTACGGGGAGGACCCCGCGCGCGACTGCTCCCTGCGCATCGTGGCCGACCACGCCCGCGCCGTCACGTTCATGATCGGCGACGGCATCCTGCCGGGCAACGAGGGCCGCGGCTACGTGCTGCGCCGCCTGCTGCGCCGCGCGGTCTACCACGGGCGCCTGCTCGGCATCGAGGGCGCGTTCCTGGGCTCCTACGTCGAGAAGATCTGCGAGCTCATGGGCCAGAACTACCCGGCGATCGTGGAGGGGCGCTCGCTCATCGACGGCATCATCGCCGCCGAGGAGGAGCGCTTTGGCGCCACGCTCGACGCCGGCGAGGAGAGCCTCGCGCAGGAGCTCGAGAAGCTCGGCGAGGGCGCGACGCTGCCCGGCGAGGTGGCCTTCAAGCTGCACGACACCTACGGCTTCCCGATCGACCTCACGCGCGAGATCTGCGAGGCCGCCGGCCGCGCCGTTGACATGGACGCCTTTGACGCCTGCATGACCGAGCAGCGCGAGCGCGCCCGCGCGAGCGCCAACCGCGACGCCTGGGGCACCTTCAACGACGTCTGGACCGCACTGGGCGACCGGCTCGCGGCCACGGAGTTTGTCGGCTACGACCAGGACGAGGCCGCTGCGCGCGTGCTCGCCATCGTGGCCGACGGCGCCGAGGCCGAGCGCGCCGAGGCGGGCGCCGAGGTCGAGGTCGTTCTCGACCGCACTCCGTTCTACGCCGAGATGGGCGGTCAGGTGGGCGACACCGGCACCCTCACCACGGCCGCCGGCGCGCGCCTGCGCGTGAGCGACACCAAGGCCAAGGGCGGCCTCTACGTGCACGTCGCCGAGGTCGAGGAGGGCGCGCTCGCCGTGGGCGACGAGGTCACGGCCGCGATCGATGCCGGCCGCCGCGAGCTCATCCGCCGCAACCACACGGCCACGCACCTGCTTGACGCCGCGCTCAAGCGGGTCCTGGGCGACCACGTCTCCCAGGCGGGGTCGCTCGTGGCCCCCGACCGCCTGCGCTTTGACTTCACCCACTTCGAGGCCGTGACGGCCGACGAGCTCGCCCGCATCGAGGGCATGGTCAACGCGGAGATCTTTGCCGCGGAGCCCATCGTGACCCGCGTCATGGGGCTCGAGGAGGCCAAGGCCTCGGGTGCCGTCGCGCTCTTTGGCGAGAAGTATGGCGACGTGGTGCGCGTGGTCTCCACCGGCGTGTCCGAGACGCCCTTCAGCCGCGAGCTCTGCGGCGGCACGCACGCGCGCAGCACCGCCGACCTCGGCCTCTTCAAGATCGTCTCCGAGAGCTCCGTGGGCTCCAACGCCCGCCGCATCGAGGCCGTGACCTCGATGGGCGCGATCGAGTACGTGGACGAGCGCCTGCTCGCCCTCTCCGAGGTTGCCCACGAGCTCAAGTGCCGCCCGGATGACGTGGCCGCGCGCGTGGGCGCGCTCCAGGCCGAGCTGCGCGAGACTCGCCGCGCCCTCGAGGCCGCCACGACCGGTGCCGGTGCGAGCAAGGTGGCCGACGCCTTCAAGGACGCGGTCCAGCTCGACGGCTACAAGGCGGTCATCGCCCGCATCGACGGCCTCTCCGGCAAGGAGCTGCGCTCCGCCTGGGACGGCATCCGCGACGCCGCGAACGGCGAGTCGGTGGCCTGCGTGCTCGCCTCCGCCACGCCCGACGGCAAGGTCGCCCTGCTCGCCGGCGGCACGGACGGCGCGGTCTCCGCGGGCTTTGCCGCGGGCGCCATCATCAAGGACATCGCCGCGCTCGTGGGCGGTCGCGGCGGCGGCCGGCCCAACATGGCCCAGGCCGGCGGCTCCGACGCCTCCGGCATCGACGCCGCGCTCGACGCCGCCCGCGCCGCGCTCGGCATCGCCTAGGGTGCGCGTCCTCGCGCTCGACATCGGCGAGCGGCGCGTGGGCGTGGCCGTGAGCGACCCCGCCGCGCGCGTCGCCTCCCCGGTGACGGTGCTCCCCGCCGCCGAGGTGCTCCGGCACGCCGTGACCTTCCGCCGCGTGCTGGAGGACTGGGAGCCCGAGCTTCTGGTCTGCGGCCTGCCCCGCACGCTCGCGGGGGAGGAGGGCCCGCAGGCCGCGCGCATCCGCGCCCAGGCCGAGGGAATCGCGGCGAGCTGCGGACTTCCCTTGGAGTTTGCCGACGAGCGGCTCTCCTCGGCCGAGGCCAAGCGTATCCTGAAGGAGCAGGGCCTCTCCGAGCGCGCCATGCGCGGCAAGGTGGACTCGGTCGCGGCCAGCCTGTTCCTGCAATCTTGGCTGGATGCCAGACACAACTGAAAGGGCACGATGGCCACACCCAACGGCAGCGCCCCCCGGCACGGGGGCTCGCACTTCTCGGGCGGCAGCGCCCCTCGCGCCACCCGTCCGGCCGCCCCCGCTACCGGCGCCTCCGCCCCGCGCTCCGCCCTTGCCGGTGGGCGCGTCTCCAGCCGCACCGCCGCCGCCACGCGGCGCGCGGGCTCGCACGCCCCCCGCGACCCGCGCAGGGGAGGCTCCCGGCGCCGCGTGCCGCTGGTCGCCATCGCCGTGATGGGCGCCATCGTGGTGGCCGCCGTCGCGGCCGCCGTCCTTCTCGTCCCGTCGCTCCTGTCCGGCGGTGGCGACGAGGCCCAGCTTGCGCCCGAGGGCACCGAGGTCACGTTCACCATCCCCGACGGCTCCGGCGCCGGCGAGGTGGCGCAGATCCTGGCGGACAACGGCCTGATCGCCGACACGAGCGAGTTCCTCTCGGAGGTTCGTCGGACCGAGGCCGAGTCCGCGCTCAAGAGCGGCTCGTACCGCGTGGTGGCCGGCAGCGATGCCACGGACATCATCGCGCTGCTCACCGCCGGCCCCAACGCCTCGACGGCCCAGCTCACGGTGCCTGAGGGCTTCACGGTGGCCCAGATCGCCAGCGCGGCCCAGGAGTCGCTCGGCATCTCCTCGGATGACTTCCTGGCGCAGGCCAAGGCCTCAAACTACGTGGACGACTACCCCTTCCTCGCCGACGCGCACGAGGACTCGCTCGAGGGCTACCTCTTCCCCAAGACCTACGACTTCTCCGGCTCGGACGGCGTCACGGCCGACACGCTGATCCGCGCGATGCTCGACCAGTACCAGGCCGAGGTCGAGTCGCTCGACCTCGCCGGGGCCGCGGCCACGCTCTCCGAGCGCTACGGGCTCACGCTGGACGAGAACGACATCCTCACGATGGCGTCGATCGTGGAGCGCGAGGCGCTGACCGACGAGCAGCGCCCGAAGGTGGCCTCGGTCTTCTACAACCGCCTGCGCGACGGCATGAAGCTGCAGAGCGACGCCACGCTGACCTACTCGCTCGGGCGCGCCGCCACGGCCGACGAGATCAACACGCTCCAGGACCCCTACAACACCAACCTCAACGCGGGGCTCACGCCCACGCCGATCTGCTCGCCGAGCCTGGACTCGATCGAGGCCGCCTGCGAGCCCGCCGACACCAACTTCTACTACTTCTACATCACGCAGGACACCGAGCAGTTCTCGGAGACCTACGACGAGCACATGCAGGCGTACTCGTAAGGAGCTGGAATGGGTCTGTTTCGTGCCACGCGCTACGTGGCGAGCCTGCCGCAGCTGAGCGTGGAGGAGCTGGTCGCCGAGGGCGTGCGGCTCGTGCTGCTGGACCGCGACAACACCTGCGTCCCGCGCGGCGCGGACCTGCCGCCCGCCGAGGTCATGGCGTGGCTGGACCGCGCGCGCGAGGCGGGGCTTCGCCTGTGCCTGGTCTCCAACAACTTTCACTCCACCCAGGTGCGCGCCAGCGCCGACCAGATGGGCGTGGACGCCGTGGACCACGCGATGAAGCCGCTGCCGTTTGCGCTCGTGCGGGCGATGCGGCTCATGGGCGCCGTGCCCGGCGAGACCGTCATGGTCGGCGACCAGGTCTTCACCGACGTGACGGCCGGCAACCTCGCCGGCGTGCGGACCGTGCTGGTGAGGCCGCAGTCGCGGCGCGACCTCTGGTACACGCACGTCTTTCGCGTCTTTGAGCGCCTCGCCCTGCGCGGCGTGACGTTCGAGGGGGAGTAGGGGCCGGAAAACCCGACTCGCGCGCGGTGAGGATGGAGCCGTCACGCACGCACGTCGGCTTTTCTATTCGAATGGACCCAAATCGCGATTTGGGCGCGCTGAGCTGAGGGCCACGCACGGCCGCGAGTGAAGCCGCCGGTCAAGGAATCGTCCACAACGCCACGCCCTTCTCGACTCCAGACCTCTCGCCCAAATCGCGATTTGGGCGTTCGGACGACAGGCCATCGAGCGATGGCGAGAAAACCCGCTGGTCGGGAGAGCGCACGTACAATCGCGCCTCCTCGGTCCCCCGTCCTCGTCGCCCAAATCGCGATTTGGGCGACATCGTGACAGAGGCCACGCATGGCGGCGAGAGGGATCGCTGGTCAGGGGACCGCCCGAGGGGTCGCAGCCCCCACGGACCGGGGCGCTCCGCCCAAATCGCGAATTGGGCGACAACGGGCGCGAACGAGAAGCACCGCGCTCTTGTCACGCACCCCTGAGCCGCGGCTCTTCTCGCCATGAGACGCATTTCTTATCGGTGCGGTAACCCAAATCCCGATTTGGGCGCTCTTCTCGGCGTGCGCGGCTCGGGATTCTTGGAGGACATGGCAGCTGACAGGTCGGGCACGGGGCGATTGCAGGGCGGTTGCGGGGCAGGCGCGAGGCGGCCCGCGCCCGCGCGTATCGAGTAGAATCTCTTCTCGGTAGCTACGCAAAGGGGGAGGCCGTGCCGCACGATCCGAGATACGTCGTCCACGAGGGGTGTGACCACCTCTTCTTTGTGGGCTTTCTCGGCGCCGGCAAGTCAACGCTCGCCCGCAACCTCGGCGCGCTCTTCCATCGACCGCACGTGGACACCGACCGCCTGGTGGAGCGCGCGCTCGGCGCGAGCGTGGCGCAGATCTTCGCCCGCGAGGGGGAGGCACGCTTCCGCGACGTCGAGACCGCCCAGCTGAGAAAGCTCGCCGCGCGCAAGTCGCTTTTGGTGAGCTGCGGCGGCGGCATCGTGGAGCGTCCCGAGAACTGCGCGCTCATGCACGAGATGGGCGTCGTCGTGTTTCTCGACGGCGACCTGGCCGACTCGCTGCGCCAGATCCAGCGCCCGGAGCTGCGCCCCGACCTCGGCTCGGCCGAGCACGCGGCCGAGGTCTACCGTCGGCGCCGGCCGCTCTACGAGGCCGCGGCCGACCTTACGATCGACATACGCGACAAGACGTTCGAGCAGGTGGCCCAGGAGTCCGGCCGGCTGCTCTGGGAGAGGGGGCTTCTGTGAGCACGGAGCACGAGCAGGTCGAGAAGGACGTGGGGGTCCCGGCGGCCGAGAGGGACGAGGCGGCGCCCGCCGAGACGGCCGCGCCGGCCGAGCCGACGGCCCCGCGCGCCGCGCGCCAGTGGGTGCTCATGCGCGGCGCCTCCATGGACCTGCGCGTGGGCGCGGGCATCCTCTCGGAGTTCCCGCACGTCCTGCGCTCTGCCGCGGGCCGTCCGCGCTTGTGCGCGCTGCTGTGCGAGGAGGGGACCCCCGAGGCCGTGACGCGGACGCTGAGCGACAACCTCAGCGACCAGGGCTTCACGGTCCGCGCCTCCGTCGTGGAGCGCGGCGCCTGCGACCTCGACGCCGTGGCCTGCCTGGACGGGAGGCTCGCCGAGGCGCGCGTCACGGGCGACGACCTCGTGCTCGCCGTGGGCGGGCTGGAGACGCTCTCGGTGGCGTCGTTCGCCTGCGCCGGGTGGTGCGGCGGCGTGCAGCTCGCCGAGGTGCCGCTGGACCTGCCGAGCGCGGTCATGGCCGCCACCACGCCGCGCGCGCTTGACGCCGCCGGCGTGCCGCGCGCGGTCACGCAGGACCCCACGGCGCGCTACACCTGCCTTGACCTGGACCTCGTTGCCGCCGATCCCGAGAGCGAGCCGGCGCTGCTGTCCTTCTCGCTCATGGTGCAGAGCGCGATGTGCGAGTCCGACCGCGCCTTCGGGCGCCTCTGGGACGCGGCCGACGCCCTCGCCGCCGGTGACGCCGACGCGCTCGTGGCGCAGCTCTCGGACGCGCTCAAGAGCCGCGGCAAGGTGGCCTCGGCGACCTCGGCGGCGCTTCGGCAGTCGCTCGAGTTTGGCACCACGTTTGCGACGGCGCTCACCGCGCTCGCGCCCGAGGTGGCCCCCTCGGTGGCGCTCGCCGACGGCATGCGGTTCTCGTCGCGGCTGGGCGTGGCCCAGGGGACCTTCTCGATCGATGACATGCTCGCCGTGGACGAGGTGCTCGAGCGCCTGGGCGTGCCCACCGCGCGCGCGAGCGTGGACCCGACGGCGCTCGCCGCGCGCATCCGCGAGGAGCGCTTCCTGCGCTCGAGCCGCTTCATGCTGGCCGTCCCGCGCGGCCTGGGCCGCGTGCGCCTGGCGGTCATGACCGACGAGCTGCTCGCCGAGCACGCGGCGGCCTGGTGCGCCTCGCGCCCCGCGTGACGCGCCCAACGCGACGCCCCTTCAACGTCAACAACCCTTCGAGGAAAGGAAGCAACATGGCAGATGCAACGGCATGCGCGGCGCGCGTGGAGCGCCTACGCGAGCTCATGGCGGAGCGCGGCTACGACGCGGTGATCCTGCGCAACAACCCCGACCTGCGCTGGCTCACCGGCGCCGAGCGCACCTTTGACGACGAGGTGGCCCACACCGCCGTGATCACGGCCACGGGCCAGTGGCTCCACACCGACTCCCGCTACTACAACACCTTCGTCGAGCGCCTGGGCGCCGAGACCGCCTGGGCCCTGGACATGGACGTCGTCGACCCCGCCGCGTGGGCGGCGCGCCGGCTGGCCGCCGAGCGCGTGCGCGTGGCGGCCGTCGAGGACACGTGCGACCTCGCGTTCTATGACGAGCTGCTCGTGGAGCTCTCGCGCGCCGGGGTTGCCTGCCTCACGCCACGCCTTCACGGCGACATCTGCGACCTGCGCATGGTCAAGGACGCCGAGGAGGTCGCGCTCATGCGGCGCGCCCAGGAGGTCACCGACGAGGCCTTCGAGCACATCTGCGCGTTCATCAAGGTGGGCATGACCGAGCAAGAGATCCGCGTGGAGCTTGAGAACTACATGCTCTCCCACGGCGCCGACGCGCTCTCCTTTGGCACGATCATCGCCTCCGGCCCCAACGGCGCGAACCCCCACGCCCAGCCGGGCGAGCGCCAGGTCGCCGAGGGCGACCTCATCGTCATGGACTACGGCGCGGGCTATCACGACTACCACGCGGACATGACGCGCACCGTGGCCGTGGGCGAGCCGAGCGCCGAGCAGCGCGCGGTCTATGACGTGGTGCGCCGCGCCCACGAGGCCTGCGCCGCCGCCGTTCACGCCGGCGTGATCGGGCGCGACATCCACCAGATCGCGGTCGACGTGATCTCCGAGGCCGGCTACGGCGACAACTTTGGCCACGGCCTCGGCCACGGCGTGGGCATCCAGATCCACGAGAACCCCAACTTCAACCGCCGCTGGGACCGCCCGGTGCCGGAGGGCTCGGTCGTGACCATCGAGCCCGGCATCTACCTGCCGGGCCGCTTCGGCATTCGCCTGGAGGACTTCGGTCTGGTGACCGCGGATGGCTACGAGCCGTTCACCGCCTCCACGCACGACCTCGTGGTCGTGGGCCGGTAGCGGGCGCTCGTCCTTCTCGGCCCCGTTGCGGCGCGTCTAGGAATCGGCGGGCGTGTCATGGTGGAGTCTAGGAATCGGCGACCTTGCCGCGGCGTGGGCGGGAAATAGTCGTTCTTCTCGCCCGCACGTCTAAGAAACGCCGCCCGTGATGCGACAAGCTCTAAGAATTGGCGCCCGTGCGCGCACCGGAAGCTCTCCGGTCGCGCACGGGCGCCTTTTTCTAGACGTCCCTGCGACAAGGTCCCCGATTCTTAGAGGTTGAGCTGCAGCCGAGAAGAACGGGAGGCCGCCCGCGCGGCAAGGTCGCGGATTTCTAGATGTGCCACCCTGATGGGCGGAGGGACAGGCGAGAAGAACGAAGCCCTTGCGCCATTCTGAGGCCCGTCCCGCCCCGGATATACTATTATGTGGAGGATGCATGAAGCGGCGGGGGAGAAAGTGTGGAGAGGTCCCCGTCGATGGCGTGCACAGAGGTATCGGTAAGGGTCCGCGAAACAGAGAAGGAGGTAAGCGGTGGTTAGCATTGTCCTAGCCAGTCATGGCACGTTCGCCGAGGGCATAAAGATGTCCGGCCAGATGATCTTTGGCCCGCAGGAGAACGTCGCGGCCGTGACGCTCATGCCCGAGATGGGGCCGGACGACCTTCGCGCCAAGCTGCTCGAGGCCGTCGCCGGCTTCGAGGATCAGGACCAGGTCCTGTTCCTCGTCGACCTCCAGGGCGGTACGCCCTGGAACCAGGTGTCGCTGCTGCTGGGGGAGGAGGGCCACGAGAACTGGGTCGCCGTCGGCGGTCTCAACCTGCCGATGCTCGTCTCCGCGTACGGCGAGCGCATGGGCGCCGAGACCGCGGCCGAGGTCGCCAAGGCCATCTACCCCGAGGCAAAGTCCGGCATCTGCATCAAGCCCGAGGAGCTCGCCCCGGCCGAGGCGGCCCCTGCGGCCGCGGCCCCCGCTGCCGCGCCCGCCGGCGCCATCCCGCCGGGAACCGTCCTCGGCGACGGCCACATCAAGATCGCGCACTGCCGCGTGGACACGCGCCTGCTGCACGGTCAGGTGGCCACGGCCTGGACCAAGGCCATCAACCCCGACCGCATCATCGTCGTCTCCGATGGCGTGGCTCACGACGAGCTCCGCAAGACGATGATCGTCCAGGCCGCGCCTCCGGGAGTCAAGGCCCACGTCATCCCGATCTCCAAGATGATCGAGGTCTCCAAGGACCCGCGCTTTGGCGCCACCAAGGCCTTCCTGCTCTTTGAGACGCCGCAGGACGTCCTCAAGGCCATCGAGGGCGGCGTGGACATCAAGAACGTGAACATCGGCTCCATGGCCCACTCCGTGGGCAAGGTCGTCGTCACCAACGCGATCGCCATGGACGAGGCCGACGTCGAGTGCCTCGAGGCGCTCCAGGCCAAGGGCGTCACGTTCGACATCCGCAAGGTCCCGGCGGACTCGCCCGAGAACTTTGAGGCCATGATGAGCAAGGCCAAGTCCGAGCTCGCCGCGCAGGCCGCACAGGCATAAGAAGGAGGGAAGCATGTCGGTTTTCGCAATCGTCCTTATCGTCATTGTCGCCTTCTTTGCCGGCATGGAGGGCATCCTTGACGAGTTCCAGTTCCACCAGCCGCTGGTGGCCTGCACGCTGATCGGTCTGGTGACCGGTCACCTCGAGGCGGGCATCATCCTCGGCGGCACGCTCCAGATGATGGCCCTCGGCTGGGCCAACATCGGCGCCGCCGTCGCGCCCGACGCGGCGCTCGCCTCGGTGGCCTCGGCCATCCTCATGGTCATCGCCCTCAACGGTGGGGCCGACCAGGGCGAGGCCATCACCACGGCCATCGCCGTCGCCGTGCCGCTGTCCGTCGCCGGCCTGTTCCTGACGATGATCGTCCGCACGCTCGCCATCCCCGTGGTCCACGCCCAGGACGCCGCTGCGGCCAAGGGCAACTTCGCGGCCATCGAGGCCTGGCAGATCGCGGCCATCTGCATGCAGGGCATCCGCATCGCCATCCCGGCCGCCGCGCTCTGCTTCATCCCCGACGAGGCCGTCATGGGCGCCCTCAACATGATGCCCGCGTGGCTCAACGAGGGCATGACGATCGGTGGCGGCATGGTCGCGGCCGTCGGCTACGCCATGGTCATCAACATGATGGCCACCAACGAGGTCTGGCCGTTCTTCGCGCTCGGCTTCTGCGTCGCCGCCATCTCCGAGCTCACCCTGATCGCCCTCGGCGTCATCGGCATCTCGCTGGCCCTCATCTACCTGGGCCTCAAGGAGGCCGCCAAGGCCGGTGCCGGCGCGGCCGGCTCGGGCGACCCGCTCGGCGACATCCTGGACGACTACGAGTAGGAAGGGAGGAGAGAACACATGGCAGAGAACAAGGTAACCCTGTCCAAGAAGGACCGCATGTCCGTCGCCTGGCGCCACCAGTTCCTCCAGGGCTCCTGGAACTACGAGCGCATGCAGAACGGCGGCTGGTGCTACTCCATCATCCCGGCCATCAAGAAGCTCTACCCCAACAAGGATGACCAGATCGCGGCGCTCAAGCGTCACATGGAGTTCTACAACACGCACCCGTACGTCTCGGCCCCCGTCATGGGCGTCACGCTCGCCCTCGAGGAGGACCGCGCCAACGGCGCGCCGGTCGACGACGCCGCCATCCAGGGCGTCAAGGTCGGCATGATGGGCCCGCTCGCCGGCGTCGGTGACCCGGCGTTCTGGTTCACCCTCCGGCCGCTGCTCGGCGCGCTCGGCGCATCGCTCGCCATGGAGGGCAACATCGTCGGCCCGATCCTGTTCTTCGTGCTCTGGAACATCATCCGCATGGCGTTCATCTGGTACACGCAGGAGTTTGGCTACAAGCTGGGCACCTCCATCACCAAGGACCTCTCCGGCGGCCTGATGGGCAAGATCACCGAGGGCGCCTCGATCCTCGGCATGTTCGTCATCGGTGGCCTGGTCCAGCGCTGGGTGTCCATCTCCTTCGCGCCGGTGGTCTCCACCGTCACGCAGTCCGAGGGCGCCTACATCGACTGGACGGCCATCCAGGCCACGGCCGACTCCTCGGGCGTCGCCCAGGCCATCCACGACGCCCTGAGCGGCTTCAACTCGCTCGGCGCCACCGGCCTTGAGGTCGAGAAGGTCACCACGCTCCAGCAGAACCTCGACAGCCTCATCCCGGGCCTGGCGGCCGTGGGCGTGACGCTGCTGTGCTGCTGGCTGCTCAAGAAGAAGGTCTCCCCGATCGCCATCATCATCGGCATGTTTGCCATCGGCATCGTGGGTCACTTCGTCGGCCTGCTCTAGGCCGCGCCCGTTCGACCCTCGGGGCCGCGCCTCCGCGAGAAGTGTCACAATGGCACCTCGTGGGGCCGCGGCCCCTTGCTTGTCTCGCCAGCTCGTCCCAGGGAGGGGGGCCGCCGTGGCCCAGTCTCAGAACACAACCGTTGACCTCACGATTCCCGCCACGATGTTCACGGGCTTCTCGGTCACCGGGTCGATGATGGTGGGGGACCGCGCGCTCGAGTTCTACAACGAGCGCAACGTCGAGGACTACATCCAGATCCCCTGGGACCAGATCGACCACATCGACGCCTCGGTCATGTTCGGCGGCCGCGTGATTCCGCGCTTTGCGGTCTTTACCCGCGAGAACGGGCACTTCTCGTTCTCTGCGCGCAACAACCACCGACTGCTGCGGGCCGTGCGCGATCATATTGGCGGCGAGAAGATCGTGCGCTCCGCCACGTTCTTTGGCGTGATGCGCGCGGGGTTCTCCGGGCTCTGGCGGCGCCTGACCCGGCGCGGGTAGGCGCGGCGGCGGCTGGGCCGGTGCAGGTGCTGGTGCCGGTGCTGGTGCGCGTTTTTGGGGATGTGTGCGTGGCGCCGCGCACAGAACCCCCGATTCCGGCGCACGGGGCGCACATATCCCCGTGATTTGGCGCATGTGGCGCACACAACCCCAAAATCCGGCACGGACGCACATATCTCCACATTCCGGCACGCGGGCGCGACTGCCCCGCGTGCCGCCCACGTCATGGAATCCGCGCGCAGGCCGGTCTGCGGTGCTAAACTGTCCCCGTATGTGAGCACGACGGGAAAGGCACAACATGGCAACCATCAGCACCGCAGACTTCAAGAACGGCATGGGCCTCAAGATCAACGACAAGTACTACACGATCGTGGAGTTCCAGCACGTCAAGCCCGGCAAGGGCGGTGCCTTCGTCCGCTACAAGATTCGCGACCTCAAGAGCGGCCGCGTGATCGACCAGACCTGCAACGCAGGCACCAAGTTCGAGAACGTGCAGCTCATCACCAAGGAGATGCAGTACCTCTACAACGACGGCGCCACGTTCTACTTCATGGACAACGAGACCTACGAGCAGGTGGAGCTCCCTGCCGACTTCATCGGCGACAACGCCAAGTGGTTCAAGGAGAACGACAACGCCCAGCTCCTCTACGCCGACACCGAGCTCCTGGGCGTGCAGCCCCCGATGTTCATCGAGGTCGAGATCACCGAGACCGACCCCGGCTTCAAGGGCGACACCGTCCAGGGCGGCACCAAGCCGGCCACGGTGGAGACCGGTGCCGTGATTCAGGTCCCGCTCTACCTCAACGTGGGCGAGAAGATCAAGGTCGACACCCGCGACGGCGGCAAGTTCGTCGGCCGCGTCTAGCGCCGGGCGAGAAGAGCGCACGGTCCGAGGCCGCTCCGGGAGACCGGGGCGGCCTTTCTGCGCGCTGGGTGCCGGGGTTGGAGCCTGTCCGTCGATGGCCGGCTGTCGGTTTTGGGCCGCGGTTTCCGCTCCCGTGGGCCGACTGTCGGTTTTGGGCCGCGGTTTCCGCTCCCGTGGGCCGGCTGTCGGTTTTGGACCGCGGTTTCCGCTCCCGTGGGCCGGCTGTCGGTTTTGGACCGTTATTCTCGATTTTCTCGCCTATGGAGGGCCAAAAGCGACAGTCGAGAAGGGACGAGGGCCAAAAGCGACAGTCGAGAAGGGACAAGGGCCAAAAGCGACAGTCGAGAAGGGACGAGGGCCAAAAGCGACAGTCGAGAAGGTCGAGGAGGACCGCCTCGGTGTCGCGGCTGCCTCGTCGCCTCGGCCGGCGGACAACGGGTATACTGTCTGGGTGATCGCACGCAACGAGCAAGGGGGTCCTCCATGGCCGAAAGCGAGCTCTTTGTCTCTGGCATCGGCATCTCCAGGGACGTCATCTCCACGATCGTCGGGATCGCGGCGCGCCGCGTCGAGGGCGTGGCCTCCGTCGGCGGCAACGACATCGCCTCCAGCCTGATCAGCGTCTTCACCAGCCGCAGCGTCGCGCCGGAGAAGGCCGTGGAGTCGTTCGTCGAGGATGACGCCCTGCACGTGACGGTTCACCTTGCCGTCTTCTACGGCTACCCGTTCACCAAGCTCGCCGCCGACGTTCGCGCCGAGGTGGCCCGCGCCGTGACCGAGCAGATCGGCGTGGCCGTCTCCGCCGTTGACATCTGCATCGACAGCCTCGTCTTTCCCAAGGAGTAATCCCACTTGAGCACTCACTTCGGCGGGCGCACCCTCGCCCGCAGCCAGGCCCTTCAGCTGCTGTTCCAGGCGGAGGCCAACTCCCGCGCCGTGCTTGACGTCCTCGACGGCGAGTACGCCCTCTCGCAGGGTCCGCTGGAGGACTACGCACGCCGCCTCGCGCTCGGCGCCGACGAGCGTCGTCCGGACCTCGATGCCGTGATCGCGGAGCGCTCCACCGGCTGGTCGCTCTCGCGCATGAACGCCGTGGACCGCAACCTGCTGCGCCTCTCGCTCTACGAGATGCTCTACGTGGACGAGGTCGACCTCGCCGTGACCATCGACGAGTGCGTCGAGCTGGCCAAGGCCTACGGCACCGACGAGTCCTCGCGCTTTGTGAACGGCATTCTCGGGCGCGTGACGGACGATCTGGAGGCCGGCGTAGACGTGGTCGCGGCGGCACGCGCCGCGGCGCACGAGCGGGCGGAGCAGAGGCGCGCGGCGGAGGCGGAGGCCGCGGCTGAGCCTGACGCCGCCGCGCCCGCCGAGGAGGCGTAGCCGTGGCCCGTCCGGACGTCTCCCAGTACCAGACCTTTGGCCAGATCAACGACCGTCTTGACGAGCTGGTGGGCCAGGTGCGCGACAAGGACGTCTCGCTGGAGCGCTCGCTCGACCTCTTTGACGAGGCCATTGCGCTCGGCTCCAAGGCGGTGAGCCTCGTGGACGCCACGGACTTCTCGCCCGAGGAGGAGGCGCGCCTGGTGGACGCCGAGGACCAGGCCGAGAAGGACGGCGCGGCCGAGGGCGACGCCGCGTCCGGGGCCGAGCCCGCCGCCGCTGACGGGCAGTAGCGCCGTGGCGCGCCGCCGCCGGCTTGACGTTGAGCTCGTCGAGCAGGGGTTCTTCTCGACCACAGACGATGCGATGCGCGCCGTCATGGCCGGCGACGTCTCCACGAGCGACCGGCGCCTCACCGCCCCCGGCGAGCAGGTGCGCCCCGGGATTCCCCTGCACGTGCGGGGACGCGCGGCCTACGTGAGCCGCGGCGGTCTCAAGCTGGAGCGCGGCCTTGACGCCTTTGGCGTGGACCCGGCCGGGCTCGCCTGCCTGGACGTGGGCTGCTCCACCGGCGGGTTCACGGACTGCCTGCTCAAGCGCGGCGCCGCCTCGGTGGTGGCCGTGGACGTGGGCTACGCGCAGTTCTCGTGGGAGCTGCGCGGAGACGCGCGCGTCCGGCTGCTGGAGCGCACCAACATCGTGGACGTGCCGGCGCTTCTGGGCGCGGGCGCGGTTGATCTGGCGGTATGCGACGTCTCCTTCACGAGCGTGGTCACGGTGCTGCCCGCGGTTCGCGAGCTGCTGCGACCGGGCGGGACCTTTCTCACGCTGGTGAAGCCGCAGTTTGAGGCCCCGCGCGAGGACGTGGGCGCGGGCGGCGTGGTGCGCGACGTGTCCGTGCGCGAGGCGGCCCTGGCGCGGGTGCGCGCGGCCTTCGAGGGGGCTGGCCTCACGGTGCGCGGCAGCTGCGAGAGCCCGATCACCGGCCACAAGGGCAACGTCGAGTACCTGCTCTGCGGGGACGTGCCGCGCGCCTAGCGCGCCGCCCCTCGCGTCCTTCTCGCCCCGAGGCTGTGCCGAGTGTACGAGTTACAGCAACGCTGCTTTTCTTGATATTGTTGCGACCTGCGGAAACGTAAACCTGACAACGCTTGCATGGGCTGGAGAGCTGCGTTACTCGTACACTCGACGCAACGGGGAGTCCGGGGACGTCGGTCCGGGATCGGCTGCGGGGCCCCTGCCACGTGTTCGTAGGTTTTGTGTCGGGACGACCCGTTGCGTCCTCGCGGAGGCCGGCTTTGAATCCAACCCCAGGGTTTTGGGCAACAAGTTTTATGTTGCGGCGCCGAGAAGACCGTTCTTCTCGCCAGATGCGTGGTTTTTGCCGCGTTTGACGTTGTATTGGGCCAAACGTTTGATGCGCGGCGGGCCTGGGCATAAAACTTGTTGCCCAAAACCTCAAGGGGCGTGACGGAACCGGCCTCGTCGCGGACACGGAGCCCCGCGCCCGCGCCCTCGCGCTCGCGTCGGCCTGGCATCCCGCCGCCTCGTTGTGGGTGCTACACTCGGATGCGGAAGAATCGAGAGAGAGGCCCCTGCCGTGAAGGTCCTGATCGTCCCCAACTACGCGCGCGAGGACGCCGTCGAGAGCGCCCGTCGGCTCGAGCGGTGGCTCGACGACGAGGGCGTTGACGTCGCGTGGGCCCACGACAAGCGCCTGCTGCCCGACGTCGTCGCCACGGCCGACGACTGCGACCTCGTGGTCTCGCTCGGCGGCGACGGAACCCTGCTGCGGGCCGCGCGCATCGTGGGGTACTCGGGCACGCCCGTGCTCGGCATCTCCTACGGCCACCTGGGCTTTCTTACCGCCGCCGGCCCGGACGACCTGCTCGAGACCGTGCGCGACGCGCTTGCCGGCGAGCTGCACGTCTCCCGGCGCGCCACGCTCGACATCGAGTGCGAGTTTGTGGACGAGGCCGGCGCCTCCCACACCACGCACAGCTTTGCCCTCAACGACTTTGCGCTCAGCCGCGGCGGCGCCGGCGACATGGTGGAGTTTGACGTCTCCGTCTCGGGCAAGCACATCGACCGCCTGCGCGGCGACGGCTTTGTGGTCTCCACGGCCACCGGCTCCACGGGCTACGCCCTCGCCGCCGGCGGCCCCATCGTGACGCCGGAGTTCACGGGCATGGTCTGCGTGCCCATCGCGCCGCACACGATCATGGCGCGGGCGTTTCTCACCTCGCCGTCCGACGTCGTGGAGATCGAGATGAGCCCCGAGCGCCCCGCCATGCGCCACTTCTTCGCGGACGGCCAGCCGGTGCGCCACGAGGGCGGCACGGGCGTGCGCGCCGTCGTGCGGCGCGGCCCCGGCGACCTGGTGCTGCTGGACCGCAGCTCGCAGAGCTTCTACGACTCCGTGTCCCGCGTGTTCTACGGGCAGGTGGGCAAGTGATTTCGCCGGACGAGAAGAACGGGCGGGCCGCGCGATGATCGACGAGCTGCACGTTCGCGACGTGGCCCTCATCCGCGACGCCACGATCGAGCCCGCGCCGGGCCTCACGGTGCTCACGGGCGAGACGGGCGCCGGCAAGACGGCGCTGCTCGCCTCGATCAAGCTGCTGGTGGGGGAGCGCGCGGACGCCGGCATGGTCCGCGAGGGCGCGCCCGCCCTGGAGGTGGAGGGCCGCCTGTTCCTGCCGGGGGACGATGAGGACGGCACCGTGGTGCGCCGCCGCGTCTCCGCCGACGGCCGCGGCCGCGTGGAGCTCAGCGGCCACATGGCGAGTGTCCGCGAGCTCGCGGCGCGCGTGGGCGCGACCGTGGACCTCTGCGGCCAGCACGAGCACCAGCGGCTGCTCGCCGTGACGACCCACGTGGACCTGCTCGACGCCTGGGCCGGCGCGTCCGCCGCCGAGGCCCTCGCGGCCTATCGCGAGGCGCTCGCGGCCGCCGAGGACGCCGCCGCCGAGCTGGAGCGCGTGCGCGAGATGGGCCGCGCCACCGGCGCGCGCCTCGACGAGGCCGCCTTCGTCCTGCGCCGCATCGACGAGGTGGACCCGCGCGAGGGCGAGCTGGAGGAGCTTGAGGCCCAGCTGCCGCGCGTGGAGCACGGCGAGGCCCTGATGTCGGCCGCCGCCGGCGCCCGCGAGCTGCTCTCCGGAGACGACGGCGCCTGCGACGCCCTCGGTGACGCCGTGCGCTCGCTCGAGGAGGCCGCCCGCTACGACGAGCGCCTCGCCGGCTGGGCCCAGGCCCTGGAGAGCGCCCTGATCGACATAGAGGACGTGGCTGCCGAGCTGCGCGACTACGTCGACGAGGTGGACTTTGACCCCGCCGAGCTGGACCGCCTGCAGACGCGCATGGCCGCGCTCGAGGGCCTGCGCCGGGCCTACGGGCCGCGGATGGAGGACGTGCTCCGCCGCCGCGAGGAGGCCCGCGAGGTCGTGACCGCGGCGAGCGACGGCGGCGAGCTGGAGCGTCGCGCCGCCGAGGAGCTCCGCCGCCGCGAGGACGCGCTCGCCGCTGCCGCGGACGCCCTCGACGCCGCCCGCGCCGAGGCGGCCCCGCGCCTGGCCGCCGCCGTGACCGAGCAGATGGCGCTCCTGGAGATGGGCTCGGCCGAGCTCTCGGTCACCTCCGAGCGGCTGCCCCGCGCGGAGTGGACCCGTCGCGGCCCCTCCCACGTGGAGTTTCTCTACCGCCCGGGCGCCGGCCTTACGGCGCGGCCGCTGCGGCGCATTGCCTCCGGCGGCGAGGTCAGCCGCGTGATGCTCGCTCTCAAGGTGGTCCTCGGCGAGGCGGACGCCTGCGAGACGCTCGTCTTTGACGAGGTGGACGCCGGCGTGGGCGGCGCCACGGCCGTGGCGCTCGCGGGCGTGCTCGCGCGCCTCGCCCGCACGCATCAGGTGATCGTGGTCACGCACCTCGCGCAGGTGGCCGTGGCGGCCCAGAGGCACTACCTCGTGAAAAAGCGCGCCGACGCGGACGGCGTGCCGGAGACCACCCTCACCCAGATCACGGGCGAGGAGCGCGTGGCGGAGGTGGCCCGCATGCTCTCCGGCGACACCGGCGAGGCGAGCCGCGACCTCGCGCGCGAGATGCTCGCCGGCCAGGCCCAAGCCCGCTGACGCGCCGCCAGCCGACCGGAGCCCCCTCGTCCCTCTCGTCTGCCGCCGCGTCGCGATCGGCCGCGTCGCCGCCCGTCGCGCCGTCGAGGTCCAGCAGCTCGGTGACGTCCATCCCGTAGACCCAGGCCAGCGAGAGGAGCGTGTGGTAGGTGCGGTTCATCGGGGTGCCCGGCTTTGACTCGCCCTTCTCGTACTTCTGATAGGTGTAGAGGGCTATGTTGGCCCGGTGGGCGACGCTCTCCTGGCTGAGCCCGCGCTCGCGGCGCAGGTCGCGCAGGCGGTAGGCGAGTCGCGTGGAGTAGTCCTGCAAGTTGGGCGCGTTGTCCTCTGAATTTTGCATTGGTTCACTATCGGGCGCCGCGCCCGGGCGAACCACCATACTCGTATTACAAGCTCAAAGCCAAAGTCATCGAACGCGGGCGAGAGGGACGTGCCGCCGAGAGGGGCCCGCTGCCGCCGGCCCCTCGCTCCGGGGCCGCCCACCGCCCGCCTGTTGCCGGCCGCTTACCAAGCGTTACGTTACGTTCATACAAGTATGGTAATCTGAATGTTGCTTTAAAGGGTTGAGACCAAACGGGGGCGTGGTGTTCTCGGTCGCTGGCAGATCTGACGTGGGGTCGAGCAAGAGCGTCAACCAGGACGCGTGGTGCGCGCTCGTCGCCCAGACGGACGTGGGCGACGTGGCGCTCAGCGTTGTCGCAGACGGCGTGGGCGGCCTCGCGAGCGGCGAGCTCGCCAGCTCGACGGTGGTGCACGAGTTATCGGACTGGTTTGAGACTGCGTTTCCCACCTACGCGGCGTCGTGCCTGGCGCGCGGCGGGGAGATCTCGCTCACCGGCGTGGCCGAGCAGTGGAACCAGCTGCTCCGGCGCCTCAACGCCCGCATCTCCGCCTGGGGGCGCGGGCACGGCGCGCGCCTGGGCACCACCTTCACCGGCATGCTCGTCTGCCAGGGCCGCTACGTGATCGGCCAGGTGGGCGACTGCCGCCTCTATCGCATTCGTGACGGCCGCGCCGACCAGCTCACCCAGGACCAGACCCTCGCGGCTCGTGCCGTTCAGGAGGGCACGGTCACCAAGGAGGAGGCCCTGCGCATGCCGCAGGGGTCGGTGCTGCTGCAGTCCGTGGGCACCCAGACCGAGCTGCGCCCCGAGTTCACCTACGGCGAGGCCCGCGAGGGCGACCTCTTTGTCAGCTGCTGCGACGGCTTCTACCGCCGGCTGGGGGACGAGGGCGTCCGCGCGGCCTACGCCTCCGTGGACCCGCGCGACGAGGCGGCGCTGCTCGCCGTGACCAACCGGCTCATCCAGCAGGACATAGCCCAGGGCGAGAAGGACAACCTCACCGCCGTCTGCTTGGCGCTCGTGGGAGACGAGGACCCCACCACCGTGGTGACCCTCGGCGATGACGAGCCCACCACCGTGGCCGCGGACGACGAGCCCACCACGGTGGCGCCCGAGCCCGAGGACGAGCCCACCGTCGTGGTTGATGCGCCCACCGTGCCCGACGACGCCACGACCCTGCTCACCGGCGACGAGCACACCTCGTCGCTCGAGGGAGGTGAGGGCCCGTGGCGCGCATAGGCGAGCTCATCGACGAGAAGTACGAGATCCTGAGCCTCATCGGCGAGGGCGGCATGTCGCGCGTGTGGCTCGCCCGCGACCAGCGCCTCAACAAGCTCTGGGCGGTCAAGGAGATCGGCCGCACTGCGCGCGACGCCAACAACACCGTGGTGGTGCAGAGCCTCATCGCCGAGGCCAACCTCATGAAGCGGCTCGACCACCCGGCCCTGCCGCGCATCGTTGACATCATCGAGGACGGCAAGACCATCTACGTTGTCATGGACTACGTGGAGGGCGAGTCCCTCAAGAAGGTCATGCGCGACGCCGGCCACCCCATGGCCGAGGCCGACGTCATCAGCTGGGGCATCCAGCTCTGCGACGTCCTGGAGTACCTGCACACGCGCACCCCGCCGGTCATCTATCGCGACATGAAGCCCGGCAACATCATGCTGCGCGAGGACGGCACGGTAAAGCTCATCGACTTTGGCATCGCGCGCGAGTACAAGGAGGGCCGCACCTCCGACACCCAGATTCTGGGCACGCGCGGCTACGCGGCGCCCGAGCAGTTCAGCCGCAACGTCCAGACGGACGCCCGAACCGACATCTACTCGCTCGGCGTGACCCTCTACACCCTGGTGACCGGCCGCTCGCCCTCGGACGACCCGGTCCTGCACCCCATCCGCGAGATCAACCCCGCGCTCTCCGAGGGCCTGGAGCACATCATCTGGAAGGCCACGCGCCAGGACCCCGCCGAGCGCTACCAGTCCTGCGCGGAGATGCGCTACGACCTGGAGCACCACGACCGCCTGACCGAGGACTACCGCGCCACCCAGCGCGCCAAGCTCACGCGCTTCAACGTGCTGCGCGCCCTCGCGGTGGCGTTTGCCGTGGCGGGCGTGGCGTGCCTGCTCGCGAGCTCCTACCTCAGAAGCAGCACCTTTGAGAGCTACCTCAGCTCCGCGCGCGCCGCCAGCACCTCCGGCCCCGGCGACAACGCCTCCCCGGCCGAGCTGGACTACCTGCGCGCCATCGAGGTGGACCCCGGCTCGATCACCCCCTACGAGGAGCTCGTCAACGACGTCTACAAGGCGGACCAGAACTTCACGATCGAGGAGTCCTCCCGCCTCTCCGAGCTCATGAGCGAGCACATGACCGACATCGAGGACTCCGAGGACTACGCCAAGCTCTGCTATGACATCGGCACCCTCTACTACGTCTACTTTGAGCAGGGCGACGGCGGCGACGAGGCGCGCACCTACGCGCAGAGCGCCGGCGTCCAGGCGGCCCAGTGGTTCCAGCGCGCCGCGGACAGCTACGACGAGCGCGCCGCCTCCGGCAGCCCCTGCAGCCTCACCTCGGCCGAGCGCTCCTCGGCCGCGGCCTACGTGACCATCGGCGAGTTCTACCAGAAGCTCTCCCAGGCCACGCTGGAGGGCAGCGAGGGCAGCGTCTACGAGGGCTACTGGGACTCGCTCACCCAGACCTTTGAGCTTCTGGGGGACGACGACCCCGTCATGGTGCGCCTGCGCCTCTACCAGCTGGCGTACGAAGCCGTCTCCTCGCCCACCTACCTCAACGGCTTCCGCCGCGCCGGCGTGACCGAGCAGCAGGCGCGCGAGATGCTCCAGCTGGTGCTTGCCTCCACCGAGGCGCTCTCCGACGACGTGAGCGCCAACGAGAAGTCCCAGCAGATGTACGACCAGATCATGGCCGACTCCGCGGGCGGCTCCTCGGCGGCGGCGCGCAACATCGACACGGTCTACGGCAGCGCGGGAGCGCAGGCCGAGACAGAGGGCGAGGTGGAGTAGATGACGCCACAGTCCGTCCTCTTCATCGTGGGAGTCGTGCTCATCGTGGCCGCTGTGGTCATGGTGGGCCTTGCGGTGTGGACGTACCGCGCGCTCGACATCAAGGGGGTGCGTGACGACCTCTCCGGCGTGGCGCGCGCCCGCGAGCTGAGCTCCCCCGACGCTCAGACGAGAAGATCGACCGTCCGTGCCTTTTCCGGCGCGTCCTGGCAGGGGGAGGCGCGCCAGCGCGAGCGCGCCCCCGAGGCGGCGCCTCCGGCGGCGGCCCAGCGGCCGCACGCCTCGTCGCCGCCCGCAGCCCCCGCGCCCGCGCGACGGGCAGCTGCCCCGGCGGCCGATGACGAGACGTCGCTTCTGGGCACGCAGACGGCACCGAGCGTCCCGTTCGCGTTCCGTGTGGTGAGAAGAGAGCTGGGGGCCGGCACCCCCCGAAGGATTGAGGAGTAGAGCATGAGAAGGACACAGGCCAAGCACGCAAAGGCCACCCCGAGAGGACGCGTCCCGCGCCCGACGCGCCGCGGCGGGCGAGCCGGTGAAGGTCGAGATAAAGCGGGCAGAGGGCGCTAACCCTGTCTCGTTTGAGAGCGCGGCCGTCTACAGCTCCGACGCGACCTACGACGTGATCGTCACGGTTCCTGAGGGCTGCATGATTGACAAGAGCACGATAGCGGTTTCAGGCAGTGAGGAGGGATCGGTTGATTGGAGCGACCCCGATGGCTCGTGGGCGGAGGACACGCCTGCTGATGAGGGCGAGCCGACCCCGACCGTATATAGTCGTTCGGTCACAGTGAACAGCGGGTCTTGGAACCAGATTACGGTGACGGTGCCCTATACCGATGGAAGTAGCACCTCCCAGACCGCCACGCGCACGAGTGAGCCGATCACCATCGATAAGGCGGCTCCTGAGGTCGCAATTGAGATGTCTAATACTCGCATAGGTCATGACGAGGGTAGTGACGTTGACTTTTATGGGGATGAGAACCTTACTGCTACGGTGACGGTGAGGGACTCCTCGTTTGACAAGGAAGAAACCACTGTAAACGGTGAGAAAGCAGAGTGGACTGGTTCCAAGGGAACCTATATGACTGAGGTCGACTGCTCGAAGATCAATGATATCGAAGTTGTTGCAAAGGAGCTTGCCGATACAACTCGCAGCACTTCCAAGAGCTACGGCGAAGGTATCGAGAACCTTGGGAGCAATTTTAAGATTGATACGAAGAAACCGGAGATTACCTTCGAGCTCAAGGATGCCAGAGGAAATGAGCTGACGGGGAGTGCCTTCAACCAGAACGTGACTGTTGAGGTCACTGTGTCTATGGATCGTTGGGGCACCGTGGAAACGCCTGGAGATGGGGGGTGGACTGACGTCAAGAAAAATGACACTACTCACGTGTATACCAAGACGTATACCGTTGACAAGGATGAGGGTAAGCACGAAATCGTCTTCTCGGCTACGAAGAAGGGGTTCTTCCAGAAGGAGAGCTCCAACCCGCTTAACCTCACCATCGACAAGACCGCCCCAACGGCGAGCGTGAGCTACAACCTGACTCCTGTTGAGGGGACAAACTACTACAACACGTCGAGTGCGGATCTTACGGCGACGATTGAGGTTACCGAGGCGCTGAGCTTTGATCCGAACAAGATTGAGGTAACGACAGACGATAATCAGCCTGCTGACGTTGATTGGACCACTGCGGCTGATGGGAGTACGCATACTGGTACGGTGACATTCGATAAGGGTGGAACCTACAAGCTGAACGTTGCGGGCGAGGATGCTGCGGGCAATACGCTGACGATTGATGCCGACTCCCCGGTCACGCTTCCGTCCGAGATTGTGACCGACGGGACAGAGCCTGTCATCAAGGTCACTTATGTCAATGACGAGGGCGAGTCGGTCGAGCCCAATGGGCACGGTTACTTCAGCTGCGCCGTGACGCCGACGGTGACGATTACCGAGACCAACTTTGATGCGAACAAGACAGTGGTTAAGGTCGATGGCAACGAAGTTGATGACCTCGAGTGGGAGAGCGATGGTGATACTCATATCGCAACGCTCGAGGAGATTGACGCTGAGAACAAGCAGCACTCCATCGAGGTCTCAACGACTGACAAGGCCAACCACGCTGTCACGAGTAACAACAACAAGTTCAGCATCGACACGAATCCGCTGACCTTTATGGTTGAGTGGGAAAACGATCCCGCTCAGGGTGACAAAGTGAAGGACGAGAACGGGACCGCCACGACTTACTATCCCGGCGCTCGTACCGCAAAAATCACCCCGAGCGACAACCTTTTCGACGTGGACGAAATTACCGTCGATACGGGCAATGAGGGTGTAAAGGCTACGTGGACGTCCAAGGAGGATGCTGGCGAAGACGCTAAGACTGGTTATTGGACCGTTAGCTTCCCGAACGATGGCAGCTATCGTCTCCAGGTGTGGGGTACGGACTTTGGTGGCAACGAGGCTGTTAAATATGACTCGCAGCCCTTCGTCATTGACACGGATGAGCCGGTTCTGAGCGTCGCGTTTAATGATAAGGACGTGGACGCCGACGGCACCACTTCCTATTACGCCGCTGAGCGCACCGCCACGATCACGGTGACCGAGGACAACTTCAACCCGGACCGCGTGACCATTACTGGTCGGGGCCAGCAGGGCGAGTGGCAGGACAGCGGCAACACGCACACCCTCAATGTGACGTTCCCGGAGTCTGCGGACCCGTATGAGATGACCGTCTCTGTCACGGACCGTGCGGGCAACGGGTCTGTTGATGCCGAGGGCAAGGCCTACACCTACGACTCCGGCGCCTTCGTCGTTGACCTGAAGGCTCCGACGGTCTCCATCGCGCTCAATCAGAAGCTCGTGCAGACCTTCAACGGCGTGGACTACTTCTCCGCCGCTCCCACGGCAACCGTCACGGTGAAGGATGTCAACTTCAAGGAAGCTGACTCCAATATCACCGTCACGGGCGGCACCGTTGGCACGTGGACCAAGGGTGACACGGACAAGAACGGCGTCACCACCTGGACTGCCCCGGTCACCTTCACCGAGGGCACCGGCCGCACGCTCTCCGTGACCGCTGCCGACTGGGCCAACCATGACGCCACGGGCGCCTACGGCACCGCCACCACGGACTCCGCCGGCACTCCGCTCGCCTCTGGCACCTTCACCGTTGACCTGACGGCGCCCGAGGTGACCTCCGCGAGCGTTGACCAGGATCCGTCCAACAACTACGGCGACAACTACTACTTCAACGCCGCCACCACGCTCACCGTCAACGTGGAGGACGCCATCGGCCTCGAGTCCCTCTCCGTGGTTGATGCCGACGAGGACGACCAGTACTACGTGCTCGACAACCAGATCGAGGCCGGCGCCACCTCCGGCACCGTCACGATCGGGTTTGCGGACGGTCACGACTTTGACCGCGCCGTTACCGTGCGCACCACCGATCTCGCCGGCAACTATCGCTACTGGTCCATCGCCCCGGACGGCACCGTCCAGGCCGTGAACTACGCCGATCCGTCCAACGAGCCGGTCTTTGACGGCACCTATCCCGAGACCATGCTCCAGGACACCGTGGACCCGGTCGTCACGCTGTCCGGCGCGCAGGCGGGCACGTACTACAACTCCCCGCAGAGCATCCTGCTCTCCGTTGAGGAGCTCAACATCCCGATTCTCAAGACCTTTGAGCCCGACCAGGTGGTCCTCACGGTGACGCAGGTCGCCGGCGACGCCTCCGGCGCCACCCGCACCTGGACCCGCCCGCTGAGCCAGCTCGCCTCCACCGGCGAGGGAATCGGCTACGCGCTCACCGAGCCGCTCTCCGCTGACGGCCACTACACCATCACCGCGCAGGTGACCGACCCGGCCACCAACCAGGGCACCGCCAAGATCGGCGAGTTCACGATCGACCAGACCGCCCCGGTCGTCGAGGTTGCCTTTGACAACAACGACGTGCGCAACGGCAAGTACTACAACGCCGGCCGCACCGCCACCATCACGGTGACCGAGCACAACTTTGATCCGTCGCTCGTCTCCGTTGAGACCAACGGTGCGGTGGGCAGCTGGTCCACGAACGGCGACGTCCACACGCTGACGGTGTCCTTCTCGGCCGACGGCGTCTACAACCTGGCCGTGAGCGGCGCCGACCAGGCGGGCAACGCCATGACGCCCTACCAGGCCGACGAGTTTGTGGTTGATACCCAGGCGCCCGAGATCACCTTTGGCGGCGTCGAGGACGCCACCGCCTACAACGGCGACGTCGAGCCCACCATCACCTATGCGGACGAGGCCAACTTTGACCCCAACGGCATCACCTACACCGTGACGGGCACCAAGAACGGCACGGTTGACTATCAGGCCTTCACCTCCTCCGAGGCGCAGGGCGCCACGGTCAGCTACGCCAACTTTGTGCGCGAGCCCGACGTGGACGACATCTACACCATCAACGCCCACATGGCCGACCTCGCGGGCAACGAGGCCGAGGGCTCCGTCACCTTCTCCGTCAACCGCTTTGGCTCCACGTTCCGCGTGGTTGACGCCGGTTCCTATACCGAGAACGACGGCTACCTCACCGAGCGTCGCGACGTGGTGGTGGAGGAGATCAACGTCAGCGGCGTTGCCTCCGAGAACCACGGCGTGACCGTGACCGAGGGCACCAACGTGGATGAGCTAACCCTGAACGACGAGGCCCAGGACACCGGCTACACCATCGAGTCCGGCACCTCCCACGCCGAGGACTCCAACGGCTGGTCGGTCTACACCTACCGCATCGCCGCGGGCAACTTTGACCGCGACGGCCGCTACCACGTGTCCGTGCAGTCCAACGATCTGGCCACCAACACCAACACCAGCTCCAACTACTACGACCGCGAGGCGGGCGAGACCGCGGCCGCCGAGGTTGACTTCATCCTGGACACCACCGACCCCGTGATCTCCAACCTCAACATCTCCGACGGCGCCACCTACGATGCCGATACCTACGAGGGCTCCTTCACCGTGGTGGAGAACATTGGCGTGCGCGACGTGGAGGTCCTCGTTGACGGCAAGGCGGTCAAGGCGTCCGACGACGGCTTTGGCACCTACACCTTTGAGGTGAGCTCCGCCGCCTTCACGCCGCGCAGCCTTGAGATCACGGCGACCGACCTGGCCGGGCGCACCGGCACGGCGGCGGCCGACGGCTTCCACGTGACGACCGACATCTTTGAGCTGCACCTGCCGTGGGTCATCGCGGGCGTGATCGTGGTCCTGGCCGTTGCCGGCGGGGCGTACTACCTGCTCGTGGTCAAGCCCAAGCGCGACGACGAGGACGAGAAGAACGACGTCGCTGCGTAGCGGAAAGGACGCGTGATCTGTAATGGCTCAGCGCTTCTGCATGAACTGCGGCAAGCCCCTGCGCGAGCAGGACAAGTTCTGCATGAACTGCGGTGCCCCGGCGGGCGGGATCTCGCCCGCCGCGGCCCCGCTCGGCGCGCCGCGCCCGCCGCAGCACGCGACGCCCGCGACGCGTCCGGTCCCGACGCCGGCCCCGCAGCCGCCGGCGCGCAAGAAGACGCACTTCTGGAACCGCAAGGACCGCGCCGCGCAGGCGGCCGCGCCCGTGGCGACCTCGGTGCCCCCGGCGGTCCCGCGGCGCCCCGTCGCGACGCCCTCGCCCATGCCCGTGACGCAGCCCGCGCCGTCTCAGATGGGTGCGTTCGTCCCTACGCCGGCCCCCGCGGGCTGGGGTGACGAGAGCACCACCGTGCTCGCCGAGCCCGCGCCCGCGCCGCGCGCGGGCGACGACGAGGCCACGACGGTTCTGGCCGAGGCACCGCGCGTGACGCTCGTGCGCGAGCGCACCGGCGAGCGCATGGAGCTCGCGCTGCCCGCGGTGGTGGGCAAGGGCTCCGCGGCCACCTGCAAGATCTCCGGCAACACGGCGATTAGCCGCCAGCACGTGCGCATCGCGGCGGAGGAGACCACCGGCGTGGTGGCGCGCGTGACCGCGGAGGACATGGGCTCGCTCAACAAGACGCGGCTCAACGGGGACCTTCTCGTCAAGGGCAAGCCCCGCGCGCTCTTGGACGGCGACAAGCTCATGCTCGCCGACGAGACCTTTGTGGTTCACGTGACCGAGGTCTAGCGCGGCTGGCAAGGCATCACGCCGGCACCGCCGGCTGATACATAGGACGCATGAGGCAAGAGAAAGGACGTGCAACATGGCCGGTCAGATTAGGATCACCCCGCAGGAGCTGCGTGACGGCGCCACCTACCTCGCCCAGCGCAAGGAGGAGTGCATGGAGTCGCTCAGCAACATGAAGTCCAAGGTCGATGAGGTCACGGGCAACTGGGAGGGCGCCGCGCAGAACTCCTTCGTCCAGACCTTCGAGGAGCTCTACAAGCAGATCAGCGAGGCCCTGCCCCAGACGGTCGAGGGCATCGAGAGCATGCTCAACGGTGCCGCGCAGGCCATGGAGGAGGCGGACGACTCCATCGCCCAGTCCTTCAACGGCTAGGTTTCTTTGGCTCTGCGGGGCCCCGCGGCGCGATCTCTCGCCCCGGGGCCCCGCGCTGAGCGACGGATGAGAGGGAGGTGTCATGAGGACGAGCGACCTGGGCGCCCTGGGCGTCGAGTGCGTTGAGCTCGCGCAGGGGGTCTCGTTCATCATGGACGCCCCCTCGCTTCTCTCCGTCACCGGCTACAAGGTGCTCCGCAGCCAGGAGCAGGGCTGCTACGTGCCGTGCGTGCGCTCGCGCATCAACGGGCACGAGAAGCTCACCTACCTCACGGAGGGTTCTCCGACCTTGGCGTCCTGCCTCGAGGGCACGGCCGGACGCTCGGGCCAGAGGCTCCTTCGCAGCCTGGTGGAGGCCGTCCAGTCCGTGGAGGACAACGGCTTCCTCTCCCCGCAGAGCGTGCTCGTGGAGCCCGACAAGGTCTTCGTGGACGTCTCCACGGGCTCGTGCATGCTCGTGTGCCTGCCGCTCACGCGCTATCCCGCCTCTGGCGACCTGGGGTCGCGCCAGGCGGTCTTTGAGCTCTGCGCCACTGCGTGCGCCACGCTCTTTGGCACCTCGAGCCCGCTCGCGGGGATCGAGCGCTCGGTCGAGTATCGCACCGGCTCGCTCGCTGCCCTGCGCGAGGCGCTCTCGCGCGGCGCCCACGAGGCCGCCCCCTCCTTCGGGGGCACGTCCGCGGCCCCCGCCGAGCACGCGCGCCCCCGCGAGGCGGTCGCGGCTCCCGCCCGTCGGGCGGCGGCGACCACGGACGCGCGCTGGCGGCTCGTCCCGACGCGCGGGGGAGGCTCGGACGTCCTGCTGAGCGCCCCGAGCACGGTCGTGGGCAAGAGCCCGGCAAAGTCCGACCTGGTCATCCCCGGCAACCCCGCCATCAGCCGCGCCCACTGCCGGCTCTGCATCCAGGGTGACACCTCGCTCACCGTGGAGGACCTGGGCAGCGCCAACGGCACCTTCGTCAACGGCGCGCGCATCGCGCCGGGGCGGGTGGCTACCGTCGCCGCCGGGGACGCCCTCACGCTGGCCAACGCCGAGTTCTCCGTCATGAGGGAGTGGTGAGCATGGCGCGCCCGCTCGTGGTCCTGGCCGACCCGGACTACTCCTACCTCATGCCGATGGAGCTCAAGTTCCTGGAGGAGCTGGGCGACCGCGCCGACCTCGAGGTCATCACCGACGAGGCCTACCTGGGCAGCTACCTCTCGTCCCCGCATGACATCGAGGCCCTGCTCATCAGTGAGTCCTGGTTTGACGAGCGCGTGGCGCTGCAGAACGTGGCCACGCTGCTCGTGCTCACCGAGGACCGCGACACCGAGCGCACGAGCAACCTCGCCGCCGACTACACCTTCAAGTACACGAGCCTCAACCTCATCTTCAACAAGGTGGTGAGCTCCTGCCCGCGCCTGCGCGACGACGAGGCGTCCGGCGAGGCCAAGGTCCTGCTCTTCTACTCGCCGGTCGGCGGTGCCGGCACCACCACGGCCGCCATGGCGGTGGCGTCGTGTCTGCGCGGCGCGTACCGGCGCGTGCTCTACCTGGACGCCGAGTACGTCCAGACCTTTGCCTGGCGGCTGCGCGGGGCGCGCACGGCCCCGATGGAGATGGTGCGCGAGATGCAGCGCCAGACGCGCGACGCCTACGAGAGCGTGCGCGGCTTCATCGCCTCGGACTGCTTTGACTACCTGCCGCCCCTGCGCGCGAGCCTCACGGCGCTCGGCGTGGAGCCCTCCCTCTACGCGCGGATCGTGGAGTCGGCGCGCGTCTCGGGGGACTACGACTACATCGTGGTGGACACCGACACCGCGCTCACGCCCCAGAAGACCGAGCTCATCGGCCTGGCCGACCGCGTGGTGGTGATGCTGGGCCAGGACGAGGCCTCCCGCCACAAGCTCTCGTGCTTCGTGGCCAACATCGACGGGCTGGACGCGGACACCTACCGCTTTGTGTGCAACCGCTACGACCCGGACGCGCCCAACGCGCTCACCTCGGGGGAGGCGCCGGTGGAGCTCGACGGCTTCGTGGAGCGCGACGAGGCGATCGAGCGGATGGACGTGCTGCTGCTGGGGGAGGTCCCCGGCTTCAAGCGGCTCGCGCACGGACTGGAATAGGAGGGACCATGGCAGTGCGCGCGGTGGTACAGCTCAACTTGGTCCGCAGGGGCGAGGCCCATGACGTGGACGTGCCGCTCGACATCACGGCGGGCGAGCTGCTGCAGGGGCTCAACGAGGCCTACGGCCTCGGGCTCGACACCGAGGACGCCTCCCAGTGCTACCTCAAGGCCGAGAACCCCGTCGTGCTGCTCCACGGCCGGCGCACCCTGGGCGAGCTCGGCATCATGAACGGCTCGATCATCAATGTGACGGAGTAGCCCATGCGCGACGACTTCCTGCTCACCATCTCCGGTCACAACACCTTCCGCGAGGTCGAGCTCGACCCCGCCTCCACGCTCGTGCGCGTGGGCACCACGCCGCGCTGCGACGTGCGCTACCGGCGCGAGCAGTTCTTCTCGCAGTTTGAGCTGGAGTTCGCGCGCGAGGAGACGGGGGAGTGGACGCTCTCCTGCTCGGAGGAGGTCTACCTCAGCCGCGACGGCGTCCAGCGCCTGTCGTTCCAGCGCCTGGCCCACGGCGACACGGTCTCGGTCAAGTACGCCGACTCCGGGGCCACGCTCTTCTCGGTCCTGTTTGCCATCAACTTCGAGCGCGAGCGCGGCTCCTATGATCGCTACGTGGACCTCTCGTCGCTCATGGGGATCACGGTGGGCGGGCTGCCCACCTGCAACCTCGTGCTGGGCGGGCCCTACGTCTCGGGCGACTTGCTCGTGCTGGAGCGCGACCGCACCGGGGCGCTCACCCTCACCGAGGCGCACACCCGCTACGGCGTGCTGCTCAACGGCCGGCGGCTCGAGCGGCCCGTGACGCTCGAGGACATGACGTTCTTCTCGGTTGCCAACTACTACTTCTACTATCGCGACAACTGCCTGTTCTTCTCGCGCGTGGCGGACGTGGTGGCGCAGGGCGTGACCTGCGTGGACCTCCCCCGGCGCTGGGAGGGGAGCGCGTACCCGCTCTTCAACCGCAACACGCGCCTGCGCGAGCTGCCCGTGACCGACAAGATCTCCGTCATGGACCCGCCCGCCAAGCAGGAGCTGCGGCGCCAGAGCATCGTGGTGCAGCTGCTGCCGGCGGTGGGCATGCTGGGCATCACGCTGCTGATCCGCGGTCAGATGATGGGCAGCTCGGAGAGCGCCTTTGGCCTCATGATCATGAGCGTGGCGAGCATCACCCTCGGCGTGGTGACCTCGGTGGTGGGGATCGTCACCGAGCGTCGGCGCTTCAAGCGCGAGAGCGCTGAGCGCGTGGAGAAGTACACGGCCTACGTCGAGCGCAAGCGCGGCGAGGTGGCGCAGGCGCGCGACGAGGAGCTGGCGCTGCTCGTGCGCAGCTACCCCTCGGCGGAGCGCGAGCTGGGCATGGTGCGGGACTTCTCGGGCAGCCTCTTTGACCGCCGCGCCGGAGACGACGACTTCCTGAGCCTGCGCCTGGGCGTGGGGCGGCGCGCCACCGAGCGCCCGGTGGTGGTGAAGGAGCGCGAGGCCCTGGACGTCGACGAGCTGGCGCTCATGCCCGCGCAGCTGCGCGACGAGTTTGCCTACCTGGAGGGCGCGCCCATATTCTGCGGCCTCGCCGACATCAACGCCCTGGGCGTGGTGGGGCCGGCCTCGCGCCGCGCCGACTTCATGCGCACGATGGTGGTGGACCTCTGCACGCGCCAGTACGAGTCGGAGTGCAAGCTCTTCTTTGTGGTGGAGCGCGTCAACGCCGGCCTGGTGAGGTGGGCCCGCGAGCTGCCGCACGTGCGCAACGAGGCGCTCACCTGCAGAAACATCGCCTGCGACGAGGAGAGCAGAAACACCATCTTTGAGTATCTCTACAAGGAGCTCATGGCCCGCGCCGAGGCGGGCGACAAGGACGGCGCGCCCGCGCACCTGGTGGTCTTTGTGCTGGACGAGTGCGGCCTCAAGAACCACCCCCTCTCCCGCTTCATCGACCGCGCGGCCTCGCTGCACGTGACGTTCGTCTTCTTTGAGGGGATGAGGGAGCTGCTGCCGCTCGGCTGCGACCGCGTGGTCACGCTCGCCGCCGACCGGCCGTCCGGCACGATCGTGGACGCCCACGACCAGAGCCGCACGGCCGACTTTGCCTACGAGGTGGTGGGCGAGCGCGCGGCGGCCGACTTTGCCCGAACGCTGGCGCCGGTGTACTGCGAGGAGATCTCCCTCGAGGGCACGCTCACGCGCTCGATCACGTTCTTCCAGCTCATGGGCATCATCGCGGCGGACGACCTGGACCTCTCGCGCGGCGCTGGGCCCAAAGCGACGTCACGCGCTCGCTCGCGGCGCCCATCGGCGTGAGCAAGACGCGCACCGTGACGCTCGACCTGCATGACAAGGCCGACGGCCCGCACGGCCTGGTCGCGGGCACCACGGGCTCCGGCAAGTCCGAGGTCCTGCTCACCTACATCCTCTCGGTGGCCACGCTCTTCTCGCCTCACGAGGTCAGCTTTGTGATCATCGACTTCAAGGGTGGCGGCATGGCCAACCAGCTGCGGGGGCTGCCGCACCTGCTCGGCGCGATCACCAACATCGACGGGCGCGAGATCGAGCGCTCCCTCAAGTCCATCAAGGCCGAGCTGCGCCGCCGCCAGCGCCTCTTTGCCGAGGCGGGCGTCAACCACATCAGCGGCTACATCCGCAAGCACAAGGCCGGCGAGGTGGCGGTGCCGCTGCCGCACCTGGTGCTCGTGGTGGACGAGTTTGCCGAGCTCAAGGCCGAGCAGCCCGAGTTCATGGGCGAGCTGATCAGCGCGGCGCGCATCGGACGGTCGCTCGGTGTGCACCTGATCCTGGCCACGCAGAAGCCCTCCGGCCAGGTCAACGAGCAGATCTGGTCAAACTCCCGCTTCAAGCTCTGCCTCAAGGTGCAGTCGCGCGAGGACTCCAACGAGGTCATCAAGTCGCCGCTCGCGGCCGAGATCAAGGAGCCGGGCCGGGCGTATCTGCAGGTGGGCAACAACGAGACGTTCGAGCTGTTCCAGTCCGCCTACAGCGGCGCGCCCGAGCACACCGACGACGAGGACGTGCGCGAGTTCGCGCTCTACGAGGTGGAGCTCTCCGGTCGGCGCGTGCCCGTCTACCAGCGCCGCCGCGCGCACGACGACGAGGGCGCGCTCACGCAGCTCGACGCCGTGGTGGCGCACGTGGCGCGCTACTGTGAGCGCACCGGCGTGGAAAAGCTGCCCGACATCTGCCTGCCGCCGCTGCCCGAGCGGGTGGCGCTGCCGCAGGACGCGCGCATGGTGGGCGGCCGCGTGCCGCTCGGCATCTACGACGACCCGGACAACCAGCTCCAGGACCGCGCGCTCTTTGACGTGGACAACGCCAACACCTTCATCGTGGGCGCCTCCCAGACGGGCAAGACCAACCTCCTCCAGACGATCGTGCGCTTGATCGCCCAGAGCCGCACGCCGCGCCAGGCGCAGATCTACGTCATGGACTTCGCGTCGATGATCCTGCGCAACCTGGAGGGGCTCGCGCACGTGGGCGGCGTGGTGATCGCCTCGGAGGACGAGCGCCTGAAGAACCTCTTCAAGCTGCTCGCCGGCGAGCTCGCCTCCCGCAAGCGCGTGCTTCTGGACGCGGGCGTGAGCTCGTTTGCCGCCTACCTGGAGGCCGGCCACACGGACCTGCCGCACCTCTACCTCATCCTGGACAACTTCTCCGTCTTCCGCGAGCTCTACGCCGACCGCTACGAGGACGCGCTGGTGAGCCTGTGCCGCGACGGCATCGCCTGCGGCATCTCCGTCATCGTGGCCAACAGCGTCACGAGCGGCTTTGGCTTCAAGTACCTGACCAACTTCTCCACCTTCATCGCGCTCACCTGCAACGACTCCAACGAGTACAGCGTGGTCTTCGACCGCTGCCGCCTGCGTCCCAAAGAACGTTCCCGGCCGCGCGCCTCTGCTCCTTTGACAAGCGGGTCTTTGAGTTCCAGAGCTACCTGGGCTTTGAGGGCGAGCGCGAGGTGGACCGCGTGGCGTCCATGCGCGCGTTCGTGCGGCGCGTCAACGACGCCAACCCCCGGCCAGCGCGCCCGCAGGATCCCCACGGTGCCGGACGACCTCACGCTCGACTTCATCTACGAGAACTACGACGTGCCGGCGACGGCGGTGCCGCTGGGCCTGAGCTACGCCACGGTGGAGCCGGTGGCGGCGGACCTGGCGTCGCAGTTCTCGCTCTCCATCGTCTCCAAGGACGAGGCGGCCGCGCTGCCCGTGCTGCGCGCCCTGATGGCCGACCTGCGCCGCAACGCGTTCGATCGCCCCGTGGAGCTGCACGTGGTGGACTCGCTCACCCGGCCGCTCGCCGCCTGGCGCGACTCCGCGCTCACGGCGGGCTACCACGGCGACTACAGCGAGGTGGGCACCGTCCTCGACCTCGTGCGGGAGCGCCTGGAGCGGCGCTACGCCCTGGTGGCCGAGAGGGGCCTCGCGGCGCTCGCCGACGAGCCGTACCTGGTGGTCGTGGTGAACTCGCGCGAGGCGCTCGACTACGTCTCCGAGTCCAAGGAGCTGATGGGCGCCTACACCGCGATGCGCAAGCAGTACGCGCAGCTGCGGGTCCTGTTTGTCTTCTCCGCCGTGGCGGACGCGAGCGTCTCGTTCTCCTCGCCGGCGCTTCTGAAGGAGCTCAAGGAGGAGCGGCGGGGCATTGTGCTCACCAACCTCGGCGAGCAGAAGTTCTACGACATCAACGCCGCCGTTGCCCGCTCGTTCAAGGGCGAGCTGGAGCGGGGGCAGGCCTACCTGGTGAGCGGGACCGACGTCTCCAAGGTGCGCCTGCCCACGGTCAGGGAAGGGGCGTGAGGGGCATGTCGTCGCTCGCTGCGCTCTATGACCAGGAGGACGCCTGCCGCTCCCGCATCTCCGAGCTGACGGCCGCCCTGGAGGGCCTCTGCGAGGCAAGGCGGGGGATCGGGGCCTCCGCGGACGAGATGCGCGAGCAGCTCGGCCGCAAGATCTCGGCCGCCCGGCGCGCCGGGGAGGTCTCGGGGACGCGCCTGGGGAGGCGCTACGCCGAGCGCACGGGCGAGTATCTGGGTGGGGAGGTCTCCCGGGGGCTGAACGACAACCTCGACGAGGCGTGCCGCCGCACGGACGCCGCCATCCAGCGGGTGACGGACGAGCTCGAAGAGGCGCGCGCCCAGCTGGCCTCGACCCAGGCGCAGATCGAGGGGGAGATCGCCCGCCAGCGCGCCGAGCAGGCCCGTCAGGAGGAGCTCGAGCGCGAGCGGGCGCGCGAGGCCCTTGGCTCGGGGGAGGTGTGAGACGGTGAACCTCAAGGTGTCCGACCCCGAGGTCGCGCGGCTGGCGAACATGGTCGTGCGGTCGGGAAGCGAGATCGCCGACATAGCCGACGAGTACGCGGCGCTCATCGACCGGCTCAACGCGGGAGGCATCCGCTCGGAGCGCTTTGACGCGGCGACGGCGCATCTGGGGCCCACGGTCAGGAGGGCTGCGAGGGGCCTGAACGCCACGGTCGCCACGCTCGTGACCAGGACGAACGGCTACCTCGAGGATCTGGACGCAGCTGACGCCGACTTTGACGCGGAGGTGTGACCATGCCGACCAACGGTGAGATAGCCGTGACGGCGGAGGAGGTCCGCGACGTCGAGAAGCGGCTGGCGGATCTGGAGGGGCGCGCGCGGGAGCTCGCGAGCGCGAGCTACGTCGCCGACCTCTCGGTGGGCGACGGCGCGACCGCGCTCGTGGACGTGGGCGCGGCGGTGATCGAATTTGCGTCCGCCCTGGCGGATACAATCGGGAGAACCCGCGCCGAGGTGAGCTCGGCGCTCGAGACCTTCCAGGCGGCCGACGAGGGCGTCTCGTCGGCGATTGACGTCCGGGGCGAGGGGTGAGGGCGATGGCAGGTGCTCGGTTGACGAGAAGAGAGGCGCTCGCGACAGTCGCGGCCGTGGTCGGGCTGACGGCGCTTGCGGGCTGCGCGCCCTCATGGCTGGACATGGACTCGGAGTTGACGGAGCGCGACCTCGAGGTCGCGCGGAACCTCGGGAAGTCCGAGGACGAGATCGAGAGCATGCGCGAGAGCGGGCGCGCGGGGAGCGACGTGCGCGGCGCCGAGGCGGCCGAGGACTATCTCGCCGAGCGCTACGGCGAGCGGTTCCGGGCCGTGGACGCGGTGACCCAGTATGCCTCCGCAATCTCCCCGGACAGGGTGAGCGTGACGCTCGTCGTGGAGTCGGGCCCCGCGACGGATGCCGAGTGCAGCGCCGTCTATCGGCTGGGGGACGACCCCGACTGGTCCGACGACTACGTCAGCGTGCGTCTGGACGCGCAGCTCAGGGTGGTCGCGGCCGAGGCCTTCTCCAAGGGCTTTGGGGATCTCGCCGAGGGGGAGGTCGTCTGGGGGAGCGAGGTCTCCCGAACCTCCTTCTATGCCGAGCCGGACGACGGCGACAAGGCAATTGACCCAGAGGCCAGCCTCGCGAATCCCGGAGCGGCCCTCCTGCCCAAGTTTGACGTGTTTGCCTCGCCGACGACGAGCCTCACTGAGGAGGGGCTTGCCGAGCGGCTCGAGCGCGCCGCGGACGTGTTCAGGAGCAGGCAAGTCAGGGTTGTTCTTCGCGCCGGCCGAGTGACCACTCCCGTGGGCGACGAGGGATTCACGAAAGACTGGGCGTTTGTTGAGGCGCGACTGGGCAATTATGACTGGTACTGTTTTGTTGACATCGGGATGGAAGGTGATTCCTGATGTCGCTCGACGAGAGTCAGCTGGCCATGCTGAACACGCTGATATATCAGCCCGGGTTCTCGGAAGCTTACGATTGCTGGTCCGAGACGAGTTCTGACGCATCCGTGTCGGCGTGGGACTTCAGCCCAACCATGCGGGACCTGCTTACGCATATGCAAGACGATTTCTCGTCGGACGCACATGACGAATACGTAAGCGATGCCGAGTATAGGACGCTTGTCGATGAAGCCCTCGCCGACCCCCAGATTGCCAACCTCAGTGTCTCCGATTTCACGGAGTCCAAGAGAGTGCCAAGCGTTGCTCCAGAACAGAACCGCGAGGACTATCGCCAGACCGGAACCAACCTGACGCTCTCCGACGGCGAGACCGGGGACCTCTACATCGTGTTCAAGGGCACCGAGGATGCCGCCGAGTGGCAGGACAACTTCGAGGGGCTCATCGAGACCGACACGGACTCCCAGCGCCGTGCGGCCGCCTATGCCGACCTCATGATCGACAAGTACGGCACCGACGACGGCCAGGTCATCGTCTCGGGGCACTCCAAGGGCGGCAACAAGGCCGCCTACACGGCGGTGACCGACGAGCGGGTGGACGCGTGCTACTCCTTCGACGGCCAGGGCTTTGGCAGCAACTTCCACCAGAAGTACGCCACCCAGATCGCCGAGCGCCGGGACAAGATCTTCTCGTACAACTACGAGGGCGACTTCGTGAGCAGCCTTCTCATCCCCGTGGCCGGGACCATCGTCTTCACCGCGTCCACGCAGGACGGGGAGGGGCTCGGTCTCCTCAACAACTACGCGCGGGGAGATGCGAGCTTTCTCCCGAGCAACCACGCGCCCTTCTCTCTGTTTGAATCCTCCAGCTCCCTGACGCTCAGGGATGGCGGCGCCCCCAAGGACTACTGGGAGACGATCAACGACTTCACTACCTGGGTCATGAACAACGTTCCCGAGCGCCATCAGAGCGCCGTCGTCGAGGTGCTGAGCGCCGCGTTTGGCGGCGACTTCCTGGGCTACATCGAGGATCACCCCGAGGAGTTTGGCGTGCTCGTGGGGGTGCTCGCCGACTACCCGGGCCTGGAGGAGCTGCTGCGGGAGCTCGCGGGGTCCGACCTTGACCTCACGGCGGCCCTGGGAAACCCCATCACCAACGTCGGGGCCCACCTGGGGACGAACGCGCTCATCGCCCTTCTCGTCCAGCTGCTGCGCAACGAGGGCACCCGAGACGTTGCTGCGGAGGCCATCCTCGACCTGCTGGGGCTGGACGTCGATGGCGAGTGGATCGCCGCGTTCGGCGCCGCGGGCTCCGATGTGCGCGGGGCGATTGCCTCGGGCGAGCGGGCGCAGGAGGCGGTCCTGATTCGCCAGACCGAGCTGCGCGACTGGTCGGACGCGCGCAAGCAGGAGCTCCTTCAGGTGGTGGCGAGCGTGGACGCCGAGCCTTGGTATGACTGCTCCACGTGGGACGTGACCTATCGTCTCCAGGACTTTGGCGCCTGGCTGGGGCTTTGGGACTGCGAGCGGAACATCGACCAGATCATCCGCCGGCAGATCGACCTGAACGACGTTCACAAGGCTGACATTGAGCGCGCCTTCGAGCGGGCCGCGGACGTTGACGCGGCGTATGCCCGGAGCGTCCGGGACATGCCCGCGGGGATTCGCGCCTCGGCGGAGCTGCTGAGGGACGTGCTCCGCGCATGACGGGCACAACGAGAGGGGAGTGATGACATGGCTCTGACAAGACTTGACACCGAGCACTTCAGCGACGTCGAGGTGGCTGCGCGCGAGATTGCCAACGACGTCGAGAACCTCAAGACGCTGATAGCGACGAGCAAGTCGATTGCGATGCAGAACTGGGTGGGCGGCGGACGAGACGAGTTCTCCAACCTCTGCTATGCGGTCGAGCGGCAGATGAAGGACATCTCGGAGGAGTTCTGGTCGGTCTACGACGCGCTCGTGGATGCGGAGGGCGTCTTTCTCACGGCCGACCAGGAGCTCGCGACCGCCATCTCCTCGAACGAGATTACGGCGTCGTCGGACTCCTCATCCGCGACGTCCACGACCGGCGCGGGCGGCGGCGGAAGAACGCCCGAATCGGGCGCCGCGGACGGCGTCGTGGGAGCGGTGGGCGGCCTGGCGGACTCCATCAGCGAGGCGTTCAACAGCAGCGTCGCCGGGGCCGCCACCGCGAGCGCCTCCGGCGGCGGAAGATTCTAAGGGGGCATCATGGCCACGACTGACCAGAGAATACGTGACAGCCTGCGCGACATCGGGCAGGCGGAGCGCGACATCGACGCCGCGCGCGCCGCCGCGTCCGCGGCCCAGGGCAAGATAGACCTCTACGAGCGAAGGCGTGACGAGATACAGGCGGTGCTCCGGTCGTTCGAGGGGACCCTGAACGACAGCGCCTCCGGTGTCAACGGCGTCCAGGCGTCGGCCTCCAGCCTGATCGGCGACGCAACGAGCGGCTTTGGTCACGAGAGCGCCCTGCTCTCCCAGATTCACGAGGACCGTGAGCGCTCGACCGACACCGACGCGCTCAGCTCGAGCGCCTATGCCTCGCTGGTCAACGAGGTCATCCATTGCGACCAGTGCATCTCGGACGCCAACGCGAGCCTCTCGTCCGCGCGCAGCCGAGAGGCCGCGGCGCAGACCGCCCGCTCGTCCTACGTGGCGACGGCGCGCCTTCTCGCCGACAGCCCGGATGCAACGGTGAGCGTCTCCGTGGGATCGAGGTACTGACATGGCAAACGTCAAGATTGACTTCAGCGGCCTGGAGGACGCGGCGCGGAAGTGCCGTGACGTCGCCGATCGGATGGACGACTACGCCGACGAGCTTCCCCGAAAGGTGAACACGCCTCTTGGCTCGCTCTCGGGCGGCTCGAGTGCCAACACCGCGACCGCGGCCTCGCTGGCCTCCCAGAAGGCGGCGGAGCTGCGGAGCAGGGCGAGCTCCTACCGCAGCGTCGCAAGGGAGATCGAGGACTTCTCGAGCGCTGCCTCCGAGGCGGATGCCTGGGTCGCAAAGCGCATCGGCCGCGTCGCGGACAGCCGGGCCGAGGACCTCTCCTTCTGGGACAAGGTCGGCTACGTGTTCCACGAGGCCCTGAACTTTGTCCTGGGCGACTCCGACGCTGCGACCTTCCTCAAGAACGCGTTCAACTGGGTGGGCACGCTCAAGGAGGGGCTGGGCCTCGCCCTGACGAAGGTCTACGACTTCTTCAAGCGGGGGGAGGGGCGGTATGTGCTCGACATCGTCCTGAGCGTGGCCTCGGCCACGCTGGCGGTCATCGCCGCCGTGGCACTCTTCCCGGCGAGCGGGTTTATCGCCTGCCTGATGGCGGGGCTCACCGCCTTTGTGGCGCTGGACAGCGTGCTCGACGCGTTTGCCACGATCTACTCCTCCGGGCAGGCCCTGTTCCTCAACAGCACCGAGCCCGGCCTCGCGCGCTACCGCAGCCAGGGCTCGAGCCTCAGCGGCTGGTTCAAGCAGAACACCACCAACCGCGGGCTGCAGAACTTCTTCGAGGGCTTTGGGCTCGTCGCGGACCTTGCCGGCATCGTCACCTCCATCGGCGGCCTCGGCCAGGTCAAGACGAACGGCAAGGTGACCGGCTACGACTTTGGGGACACCAACGTCATCCGCAACCTGAAGGGGTCGCTGGGGCTCAAGCCCAAGCTCGACGACAAGGGCAGCCCGGTCATCGGGGCAGACGGGAAGGAGCTGTTTGAGTTCAAGCCCAACCTCTTCAACTTCAACGCGTCGGACGACCCCGAGGTGCCCATCAAGCGCCTCAAGAGCATCTCCGGCCTCACCAAGTTTGGGACCCGCGCCGACGAGACCTTTGATACCCTCGGCGACGGCATCAAGAACGGGGACATGGGCGACATCCTCAAGGGGCTCTCGGACATCTCGTCGGGGTTCAAGAGCGCGGTGCCCAACGTGAGCCTGCCCGGCACCTACCTCAACGCGGCGAGCAACGGCTACGATTGGGGCGAGCTCTTGTCCAAAGGAAAGTAGGACTCATGACGTTCACGGTGAATCCCGAGAAGAAGCGCACGTGGAACCACGGTTGGTGGCGTGACTGGACGCAGGGCAAGGTGGGCCTTGCCGTAGCGGCGCTCTGCGTGGCGGGACTCGTTGGGGTGGCGCTCTACGTGGCGCTCGCCATCGACTTTTCCGCGCTCGCCACGGAGGTCTACGAGCTGGGGGAGCGCCCCGAGATGACGCGCCTCGCCGTGTGCCTGGGCATCGCGGCGGTGCTGCTCACGGCGGCACTCATCCTCATCGGCGGCACGCTGCGGCATCGCAGCGCGCCCGCGCGCCAGACCTCGGGGGAGTCGATCGTCGTGGAGAACGGCTGGCTCGTGATGCGCTATCACCGGCGGCTGGACCCGAGCCCGGCCGGCCAGGACGTGGCGATGGCGTGGCTGCCCGGCTGCGCGTGGTGGTGGGACGCCAAGCGCCGCCAGCTCGTGATCGACGCCGTCACGCCCGGGGCGGTGCGCGACTGGCACTACGACGACCCGTCGCGCGCGGCGGCGGTCCCCTTTGAGGCCATGAACCAGGTGAGCTTCATGCGCTTCTATCCCTTCTATGATCCGGACCTCATGGCCTACCTGCGTCAGACGGGCGTCGCCGAGCGCGGCCCGCGCTCGGCGGGGCGAGAGGTCCGTCTCTAGCGGACGGTTGAGCAACGACGCGCGCGTGCGCGCAGGGGAGGTCACATGACCGAAGAGATTCAAGACAGGATCCAGCAGGGAATCGAGCTCATGGCGGCGCAGCGCTACGAGGCCGCCCGCGACGCCTTCATCGGTGTGCTCAAGCTGGACAAGGGAAACTACGAGGCCCACTTCAACCTCGCCAACGCGTACGTGAACCTCGGCGAGGTGGATGCGGGCGTCGATGAGTTCAAGAAGGCCCTTCTCGCCCGGGAGGGCTCCGACGAGGCACTCTATGGCCTTGCCTGCGCGCTGTTCCTCGGCGGGCACAACGCCGAGGCGGTCCGCGAGTTCAACCGCTGCGAGCAGCGTGGGCGCGCGACGACCGAGATGTACCAGATCCTCCAGGCGATCTTCGTGGACGCCGGCGACTACGTGCAGGCCGTCCGCTACGCGAACAAGGCGATTCAGCTCGAGCCGTTGAACGCGCAGCTCTATCTGGACAAGGCCCAGATCCTGCTGCTCCGCGAGCAGCCGCGCGAGGCGGTCTCCTGCCTGCGCGAGGTCGAGGACCTGCTTCCCGACTCCGCCGAGCCCTACATCGTGGAGGCGCAGATACTCGTCCAGAGCAAGGACGGCGACGCCGCGCTCGCCTCGATCGACCGTGCGGTCGGGCGCTTCCCTGATGACCCCACCCTGCACCTGACCAGGGCCCGTGTCCTCAACGAGCTCGAGCGATATGTCGACGCGCTGCCCGAGCTCGACCGAGCCGAGGGGCTGGCGGGCGGCTCCGACGCCCTGCTGCACGACATAGCCTTCCAGAGGGCGATTGCGCTTGCGGGGAGCAAGGACCTCGACGCCTCGATCGCCGAGCTCGAGCGCGCCGCCGAGCTGGGGGACGCCTCTGACGAGACGCTCTTCCTGCTCATCACCGAGTGCGGCGGGACGCGCCGCTTTGAGGAGGCGGAGCGCTACGCCGACCGCGTGCTGACGGGCGAGCGGGACGTCGATGCGCGCACCAGGGCCGCGGCCGTGTACTGGAAGGCGGCCTCCATGAAGGAGCTGGGCAGGGAGGACGAGGCCCAGGCGGCCTTCCGCGAGGCGGTTGGCGTGCTGCGTCGCATCACGATCTCCAACCCGGGCCTTGTGGACGGCTACGCGTACCGCCTGATGTGCCACAAGGAGCTGGGCGAGTATGACCGCGCGCTCGACCTGGCCGACCACATCATCGGCCTCTCCCCGGACAACGCGGCGGGCTACGCCTTCAAGGCGGACGTCCTGGAGGCGCAGGGCAACGGGGACGAGGCGCGCACGCTGCGGGAGAAGGCGGCGTCGCTCGGCCCGCAGGTCAACACTAAGAGGTGATGGGCATGGCGGACAAGCTTGGATACGACGTCTCTGACCTGCGGAATCAGGCGACGGCCATCGACAGCGTGGCCGACAACCTCCAGAGCTCCAAGGAGAGCCTCGTCTCGCATCTCGCCACTCTGAGGGGCGACTGGGTCTCCACGGCATCGACCGCTTCTTCGAGAAGATCGACACTGACTGGGACGTGGCCATCGACGAGTACGTGAGCATGCTGCGCGACCTGTCGAGCGCCCTGTCCGAGGCGGCCGATAAGTACGATCCCCTCGAGGACGAGTACCAGCGCATCTCGCTGGGGTGAGGGCATGGGCGTCGTTGGGCACGCGGGCGCGGGCGGCGCGGGCGTCGGCCGGACGGTGACGGTCCCCGCCTACGTGCAGGTGAGCCGCGCGCCGCGCGGCGGCCGGCTCGCGGCGATGGCCGTGGCGGAGGTCCTTCTCGTCTGCACGCTCATCCTCGGGCTCGTCTTTGGCGTGACCTTCTCGCTTCTTGCCGTGGTGCTCGTCCTGTGGCTGGCGCGCGCGATCCGGGCCGAGGCCACGACGAGCGAGCCGCGCGTCGTGCAGGTGGGCGTGACGGCCGGACCCGGGGGCGTGGTCGTTGAGATGCCCGGCGCGCGGCTGTGGTCGGGCCGCTACGTGGACCAGCGCTACTCGTGCGCGTCGGCGGCCGTGGAGGGCGCGGGCCTGGACGAGACGGGCGCGTTCCGGCTGCGGGCGCGCGTGCTCGCGAGCGAGGCCGTCGAGGGCGGTGTGGTGCTGGAGCGGCGCGAGCACGAGTGCGGCGAGGTGAGCTTCCGTCCGGTCTCCGCCGAGGGCGCCGCTGCCCTGCGCTCCGCGTTCGAGCGGTGAGGTGCCGGGCCTCAGTGGTCATTGGGGTCATGAGCGGGGGTCGTCGGGCTGTGCCACCGGGCGCGTTGTGCGAGAATGGCGCAAAGCGATCGAGAGGAGCGGTCATGGCCGAGAGGGGCGGGCGGCACGTTCGTCGCGAGGGACGCGGTCCGAGCAGGGCGGAGCTGGCGCGGCGGCACATCGAGGAGATGGCGGCGCGCTTTGGCGGCGAGATCGAGGCGGCGTCGCGCGCGACGCGCGTCTACGACGGCGCGCCCACGCCGCAGGTGGAGGGCCGCATTCCGCAGGTGACGGTCGTGGACGAGGACAGCGTGGCGGCCGTGCTCGCGCGAGGCGGGGGATCGCCTCGGCGTGCGACCTCGCGGTGCTGGACTTTGCGTCGTTCGTGAGCCCCGGCGGCGGCTACGAGCGCGGCGCCTGGGCGCAGGAGGAGGCGCTGTGCGCCGAGAGCTTCCTCTACAACGTGCTCGCCGCGCGGCGCGACTGGTACGCGGAGAACCGGCGGCGCTACGTCAACTGCGGGCTCTACCGCAACCGCGCGCTTGCGGTGCCGCGCGTGCGCTTTGAGCGCGACGGCTATCACTCCTACGCGGACGTGATCGTGGCGGCGGCGCCCAACGCGCGCGTCGCGCGCGAGGAGTACCACGTGAGCGAGGAGGCGCTCGCCGCGGCCGTGCGCGACCGGGTGCGCCTCGTGCTCGCGATCGCCGACGACCTCGGCCACGAGCGGCTCGTGCTGGGGGCGTTTGGCTGCGGCGCCTTTGGCGGGGACGCGGCGCAGATGGCGGAGGCCTTCCGCGCGGAGCTCGCGAGCGGCGCGCACGTGGCGCGCGAGGTGATCTTTGCGGTGCCCCGCGGCCGCGCGGACGAGAACCTCGAGGTCTTCGAGCACGCGCTGGCAACGTTTCCCGAGGTCAACGACGCGCCGTACGTGAGTCGCGCCGAGCGGGCCGCCGCAGAGGCGGCGCGGGCCGCGGAGGCCGTCGAGGACGAGGACGACGACTGGCGCCAGTACCTGTAGCGCCGTCCTTCTCGCCCACGCTCCTTGCCTTTCCGTGTGCGACTGGGCTGTAACACGCGTGTTACACTGAGGGCGTCGAAAGGAGTGTCATGTCCGCCATGCAGACGAGAAGCGTGCGCGTTGACGCCGGGGCGCTCCGGCTTGCCGAGCGCACGCTCGCGCGGCGGGGGACCACGTTCTCCGGTCTTGTGCGCGACGTCGTGGACTACGTCGCACGCACGGGCCTGCTGCCGCAGCTGGAGCCGGGGGCCGGTCCCGCCCCGGACGAGCGGATGCTCGCGTTCGAGCGGCGTGCCGACGAGCTTACCCTGCGCGCTCCGGCCGACCCCGCGTACGCCGCCGCCCCCGCGGGCGATCTGCTGGCGGACGCGCTTGAGGAGCGCTATGCCCAGGGGTGAGAAGGACCTGGTCGCGGGCCCCGTCCTGGGCCGCGAGCCGCGCGATGAGCTTCTTGAGCCCCGGCGCGTCCTGCTCGACACCAACGTTCTTCTCGACTATCTGGATGCCCGGAGGGCGGAGCATGACGTTGCGCGCCGCCTCGTGCATGCGGCGCTCGCCGCGGATGGGGTGCTCGTGGCGCCCGCGTCGTCGTACAAGGACGCCTATTACATCCTCCGCCGTTCGCTCGGCAGCGAGGCCGCTGCCCGCGAGCTGCTGCGCGGCCTCATCGAATGCGTGCCGATCACGCCGATTGACCTGCGCGGGTCTGACCTGGCCCCCAGCGTCGTGAGCGACGAGCCCGACTTTGAGGACGCGCTCGTCCGTCGGCTCGCGGAGCGGGAGCGGCTCGTCGCCGTCGTGACGCGTGACGCCTCGGCCTTCCGGGCGTCGTTCGTGCCGGTTTTTGACCCCCGCGAGTTTCTCGAGCTTCTCGACGTGTGAGGGCTCCCGCCCTCGGCCGACGGGCCGCGGCGTGTCCGTCGTGTGTCGCAATGTTTCGCTCGTGCGTCGGAATCGGCCGCCGGGGGCGCCGCCACGGCCGCCCCGCGCTACCATGGAGACCCGTGGAAACGGTAGCGCGCCCTGTGGCGCGTGCGTCTACGGGAGGTCCCCCATCATGGCAAAGCACATCTTCGTGACCGGCGGCGTGGTCTCGTCGCTCGGCAAGGGCATCACGGCCGCCTCGCTCGGGCGCCTTCTCAAGGCGCGCGGCTACAAGGTCATGATGCAGAAGGCGGACCCGTACCTCAACGTGGACCCGGGCACGATGAGCCCGTTCCAGCACGGCGAGGTCTTCGTCACCGAGGACGGCTACGAGTCCGACCTCGACCTCGGCCACTACGAGCGCTTCATCGACGAGAACCTCACCCGCGAGTCCAACTTCACGACCGGTGCCATCTACCAGAGCCTCATCTCCCGCGAGCGCGCCGGCGACTTCCTCGGCGGCACGGTACAGGTCATCCCGCACGTCACGGACGCCATCAAGGAGCGCTTCCGCCGCGTGGAGGACGAGACCGGCGCCGACGTGGTGATCACCGAGCTCGGCGGCACGATCGGCGACATCGAGGGCCAGGCCTTCGTGGAGGCCATCCGTCAGTTCCGCCGCGAGCAGCCCGCCGAGGACACCTGCCTCATCCACGTGAGCCTGGTGCCCTACATCGCCGCGGCCCACGAGGTCAAGACCAAGCCCACGCAGCACAGCGTGCGCGAGCTGCGCTCCTTTGGCCTGCAGCCCGACTTCATCGTCTGCCGCTCCGACCACGAGGTGGACGCCGACATCCGCGCCAAGATCGCCAGCTTCTGCGACGTGCCCGCCGACCACGTCTTTGAGAACTCGGACTGCCCCTCGATCTACGACGTGCCGCGCCACCTGGCCGACCAGGGCTTTGACGAGAAGGTCTGCGGCCGGCTGGGCCTCGCGCTGCACGAGTGCCACATGGAGGGCTGGTATGCCTTCACGAGCTCCCTTCACGCCGCCAACGCGCGCGAGGACGTCACGCGCATCCGCGTGGTGGGCAAGTACACCCAGCTCCCGGACGCCTATCTCTCCGTGATCGAGGCGTCTGCACCACTCGGGCGTGCTCTTTGGCCGCCACGTGGACATCCGGCTGGTGGACGGCGAGGCGCTCGGCGAGCAGAACGTGGAGGCCGAGCTGGGCGACGCCGACGGCATCCTCGTGCCGGGCGGCTTTGGCCTGCGCGGAATCGAGGGCAAGCTCTGCGCCGTCCGTCGCGCCCGCGAGCGCCGCGTGCCCTACCTCGGTGTCTGCCTGGGCCTGCAGGTGGCCGTCTGCGAGTTCGCGCGCGACGTCTGCGGCCTCGCCGGCGCGAGCTCGGCCGAGTTTGACCCCCAGACGCCGCACCCCGTGATCCACATCATGCCCGACCAGGCCGAGATCACCGACAAGGGCGGCACCATGCGCCTGGCGCCTACCCCTGCAAGGTCATGCCCGGCACGCTTGCCGAGGAGGCCTACGGCGAGCCGCTCGTCTACGAGCGCCATCGTCACCGCTACGAGGTCAACAACGCCTACCGCGACCGCCTCACCGAGGCGGGTCTCAGGATCTCGGGCCTCTCGCCCGACGAGCGGCTCGTGGAGATGGTGGAGCTTCCCGAGGACGTGCACCCGTGGTTCGTGGCGAGCCAGGCCCATCCCGAGTTCAAGAGCCGCCCGGACCGCCCGGCCCCGCTCTTCCGCGAGTTCGTGCGCGCCGCAATCGCGCAATAGATATACGTATAGCGCCACGACGTGACGCCGCTCGCCTAGGGGCGCGGGACCGTGGACCTGGCCCGCGCCCGCGAGGAGTACCTGGGCTACCTGGCCGTCGAGCGGGGCTGCTCTGCCAACACCGTGGCCGCCTACGGGCGCGACCTGGCGCGCTACGTGGCCTGGCTCGACGAGCGGGGCATCACGAGCCCGGACGAGGTGACGCTCGAGCTGGTGGAGGAGCACGTGTCCGACCTCGCGGGGAGCGGCCTGGCGGCCTCGTCGGTCGAGCGCGCGGCGTCGGCCGTCAAGGGCTTCCACCGCTTCATGCTCACCGACGAGATCGCGCGCACGCTGCCCACGGCCGACCTGCCACTGCCCGCCAAGCCGCGCCGCCTGCCCGACGTGATCTCGCGCGAGGACGCGGCGCGCCTGCTCGACCAGCCGTTCCCGGCCACGCCCGCCGGCCTGCGCGACCACGCGGCACTGGAGGTCCTCTACGGCTGCGGCCTGCGCGCGAGCGAGCTCACGGGGCTCGACTGCCGCAACGTCCTGCTCGACGAGGGCGTGCTGCGCGTCCTGGGCAAGGGCTCCAAGGAGCGCGTGGTGCCGATTTTGGGCGCGGCCACGACGGCGCTCGAGGCCTACCTCGACCGCGGGCGCGGCGCGCTCGTGGGGCGCCGACCGTGCGACGCGGTCTTCCTCAACGCCCGGGGCGGACGGCTCTCCCGGCAGTCCGTTCACGCGATCGTCGAGAAGTACGGGCGGGTCGTGGGGATCTCGGGCCTGCACCCGCACACGCTGCGCCACAGCTTTGCCACGCACCTCCTGGAGGGCGGGGCGGACCTGCGCGTGGTCCAGGAGCTCCTGGGGCATGCCAACGTGGCCACCACGCAGCTCTACACGCACCTCGACCGCAGTCACATCCGTCGCGTCTACCTGGCGGCGCACCCGCGGGCGGGGGGAAGTAGCGGCTCGGCGCCGCGTGGCCCATCGCCCCATTGGGTAGAATTGGCTTTCAGGTTGCCGCGACGCAAGGGGGTTTCGATGGCCGGGGGAGAGGGGAGCCGCGCTTCCGCATGGGTCGGTCCCGCGCTGATCGCGGCGGGGGTGCTGGTGCTCGCGTACGCCGGGCTCCAGCTCACCTCGATCGCCGGCGACCCGTCCCACACCGGCGCGGGCTGGCGCGACGCCTACGAGATGCGCGACGTCGCCCGGGGCATGCTTCTGGGGGTCGCGCTCGTGACGCTCGGGGTCGTGGAGGTGGCGCTGCGGCTGCGCGGCCGCGGGCGGTCGGCGTCGCCCCGCGCGCCGCGGCAGGACGAGGGGGCCGAGAAGACCGTGCGGCCCGCCGCCCCCGCGCCGCGGCCCGCCCCCGCGCGCCCGGGCGGTGGCATCCCGCCGCTCGACCAGGTGCTCCCGCGCTCGGACGACGCGCTCGCGACGCTGCGCTACTTCATCGTGGACGCCCCCGACCAGATGCTCGCCGACCAGTGCGAGCTCGTGCGGCGCACGGGGCTCGCGGACTGGACGGACGAGCCGCGCTGCGGCGCCCGCAGGCTCGCCCGCAGCGGCCGCTGGTGGCTCGTATCAGGGGACGGCGCGTTGCCGGCGCCGGCGGACGCGGACCGCGTCTGGGCCGTCGAGGCCGCCCTCAACCTCGGGCAGGATGCAGCCAAGATGGCCGAGCCGCCCGCCACGCTGGACGAGCGGCTGCACGTCCTTCTCGCCGGCGTATCGCACCTGGAGCCCGTGCGCCACCCGGGCAGCCGCTTTCTTGCCGCCGTCACCGAGGGCGCCGACCCCCGGGGCGAGTGGGCCGCGCGCGTGGCCTTTGCCGACGCCCTGGAGAACCTGCCGGTGCCCTTCCGCATGGTCGCGGACTTCAGGCTCAACGTCTCCGAGGGCCTGCTCGGGGTGAGGGCGGCCGTGCCCCGGCCGGCGGCCTTCTCCTTCGCGCCGAAGGCGGAGCGCGACGCGCTTGCCCGGGCGTACGTGTACGACCTGGCGCTGCTCCTGGCCCGGACGGCGCTTGCCGCCTCGCCGGCGATTCGTCGCGTGGTCGTGAGCTGCCATGAGGAAGGCTCCGTTGACTGCGTCCTCTCCGCGGACCTCACGCGCTCCTCGCTCGAGCGCATGGCGGCCGCCCCGCGCGAGGGCGGCCTGCCCAAGCCCTCCGCCGAGCTGCGCTATCGTCCCGCCGCGGACGGCTGGCTCGCCCCCGTCGCGCCGCTGCTGTCGTTTGCCGACGCCCAGCTGCGTCCGGCCGAGCGCCATCGCCCCGTGGAGCTCTCCGACGAGCCCTGCCCCGAGGCGGTCGTGCGCGCCTGCGGGGCGCAGGTGCGCTCCGAGCTGGGCATCGCGGAGAGCGCGGCGCGCTGGGACGCGTGGGAGCGCGTCGCGGACGACCTCGGCGGCCTCGGCGACACGACGGAGGACGCGGTGACGGCCCTCTCCGAGCTGCGCGCGACCGCCACGGACGCCTCGGTCGTCGAGGCGTGCGCGCGCACCGACGCGCGCCCCTCGTTGCGGGCGAGCTGGACGTGGAGGACGCGGACGGCCTCATCGAGTGCTTCGTCAACGGCTCGCCGCTCGAGCGCGCCGTGCGGCAGGCGGGGCCGCTCGTCGCCGCGCTGGGCGAGTCCGACCAGGCGGAGCTGGCCAGAGTCGTGAACCTGCTCGAGGGCGCGCTCGGGGACGTCGAGAAGGACGACGCGTATCGCGACGATGACCTGCGTGTCCATCGCTACTTCCGCTCGGTCCCCGAGCGCGTGGCCTACAACCTCGACTGCGCCGACGGCCGCGTCGTGCGGCTCGTGCCCGACGCCTATTTCCTCGCGCACCAGTACGCGGCCGTGCTCGAGCGGCGGCTGGGGCTGCCCGGCGGCCTCGACCGGGCGCTCGCCCATGCCGAGCGCGCCGTGGAGCTCGCGCCGTGCACGGTCGAGGCGGCGATCGCGCGCGCGGACTGCCTGCGCGATCTGGGGAGGGCCGACGAGGCGGTGCGCGCGGTGTGCGGCGCCGCGACGCGCTGCGCGACCGTGGACGGCCTCTCCCTCTGCCTCTATCGTCTTGCCGCGCTGGTGTACGACCTCGGCATGGTGGAGGCGTCCATTGCCTGCTACCGGCGCTGCATCGAGCTGGGCCGCGCGCAGGCCGGGTCCGCCCGCCGCGAGCTCTCCGTGCTTGTGGAGCGCGAGCGCGAGGCGCTCGCCGCGAGCCGCCTCGATCCCGCCAGGCTCACGGGGGAGCGCCTCACGCGCGCGCTCGAGGCGGCGGGCCTGCCCGCGGGCAAAACGGAGCGGCTCTCGGAGCGCCTGCGCGCGGCGGCCGTCGCCTGCACGGACGCCGGGATCTTCTCGGCGGCCCAGCCGCTGCTCCGGGCGTACCTGACGCAGCGCTCGACTGT